>NZ_QTMT01000003.1:0-302586 GCF_003603295.1 Veillonella sp. AF13-2
CTACCTAAAGGTAGGCCTTTTTCTTTTTGCTAGTCTTCGACTAGCTAGGCCTACTAGAGCCGTCTCCAGCCAAGGTTGTAGAGGTACTATCTATGTAGGTGTCCGTGTTAGACGGTGCTGGGAAGGGTAGGGTGTGAGCTAACAGAGGAGCGTAGCGACGTATGGGGCCCACACATCACCTTCTTCCAAACGTAAGATTTGCCGAGCTGCGAAGCAGAGAAGGGAAATCCACAGTGAGGATTGATAGGAAGCTGCGGCTAGTGGTAGGAGGTAACTATATCTAACCAGTAACGCGGCACGTAGTGCTCATGTTACTGAACAATATAGGTGTTGAGCAAATTCAATTATATGTAACTATACATTCAAACCTCAATTTGCATATCTATAATTAGCATTAATGAACGTGCTTTAAGATACGTTTTTTCTTATAGCTATGGTATACTAATTCTAGTACTATATTTTCATAGGAGGTCTTATGAGTAAGAAAATTGCGGTTCTCGTGGATGAGGATAGAATGCAGCGCTGTTCTTGTGGCGGTTGCTTAAAAGCATTTATGAATAAAGCAGATTCCTTTGAGCGTTATGCAGATGAGGATATTGAGTTGATAGGTTTCACGCATAGTGGTGGCGATCTAGCCAAGAAAATCGAGTCTTTCAAGAGTAGAGGGGTTACTACGGTTCATTTGTCTACGTGTACTCGTTATGAGAATGAAAATTATGAAAACATCGCAGAGCAGTGTGCTGAGGCCGGCTTTGATGTTGTAGGCTATACACATTGTATGGCTTCCTATCCTCCTAGGGTACCTGGTGAGCAGGGCAGTAGAAGCTGGAGAAGCGAAGCAGAGAAGGGAGATCCACAGTGAGGATTGATAGGAAGCCGCGGTTAGTGGTAGGAGGTAAACTAAATCTACACGGTAACGCGGCACGACGTGCCAATGTTACCGAACCGTAAATCAGTTGGGTAACTCTAAATTTGTGTAAATACAACTCCTTTCAAAGTATTTATTTATAAACATATTAAAACCCCTATAATCCATCATATCGGCTTATAGGGGTTATTTTTTATACTAAGCTTATCTTTAATTGTTTATCTAAGGCAAATGCAATTTTGCACATAGTAGTTAAACTTGTATTGGCTCCTTTTTCTATACGGGCAATTGTTGACTGTGGAACACCAGATTTTTCAGCTAAATCACGCTGTGTTAAACCCTCAGCCTCTCGTGATTTTAAAACGGCTAACGCGTTTTCTAATTTAGCTTTCTCTTCTAAATAGTTTTCTGTTAAGACTGGATTATTTATATCTTTTTCAAATATCTTATCTAAAGTCTTTAGTGGCATAATATTCCTCCTCAAATTCGTTATGACCATTTGGTCTAGTATAAGATATGAACTTAGGTTTCTCCATCCCAATCCTTCTTTCTCTCATGATAGCATATATGCATTCAAACCTCAATTTGCCTATCTATAATTAGCATCAATCAACGTGCTTTGAGATACGTATTTTTCTTATAGCTGTGTTATACTATAGTTCTAATACTATATTTTCATAGGAGGTCTTATGACTAAAAAAATTGCAGTCCTTGTGAATGAGGATACAATGCAGCGCTGTTCTTGCGGTGGTTGCTTAAAAGCATTTATGAATAAAGCAGATTCCTTTGAGCGTTATGCTGATGAGGATATTGAGTTGGTGGGGTTCACACATAGTGGTGGGGATCTTGCTAAGAAAATTGAGTCTTTCAAGAAAAAAGGCGTTACTACGGTTCATCTTTCTACGTGTACTCGTGGTAAGAATGAAAATTATGAAAGCATCGCAGAGCAGTGTGCGGAGGCAGGCTTTGATGTAGTAGGCTATACACATGGTAGTGCAGTTTCTAAAGAGGGGAAAGAGGCTGTTGTACTTTCAGCTAAAGTCGTCGCAACAGATGAATGATTGTTCCATTATTCATTCTATATTTATCATGAAGTAATATTATATAGGTAGTGTGGAAATTCTGGCGTTTTCTTACATTCTATATTGTTTTATTATATAGCTATATCATTGTTTAAGGGGTTGAGAGAATGAATAAGAAACTTACAGCGGCTACCTTATCTGTTGCTATGGCAGTGACAATGGCACCTACTATGATGCAAACGGCTTCTGTCAATGCTGCTTCTGCTGCGGTACAATCCTTAGCTGGTGGTGCTATTGCTATGGCTTACGTATCTACTGCATTAAATAAAATGGATAATTCTGCAGAGGGGCAACAGGAGAGTTTGGCACGCACAAAAGAGAAAACTGGTTATTTAAACGATAGTGCAGCTCAAGAGCGTGTAAATCGAATTATGAAGACATTAGAGGCTACACCTAGTGTAAAGCGTTCCTACGTTGTCTATGCGAATCCTGATGAGGAGTTTAATGCGTTTGCCACACTTGGTCGTGTTATGTCTATTAACAAGGGTGCTTTAGATACACTGGATGATGATCAATTAGCCTATGTAATGGCCCATGAAATTTCTCATGGCGAGCATAAAGATATTATTAATGGCGCTAAGAAACAAATTGGTCTTTCTACAGCAGTCGGTATAGCCGCTGGTGGTAGTGAAGGCGCGGCTATTTTATCTAATGTGGCAGGTAACTACTTATCCAATCAAGTGTTTACGATGAGTCAAGAAAAAGCCGCTGATGAGTTAGGCTTTAAGATTTTAAGTGAGTCTCCATACAATGTGGGTGGTGCAGCTGGTTCTATGGCAGTACTGCGCAACAAAGTGGGGGAACACTACCGTGAAGGGCTTTCACAAGTGGTAGCACCTAATAACCATCCAAAGTTGTCCGATCGGGTGAACAATAATATTTCTCGTATGTACACATATTCTGGGAATCATGTAAACGTATCGAATGGTACTGTGTACGTAAACGGTGATAATATCTATACTCCAGCAGGTAGTGGCCGCTACACAGGCGAAGAGCGTGCTTATTACATGGCTGGTAAATTGGCACGATTGTATCATAACAATCAAGTGACACCAGGTTCTGCATCCTATAGTGGTGACACTGTAACGGTAGCTGGTCAATCCATTGTTTCTACGCCAAATGTGGATGTAGCGTTGCAAGTGGCAACAAATCTTAACAATGCATTTGTAAAGCCTGCAGGTTCTGCTGTTAATGCGAAAAAACCAGTAAAGGTTAAACAAGAAAAACCTAAAAAGGTAAAAGAAAATAAAAAGGTAAAAGCTGATAAAGCTAAAAAATAAATAAGAGCTATACATGGCATATAATTTGCTTTAAGGATTTATGCTATTATAATGAGAATAATCAGAGGACTGAGCCCATAAAGGCTTAGTCCTCTTTTTATATAGATTGTAATATTTATAGTTTGAGTATAAGTTAATAAGTTTATAAGATATATTGAGCGCTATAGGAGTAATAAATAGACCGTAAAGATATAGATAGTCTGAAGTATAAGTATTATTCATGTGTGAATAAATTATATTCATGGAGTAATAATAAGCTCATAAAAATACAAAAAGATTTTTGATGGTGGAACGTGAATTATAATGATTTTCAACTATAAAATATGAGAGATTATCTTATTGAGCATAGTTTTAATAGATATAATTATTATATTTTTTATAATAATTATGAAGCTTTTATGCGAGAACTTAATATTGTCTATATATAGTGGATAGATGTATATTTAAGGTGGATGGAATATGTAGTTAGAATGGAATCCTATAGAAATATCATAACGGTAGGGGGTATAGGGTTATTGTACTTATAAATACTTTATAGGATAATGTCAATGTTGGTGGTTAATCTAATAATATAGATGACCATTTTTTTGTTAAATAACACGTAATTTTATATATTATATGGAGGCTATGATGGAGTATACAATTCACCTATTTAATGCAGGTGGTTTCGTTATGTATCCACTTGTACTATTCATGTTAGCAGCATGTACTATTTTATTTGAACGTATTCGTACGTACAGAAACATCAATCATGAGTTACAGCAGTTGTCCGATAGCATTGATGCCGGTCGTAATAGTAATAATTGGTCTACTCTAGAGAATTCTATAAAAAATAGTGATGATGCATTGAGTCGATTCGTGTCTCCTATCGTGGAGTCTGTATATAGTGCGGAAGGTTTAGAGAATCGTTTACATGATGTGGTAGGGTACATGGATGAACGTTTAAAACGTGGTCTTAACTGGCTTAGCATGATGGTAACAATGGCTCCATTACTTGGCCTTTTGGGTACTGTTGTTGGTATGATCCGCTCCTTCGCGGCCGTTGGTGGCGATATTGGTGCGCCTACTGTTATTACAGGCGGCGTATCCGAAGCGCTGGTTGCCACTGCAACAGGGCTTTCAGTAGCCATCGTAGCATTAGCCATCCATAGTTGGTGCACAGATAAAGTAAATTCAGATATCGCAAAGTTAGAGCAAAAATTAGGTTCTATTATGGATTTATATATTAGGAGTCAACGATGAAACGTAGTTCAGTAGGCATACAAAAAGAACCTACCATCATGATTATACCTATGATTGATATCGTTTTCTTCTTGCTCGTATTTTTCATGATGAGTACGTTGTATATGAATACAGAGGAACAAATTCCTCTTAACTTACCAAAGGCTTCCTCTTCTTCTGCAAAGACGATTGAGCCTATCACAATTTCATTAACAGCTACACATAAGATGTATTTGAATGAACGTGAGATTGTCCCTGATCAACTGGGCAATGAAATTCAAGGTATTGTTGCAAAAGAACCTCAACAGGCATTTATTGTGCGTGCCTCTGAGGATATTGCGTATAAGGACGTTATCAATATTTTAGATAATCTTAAAATTAGTGGTGCTCGGTTTGTTAGCGTAGCTACAGAACGGAAGTGATTCTATGGTAGATAAACGATATGGAATTCCTTTCGTAGCTGCATTGGCATTAAATCTTGTATATTGGGGTGTTGTAGGTGATTGGTTTGGTCATATAAAACCTCCAGAAACACCCAAAAAAGACTTGGTTATCAACCTTGATATGGGGCAGCAAGAACCTCCTCAAGAGAAGAAAGATCCTGAGAAATTAAAGATTCAACCTGACGACAAACCAGTCGCAGGAGGCGGTAAAGCAGGTAGTGTGTTGCCTGATTTATCGGGAAAGCCCACAGAAGGCTTAAAAAATCTGAATCCTTACTTAGGTGGTAATGAGATGGCATCAGTCAACTTGAATGGTAATACTGATAATCCTGTTGGCAATCCAGGCAGTGGCAATGTACCAGGCCCTGGTGGTGGTGGGGTTATTGGTAATGGAGGCCTTGGTAATGAGGGCAATGGTTCTAAAGGTGGTGATCCAGGTCCAGGTGATGTAGAACGTCGTGGGGGATCTTACGATAGTTCAGGTTATATTGCTCGCATTGAGAGTAATAAAGTAATGCCGCAACAGGCGGTGCGCCGTGGCCTCAGTGGACGAGTTTCCTTTGAAATCACTTTTGATGCCGATGGCAACTATGCAGGTGCTGAAATGATTGGTAGCAGTGGCTCTAGCATTCTCGATAATGCTGCTGCTAGCCTCGTAGAGAGCTCTGGCGGTATAGAGAATACAACAGGTGAGCCAGTTACAATTGTGGTTAATGTAGATTATGGTTTTAACTAATTTTCAATAGCTGATAATGTATGAATTATGTTTGTGTGTAGTTTTAATTCAGAAAATACAAGAAACGCATTTGTTAGAGGATTAGTTTTAATATTTTTTTTATTGTGTATTTATTGTGTGTGGAGGGGTTATGACGAGTCGTCGTATTTTATCTGCTGCTATTGCGGCAACGTTAGCGTTAGGTACGTATCAAGCCTATGCGTATGATGAGAACTTCAAGGGTTATGAGGTTCATAATGTTTCGGTAAAAGCCGATGCGGCAAAGGATGAGTATGGTAATACCATTACTGAGCAATCTTATTACCGTACTGGTGGTGATGTAAAGGTTATCACTCGTGAAGAGATTGAAAAACGTCATTATCGCGATGTAACTGAAGCGATTAAACGCGTTCCAGGTGTTACATTCCAAAATCCTGGTTACCGTGGTGGCGAGTATGGTTACCAATTTTATAATAATGGTGTGTCCATTAATGGTGACTCCCGCGTTGTAGTATTAGTAGATGGTCGTCGTGTAGACAATATTACATCTGGTCGTTTAGGTGATAGCTCTGAAAGAGGCTCTAAATCTACAGGTGTAAATATTGATGAAGTAACCAATATGGATGCTATTGATAAAATCGAAGTTATCAAAGGCCCTGGTGCTTCTCAATATGGTTCTGATGCTACAGGTGGTGTCATCAATATCATTACACGCCGTGGTAAAGGCAATTTCAGCGGTTCCGTTGATTTGGCTACAGGCAGCTGGAACAAGCATAGTTATAACTTGACTGTACAAGGTGCGGCAGGTAAGAATGCATCTACTGGTTACTTTGTAACAGCTACACGTACTATGTCTCAAGATACGAAGTATAAAGATGGCGATACTGGTGAAGTAGCCACTCTTACAGGTTCTAAATGGCGCGAAGAAGGATTTAATGCACGTATTGACCATGAGTTCAATAAGAAACAAAGCTTACAGTTCTCAATGAACTTCAAAAAAGGTCGCGATGGGTATCCAATTTCTACACCAAGCCGGAAATACTGGAATGCAGATGATTGGCGTCGCATTATTTTCAATGCTGAAGTTGGCCAATATGATACTAATTACAAGTTGAAAACAGATCCTAAATATGTAGATCCAGATGAAAATCCACAAGGTTATGCACCTAAGTTGTATGGTGACTCCAGAAACCCTGGCTACCACAATTTATTCGCTTTAGATGGTAACTACGGCTCTTATAGTAAGTTTAAAAACTTAGACACAGATTTGAAATTTACTTTCGATCGCCAAGGTCAAATGGAAAGCTTTGCTAGATTGTATCGTTTAGATCATCGATATGAAGGTCGCGATACATATACATGGTCTAAACTTGGTAGCGAGGCCGCACGTGCTGCCTATGCTGCGGCATTCCCTAATGGCGCTACTGTGGAGCAATTTAATGCATGGGTTGATTCCAATTTGGCACCATTCCCAGATCGTCGTGATGCATTGCGTCAATGGATTGCTGAAACAGGCGGTATGGCAGGTAGCCCAAATAGATGGTATAAAGAAAATAAAACAGGTGTAGAACTTCAATGGACTCGCCAACTTGATAAGCATGATATTATTGCTAATATCGACTATAGTCGCTCTAATTTGAATTCCCGTTCTATTAAACGTAATGGTGATGTAGTGTCTTCTGATATTCGTCGTAATACTTTATATGCTTATTTACAAGATAAAATCTACATTGGTAACAATGTGGAATTAACACCAGCATTGCGCTATGTACACTATAGCAGTATTCAAGGTAATGGCAGCGGTGACTCCCAAGGTAAGGGTAGTGTAAGCGCCTTAACACCTAGCTTGCATGGTCAAGTTAAGTTTAACAAAAAGACTAGCATGTACGCTGGTTGGACTCGCATCTTGAGACCGCTTAAAACAGGCGACTACGGTGCGGTTGATGGGGTATTTAATACACCGTTAGATGATGAAAAAGGCGATGCTTTCACATGGGGCCTATTACATACGTTTGGTAAAGGTAATAATACTACTGTAGCAGTTCATTATGATTACACGCGTATGAAAAATGCCATCGCTACATTGCCAATTTTGAATAGCAGATCCGGCGAGTTTGAAAAAACAGCAGTTAATGCAAAAGAAAACAAACAATCTTTCAATATTACAGTAGACCACAGATTAAATGAACATGTAACAATGAGTGCGTCTTACTCTCATATGAAAGATAAATGGTTATCTAAAGGTGGTTGGATTCTTGATCCAAACTGGGGTTATAGCAATAGCGATGATATCAATGTGGCTATTAATAGCTTGCGTCCGCAAAACCACTATGCATTGAACATTTCCTATGATAACAAGCGTCTATATTCTGGCTTGTTGATTAACTGGTACACTGGTAACAGCGACTATGCATTCACTCATAGACGTTTCCTCATCGTGGACTGGAACCTCAACTATGATGTAACAAAAGATTTAACTGCGTACATCGTGGTAAATAACGTTCTTAACCGCGCTTATGAAACAAGCTATAGTGCTTACAATGGTCGCGGTAGTGCGGCTATGCCAGCACGTTCCTTCATGATTGGGGCGAAATATAAATTCTAATGATTAGATTCAGCGTATTAATACTATGTCTATTAATATGTGTAGGTTGTGGTCCTCAGCAGGTAACTGTTGAGGACCATCAGTCTACACCAGTACATATCGAATTGCAGCCACCAGTGACAATTGAATCCTTTGTACGTCGAGGTGAGCCTTTTGAAAGTACCTATACAGCAGTGCCCGAGCGTGTGGTAGCGATGTGGCAAAACTCCATAGAAACTATCATTGCTCTTGGTGCAGGGGATCGTATCGTAGCGGGCATGGGGATTCCAGATCGCAAATACGTGCGACCAGAATACCGTGAGGCATACGATAAAATTCCATACAAGGATCTGAAATACGCCAATTTGGAAAGCGTATTGATGATGAAGCCTGATTTGTTGGTAGGTTGGAAGTCTACTTTTACAAATAAAATGTTACAAACACCTACATTTTGGCAGGCGAGACAAGCGAATGTATATATTGCAGAGTCCTCCTTGGGGGCTCAATCGGCGCTCACCATGGATATGGAGTATAAATATATTCGAGATTTGGGGCGTATTTTTAATCGAAACATGGAAGCAGAGCGTCTCATTCAAGAGATGCAACAATCTGTGGCGTACACGGTAGCCCAAACGGCTCATGAGAAGCCACCAAAGGCATTGTTTGTCGAGGTGGAAGGCAAGCATTTTCGATTGTATGGACATAAGACATTGGCAGGTAACATAGGGGATTCCTTACATGCCAATGTAATTGACACAGATACACCATCCATTAGTATGGAGGATGTTGTGGAAGAAAATCCAGATGTTATATTCTTGATTGTATCTGATGGTGAATATAGCCAAGCAGATGTGATTATGAACTATGTACTAACGCAGCCAGGTTTACAAGGTGTTAATGCATTGCGCAATAAGCGCGTTCATTTCTTACCATTGCTCGCTGTATATAGTCCTGGTATTCGTTTATCCGATGGTATCGACATCGTATCGCATGGGTTGTACCCTAATCTATATCCAGAAGGGGTACCAGATTTAATTCATTAATAAAGGAGCAGTATGCTAAAACGTATTGGATATACTGCTGGCGGATTTGTCCTCATAGGGGTGCTAGCAGTAGCCATTCTATGGGGACTTTCTGTTGGTACAGTACAATTTTCATTTTCTCAAATTTTTAATATTGTAATGGATCAATTTTCTAGCCCTTTGGCTATCGATGATCCCATGAATAGTCCTGATCAGACTATTATTTGGTTACTACGTATGCCGCGGTTGTTGATGGCCGCTATTATTGGGGCAGGTCTTGCCGTATCTGGCGTTATCATGCAGGCTATCGTTAAGAATCCACTGGCGGATCCTTATATCTTAGGTATTTCGTCGGGTGCATCCCTTGGCGCTACGGTAGCTATTTTATTCGGAATAGGCGTTATGTTCGGTGAGAACTTCGTCGGTGTTATGGCTTTTATTGGGGCCATGGCGATTTCCTTTGGTGTATTGTTTATCTCGAACTTGGGCGGTAGACCAAACTCTGTGAAATTAATTTTAGGAGGATTGGCTTTAAGCGCTGTATGTAGCTCCTTCTCCAGTTTTGTGGTCTATTTGGCGGACGATAAAGAAGGCATTCAAACCATTACGTACTGGTTGATGGGGAGCTTTGCGGGTGCTAAATGGGATATGTTGCCATTTATTGCCATCGTTGTACTCGTGAGCATTCTATTCTTTTGGTCTCAAAGCAGAGTTTTAAACATTATGCTTCTCGGCGATGAGGTGGCCATCACCTTAGGTCGTGATTTGCATAGATATCGACAAGTCTATTTGATTATTAGCTCACTTATTATTGGCTTTGTGGTGTACGCTGCGGGTATGATTGGCTTTGTGGGACTCTTGATTCCTCACCTCGTGCGCATGACTATCGGGACGAATCACTGGACTTTGATTCCATTCAGTGCATTAGGGGGCAGCATTTTCCTCGTCATAGCTGATGGCTTGTGCCGCTGCATTATTCCTCACGCAGAATTGCCAATTGGTATTCTCATTTCGCTCATTGGGGCGCCAACCTTTGTGTATATGTTGGTGCGTAAGAACTATGGATTTGGAGGGGAATAATGAATATTCAAACAGATAATATCCAAGTTTCATTTGGATCTAAAACAATTCTCCAGGATATTTCCCTAGATATACGAGACAAGGAATTCGTAGGGATTATAGGCCCTAATGGTAGTGGTAAAAGTACGTTTTTGAAATGCTTATATCGCGTGCTTCAACCTAATCATGGCAAGATTTTCTTTGACGGCACTGAAATGAGTTCCTTAAGTCACCGCGACACGGCCTTAAAAATGGCTGTAGTAGCACAGCATAGCACGGTTAACTTTGATTTTTCAGTTCTTGAAATGGTTCTCATGGGGCGCTCCCCGTATAAAGGGCTGCTTGATAGAGATCAAATTGATGACTATGAAATCGCTCGACATGCGCTGTCTCAAGTAGGACTTAGTGATTTTGAAAGTCGCAATTTTAATACCTTATCTGGTGGTGAGCAGCAGCGTGTTATCTTAGCACGTGCCTTGGCACAGCGCACAGAATGCCTAGTGCTAGACGAACCGACAAACCACTTAGATATTAAGTATCAGCTGGAACTGATGACGATTGTAAAACGCCTTGATGCAACTGTAGTGTCTGCTATTCATGATTTGAATTTAGCATCTATGTATTGCGACCGTCTCATTGCCCTAAAAGACGGCTCCGTAGTGTGTACAGGGACCCCTCACGAAGTATTGACAGAGGAGACCATCCGACACATCTACGGCGTGTCCGCCACGGTACAAACATTACCAAATGGACGATTAAATATTATATATAATATGGAATAAATAAAAAAAGAGGCGTGGATGATGAAACGAATGAATAAACAAGTCTGTGCAGCAGTGCTTATGGCATTAACTACTATGTCAATTAATAGTTATGCTGCAGATGTAACAATGGACAATAATGAAGAAGAAGTTACCATAAATGTTACAGCTAATCGTACAGCGTTATTAGATTTAGATACACCGGTATCGACTTCTGTTATTACTCAAGAGGATATACAAAATAGTGGTGCTAAGACGGCTTTTGATGCGGTTGCCAATGTACCTGGTGTAACCATTAATTCCTTTAGTGCGTCTGGCGCAGATTTTGGTGGCATGGATAGCCGTACGAATATTCGTGGCCTCGATCGCGGTGCACTGGTTCTTGTAAACGGTGTACCTATGAACTTAAATGGTAAGAGCGGAATTGGCTCTATACCTACCAGTGCCATTGAGCGCATCGAAGTGGTAAAGGGGGCGGCCTCTACCTTATATGGCGCTGAAGCTTTGGGTGGCGTTATAAATATCATTACAAAAATGCCGTCAAAAGAGGGCGGTTCTGCTACCGTAGCTGTAGGTAACCGGGGCTCTAAGCGATTTGACCTTTCTTATGGTACTGATCGATTCCTCGTTGGTATTGATAGAAAATACTGGGGTGCTCAAGATCCATCTACACCTGTGCGGTATGACTATACAGGCCGCAAGGGTTATGATTACTACACTACGCGCAATAAGGGTAACTTCCTAGGCGTGTTTATGAGCGGCAAGCTTTCAGATAAGGTAACCTTAAATTATAATCGCGCTGAAAGCCGGTCCTCCTTTGGTTTGATTAGTACAGAAACAAATCCTATGAGACAGGCTCGTCATTCTACGACCTATCATTACAAGGATGACCGCAATAATGTATCCTTGATTTACAAGGATGATAATACGACAGGCACCTTGTTCTATAATGACCGTACTATGCGCGGTGAAAGCCGTGTTCATAGTGCTAAACAGTTTAAACCGACAGATACTAGTTATGTAGCTCGTCAATATGGTATGGATGTACAGCACGAATGGGACTTTAGAGGTGGTAAGGATTATTTGATTGCCGGTGTTACAGGTAAGCAAGAAACCTATCGCGCCACACAGGCCCCTGTGTATACACGACCTCATCGCAATACCTATGCGGTGTACAGCAGCTATTCTCGCGAAATCAATCCAAAATGGACTGCCATTTTGGGCTTGCGCTATACAGCCATTAGTGATCCTATTAAGGATCAACATGTGTTAACGCCTCAGTTCCAATTGTTGCACACCATTAATAAAGCTTCCTCTATGTACTTAAATGTAGGGAAAGCGTACACGATGCCTAGCTTGAGTGATTCATTCCGCAGTGTAAACCGTCAATACACAGCAGTAAGTGGTAAAAATCTTAAGCCTGAAGAGGGCTGGAACTATGAATTAGGTTATAAACGCATTAATAAGAAGGATAGCTGGAAGGTGGACGTGTTCTATATGGACTTCAAGAACTTCTTCCAATGGCAACCTGATGTAAATGGTCGCCCAACGGTTCGCGTAAACGGTGGTAAATTCCACAATGTTGGGGTTGAAGCTGAGTATAATAGACATTTATCAGATCGACTCAAAATGAGTGTAAGTGGTTCTTATTCTAATCCAAAACAAAAGGAAATGAATGAAACCTATTGGAAACAAGCGGCTCCTAAGTTACAGTTTACAACCGGCATTCATTATAAAAGCTCTACGTGGGATGCAGGTACATCCTTGAACTTTGTAACCAAACGCTTGCGTAATCGCGATGGTGGTTTGAACCCTAACATTGCTCTTTGGAATGCTTACGTTGGGTATCACTTTAATAAAGATGCTACATTACGCCTCGATGCACGCAATCTTTTGAACCGTCATAATGTGGTGTCCAACGGCGATTATGAATACTGGGATGCACCATTTAATTATGAATTGAGTTATACACAAAAATTCTAATATGTATTAGTGATACAATCCCCCAAAAATACAGTAGTGGTAGGGGTATGGGTTTTGTGCGGGCCAAATAAATGTGTAATAATACAAATATGTAGTTTATATAATTGTGTGAATGTATATATGTGTTAAGTGAGGCATTTGGTATGAGACAACAAATTAAGCATCGTATATCTATACTTGTAGGTTTAGCATTGATGGGATTGTCTGTGAATGGATATGCAGCAGAGGTAAGTACTGATAAGACTCCCACTACAGCTGCATCGAGTGAAACTAATGGAGTATCTGAAACCCATACAATTAATGTGACAGCCAATCGTATGGCCCTTTTAGATTTAGATACACCGGCTGCGATGGATGTTATTACTCAAAAGGACTTAGCCAATAGCGGTGCTAAAAATGCATTTGATGCGGTTAATATGGTGCCAGGCATTACGTCTTTTTCCTATGGTGCATCTGGTCTAGAATATGGGGCTATGGATAGCCGTGTAAATATCCGTGGTCTTGAACGGGGCTCCTTGATTCTCATGAATGGGGTACCGATGAACCTCAATGGCAAGGGCGGACTTAGCTCTATTCCGACTAGCTCTATTGAACGCATTGAAGTATTAAAAGGTGCAGCATCTGCTTTATATGGCTCTGATGCTATGAGTGGTGTTATCAATGTAATTACGAAGACTCCAAGTAAAGAAGGGGGCTCTGCTACGGTAGGTTTTGGTAATATGGGTCGTCAAACTTATCAAATTAACTATGGCACGCCTCGCTTCTTAATTGGTGTGGAACGTAACTTCTTTGGTGCTCAAGACCCAGAAACGCCTATCCGCTCAGATATCGGTGGTTATGCTAGAGGGTATGAATATTATACAGCTCGTAACAAAGGGAATTCTTTAGGTGTATTTATGAGCGGTAAATTAAATGATAAGTTGACTTTGAACTTTAGCCGCTTTGAAGGTAATTCTTCTTTTGGACAGTTAAGTACAGAAACGAATCCTATTAAGCAAAAGCTTCACTCTACAACATATGCTTATAAAGATACTAAAAACAATGCGTCTTTAGTTTATAAAGATGGCAATACTACAGGTACAATCTTCTACAATGATAGAGATTTGTATGGTAAAAGTTGCGTACATAGCAAAAAGGCATATACGTTGAGTGATAATAACTATATTGCTCGACAATATGGTTTTGATGTACAACATGAATGGGATTTCCGCGGTGGTAAGGACTATTTTATTGCGGGTGTACTTGGTAAACGAGAAACATATCGCACCACATCTGGTCCGTACTATGGAAATCCACATCGCAATAGTTATGCCGTTTATGGTACATACTCTTATCAGATTAATCCTAAATGGACTAGTATTTTAGGCTTGCGTTATTCGGATATTAAAGACCCTGTGAAAAATCAACGCGTATTAATTCCTCAGTTCCAATTACAACATCGTATTAACAAGGAATCATCCATGTATATAAATGTTGGTAAAGCCTTTAGAATGCCGAACTTAAGCGATACTTTCAAGAAAATTAATAAAGGCTATGCCTCTGTTAGTGGACGTAATTTGAAACCTGAAGAAGGTTGGAATTATGAATTAGGCTACAAACACATTACTAACAAAGATAGCTGGAAAGTAGCGCTCTTCTATATGGACTTTAAAAACTTCTTCTCTTGGAAACCGGATAGCAATGGTAAAAATACGATCCGCGTAAATGGTGGTCGCTATAGAAATGTCGGTATCGAAGCCCAATATGGCCGTAAATTAACAGATCATTTGAAGATGACTGTGGGAGCATCGTATTCCAATCCTAAACAACAAGAAATCGATAAGACTTATTGGAAACAAGCTAACCCTAAATTGCAATTTACAGGCGGAATCCATTATAACAGCTCAACCTGGACTGCAGGTACTAGCATCAACTTTGTTACAAAACGGATGAAGAACCGCGATGGTGGCATTAATCCTAATCTCGTAGCTTGGAATGCGTACGTAGGGTATCAGTTCAATGAAAACGCATCCTTGCGGCTAGATGCACGTAACTTGTTGAACCGTCACAATGTTATTTCCAACGGTGACTGGGAATACTGGGATGAACCATTTAATTACCAACTCAGCTATACTCAAAAATTCTAGTCTTTATGTAATCGCTAATTAGAACTATACAAGGAGTATCATCATGAACAAGAAAATTGGATTTTTCATATGTTTGATGATACTCCTTTGTGTATGTTTAACAGGTTGTGGACCTCAATCGGAGGCAAATGTAACGCCATATACTCGTTATGTGGAAAGTCACGATGGCGTTCAAGTTGCTGTTCCAGAGCATCCAAAGCGGATTTTATCGCTATCCTCTGCGTTCGACACAATTTTATTAGGACTTATAGAACCAGAGCGTTTAGCGGGCATTAATAAATTGTCTACCTATGAGGAATATTCGCTAGAGGCAAAGCGCGCAAAGTTGGTAAAACCTGTGTTGAGTTCGTATCCTTTGGAGAAAATTATAGCCTTGAAACCGGATCTCGTTATAGCGCCAGATTATATATCGGCTGATGTTATCTATGGTTTACGGCACATGGGGATAGCCACTGTTGTGGTACCTACTCCTTCTACGGTGGACGGAGTAATTCAGAATGTGATGGAGATTGCTCATATTATCGGGGAAGATGAAAAGGGTAGCTTTTACAATCGGAAAATTCATCGTGAAATAGATGAAATAAAGCACCTAGCGGAATCTATTCCAACTGAGCAGCGCAAGACGGTTCTCTTTGTGTCATCTATGGACGGATACACGGGCACAGGAAGCCTTTTTGATGATATGTGTCACTATATGAGTATCTATAATGCACCTGATCGGATTGGATTACCACCACGAATACCCTTTGGGGAGGAGCGTGTGCTAGCCATGAATCCAGACTATATTTTTATTCCATCCTATAAGGGAATGGACAAGAATTTGGCGGATAGATATTTAAAGAATCCAGCCTTTCAAAATCTACCTGCTATTAAGGAAAATCGAGTTAAACCCTTACCGGCAGCGTACTTATATACAATGAATCAGCATATTGGTGAAGCGATGTTAGCCGTTATGCATACTGTGTATCCTCAATTAGAAAGGAATTCTCATGACTAAACAGAAACAACGTATCATGGCCATAACTCTGATTGGGGTATTGCTATGTATTGTGAGTTTATTGGCGCTCCACGTAGGGACCATTATGATTCCTATCGGTGGGGGCATACAAAGTATCTTAAATGGTATAGGTATCCCTGTGAATTTCACAGAACCGATTACGGCTGAACAAGAGGCTGTACTGTGGTTTATCCGCATGCCACGCCTTATCATCGGACTTCTCGTGGGAGGCGCCTTGGCACTGGCTGGTGCGGTTATGCAAGGGGTATTCTCCAATCCATTGGCAGATCCAGGTATTATGGGCGTATCCGCTGGGGCATCCCTCGGTGCGGTTATCGCCATTGCTCTTGGCGTAACATCTCTTAGCATGTTTTACATGCCTGCCTTTGCTTTCGTTGGGGCCTTTGTTTCCGTTGGAATTACTATTTTGTTAACCTGGCGCAATAACAAGCTCGACACCACAACCTTGTTGCTGGCTGGTGTAGCTGTTAGTATGCTGCTCGGCGCTTTCACATCGGGTATTTTGACGATGATTAATGAATATCGCTTGCGTGAATTCCTATTCTGGATGGTGGGGGGTCTAGATTTCCGCCGTTGGGATCACGTTTTGCTCGCCGTGGGTCCTATCATGACGGGCAGCGTTATATTGATGATGCTCGGTCGTCACTTGAATGTGCTCGTTCTGGGCGATACAGAGGCGCGTGCCTTAGGCTTGCCTGTTATGGCATATCGCATGGTATTCCTATTTCTAGCATCCGTAGTTACAGCTACCGCTGTATGTGTCAGCGGATCCATCGGCTTTGTAGGTCTTGTGGTACCTCATATTGTACGGCTTTTGGTTGGGCCAGATCATCGAATACTATTGCCTATGGCGGCTGTTGGAGGTGCCTTATTCCTCGTATTCTGCGATACATTAGGCCGCGTCATCGCTCAACCTATCGAAATTCGCGTAGGTATCATGACGGCTCTCTTAGGGGCACCGTATTTTCTTTATTTACTTCATCGCTTGCGTCGTAAAGGAGGGGCCTAATGAAACTAGATGTTCAATCTCTATCTGTCACATTAGGAGACACAACCATTGTGAAAGAGGCATCCTTTGCTATTGACCGGGGCGAGTTCGTAGGTATTATCGGCCCTAATGGCTCTGGTAAAACAACGTTGTTAAAAGCATTGCGTGGCCTTTATCCTACATCTGGTGGAGATGTTTTGTGGGATGGTAAAAGCATCTCTTCTTTGAGCGATAAAGAAATCGCTCATCATGTGGCGTATATGCAACAGTCTGTAAATGTTTCCTTCGATTATGAAGCCATTGATATTGTGATGACCGCTCGTTATCCTTATTTAAAATGGTGGGAACAAGAAGGCCCTGAAGATAAGGTTATCGTTGAACAGGCTATGAAAGAGGTAGGCGTTTATCATCTGCGGAATCGCTCTGTACAATCTTTGAGTGGTGGTGAACGACAACGGGTATTCTTAGCAAAGGCTTTGGCACAACAAACAGAGGTCCTATTACTAGATGAGCCGACGGCTGCTCTCGATTTAGTATATGCTGACGATATCTTTCATGAGGGGCGCAGATTATGTGACGAAGGCAAAACGATTTTAATCGTCGTTCATGACTTAGAGTTAGCCGCAAAATACTGCACCAAACTCGTTTTGGTTAGCGATGGTCACATCGTTGATGTAGGTGCACCTCGAGATGTATTGACGGCAGAAAATCTACGAAATGCGTTCCGTTTATCGGCCGCGGTCTATGACGATCCGTACTTTAAACAACAACGTATCTTTGTATTTCCAAAAGGAACTACAAAGATTGATAACTTCAAACAAACCGAAACTACTTCAGAAATGTCTATTGATCCAAATCTGAAATAGTTAAAATGGATTACGATACTTAGCGTTTTCCTAGGGGTTATTGATTTATTATGTATGGTGACTATTTTGTATTGCGAATCTGAGTGAGGTTAGGTGTATGCTATATCCATTTACTGCTATTGTTGGTCAAGACGAAATGAAATTGGCCTTGTTGCTCAATGCCATAAACCCATCAATCGGCGGTGTCTTAATTGAAGGCGAAAAAGGCACTGCTAAGTCTACGGCTGTACGTGCGTTAGCGAATCTGTTACCTCCTATGGAAACAGGCGCATCAGCGATGTCTGTTGTTGAGCTACCTATCAATGCTACGGAAGATCGCGTTGTAGGATCCATAAATTTGGAAAAGGCATTGCAAGAGGGGGTAAAAGCCTTTGAACCGGGTATTTTATACGCTGCCCATCAAAATATTCTCTATGTAGATGAGGTTAATCTATTAGATGACCACATTGTAGATATTTTGTTAGACGTGGCGGCTATGGGGGTGAATACGGTAGAGCGGGAAGGGGTGAGCCACTCTCATCCATCTCGTTTTATCCTCGTAGGAACGATGAATCCTGAAGAAGGCGATCTCAGACCTCAGCTGTTAGACCGTTTCGGACTGTCCGTTATGGTCTATGGTGAACAGGACCCGGCACAACGTATGGAGGTAATCAAGCGTCGCCTTGCCTTTGGAGACAATCCTGAAGGTTTTGTAGCGTCTTACAAGGAATCAGAACGTAGCCTGCACGAACGTTTATTACAAGCTCGTGAAGTATTGCCAGGCATCATCCCATCTGATGATGTGTTATTACAAATAGCGAGTATCAGCATAGGTGTCGGCGTTGATGGACATCGCCCTGATATTACGATGATGCATACGGCTCGTGCACATGCAGCCTTTTACGGTCGCAGTCAAATTACAGCGGAAGACCTCAAAGTGGCGGCACGATTAGCTTTAAAACATCGCTTACGTCGCTTGCCATTTGAAGAACAAGGTCATGATGAGGAGCGCATTGATACAGTGGTATCGGCAGTGCTTGAGGGCTAAATATGGAAACATCTGTACAAGAGGCCCTCGAAATAGGCCTTGTAAACGACCAGATTCATACCATTGTTATTTCTGGAGGTACCGGTGTTGGTAAAAGCTATGTACTTCGTCAGTGCCTCGAGAAATGGCAAATTCCATATCGTCTGATACCTGTTTATATAGATACTTCACAACTACAAGAGTCCATCGATTTTGAAGCATCCCTTGCACAGGGTAAGATGGTTATGGCATCTGGCTTGTTAGGGGATACGAGTAATCGATGCTGGGTTGTCGATGATGCTCACGTTCTGTCGCCTGAAGTCCGTCATGCACTATTGGTAGAAGCGAAACGTCGTCAAATACTACTGATACTGACCATAAACCATGAGGATAGAACCTTAGATGATGTGGAGTGGGAACTCGTAGATGTGCATGTATCTATGGATGTACCTACACTACAATCTAAGGTGAAGGTGTTACAACGAAGGCGAGATGAAAGTGAGCCTTCATCTGAGGATTTATTGAGTCTAATAGATTCTAAACGAATTCAATCTATAGCTGTTCCTGATGCTATGCTTTCACTGGCTATATCCTATGCATTGCAAGCTCGAACCGTAGGTCAT
Organism: Veillonella sp. AF13-2; assembly: GCF_003603295.1. Taxonomy (NCBI): domain Bacteria; kingdom Bacillati; phylum Bacillota; class Negativicutes; order Veillonellales; family Veillonellaceae; genus Veillonella; species Veillonella sp. AF13-2. The sequence goes on from NZ_QTMT01000003.1 coordinate 19,646, forward strand.
GGAGCAGAGTATGTATTATTACAAGTTATGAAATCACTGGCAGTTCTTGATGGTAGTTCTTACTGCAAGCCGTCACATGCGGAACGAGCCGCGCTCTATGTACTGCCTCATCGCATGAAGCGCAATGATACATCTGAGTCTCAGACTTCACAAGGAGAGGAATCAAATAATTCAAGTGAACAAAACCAGTCGCAGAAGAATACTGAAACAGCAACAGATAATTCGGATGTAGACGACTCTGATAACTTTGATTCCGAAGATTCCAAGCGTGATGAATCCCATTCTGATGAGTTAAACGCTAATGGGCTGGATAATTCAAATATCGATGGTCATGCCGGCTCAAGTGATATGGATTTTGACGATGGTAAATCAAGAGAGTCCAATCATTCAGAAACATTAGAGTCTACAGCGAATGAGTGGGGAACTTCTGATTCAATGAATACTTATAGTGACACATCTAATGGAATATCTTCTTTATGTTTGCCCGATACTGTTGCCCGTATAGCTAAGCAGTTCTTTCAATGGAAATTGCAATCTTCTAAAACGGTAGACCGTCAGTATCGTAAAGGTTCTGGTCGGCGCCTTATGACTAGAACAAAGGATACTAGGGGGCGCATGATTCGAGCCTATCAAGATGAACAGGCTTTAGAGGATTTGGCTTTAATTGACACATTGCGTGCAGCCGCACCGTATCAACGATTGCGGGCCGTTGAAAGGGTAAAACAATTACAGGTAGATACCCCATTAAATGTAGTGGAGCAATCTGTTACATCGGAATGCTTATGTCAAATGGTCCCACAAGCAGAGCGTCATGATTTAAAAGGGCTATCTATTGTAGTAAAACCTCAAGATTACCGCCGAAAGGCTCGGGAAAAGCGGATTGGTGCGTATCAGCTTTTCGTAGTGGATGCTAGTGGCTCTATGGCAGCTCGCCATCGAATGGAGGCGACAAAAGGTGCGATTTTGAGGCTCTTGCGTGATTCTTATGTTCACCGTGATTCGGTGGGACTCATTGTATTTCGCAAGGACTCCGCAGAGGTATTATTGCCTTTCACCCGTAGTGTAGAGCGAGCAGAACGACTGTTAGCTACATTGCCAACGGGGGGCAAGACGCCCTTAGCCCAAGGTTTACGAGTCGCCTATACTATGTGTGATAGATTGCTTCGCATACATTCGGCGGAGCGGATTCAAATGATTTGTATTACCGATGGTCGTGCTACTTCGGGGGCTTCTGAGGACCCTGTAGGGGAGGCGAAACAATGGGCTCGTATTTTAGGGACCTTGCCAGTAGACTGTATCGTTATCGATACGGAAACGGGCTTTATCAAGCTCGGCTTAGCTAAGGAATTGTGTAAATTAATGAATGGCAGTTATTATGCGATGGACTCTATTACGTCAGATAGTATTTTGCGCGTATCGCGGAGGTAGATCATGAGTCGACTCCTGTATATTTCTAATTTAGGAAAACAAATCCAATATATAGAAAAAGCTGTTGCTACTTACCCGGAACTCTTACAGGGCGAGGTGGACCTTTGCAATATGAAAAAGCCTCCTCAATGGGATGCTGACTTTGAAAGTCGCTTACGCGCTGCCGATGTAGTTCTGGTAACGAATATGGGGGTTGGTTTAGACTCGCCCTTCTTAGAACGTCTGGAACGCTGGTTATATGCACATCATCCTAAATACTGGATTGATGTAGTAGAACCTAAGAAAACAGATATTTTATATCGCAATTTGGATGAGGATAAACGGGTCCTTCTTGAAAGCTACCGCCGAACCAGTGGGGTCATGAATTATGTACGCTTAATCAACGGTGCTTTCAGTACAAAACCTACCTCTGAATGGGAAGAGCCAGATCTTATTCCTTGGCAAGCCATTATGGGTCGAGAAGGCAATATCTACGAAACTTATGATGAGTTTATGGATGCCGAAGGGCATCGAGATTGGCCATCTATAGCGGTCTACTTTTACCGTGACGAATGGATTATGGGGGATATTGAGTATCAACAGGCCTTATTTGAAGAGATTTACAAACATCAGTACAATCCGATTATCTTTTATGGTCAGTATGGCTCGAATCCGCGCGTAGGCATTCCGAATATGAAGCTGTCCATGAACCATCTTTTTGGGAAGGATGAATTCCCCTTTGATGTGCTCATAAATACTTGTAAATTTTCCTTTCAGTCCTTAGGTGCTCAAACCTTGGAGGAGTTAAAGCTACAGGATGTTCCTATCGTTCAGGGTTATACCATATACATGGATGAGAAATCTTGGGCCGAGAATCCACAGGGTGTAACACCTTTAGACGTGAATTTATCTATATCTCAGCCTGAGCTAGATGGGGTTATTCAAGGCGGTGTTGTGGCATGCCAAACCTATGATGAGCGTGGACACTATGTGTACTTGCCTGTGAAAGAACGCATCGCTGCTATTGTACAACGAGCTATTAAATGGTCTACATTGCGCCATATCCCTGTATCGGAGCGAAAAGTGGCCGTTATATTACATAACTATCCGCCTAAGAACTCCAACATTGGCTCTGCCGCAGGTCTTGATACACCTGAGTCGGTGCTACGGTTATTGCGAGATATGAAGGCGGAAGGTTATACCATCGACACGGTGCCAGAAACAAGTGCAGACTTGATGGATATGGTAACGTCTCATATGACGAATGACCGCTCTATGCTCACCGATGAACTACTAGCCTCTGCAGAAGGTCGCTTAAGTAGCGATGATTACAAAGCATATTTTGCTACGCTGCCGGAAGATACGCAGGTGGCGATGATTAAATCTTGGGGCGAAGCCCCAGGGGATGTATTCGTCTACGATGATGACGTGATTATCCCAGGTTTCTCCAATGGCAATCTGTGGATTACAGTACAGCCACCCCGTGGATTTGGGGAGAATGTATCGGCCATTTATCACGATCCTTGCTTGCCACCACCGCATCAATATTTAGCATTTTATCACTGGGTGCGGAACGTCTTTCAAGCTGATGCAGTTATTCATGTTGGTACCCATGGCTCTCTAGAATGGCTGCCAGGTAAAGGAGCTGGCCTCAGCGCTAGTTGTTATCCTGAAATCGGCATTTCTAGTTTGCCAAATATTTACCCGTATTGGACAACCATTATTGGGGAAGGCATACAAGCCAAGCGGCGTAGTTCGGCTTGCTTAGTGGGTCACTTGTCGCCGCCGATGACGACAGCGGGCCTCTATGATGAGTTCGAAGAATTAGAGGCCTTACTCGATGAACATAGTCATTTTGAGCGGGAACATCCTGAAAGTGTCTCTACTCTAGGTGAAGTGATTCGAGAAAAGGCCATGGAGTGCTATCTCATCGATAAAGAACGAGGTTCTACCATGACGGTGGACGATATAATTACAGAGGTCCACGAAAAGCTGAGCGACTTTAAACATATGCAGATGCGCAATGGTTTGCACATCTTGGGGCAAGGTCCTGAAGGGGAAGCATTAGAAGAGTTTATTACTGCTATTGTAAGCACTCCTCAAGGTGAAATCGCGTCAGGCCTTGCCACCATCGCAGAAGAATTAGGTTATGATTGGTCTTATATGGTGGAACATGCTGGCGAAATTCATTCAGATGGTATACGATATAGTGTTACCATAGATCAAATTTGGAATGAATTGCGTAGCTTTGTAAGGCATGTGATCAATATACCAGATTATACAGTGCCCGAACGGTTAGAACCTTTGGCGAATGCGATCGTTCGAGAGTATATTCCAAAATTAGGTGACACCAAGAACGAGCTAACCTCTATTTCAAATGCCTTACAGGGCAGATATGTAGAGCCCGGTCCAGGTGGAGCCCCCTCGAGCGGTCAAGTCGACGTACTGCCTACGGGGCGTAACTTCTATGGTTTAGATGAAAGAGCTTTACCGACGAAGATAGCCTATCAATTAGGCATAGAGTTAGCAGATCAAGTTATCGCTGACTATATTTTGAATGAACAACGGTATCCTGAGACGATTGGCATTATCCTATGGGCTACGAGCAATTCTAGAAGTCATGGTCAGTGTTTAGGTGAGTTCCTTTACTTGTTAGGAGTTCGTCCTAAATGGCAATCGGGTGGTCGCGTGTCAGGTTTAGAAGTGATTCCTTTAGAAGAATTACAGCGTCCTCGTATCGATGTAATGGGCCGCATCAGTGGTCTCATTCGAGATATGATGCCTACTGCCATTGGCTGGCTTGATAAAGCCGTTGAAATGGTGGCAGAACTAGACGAGTCCTTGGAAGATAACTACGTGAAAAAGCATATTCACGATGATGTGGACTGGCTCGTTGAGCAAGGTGAAGACCCTATGTTGGCCCTTAAAAAGGCTAGACTCCGTATCTTTGGTGATCCGCCCCAAGCTTATGGCACGGGTGTGGGAGCCTTGATTGAAGGCAAAAACTGGGAATCCGTACAAGATATTGCTCAAGTTTACAGCAAGTGGAGTAGCTTTCATCTGCACAAGGACATTCCTCAGGACATGAGGCTGTTCCAACGTCGATTAACTACGATGGATGTGACCATTAAGAACGAAGATAATCGAGAAACCCATATTATGAGTGCTGATGATTATTATAGTTATCACGGTGGTCTCATTGCGGCGGTGCGCACCGCAAAGGGCAGTGCGCCGCGCGCCTATGTGGGGGATAGCTCAGACCGCAGTCGTGTTGTGATGAGGCCCTTAGGTGACGAAATTCGCCGCATCGTGCGAGGGGAAACGCAGAACCCTAAATTTATTCAAGCCATGATGAAACATGGCTACAAAGGGGCATCGGATATGTCGAATGTCGTATCCCATACCTTTGGTTGGGATGCTACGAGTGATGTCGTACCAGACTGGGTCTATGAAGGGTATGCTAATAAGTATGCTTTAGACAAGACGGTACAAGACTGGATGCGCAATGTAAATCCTTGGGCCTTACAGCGCATTACAGAAACCTTGCTAGAGGCTTCTCAACGTGGCTATTGGAATGCATCGCCTGAAATATTACAGGATTTGCAATCATTATTTATTTCCATGGAAGGGGTTATAGAAGGTCGTTAGTATGAAGCACAGAATATCTATTATATGTACCATAGTAATGATGGTACTTCTAGTGGTCGGTTGTGGTCCTACGCAGACGGGGACAACGGGTACGACACATCAGGTTACGGATGGTACTGGTGTAACTGTTACTGTACCTAGTGAGCCGAAGCGCATCGTCCCTATCGCTGCGAGTACAGAGGATATAGTGTTATCTTTGGTTGATCCGAGCCGAGTGGCAGCTGTTGGCACCGTGCCTAACAATGTGCCTGACGAGTCTGCCAAGGTGGGGACGCATGTGAAAGCAACTGCTGAATCCATGCTTTCAGTACAACCTGATTTAGTATTAGTTCCAAACTGGATGTCTCCAGATGCAATTGGGGAAATGCGGAATATGCAGATTCCCGTTTACGTCTATAAGACTCCGACTACGGTAGAAGAAGCAAAAGCAGTTATCCATGAAATTGCAGGACTCTTACACGCTTCGGATGAAAAGATGATTGCTAGCATGGATGCAGATTTGAAAACTGTCGAAGAGTTAGCCAATAAACATACCGGTGAACGCCCTGTAGTAGCATTTTATACGCAATTTGGTTTAACCGGTGGCAAAGGGTCAACCTTTGATGATATGACTAAATATCTGAAGGTTACCAATGGGGCCGCCCAATTAGGCTTGGGCCCTTTTGATAATGGGACGCGAGAGGATTTAATTAAAGCGAATCCAGACATTATCATCATCCCATCGGTGGCCTATACTTCGGATGGTACTACGCCATCAACGGCAGAACAGCTCTATTCTGACCCTGCTTTGCAAGGGGTTAAGGCCATCGCCAATCGTCGTGTGTTCCTCGTAGATTCCTCGCAGGTCATGAGTTATTCTCAATTTATGACTCGTGCAATGGTTTCTATGGCACAAAATATATATAACAAATGATTTAGTGTGTGTGGAGGTTTTTATGAAAGTATCAAGAATGCAACGATTATCCATGTACATAGGGTTAGCTCTCGTATTTGGTAGCACATTGAGTGCTTCTAGTGTATCAGCTGTTGACGCTGGTGATGCGAAAGAAGCGCATACCATTGTTGTTACGGCGACTCGTAGTGAACAACAGCTTTCAGAAGTGCCAGCTAGTGTAGGCGTAGTAACAGGCGATGATATTCGTGAGCGCCATGCTACGAATATGAACGAAGCCTTGAACATCGTACCGGGCGTAGATATTAATACGTATGGTGGTGGCGTAGGTTACACGAACTCCAATGCATTCCGCATCAATGGGTCTGACCAAGTATTGTATTTGGTAGACGGCATCAATATGGGGGCGGCTGGTGTGAATCCGCCGATGACTATTTTGAAAGATATGTCTAGTATTGATCGCATTGAAGTTCAACGTGGTGCAGGCTCTACATTGTATGGTTCCGGTGCCATTGGTGGTGTAGTAAATGTAATCACCGCAAAACCTGAGCAAGGTGTACAAACTAAGCTTCGCGTGATGGGTGGCAGCAATGATTTAGAGCAATACGCAATTACCAACGAAGGTAGCCAAAATGATTGGTATTGGCGTGTAGGCGTACAAAAAGATATTATTGGTTCCTATAAAGATGGTCATGGCGTGCGCGTTCCGCAACATGGCAACAGCCATAGTGCATCTTTCATGGTGGGCAATAAAATCAATGATAAGAACGATGTAAAAATAGCTTACGATACATATCGTGGTGATGTGATGTATTCCGACCATTTGGGTGCCCTTAACCATATTCGTTATGGTAATGAAGCGAATGACTCCTTGCGTGCGATTTGGAACAACAAAATCAGTAATCGCTGGAGCCATCAATTATACTTGATGAACAATCATTATAAAACAACATTTGATGGGTACTTAACGGATGTGAAGACTCGTGGTATTGGGGATCAAGTTACGTATAAAGCAAAAGACCATACTGTAGTAGGCGGCTTTGATTGGAGACAAGATAAGGTGCTTAATATGGGCGGCGTGAAGCTTACAAATACATCTTACTTCATTCAAGATGAGTGGAAATTCGCTCCTAAGTGGACTGTAACGCCTGGTATCCGCGTTGACCATCATTCCTCCTTCGGTACACATACATCTCCATCCATCAGCCTTGGCTATGATGTAAATGAGAAAACAAATGTATATGCTGCGTATAAAGAGTACTTCTTGGCACCTACACCATACCAATTATTTGATGGCTTCAATGGCAATCGCAATTTGAAACCGGAAACAGGTCATGAATTTGATTTAGGTGTACACCACAAATTCGGTAAAACATGGAATAGTAATCTTAGTTTCTTCAGCCGTAGTACGAAGGATAAAATCGGTTGGATTATGACAGATCCAGCAAATTTTACAGGCCAATATCGCAATTTTGACACTGAAAAAGCTCGTGGCATCAATGCGGATGTGCGTAAACAATTGACGAACCACTTGTCCGCACGCCTTGGCTATACGTATACTCATATTGATGCGACACCAACTCGCAAAGCAAATCGCGATGGGTATGTGCCAAAACATGCTGTTAATGCAGGCCTTGATTACAACGATGCTAAATGGGATGCTCATTTGGATATCCGCGGTATCATTAATCGTCCTGGCCCTGCAGATAATGTATTCCCACGTAAAACGTACTGGTTGGCGGATATCAGCGCTAACTATCGTGTACGCGAAAATGTTACTATATTTGGTCGTATCAATAATATCTTTGATACATACTATGCAGAACAATCTAACGTTCGTTGGGGCAACCCTGGTGACTGGTGGCCAGGTCAAGGTCGCAACTTCCGTCTAGGTGTAGAAGTGACTATCTAATAGATATAACTACTGTAATGGTTCGATTATAAAGCTATACTAATAATTGACAATTACATCATAGTTATTTGTATAGCTTCAAAATGTAATCTATATCATGGTGAAAGAGCCTCTTATGGGGCTCTTTCATTTTTATTATAATTTTTGATGATATATTGAGACCGCACTAAGCACCATGAGAGTTATTTTCAATAACCGATAAATTGGGTATAGGTAAATAAGTATATGTTATAAAACTATAGATTTTCTATAGTAAAAGCTCTATAATATTATGTATCTATCTATAGGTATTCATAGTTTATGTTTTGTGATGTAAACGTATATTTGCTTGTATAGTAAGTGTTTTGTTACTTTCACAGTTATCAAAACCTTCCCATGGAGAAGGTTGATTTTTAGAGGAGTTGGATCGAAATGAAACAACCAGAATTATCGCCGTATATGATGGCTCGCAAGCCGTCTGGCATTCGCCTAGGACAAATTAAATTCTTGGAACGTAAGAACCCACCTATCTTGGTGAATGGTTCTATTGGCAATGTAATGCGTCCTATGCATCCCGCCATGCAGCGTAGGTTGTTTGATTTGGGTGGTGTCAATAGTCCGTTCCACAATGGCATTGTGCCATATGTACCAACTACGGGCACTGATGAATGCCGTGAAGCATTTCTACATATTTTGCGCAGTCAAGGTTTTGATACGACAGGCCTTGATGTACTCGTAACAGACGGTGCATCCATGGCGATGGAAATCATCATGCTCGGCGTATGTGGTGGTGCCGGTGAAGAGGAACGCCCTCTCTTGATGTTCAATCCTTCTTATACAAATTATGATGCAGTAGGTCTTCGCATAGGTCGTAAAACTGTAACAGTAGAACGGGAGCTCAATGAAAATGGTGAGTTCGAATTGCCGTCCGTAGAGACTGTAGAGAAGCGCATTATCGACACAAAACCTGGTGCGTTGCTTATTATTCCTTATGACAATCCGACTGGTCAATTATTTAGCAAAGAAACGCTTATTGAATATACTAAATTGTGCGTTAAACATAATTTATGGATTATCTCTGACGAAGCGTACCGCGAATTGGCTTATGAAAAGGGGAAAGAAACATCTAGCATTTGGGCTTTAACCGATAAAGATGTGCCTGGCATCGAAGGTCGCCGTATTAGTCTTGAAACAGCTAGTAAGGTTTGGAATGCGTGTGGGCTTCGCATTGGAGCTATCATTACGGATAATAAATTATGCTATGAAAAATCTGTTGCGGAATATACGGCAAACCTTAGTGCTAATACATTGGGCCAATATATCTTTGGCGCTTTGAAGCATGAGTCCTATGCGCAGTTGCACAATTGGTATGAGCAACAACGCGACTACTATCGTCAAATGATCTTTGAGCTCCATAAAGGGTTTAAAGAGGTAGAACCGGACTTTATCGTGTCTCGCCCTGAAGCGTCTATTTACTTTGTAATCGATGTGAGAAAGGTGGCAAAACCTGGCTTTGACGGCGTGGAATTTGCCTCCTGGTGCGCCGAACACGGTGCAGTGAGCCTTGATGATGGTAAGGAATATACACTTCTCATGGCGCCGCTCAATGGTTTCTATAGCGGTAAAAACGGTGATAATAACCCTGGTAAAACACAATTGCGCGTGTCCTTCTGTGAAAATCCAGAACTATTGCGCTTGGCTCCTGAATTATTATCTAAACTATTCAGAGCTTATGAAGCACAACGAAATGTATAAATGTAAAGAGTGCCATTCCCAAAGGGAGGCACTCTTTTTGCATTATAAGTTATCATTATGAGTTATATAGATACTATGTATGGTATAGTATTACATAAAAAAGAGCTATAATATTCAAAATTATAGCTCTTTTCGTTTTTCCCTAGATATGGTAAGTAGGGAAGGGCTTTTATTTACTTTCTTCATCATGATGCGGTCCCTTAGTACGTATTTCGACTGCCAGTTGCTCGCTAGGTATAGAGCTTTCTTCAGTTGCTGGATATGAAGTGTCTTCTAAGATAACCGTTTCTAATAATTTGTCAATTTCATCAGACTGTATGGATACTTCTTTGTTGTACCATTCGCCAAATTCGTGAATAACCTCTTCGTTGCGACGGAAATAGGTATATTGGTCGATTTTACGCGATTCTACAAGTTCAGCATTTTCTAAAATGCTCATAAATGTAGAAATAGAAGATTGCGATACACCGCAGCGCTTTTGTATACTCTTAACGCTTACACTATATGGAAAGTCGATAAGCGTATTAGCGTGTACTTGTACACCGAATTCTTTTTCAGGGTATTTTAGCCACAATATAATATCTAACCGATGCGGATTGGATAATGCTTTCAAGATTTTTAACGGGTCCATAGGGCCTCCTCTTAATTAAAAAATAACGAGTTCCCAACCTTGACCGTGGACTTGCATTATGCGGTCGTATTATACGCGTCTTGCTCCGTATAGGGTTTTTGCTACCTTTATCATACGCTACTTTTACCGTGAAAGCTAGACTTACTTATAAATTTCACGAATTGATGAATTTTATTGCACTCATCTAGAAGGGAAAGTATACATTAGTATTAATATATAATGAGTATATATACAACCTGTAGAGACTTTTATAATATATTTCTGAAAAATATAGAATATATTCATCTTTCTGTGATAATTTTTAAAGGTATTTTGGTTCTAAATAGAGAAATATATATACTATATGAACTTATGTAAGTCTAAGCTTTCATTTAAAGGAGCTGAGTATATGGCAATTGATCGCAATGAAACATTTGATGTTATCGTTGTTGGCGCAGGACCAGCGGGTTCTGCGGCAGCATTACGCCTTGCGGAGCAGAGGGTAAAAGTTTTACTTATCGAACGTGGAACCGCACCAGGTGCTAAAAATATGATGGGTGGACGCATCTATACACATTCTTTGGAGCGTCTTGTTCCGGACTTTAGAGACCGTGCGCCGTTGGAACGAAAGGTAACAAAAGAGCGCATTTCTATAGGCACAGGTAATGAAATGACTACCATCGAGTATAGTTACGAAGATGGTGAACCTAATGAAGAATCCTACGTAGTATTGCGTGCTAAATTTGATAAATGGCTAGCAGAAGAGGCAGAGAAAAAAGGAGCTCTTCTCGTATCTAATGTACAGGTAACAGAGCTTATTACCGAAGGCGAAGGTAAACATCGCCGCGTAATAGGGGTTCGCTGTCACGATGACGAAGTATATGCAAAACTAGTTGTCATCGCAGAAGGTTCTAATACATTATTATTGGAACAGGCTGGTCTTACAGGCCCTACAGATCCAAGAACAATGGCTGTAGGGGTAAAAGAGGTATATAAACTCAAAAAAGAGGAGCTTGAAAATCGCCTTATGCTATCTGGCGATGAGGGGATGGCGTGGCTTACATTGGGGGACATGACCGATGGCCTATTAGGTGGTGGATTTATTTATACGAATAAAGATAGTCTTTCTGTAGGTATGGTTGTAGGCCTTGAAGATATCGGCAAAGCTACTAAATCGGTAGATGATATGCTGTTAGCTTTCACAAACCATCCAAGAATCGCACCATTATTAAAAAATGGCCAATTGAAGGAGCATAGTGCGCATCTCGTGCCAGAAGGCGGATTTAAAGCGCTGCCTAAGTTGGGCGGTAATGGGTATGTTATCGTCGGTGATGCGGCGCGCATGTGTATGAACTTGGGGTATACCATTCGTGGGATGGACCTTGCCATCGAATCTGGTATGTGTGCAGCCGATGCAGTTAACGTAGCCTTGCGCGATGAGAACATGGAGCGCGTTGCTAAATTGTATGAACGTCAAATCAAGAACTCTTGGCTATATAAGGACATGAAGCTTTATAAAAATATGCCTGCCTTCCTCGCATCAAACCCTCGCATATTCAAAGAGTATCCAGCTCTTGTGAATAATGTGATGCGCGATGTATTCACTGTAAACGGTGATGGGGCAGTGCCAATGATGAAAAAATTGATGAGTAGTGTAAGTGATGTAGGTTTAGTTACCTTGATTCGTGATGCTTGGAAAGGGGTGCGTTCCCTATGAAATTAGAAGAGCGCTTGGGCGCCAATAAATACTATGTAGATGAAACGTCTCCTCATATCATTGTGGATGGCGCTGGCTTTGGTCTGGAAGAGAAAATGAAACTCGTAAATGGCTGTCCTGCTGGTTTATATACATTACAAGAGAATGGCGATTTAGCATTTGATTTCGCAGGTTGCCTTGAATGCGGTACCTGCCGTGTTCTCTGTGGCGAAACCATCGTAAAAACTTGGAAATATCCGCGTAACGCTAAGGGCGTAGAATTTAGACAGGGGTGAGTGTATGGAGTTATTAGTATGTATCAAACAGGTTCCAGATACATCTGAGATTAAGCTGGATCCGGAAACGAATAATCTCATCCGCACAGGTCTGCCTAGTATTGTAAACCCTTATGATATGCATGCGTTAGAGGCAGCTCTTGCGGTAAAAGACCAATATGAAGATAGCCGTGTAACCGTTGTCACTATGGGGCCTCCACAAGCCGAGGCGGCACTGCGCGAGTGTTTATCCCTCGGTGCAGATGATGCGGTGCTCATTACAGATCGTGCTTTTGGCGGTGCTGATACATTGGCGACAAGCTATACAATTGCCTCTGCCATTCGTCATATTCAACGTACCATGAATCGTGAGTTCCAAATCATTTTCTGCGGCAAGCAGGCTATCGATGGTGATACGGCTCAGGTAGGACCTCAAATTGCTGAGGAATTGGGCATGGCGCAAGCTACCTATGCTTGTGAATTATCCGTAGATCAAGCAGCCCAAAAAGCAATTGTGAAACGAGAACATGAAAATGGTTATGAAATTGTGGAAGTTCCTTTGCCTCTATTGGTAACGGCTACGGCTGAACTCAATGAGCCTCGTCAACCCGGTCTTTGGAGCTCGATTTACGCTAAACGGTATACGATTACACATATTACATTGAGAGATATGCCGCATATTGATGAAAGCCGTATTGGTCTCAATGGCTCTCCTACACGTGTGCGCAAGGTATACCAACCACCGCTTCGAGGCAAGGTAGAAATGCTTTCATCCGTGGACGAAGGGGCTAAGAAAATTCTTGAATTGGCTTATAATATCAAGCCAGAAAAGTTTTCTCATCTATTAGTGCCTAGCGAAGAACTGGTTGAAGAGCCTGTAGATACCAATGATGAGGGCGTAGATGTAAAAGATCCTGTGCAGCGGGCTGCCTCTGTTGAAAGTGTATCCTCCAGTGAGTTTAAGATTTTAGCAGCTGTTAAAGGTGAAGAAGGTTCCAAAGGAGGTGATCGATAATGGGAGTGACAAATTTTGATGAATATAGAGACGTCTTTGTCGTAGCTGACACCATCGACGACGTAGTGCATCCGGTTACGTACGAACTTATCGGTCAAGCTCGCCGTATTGCTAAGGAATTGGGCCAACTCGTTCAAGTTATGCTACTTGGTGAGAATGTTCAATCCGAAGCGGAGGAACTTGTGGCACATGGTGCGGATATTGTTCACGTTTTTGAAAGCCCTCTTTTGAAATACTATACAACAGACGGCTATACAAAGGTTTTGACGGACTTCTTTGAAGACCATAAGCCTAATATTCTTTTGATTGGTGCAACAAATAATGGTCGTGACCTAGCACCTCGTATGTCTGGTCGCATGAAAAATGGTGTCGTAGCTGACTGTACCATTTTGACAGTAGATACTGAAGAAGGCCTTGTAGAATGGACACGCCCTGCCTTGGGGGGAAATATTTTAGCTGAAATTATTTCCCCAAATCATCGCCCACAAATGGGTTCTGTCCGTCCTAATGTATTTAAAAAGCCTGAACGCATTGCAGATAGTTGGGGACGCATTCAAATTGAACCATTCGACCTTAAACCTGAAGATATTCGCATGAAGCGTCTTGACTTCATTCCGTTCAGCAAAGCTGGATACAACATTCAAGAAGCGGATATCATCGTAGCGGGCGGTCGTGGCATGGGTTCCAAAGAAAACTTTGATAAGCTTTACGAACTTGCTGATGCTATCGGCGGCGTTGTAGGTGCTACACGTCCTCTCGTTGAAAAAGGTTGGATTGAATTGCCATACCAAGTAGGCCAAACAGGTAAAACTGTAAGCCCTAAACTATACTTGGCATTCGGTATCTCTGGGGCTATTCAACACGTGAGCGGTATCTCTGGGGCTGACACAATCGTGGCTATCAACAACGATCCAAATGCAGAAATCTTTCAACACGCTAACTATGGGATTGTGGGGGATTGCATGGAAGTGTTAAATGATATGTTGGCGCATTTGAAATAAAAGACATAGTATTTGAGCTCTACTTATCAGACTAAATAAGACATAGGGATACCTATCCTCAGCCTTCATGGGTACGCGTGGCGCCCAAGGCGGCTTCGAATAGGTATCCCTATTTATTTCCTAGCTGCGATAGAGCTCAAATATTATCGTATTAAATACAGATACGCCTACATATCATTTTAGAGAAAGTGGAAGGGACAAAGGCGAGCTAAGTCACTTCCGGAACGGTAATCCTTTTTCATTTCTATACGCTTTACCTTCAGATGCGTCAATATGTCATTTTTGGCGTAGGAGAGCGTGGTACGCGTAGTAGCCTAGAGTCCATTACGTATTAAAGTGGTATAATTAGGATATAGATTTAGTTCGGATTGATAAGGAGGTTTTTATGGCTCGTAATGTTTTTGTTACTGGTGCAACGTCTGGTATTGGTCTTTGTATTGCTGAGGCGTATGCAAAGTATGGTGATAATGTTTTGATTTCTGGACGTCGCGCTGAGGTGTTAGCTGAGGTACAGGGTCGTTTGTCTAAGGAATACGGCGTGCGCGTTGAGACTTTGGTTCTTGATGTGCGTAGTCGTGAGGATGTTGAAAGCAAGGTCCCAGCAGCAATTGAGGCTTTTGGTGGCGTTGATGTCCTCGTAAATAACGCAGGCCTTGCACAAGGTTTAGATCCTTTCCAAGATAGTACTGTCGATGATGCGGTGACTATGATCGATACGAATGTGAAAGGTCTTTTATATGTAACAAAAGCCGTACTACCTTATATGATTGATAAAAATGCAGGTCACATTGTGAATATGGGCTCTACTGCTGGTATTTACGCATATCCAGGTGGCGCTGTTTACTGTGCTACAAAGGCGGCTGTTAAGATGTTGAGCGATGGTATTCGCATGGATACGATTGCAACGGATATTAAGGTCACAACCATTCAACCGGGCATCGTAGAGACTCCGTTTAGTGAAGTTCGCTTTCACGGTGATGCGGAAAGAGCTAAAGCTGTCTATGCCGGCATCGATGCGATCCAACCTGAGGATGTGGCGGATGTTGTACTATACGTAACAAACCAACCTAAACGTTTGCAAATTTCTGATGTCACAATCATGGCTAACCAACAAGCAGCTGGGTTTATGGTGCATAAGAAATAAGACATCCTATGATTTAATGTGAAAGCTGAGTAAAGGACTCATATGTTAACTAAGGAGGCAAAGCAAGTGCAATAAAGCCGGATACTCTTATTTATAAAGGAAAGGCATAAAAAATGAAAAAGTATATCGTTGTTACGGGAGCAAGTTCAGGCATAGGAGCAGCTACGGCAAAAGCTTTTGCACGCCGTGGAGAAAATTTGATCGTTATTGCACGTAGAGCAGAATTATTAGAAAATTTGAAAGGCGAGATTGCTAACATTTCGCCTGATTCAGACGTTATTGTAAAACCTTGTGATCTCTCGCGTAGCGAAAACGTTTTAGCGCTTTGGGATGACCTTAAAAGCTATGAGTTAAAGGCACTTATTAATAATGCAGGCTTTGGTGATTTTGGATTCATGGGCAATCATGATATTCAAAAAATGGTAAAAATGATAGATTTAAATGTAACTGCACTTGCGATACTTTCCAGTTTATTCGTGCGAGATTATAAATGTAAACAAACACAGTTGATAAATGTTTCCTCCGTGGGTGGATATTTTTTAGCGCCCGGAGTAGTACCATACTGTGGCACAAAATTTTTTGTAAGTGCCTTCACAGAGGGCTTATATCATGAGCTTGCACAGGATGTAGATGCTAAAATGCAGGCTAAAATCTTAGCGCCTGCTGCTACTAAAAGCGAGTTCTGCGATGTAGCTTCAGGTAAAAGCGGATTTGATTACGATGCTTCATTTGAAAAGTATCATAGCAGTGAACAGACCGCAGATTTTTTGCTCACCCTTTATGATAGCGATGCATGTGTTGGCGAGGTGGATTTAACTAGCTTTGAGTTTAAGCTCAGCGGGCCAAAATTTAATTACCTAGCTGCTGCTAAATAGTAGATAGGGATGGATTATATATAGACATAGATACTTCTTGTTAGCATCTTACTATCCATCTTGAATATATGTTTATATAGTAGCAAATATAGAACTCAGGATTTTATATCAGAAATAATTACTTGAAATTCTCTATCATTTAGGGTATAATTATAAAATAAGTTTTGATAAAGAATATTTTGTAAAATATATTTATATATTATAGTATTCATACTAAATGTGTTGTGTTTGTACAGATGTATTTGTAAGAGAGCGGAGATTATGATTATGTTGAAGAAATTTGTATTGATGGCTGTTGCTTGTGCTTGTGCTTGTGTATGTTCTTATACTGTTGCCGGTGCTCAAGGTACTGTTGATGTAAAACCGAATCAACCTAAATCTGTGGTAGCCGAACATGAAGCGCCAATGGTTGGCATGCCAAGCCCGTTTCATGAGTTTTCTACTGTAGATGAAGCGGCTAAATATATGAACATTACACCTCAAATGCCTAAGGTATTACCTGTAGGTTACAATATTGAATCTGTAAGTACTATTGATAAGGATGTATTGCAAGTGGTTTATGTTTACCAAGCTGGTGAAGATGCTACTCGTAATCAAGCTGCAGGCAAACGCATCGTCCATCGTATAGCCAATGAAATAAAAGAAGATATCAGCGGCGATTATAACGATTTTCGTGTAACAGCTAATGAAAAAGTAAACGGCACAAAGGTTGTTTTCAAAGGCGGTAATAAAATGGTATATCTCATAGGTTGGACAAAAGACGGACAAACTCATGGGATGTATTTTGAACGGCCTGTAACTCGTGACATGGCTAAAGCCATCGTTGCTAATACAGTAGCTCCAAAACAGCATACAAAATAATATAAAAGTCCAGGCCTAATGGGATAGGCATGCGAGCTGTAGTGAAGCACTCGCATGGACACTGTAAGGGTTTTATATGGAACGGCTCCTCATATGAGGGGCCGTTTTTATTGGTATGCAAAACTTTCATAATGATAATGATTCTAAATACCCATATGGGTATATCTATCTAAGTATTACATTGATAGAATATAAATATAGCTATTTTGTGATAAAGAAGGCAGGTGATGTATTGTATCGATTAATACTACAGCGTTTGGCGAGTATTGTAGGTATTTTATTTGTTGTTACCATCGGTACATTTGTATTGATAAAATTATCTCCTATCGACCCCGTGTCGATGAAGTTTAATCTTGTAGGGGCTACACCAGATCCAGTTGTAGTTGCACAGATACGAGAGCAGTTAGGTCTCAATGACCCTTGGTGGCAACAATATATGCGTTGGCTTAGTCAAATTGTGCAAGGAGACTTTGGCGAGTCTATACTTTATGCAGTGCCTGTGGCTACGTTGTTGAAAGGGGCCCTACCAAATACATTGGGGCTCGTATCTTTAGCTCTTGTTATGGGGATAGTGGTGACCATACCGCTCGGTATGTTATCTGCAAAGTATCAAGACTCATGGATTGATCATGGGGTTCGTCTCGTTACATTTCTAGCATTAGCAATCCCTGGGTTCTGGGTCGGTTTATTATTACTGTACTTATTCGGTGTTAAATTACAGCTAGTGTCGGTAACGAATACCAATGGCTTTTCTGCCTATGTATTGCCCGCGGTAACCCTTGCTTTATGGATATGTGGTCTCTACATTCGTCGATTGCGCAATGCTATTTTAGAAGTGTCGCGACAGCCCTTTGTACAGGGGGCGCGAGCATTAGGCCTGCCAGAATGGATGGTCTACACCCGTTACATATTCCCTCATGTGGGACTTATGTTGTTGCCTATGATGGGGGTAACTATGGGCGCTATGCTAGGTGGCTCTGCTGTTATTGAAACGGTGTTCTCCATAAAAGGCATCGGCTACATGATGGTACAAGGCATTATGGCTCGCGATTATGTATTGATGCAAGGTTATATCATCTGGATTACCTTGGTGTTCATCGTAATTAATATCATCATTGATGTATTGAGTGTTTGGCTGAATCCGAAGCGAAGAGCCGCCATAAAAGGAGGCTCTTATGAATAGACAAAAGCCCTATACTTTATACGCCATGTTGGTATTAGCAGCTCTGTGGATCATATTTTTCTTATGTGCTCCCTATATAGCTCCCTTTGATCCTGAAACAACGAGTATCGCGGACCGCTTACAAGACATTAGTAGTACCCATCTATTAGGTACTGACCAACTCGGTCGTGATGTGTGGTCTCGTATTCTGTATGGTGGTAAAGCCTCTTTAGGGATTGCTTTCACCATCATTAGCATTAGTGGGGCCATCGGTATCGCTATTGGTGGGTTAGCAGGATTCTCTACACCTCGCATTGACCGTTGGTTATCTCGCTTGATTGATTTGGTACTAGGGTTCCCGAACATGGTGATTGCCATTGCTTTCATCGGTATTATGGGACCTAGCATAACGAATGTAATCATTTCCTTGTGCATTACGAAATGGGCGGAATATGCCCGTATCACTAGAGGCCTCGTACAGATTGAACGCCACGCGGAGTATATTACCTTTGCTCGTATGTCAGGTGCTTCAAATCTACGAATTCTGTGGCGCTATATTCTGCCGAATGTATTGCCACCGTTGGTGATCGTTATTATCCAACATTTAGGGGACGCCATCATTTTGGTAGCCAGTTTTTCGCTCATTGGCATCGGTGTACAACCGCCGAATCCGGAGTGGGGCGCGATCCTGTTGAGTTCCCGAGATTTTCTACAAACGGCGCCGTGGCTGCTAATTTACCCGGGGCTCGCTATTTTTATTACTGTTGTTTTATTTAATTATATTGGTGATGCGTTGCGCGATGCCCTCGATGTATCTCGTTAACCATGCTGTGTATAGATTTTTTATGGTGAAAGCCTCGACGAGGCAATGTATTTTAAAGGAGATATTATGAAACGTTGGTTGTTAGTATGTTTGTCCATGCTATGCATGGTGGCTCTCTTGGTCGGCTGTGGCAATGATACTGCTAAAGACAGCAAACAAGGGAAGCATATGAATGTTGGTTTGTATTGGTTTGGTGAAACATTAGACCCAACTCACGAGTGGGATGCGTGGACATTGACTCGTATCGGTGCAGGTGAAACCTTAGCCGTTGTTACACCGGATATGAAATTTGCCCCACAATTGGCAGATTCTTGGGAAAATGTAGACCCTACAACATGGAAATTCCACATCCGTGAAAATGTTAAATTCCACAATGGTACACCGATGACGCCTCAAAAGGTAAAAGAGTCCATCGAGTATACGATGAAACAAAGTGCTCGTTCCGCTAAAGCAGTTAAAATCGAGTCCATCACAGTAGATGGTCAAAACTTGATCATTAAAACTACAGAGCCTAATGGTTCCTTGTTATCTAGCTTGACTGAACCTGCTTTCGTTATCATGGATACTGCAGATCTTAAAGATGTAGCATCTAAACCAGTTCTTACAGGCCCTTATAAAATCACTGCTTTCAAAAAAGGTGAAACAATTGAACTTGCAGCCTTCGCAGATTACTGGGGCGGCAAACCAGGTCTTGATTCTGTAACTGTAAAAGACATCGAAGACAACAATAAACGCGCTATGGCGTTGCAATCTAAAGACGTAGACGTAATTCAAAAAGTGGACTCTGCTAACCGCAGCTTGTTCAAAGACGGTTTCAATATTCAAGACGTCGCTGGCGTTCGTGTGTTTATGTTGAAAACAAACCACACAGAAGCGTCTCCATTACATGATAAAGCTGTGCGTTCCGCTATTGCTCATATCATTAACTATGATTCCATGGCAAAAATTATTGGTAACGGCTCCACACCAGGGGCGGCACCATTCCCGCCATCTGCCAACTTAGGCTATGATGCGATTGCTAATAAACCGATGACAGATGTAGCAAAAGCTGACCAAATCTTGACTCAAGCTGGTTACGCTAAGAATGCAAACGGCATGTATGCAAAAGATGGCAAAGAATTAGCGATTACTATTGCTATTTGGGGTAAAGACACAAGCTTATACGAAGAAATCCAACAAGAATTGAAAAAAGCAGGTATTGCTGTAACTCTTAAGAAATTACAAAGCCCTGATGAAGTAGATACACTTGGTACAGATGGTTTCGATTTGGTAGAACGCAATGTAGTGACTATGTCTACAAACGATCCTTACTGGTTCCTCAGCTTATTCTACAAAACTGGTGCGAAAGCAAACGTTGGTGGCTACTCTAACCCTCAAGTAGATGCGTTAATCGACCAATTGTCAGTAACATTTGATCAAAACGAACGCTCTAATATTGCAAAACAAGCGCAACAAATCTTAGTTGATGACGTAGCAGATATCTATTTGTTGTATCCAAGTGCAACGGTTGTATCCACTACAAAAGTTAAAAATGTACCAGTACATCCAATCGATTACTACTTATTAACAAAGGATTCTACTATTGAATAAATCTGATTGTATCGTATTTGACAAGGTTACAATTTCATACGGTGCGGAGCAAGCGGTGCGCGATGTATCCTTCTCCGTACCCAATGGTGAGGTCTTTGCCATCGTTGGTGAAAGTGGCTCTGGTAAATCTACGTTAGTCCGTGCCGCTTTTGGCATGTTGAAACAAGCTAACATTAGCGGCCAAATTTTGCTAAACGGCACCGATGTTTCCACATTGAGTGATGGTGATTGGCGACAATTGCGGGGCACGAAGATTTCTATGATCTTTCAAAATCCCAGTGCCTATCTAAATCCAAATCGAACCGTAGAAAATCACTTCAAAGATTTATTCCGTGCTCATGGTGAAAGCTATGATGTAAGCCGCGTTATAGATATGCTTAATCTTGTTCACTTAACTGACGGAGAGCGTATCTTGCAGTCCTATCCGTTTCAATTGAGCGGTGGTATGCAACAACGGTTAGCAATAGCCTTGAGCCTCATCTTGAAGCCTGGTATCGTATTTGCTGACGAACCGACTAGTGCCTTAGATATGCTTGTGCAAGCCTCTGTATTGGACCTTATGAAAGAGGTAACGCAGGCCCTTGGAGCAACGGTGATTATCGTAACTCATAATATCAAGGCGGCGGCGCGCATTGCCAATAGCATCGGTGTTATGAATAAGGGGCAACTCGTTGAAGTGGGATCCACTGAAGAGGTCATGGCCCAGCCAAAGGATGAGTATACTCGCATCTTGTTAGATTCCGTAATGAAAGTGGTGTAGTATGATTCAACTCGAGAATATATGTAAACAATATACGAACCACAATCATACGGTTTACGCCGTTGATAACGTATCCTTTTCTGTAGCGGAGAATGAACGGGTAGGTATTGCTGGTGGTAGCGGTTCTGGTAAAAGTACATTGCTTAGGATGATTGCCATGCTAGAAAAACCTACATCTGGCACCTTGCGACTCTTTGGTGAGGACATCCATTCTATTCAAAATCATACAGAAATATATCGCTCTATGCAGATGATGTTCCAAAATCCCTTGGCGGTGATTCCACCGAGAATGAACTTAGAAGCATTTCTCTTAGAGCCATATATCAACTATAGGCTTATGGATATAACCGCTGCAAAGGAAGATATCCGTAAATGGATTCAACATGTAGATCTACCTGAAACGATTGTTCAGAAATATCCTCATGAAGTAAGTGGTGGTCAGCTGCAACGGTTAGTACTGGCAAGGATTATGTTGATGCATCCAAAACTAGTACTCTTTGACGAACCTACATCAGCCCTTGATGCGGTGAATCAAAAGTTGGTACTAGATTTATTACAAAAACTCCATAGGGAACAACCCTTTGGCTACGTATTCGTCAGCCATGATATTGGACTTTTACAAGCCGTAACAGACCGAATCATCGTTATGAAAGATGGACAAATCGTAGAAACTATCGAATCAAAACGACTTAAAGAAGCGGTACACCCATATACAAAAGCGCTTGTCAGTGCTGGAGAATAAAGAAGGCCCCTGTTATACAGGGGCTTTTTTATACGTATAATCAATAAATTATACGATTTTAACTATAAGTAAAATTATAATAGTATATTATGGTATGATATTTTATGAATAAAAGGAGGTATATATGAGTGGGAGTATTATGGCATTGATAAATTTAGTTAGAAAACGATTTGATTTATTTACAAAGATTTTTGTTTTACTTTTTTTGTTATGTTTGTTTGCTGATTACTTATATGCTTATTATGGAGTAAATATATTAGATTTTGAATCTATATTACCTCAAATAGTAAAAGTATTGCTAAAAAAAGTTGAGTTTATTCTTTATTGGCTAATCCCTTTTGTATGTAGCATACCAGGAATATTATTTTTGATACTACTTATAGCTTATATCCTAGAAGTTATAATAAAGCAATTAGATAAAAAAGAATACTTCATGAAATTATCTGAAGATTTTTATAAGTTGTTAAGCCATATGGAGTCATACTGTCAATTTATAAGTAATCAAAGTTTTGACTTATTACAATTATCAATAGTCTATATTCCTTTTATTGGAGGCGTATATTATATTCTTGCGATGTTTAATCATATAGGTGTTTTAATTTCTCCGGATTGGTATACTTCATCATTTGAAATCATCAATCCTATAAAGCACTTTATTTCTCTTAGCTGTTTACTTCCTAATATGACACATAAAGAATGGATTGAATTAGTATTCGTATTTAGTCGGAGCTTTATTTACGGATACTGTATATATTGGTTTTATATTAGTTTATATATCTATATAAAAAAAGAACGTGAACTATTAAGAAAACGGAGTATAAGAGAGGAATAGCTGCTTGTGAATTAGAATTTTTTAGAACCGATGATAAATACATATTGTGAGATAAAGTATTTTGTAGAATATGTAAGTTAGTAGGTCAAATTAGTTATATAAAGGAATTATATTTAGTTCATCTACAAACACTAAAAGGAGATATTTTATGAATACCTTAGGGCGTTTTTATGATGCATTAAAGATTGCATTAGATATGTTGTTTTATAAAGATCAATACTTAATATTTAATGAAACTGATAATCATGTAAGTGAGTTGTCCATTTCACATAAGATTGGGCACTATTTATCATTATGTATAGATGAGTATGATGTAGACTGTGAATATAACCGGGATTTAGCTGATTCTAAAAAGAATAAGGCTAATGAGTTGATAAGGCCAGATATTATAGTGCATAGACGTGGATGTAATAGTAGCAATTTTGTCGTTATAGAAGTAAAACCTTGGTGGAATGATAATGCGGAGGAGGATATCAAAAAATTAGCTGAAATGACAGAAGAAAATGGAAGGTTTGAATATGATTATGGGTGTAGTATAATTATCACAAAAAATAGATACGATGTTACTGCAACCATATTATCTAAGGGGGATATTATAGAACGTAATATCAAGATATAACTCAAATAATATAAATAAAAATAGTTCCCTTAGGAGCTATTTTTATTTATATAAACTATTCAATTTCCGCTTTCAAATCAATTATATTTTTAGCTGCTACGCAGCTAGGGCAGTCACAGAATTCTGCGCCTTCTGCTTTGATGTCTTTAGCGTGTTGTAATAGGTTAGCTGCACCTTCTTCGCCAAGGATTTGTGTAGCGAGTTCAGAGCCTGCAAAGCCGATTGTTTCGTCGATAAGCGCAATATTTTGTTCTGCTACGGGTACGAGTTGTTTCGTGAGTTCTTCTTGCTTAGGAGTACCTTCTGCATCAATCCAAGACTGAGCGAATTCTTTTACTTTAGGATTGCTTTGTGGTGCATCTAATAATGCTTGAACTAGTTGTGTTAATTGTGTATGTGTCATGATTATTTCCTCCATATAATTACTAACTATAGTTTTGGAATAGTGCATTTAGTATCATATGAGCACCTGTTCCTTTTGTTGAGTTCATTATAGCACCAACAATAATTTTGAATAGTAGAATGATTTGCGATAGATACTATCAAATGTGATAGATTTGTGATGATAACTGATTTAAATTTTAGTGATATAATTAACTTACCATATGTAGTTTGTTTACAGGGGAATGTATCATGAAAAAGGTTGTATGTGTGTTAGCTACGTTAGCTTTTATAGGTTCTATTAATCTTGTGTCCGCAGATGATTTGACGAGATTCCGTCTTAATGGTAATTCGATTTATGACCAGCCTTATGGGGATCGTAATGAGTTTCCTTGTCCAGATAGACTTGGAAGTTGCAGCATGACTGATGAGGATTATAGAAGTACTCGTAAAGGTCAATCGCTAGAGGTGTTTGATACCATATATGAAGCTAAGCAACATTTGAACTTTAAACCGCAGTTGCCAAATGGCGTAGAAGGGTTACATGCTATACATGTGGCTGTTGTAGATCATGATGTACTACAAGTGGTGTATGCTTATCATGAGCTTTTAAAAGGAAAATACTTTGACCGTGTAGATGATATGCCAAAGTATATTAAATATCGCGTATCTGCAGTATCTGGTAATATTGCAGGTGATTATAAGGATTACGTGCCTCAGAAAACAGAGGTTGTAAATGGCATGACCGTGACCTATAGAATGGTAGATGACTCTGTTTACTTAACATCTTGGGAACATGAAGGACAAAATCATGTGTTCTTATTTAATGAGCCAGTTTCTGTTGAGCGGGCTAGGGAAATGATTAACAGTGTAAAATATTGAAAAAACACTAAAGGTGTAGTATATTATAGGTAGGCAATTGATAGTTGTGCAATTAACTACAAAATCCCCCGGAGCGGCAACTCCGAGGGATTTTTTACATTATTACGCTAATGTTAGAGCGTTGGGCTAGTTGCTAAATAAAAGGGCTAGGAAAGCGTCTAACCACTTGCAAATGTAGTAGGCGATTACATTTACCATGACGGCTAGCCAAAATTGATAGTTGTTGTGCAATAACTACACCCCCTTTCTGTTGCCAGATTAGGGTTAGCAACACTTATAGTATAGCAAAATACTCTTTACACAAATAGCGATATACAGTCCTCTTTGTTGTGATTGATATTAAAAATAATGGAGTTTATATGAACGCAGAAAATTATAAGATTTCAAAGCTACCATATATAGAAAATGGTAGTAATGAAATTATGGAAAAGTACCAAATACGCACGCAATATGAAACGGAACCACCTCATGGGGATGCTATATACTCTATTGCTATAAAAAATAAGGTATTGCCATTTTGGATTTATGGTAGAGATGTTACTTTCATAGGTAGTAGCATGGTTATGGTGGAATCTGTACAATGTAAAACGTGGGATCCCATAGAAACTATCATTATTGATTTAGAGAATGAAGTGTATGCTAATTTAAGGGAATGGTATACAGATATTTCATTTGTTAGTGAACGCATTGAGCTAACGAACCAAGTGGTAAAGAAGAAGAAACTCATTATGAATGATTTTGATAGTTTAGAGTGGACTAACTACTAACGATGAGCTTTATGAAATCATATTCATTTTATTTTAATTGACATAAGTCTATAGAATACAGTACAATACCCTTATATCTTAAATCAAGCGATGAACGGGTATAAAGGTTTACAAATCCTGCTTTCAGAGAGTTGCCGGCTGGTGCGAGGCAATAGAGGTTGTACGCTGACACTCTCCCGTGAGCTTCGGTGGCGAACGTCAGTAGTCATCGACGGTGGTTCCGTTATACCCGAAACGAGTCCCAATTAGGGTGGTACCGTGTTATGAATATAACGCCCCTTTGAGCAACGACGGTTGTTCTGAGGGGCTTTTTTATTTGTGAAAGTCTAGTAAATCACTGATTATACATAGTGTCGACATTGGCGATGTTACAAACTTTCACTATGGATAGATATAATAAAGTATTATGTTTTATGAGGATAGAAAAGGTGGCTATTATGGAACAGAATCGCGTATATTTCTTCGATACAACCCTTCGTGATGGGGAACAAACACCAGGTGTATCTTTACAAACTCCTGAAAAAATTGAAATTGCGAAAGGCCTAGTACGCCTCGGCATCGACGTAATCGAGGCTGGCTTCCCAGCTGCATCCCCTGGAGATTTTGAAGCGGTACAAACGATTGCTCGCGAGGTTAAAGGCACAACTATTTGTGGCTTGGCCCGTGCCAACGAAAAGGATGTGCAAAAGGTGGCTGATGCGTTGAAAGATGCAGAGCGCAGCCGCTTGCATGTGTTTATCGCTACATCCGAAATCCACATGAAATATAAATTGAAAATGACTCGTCAAGATGTATTGGATCGCGTTAAATCTATCTTGGAATTTGCAAAAGGCAAATTTGATGAAATCGAGTTCTCCGGTGAAGATGCGGCTCGTACAGACTTAGATTTCTTGTGTGAAGTATTCGGCGTGGCTATCGCTGGTGGCGCTACAATTATTAATGTGCCAGATACCGTGGGGTACATGAACCCTAACGAATTTGGTGACAAAATCCGTTATATTAAAGAACATACACCAGGTATTGAAAATGCCATCATCTCTGTTCACTGCCATGACGACTTAGGCCTTGCCAATGCGAATACGTTAGCTGCTATTAAAGCAGGTGCACGTCAAGTAGAAGGCACAATTAATGGTCTAGGTGAACGTGCAGGTAATGTAGCAATTGAAGAGGTTGTTATGGCTCTTAAAACACGCCATGATTATTTCGACGACCTTCAAGTGAATATTGATACAAAACAATTTACGAAAGTATCTAAACTTGTGAGCCGTTTAACAGGTGTTGTAGTTCCTCCAAATAAACCAATCGTAGGCTCTAATGCCTTTGCTCATGAGTCTGGTATTCACCAACATGGGATGATGAGCAACCCTGAAACGTATGAAATCATGACGCCTGAGTCCGTAGGTGCTGAAAAAACAGACCTCGTATTGGGTAAACACTCTGGCCGTCATGCCTTTGCCGATCATTTGGCAAAACTTGGATTCCAATCTTTCACAGAAGAGAAAATCAATGATCTCTTCGGTAAATTCAAAGAATTGGCGGATCGTAAAAAACAAGTATACGATGATGATATCGTAGCCCTTGTAGTAGATAACTTACATCACAAAAAAGCATTCGAACTCGTGGCTCAATACTACAAATTGGGCGAAAAAGGCTATGCCTATGCTGACGTTCGTCTCATGACTCCAGAAGGTGAAAAAGCCGATGCAGCCGTTGGTGATGGCCCAGTAGACGCATCCCTTAAAGCGGTTGAACGTGTGGTTGGCTTGCCAATTAGTTTGAAAGATTACCAAATCCGCGCTATAACAGCGGGTAAAGATGCCCTTGGGGAAGCAACTCTCAAGGTAGAATATAACGGTCGCTTGTACCATGGTCGTGGTATCAGCACCGATATCGTTAAATCAAGTGTAAATGCATATATTAATGCAGTAAACTCAGTATTCCTAGCTATGGAGCTAGAACAACAGGAGGAAGAATAATATGGGTATGACCATTACTGAAAAGAATATGGCTCGTCACGCGGGTCTTGATGTTGTAAAGCCAGGACAAATCATCGAGTGTCATTTGGATGCGGTATTGATGAACGACATCACATTCCCACCGGCTCGCAAAGAGTTTTTAAAAATTGGCAAACCTGTATTTGATCGTCATAAAATCTACTTGGTGCCTGACCACTTTACGCCAAATAAAGATATTCAATCCGCTACACAAGCGAAAGTAATGCGCGATTTCGTACGCGAACATGGCATTACGAACTACTTTGAAGTTGGTCGTATGGGTATTGAGCACGTTATTTTGCCAGAAAAAGGGCTTATCGGTCCTGGTGAAATGATGATCGGCGCTGACTCCCATACTTGTACATATGGTGCGGTGAATGCGTTTTCCACAGGCGTAGGCTCCACTGATGCAGGTGTTGCTATGGCAGAAGGTAAAACTTGGTTCAAAGTGCCTGAAACTATCAAGGTTGAACTTATCGGCAAACCTAACAAATGGGTAACGGGTAAAGATGTAATCCTTGACTTGATTGGCCAAATCGGCGTAGATGGCGCTCGTTATATGGCTCTTGAATTCGCCGGCGATGGCGTACAGCATATGACTATGGCTGACCGTCTTACAATTTGTAATATGGCTATCGAAGCGGGCGGTAAATGTGGCGTATTCCCTTACGATGCAATTACTGAAGAATACATCAAAGGTCGCGTAAATCGCTCTGTTGAGCCAATCACTCCAGATTCTGATGCAGTATATGCCCAAACTATTACAATCGATTTGTCCAAATTGCAGCCAGTTGTAGCATTCCCTCATTTGCCATCCAATACGCATTACATCAACGAAATCGACAAGGATATTAAAATCGATCAAGTTATCATCGGTTCTTGTACAAATGGCCGTTATGAAGACTTGGTAGCAGCTGCGGAAATCTTCAAAGGTCGCAAGGTGGCTCCATTCGTTCGTTGTATCGTAATCCCTGGGTCCCAAGATGTATACGACCAAGCTATGAAAGATGGTTTGTTAGACATCTTCATTCAAGCTGATTGCGCTGTGTCCACGCCTACATGTGGTCCTTGTCTAGGCGGTTATATGGGTATCATGGCTGCAGGGGAGCGCACCGTCTCCACAACAAACCGTAACTTCCGTGGTCGTATGGGGCACGTTGATTCTGAGGTATATTTGGCAAGCCCTTATGTGGCGGCAGCAAGTGCTGTATTAGGCCGCATTGCAGGCCCTGAGGAGGTTTAATATGGATTTTGAAAGCAAGAAAATCTGGCGCTACGGCGACGATGTAGATACAGACGTAATCATTCCGGCTCGTTACTTGGCGATTGCTGATTGGAACGAATTGGCTGAACATGCGATGGAAGATATTGATACAACATTTGCTCCTAATGTGAAAGCCGGCGAAATCATGGTAGCTGGTAAAAACTTTGGTTGTGGTTCTTCTCGTGAACATGCACCGGGCGTTATTAAAGCCAAAGGCGTGCCTGTTATCATAGCACACTCCTTTGCACGTATCTTCTTCCGTAATGCTATCAACATCGGTTTACCAGTTGTGGAAATCGGTGAACAAGTTGATCGTATCGATGCAGGCGATGCTATAGGCGTAGACTTGTCTAAAGGTATCGTGTACAACTTGACGAAAAATGAACAATACCAAGGTACTGAATTGCCACAATTCATTCAAGACATTGCGGCAGCAGGCGGTCTTGTGAATTTTGCGAAAAACCGCAAGTAAGCATTTGTTATATGGAGAGGTAAGATGAGCGAAAAGAATATTGTATTGATTCCTGGTGATGGTATCGGTACTGAGATTATTACAGCAGCGAAGGCTGTGTGCGATGTGGCTTTTGAGAAAGTCAGTGTAAAGGTTAATTGGATCGATAAAAAAGCGGGCGGTGCGTCTATTGATGCATACGGCGTGCCTTTGACTGAGGATACTATCGAGGCTTGTAAAAATGCTGATGCTGTATTGCTTGGTGCTGTAGGCGGTCCTAAATGGGATAATGTAGATCCGTCTATCCGTCCTGAAAAGGCAATCCTAGGTCTTCGCAAGGAGCTTGGTTTGTTCTGTAACTTGCGTCCTGTAAAAATTTATCCATCTTTACAAGAGTATTCTCCGCTTAAAAAGGAGCTCGTACAAGATGTAGATTTCGTCATCGTTCGTGAGTTAACTGGCGGTATTTATTTCGGTGAACGTGAAGAGGCACAAGGCGAAGGTGCTAATGAGTTCGCTTGGGATAAAGAAACATACAGCCGTTATGAAGTAGAACGCATCATGGATATCGCTATGGAAACAGCTCGTAAACGTAACAAAAAGGTCGTATCTGTCGATAAAGCAAACGTATTGGCGTCTTCTCGTTTGTGGCGTAAAATCGCGCAAGAGAAAGCGGCTGCTAATCCAGATATTGCAATAGATTACTTCTATGTAGATAACACAGCGATGCAACTCGTTGTAAATCCTGCTCAGTTTGATGTTATCGTTACTACAAACTTGTTTGGCGATATCTTGTCCGATGAAGGCGCTGTTATCTCCGGTTCCATCGGGCTTTTACCATCTGCATCCATGGGTACAGGCACAGCATTGTATGAGCCAATCCACGGTTCCGCACCAGACATCATGGGCAAAAACTTAGCAAACCCGTTGGGCACAATCTTGTCCGCCGCTATGATGTGCCGTCACTCCCTTGATTTACCTCAAGTGGCTGATGCTATTGAACGTGCTGTGGAACAAGTGCTCGTTGATGGTTACCGTACAGGAGATATCTACCGCGAAGGCTTAAAACGAGTTGGTACCACAGAAATGGCACAAGCCGTAATTGAACGTTTATAAAAGCAATGAATTAAGATTCCTCAAATTTATTAACGTGAGTTACGTCATTTTCAAAATCGTATCATAAGTGTTAAAATACAGATATTATAATATATTTGTCTAATTAAATAAGAGAGGGTTGTAAGGCCCTCTCTTTTTTGTGGGACACCTAGCGGTATGTGTAGTTGCTCTTCATATATTAGAGTGCTATATTAGTAGATGTGTGGGAAGATAGTCCTTAAGGAGGCCTTTATGAATTCTTCGATGTATCGAAATTTAACCATTACTGCTTTATTGATGGCATTAGCCATTATGATTCCTATTGTGATGCCTTTGAAAGTTGTGATTCCACCGGCATCGTATACATTGGCGAGTCATGTTCCTATATTCCTGGCCATGTTCTTATCTCGTAAGATGGCAGCTTGTGTTGTCATAGGTTCTACGCTCGGCTTCTTTGTAGCAGGCTTCCCACTTGTTATCGTTATGCGTGCTGCATCTCATATCATCTTTGCCTTGATGGGGGCTTACTATATTAAACATCATCCAGGCGTATTAACAGGGGCTCTATCCTTTGTGGCGTTTAACCTTGCTTGTGCTATCGTTCACGCTATTGGTGAGGTACTAGCATGCCTATTGTTCTATACTACAACTACGATGCCAAACATTGATCTCATCTACGTTGTATTTGTTCTTGTAGGTGGCGGCACCATCGTTCATAGCTTGGTTGATGGATATATTGCATTATATATCTATAAAGCTATCCCTGGACTATCTAAATCAGGTAATAAATAAATCATCCCTTATAATTACATATACTCGTAACCACTCATGGGAAATCGATGTGTACTAATGTACGGCATGTGATTACTATGAGTGGTTTTTATAATAATTCTCAAATCTGTACCTACAGATACAGACTTAGTTAAGTGATATCCATATAATAGAACTATAGTTAATGACCGATTTGTGTTGTATCTATTGATACAACATGGGGCCATATATTGGGTAATACCGGTGAAAGTTGCTTCTCTCATCTGTGGGTCTTTATAGACTCATTAAAAGGTATGAGGTGAGTATATTTACTTTCACAGAACATGGAGGTTATTATGAGAAAGCACATTAAAAACAACGTATCATGGGTTGGTAAAATCGACTGGGAATTGCAAGAGTTTCACGGTTCTGATTACACCATTAATAATGGCTCTAGCCAAAATGCCTACTTGATTGAAGAGGAGAAGACTGTCCTCATCGATACTGTGTGGAAACCTCATTCCTCCGATTTCATCGATAACTTGGAATCGGAAATCGATTTGAATACGATTGATTTCATCGTATGTAACCACGGCGAAGTGGATCACAGTGGTTCCTTGCCTGCATTGATGGAAAAAATTCCTAATACGCCTATTTATTGTACAGAGAATGCTGTTAAGTCCTTGGTTGGACAATATCATCACCCTGAATGGAATTTTAAAACTGTTAAAACAGGGGATTCCGTAGATATTGGGAATGGTAAATCCTTGGTGTTTGTGGAAATGCGCATGCTCCACTGGCCTGATTCCATGGCGACTTATATGACAGGGGATAATATCTTGTTCTCCAACGATGCATTTGGTCAACATTTCGCTGTAGAAGAATTGTGGGCAGATAAGGCCGATCAATGCCGTCTATGGGAAGAGGCAATGAAGTATTACGCGAATATCTTGAATCCGTTCTCTCCATTGGTAAAAGCTAAAGTTGAAGAAATTCAAAAGCTTAATTTGCCAATCGATATCATCGCTACGAGTCATGGAGCGATTTGGCGTGAAAATCCAATGCAAATCGTAGAAAAATACTATGAATGGTCGCAAGCGTACCAAGAAGATCAAATCACAATTGTATACGACACTATGTGGGATGGCACCAAGAAGTTGGCACATAAGATTGCTGAAGAAATTGCGAAACAGTCGCCTGATACACGTGTTAAGATTTTCAATATTAGTAAAACCAATAAAAATGACATCATGACGGAAGTTTTTAAGTCAAAAGCCATTGCTGTAGGTTCCCCAACGGTGGGGAACAGCGTATTATCTGCCGTAGCTGGTTGGCTCGACTTCTTGCGTGAGTTAAAATTCAAAAATAAAAAAGCTGCTGTATTCGGTACCTATGGATGGTCTGGTGAATCTACAAAGGTACTTCGTGAAGAGTTAACTAAATATGGTTTCTCCGTAGTAGAACCTGAAATCAAATGTAACTGGAACCCAGAAGATTCTGATCTAAATAAAGCAGAAGAACTTGTAAGTGCATTATTAGCATAAACATATATATTAAATGAAGAAAGTCCTTTATTTTCTTGAAAAATAGGGGGCTTTTTTTATTTTGTTAGAACGTATACATAAAACATTGGATAATTTAAGGCGTATTTAGTAGTTTTATTCTCACTTCGTTCTCATTGACGGTTTGTTTAATATTGATAAGAAATGATATCTACTGCTGTTGCACAAATATAAAATTATAATAAAATGATGAAGTTGTGCATCAATATACACAATCGTTTAATTCACCAATAATTCATGAATTAAGTATGAATGAGGTTTGGTGGGCATTGATAGTATATCTGGTGTACTTATAAGGTGATTATTTATTTATAAGTTATACAATTCGTTAGATGAAAAATGTTTACAAAGTTGAGAAAAATTTAACTCATAAGGGATGATAATGAGTCAAATTTAATCCCTTATAAAATCAGGAATAAAGGGACTTTTAAGTGGGTTAAGAAGTGGTTGATTAAATTTGTTGTAGAAAAAGGGGTTGTGTATATCGTAAAACTTTGATATGCTAGGCGAGTAATTGACAATATAAATTTTTCTTAAACTGAGATAGGGGTATTTCTTCGTGTAATTTTAGAGTACTTACTTGATCAGGCCGAGGTGAGAGACGGAACATAGAGAGAATGAAAATTTGTATTGTAATAATATGGATATATTTTTATTTAGTGAGGGTGTAAGATGAGAGAAATGAAACATTCCAAAAAATTAGCGTTTGCTGTATTAGCTGCTGTCACTGCTGTTGGTGCGACTGTTAATACGGTAGACGCTGCTTCTGTTGTAATGGACAATTCAAATGTTGTTACAGGTACAAACAATGCAGTTGCGTATGGTAGTGGTAATACTGTAAAAGAATCTGCTGCGAACTTCCGCGATCGTGATTACGAGAATGAGCCAGATGATGCTACATTAAAAACTGGTGACTGGAAAAGTAATTCTGTCGCTATTGGTGTTAATAATACTGCAGCAGGTACCTCTGCATTAGCCGTAGGTCATTCTTCAAAAGCGTTGATGAATGACACTATCGCTATTGGTCATTCTGCTGAAGCAGAACGTACATGGTCCACAGCTATTGGTACTCGTGCAAACGCATCTGAAGTTCGTGCACAAGCTCTTGGCTATGAAGCGTTAGCATCTGGCTATAAATCTAATGCAATCGGTTCTGGTGCAAAAGCAACTAATAATCACTCTGTTGCTATGGGCTCCTCTGCGCTTGCGTCTGGTGACCATGCTCAAGCATTTGGTGCTGGTGCACAAGCAACTAACGTGCGTGCTAATGCGTTTGGCTCTGATGCAAAGGCTACAGCGGACTACGCTATGGCAATTGGTGACCATGCAAATGCAACACATTTGAACTCTATCGCTTTAGGTCGAGGCTCCACTACAAGTGAAGCTACAGCTCAAAGCAGTGCAACCATTGCTCGTCACACTTTCGGTGGCTTTGCTGGCGTAGGTTCCGCAGCTAAAGGTTCCGTATCCGTAGGTCAAGTTGGTTCTGAGCGTCAACTTAAAAATGTTGCTCCTGGTGAGCTTTCCGCTACTTCTACAGATGCTGTAAACGGTAGCCAATTGTATTCCGTAGCTAATGAATTACAAACACAAATCAACAACTCCACACCTGGTCAAATTAATAACAATATCAAAAACTTGACTAACCGTGTTGGTACTGTTGAAAGACGCGTTAACAAAGTAGGTGCAGGTTCCGCTGCATTGGCTGCATTGCATCCAATGGACTTCAACCCAGATGATAAATGGACAATCGCTGCTGGTTATGGTCACTACCATAATGCTAACTCCGCTGCGTTGGGCGCATTCTACCGTCCTAACGAAGATACAATGTTCTCCGTTGGTGGCACTGTAGGTACTGGTGAAACTCAATTGAACGCAGGTGTATCCATCCGTCTTGGTAAACGTTCCCCTGAATCCCGTTCCCGCGTAGCTATGGGTCGTGAAATTGCTGAATTGAACGCACGTCTTCAAGATATGGAAAACAAATATAATAACTTGTTACAAATCTTGACTCCACATGCAATTGATCCAAGCAAAACTGCTGAATTCCCAGACGTTCCTCGCAACCACTGGGCTTACCAATATATTAGCCAATTGGCTGGTAATGGTATCCTTGTTGGCTACCCTGATGGCACATTCAAAGGCGATGTTAAGATGACTCGTTACGAATTCGCTACCATGTTGTACCGTGCACTTCAAAACGGTGCTCCTATTGACGAAAACATGAAACGTGCATTGAATGAATTCGGTCCTGAATTACAAAATATTCGTCTTAACCATTTCCGTGTTGATCGTATTTCTGGTGATGATAACGATCGTCATAAAACTGAACGTGTTCGCGTTAACAACGAACCTAAACATGAACGTGATGTATACGGTTCCCGTATATACAATAATCAATAGAATTAACTTTTCTAGAGTTTGTAAAAGTTCAAAACAGGATGTATCTTTGATACATCCTGTTTTTTTGTCTAAATTTTTTTGTGGTATTGTGCTTATTTTATAGGAATTCGTCAATTATAGTTAGACGGAATGAAGTCGTTGACTAAGATTTAAATTGTATTCTGCTTATTTTTATACGAACCTTCTTTTTGTAGAGATTTGGGCCTTTAATTTATCTAATACTCAGTATGGATGAGTTCTGGTGCATATATTACATTATTGCATATGAGATTTTCTTTATGGATATTATAATTTCATATAATATTTATGTAATTATGTTGCAAATAAATGCATATAGGTGTATAATTGCTTTCACAAAGTGAATTAATATTCGTAGTTTGTGAATAAAAATATAGATATGAGGGAAAGACCATGAAAGAATTTAGACAATTAACAGTTGCAGACACAGCAGAATATCATAAGGTATTAATCGATGGTTACGCAGCTATAAAAGACTATCCCATTAGCTTCGACGCTATTGATTTTACGGAAGAGGAGTCTAAGGAGTGGATTGAAAATTATCCTGTATACGGCTTGTATATTGATGGGCAATTAGTTAGTTCTATTACGTTTTGTATGCCTTGGGTGAAATACTCAACGCCGGATAAATATCCGCATATTGCTCATTTTGTAACGGCACCAGCTTTCAAAGGTAAAGGATATGCACGGGAAGTCTTGGGCTATGCAGAGGAGCTTTTAAAAGAACAGTTTAAAACACATATTGTTACATTAGGAACGGCTAAGGAGCATCCGTGGTTGCCTAAAATGTATGAATCCTTTGGGTTTACGGCGTATGATAAGGTTCATTTTAGAGGAAAACAGCATACAACTATATTATTCAAGAAAGAATTAAATTAATTAAGAAAGCGTTATATTAATTACGTAAATTACCTTGTACTCTATTTGAGTGTTTTATGCTCTGATCGCAGATCAGGGACATTCACTAAATTTAGATACAAGGTATTTTTTTGTGTAAGATTATGACTATTCAGTATATAATATATACATATAACGTATCTTTATGGTTATATGTGTTATGGATGATTTGTAGAAAGGATGTGTCCATATGTTGATTTTGTCTGGTATTTTAGTGATGGTCATCGGTCTGATGCTGCGCTTTAATGCCTTGTTAGTTGTCGTAGCCGCAGGCTTTGTAACGGGCCTGGCAGGTGGTCTCAGTATTAACGATATCGTTGGTGCTATTGGAGAGGCCTTTGTTAAAAATCGTTATATGTCATTATTTATTTTGATTTTACCTGTTATCGGTCTTATGGAACGTCACGGCTTACGTGAACGGGCAGAAATTTTGATTGGCAAGATCAACGCTGCTACGGCAGGTCGTATCTTTATGATTTACTTATTTGTGCGTCAAGTAACTGTAGCCTTTGGCATTAACATGTCCGGTATGGTTGCTATGGTTCGTCCATTGATTGCTCCTATGAGTGAAGCTGCGGTAGCTCAAGGCCGTCCAGTATCTCAACGTACGCTTGATAAGGTACGTGGTGTGGCTGCTTCTGCAGATAATATAGGTAACTTCTTCGGTCAAAACTTATTCCTTGCTGCTGGTGGGTTATTACTCATCAAAGGCGTTATGGAACAATTAGGTTATTCTGTAGAATTAACAGATATGGTATTGTACGGATTGCCAACGGCTGTTTGTGCCTATATCGTTAACTTTATTCGCTTTATTATCTTTGATAAAACAATTCAAGCCTCTGTAGCTCGTGACGAAGCGGATATGAAAGCTGGTAAATTAGTACCTAATGAGTTAAATATTCTTGTTACACCAGAAGAATTGAAGAAGGAGGCTGAATAATATGTTAGAAATATTCTATAAAATGCAGCCCTTAGATTACGTATATCTTCTCGTAGGGATTATTCTATTTATCTTTGCTATTCAATCATTTCTAGATAAAGAACATAAATATCGTATTGGTACAGGCTTATTTTGGCTCTTATATAGCGTATCCTTTATCTTTGGTTCTTATCTCTCCAAGGAAATTAATGGCTGGCTTGTCATTGCTATGGCAGCTATCGTATTAGTAAAACAACTCGGCAAAGGCCATTACTTTGAATCTCCTATCGAATTCAAAAAAGGCGAAGCTGTTCGTATTGGCAATGTTATCTTTGTACCAGCATTACTTGTTGGTATTATTACATTCTTCATTGGTTTCTTTACTAAGTTAGGCGCTCTTGTTGGTCTAGGTATTGCCGCAATCATCGCTATGTGTGCTGCTCTTTTTATTACAAAGGGCGAACTTAACCAAGGTTTCCATGAAGGTCGTCGTCTTATCGATGCTATCAGTTGGACTGCTATTTTGTCCCAGTTATTAGCGGCTCTTGGGTATCTATTTAATTTGGCTGGCGTTGGTAAACTTATCTCCAGTGCAGTCGCAAGTGTAGTACCAGCAGATAATGTATTCCTCGTTGTTGTGGCTTACTGCATTGGTATGGTTATCTTCACAATGATCATGGGTAACGCCTTTGCTGCATTTGCGATGATTACAAGTGCCATCGGTATCCCAATGCTCGTTGTAGCTCATGGTGCGAACCCTGCGGCTGTTGGTGCTATAGCAATGCTTGCTGGCTATTGCGGTACTTTGATGACACCTATGGCGGCCAACTTTAACATCGTACCGGTAGCGCTCCTTGAAATGCGCGACCAATACGGCGTTATTAAAGCACAACTTCCAATTGCATTGATCATGCTCGTATTGAATATTCTATTAATGTATTACTTTATTTAACCCTTTTCTGTGAAAGCACGATATTCTTATGAGACTGTATGATATATCCTTCTAAGATTATGTATCATGTTTGATTATTCTAATGAACCATAAGATATCGTTATGAGGTAGTGTGATGAAAACAATTTTGATTACCGGTTTTGATCCATTTGGCGGTGAACCTATTAATCCGGCTTGGGAAGCGGTCAAAACAATGGATGGTTATACCGATGGTGATTACAAGGTAGTGACACAAATGGTTCCTACCATTCGTTATAAATCTGTTGATACTGTAAAAGCAGCAGCTGAACAGTGCCAACCAGATTTTATCCTGTGTGTAGGTCAA
This sequence comes from Veillonella sp. AF13-2, assembly GCF_003603295.1. Taxonomy (NCBI): domain Bacteria; kingdom Bacillati; phylum Bacillota; class Negativicutes; order Veillonellales; family Veillonellaceae; genus Veillonella; species Veillonella sp. AF13-2. The sequence goes on from NZ_QTMT01000003.1 coordinate 57,904, forward strand.
GCAGGTGGTCGTCCTGATATTACAGTGGAACGCGTTGCTATTAACTGCGACGATTTTCGCATCCCAGATAATGGGGGCAATCAACCGGAAGATGAGCCTGTTGTAGCCGATGGCCCTAGTGCCTATTTTGCGACATTGCCCATAAAAAATATCGTCAATGCGTTACATCAAAACGGTATTCCTGCTAAGGTCTCCAATACAGCGGGAACCTTTGTATGCAATCACTTGATGTATGGTGTATGTCACTATGCCGCGCAAAAGGGCAATATTAAGGCGGGCTTTATGCACATCCCATACTTGCCATCCCAAGTGGTGGATAAACCAAATCAACCAAGCATGGCTGTTGAAACTGTACGTGCCACATTGGAAACCATCGTTCATGTATTAGCTCATGGTGAAAGTTACAAGGCACAAGATATTAACTATACAACACCTCACGAATAAAAATATTACCAATACTAGTGTTTGTTTAATACACATAATTTAAATAAAGCTCGAGTTATATCTAGAAACGATATAACTCGAGATTTTTGTTTGTAATAGATATTATAAATTTTAAATACCCACTATTGACATAGGTTTTTAAATAATATAATATAGGTTTATATTCATATTGAGTTAGTAGGAATAGTTGAGGGATATCACAAAAGCTTTCACCATAAAAAGTGGAATAAAGCTAATGGGGATGACCTTTATAAGGAGTATAGAATGAGTGAACACGTAGATATAAGTAAAATCAAGGATCCTACCATTGCGGCGGCTCGAAAAGAAGTTGAGTTTCAACGCGCTATGAATCCTTGTCCTATCGATTTTTCTGAGTTTCAATCTAGTAACCCTCGTTCTCAAGGGGAGCAGAAGGAGTATGAAGGTAAAGATGCATCGAATTTTAACCGTCGTCAAAAATATTCTGATAGTGAAGAGCCTCAATTCACAACACCTTTTGGCAGTGAACCAGGGTTTCTACCTGTAGAAAAGGACCGTTACCGCCTTGTATGGTCTAAGCATTGCCCTTGGGCTCACCGTATTGCTATTGCCATCGATTTGCTCGGACTAGATAAAGTGATTTCAAAAGGTACGGTTGATCCATTGCGTCCTGCAGGTGTAATTGCAGACTGGTTCTTTACCCTTGATAAGGATGAGAAGGACCCTGTATTGGGCATTCACTCCTTAGGTGAAGCGTACCGCAAAGGCGACCCTAACTACGATGCACGCTCCACAGTACCGGCTATCGTAGATGTTACAACTGGTGCTGTTGTAAATAATGACTACCATGCGTTGACTACAGAATTAGCATTAGGTTTTAAAGATTTTGTGTCCCCTGATGCGCCAGATATTTATCCTGAGGAATTGCGTGCCGACATAGATGCATTGAATGTAATCATCTACGCTGACTTCAACTTGGCTGTAAACTTGGCAGCTCTCGTAACAAACCAAAAAGATTACGAATACTACTATGATCGTATCTTTGCTCGCTTAGATTGGCTTGAAGAACGCCTTAGCAAGCAACGTTACTTGATGGGTGATACTATTACCGATCCAGATATCCGTATTTTCCCAACATTAGCGCGCTTTGACCTCGTGTTCTACCAAAAATACTTGGTGAATAAAAAACGCCTCGTAGACTATCCAAATCTTTGGAACTACGCGAAGGATTTGTATTCTAATCCAGCCTTCGGTGGCACAACAGACTTCGACTCCATGCGCAAACGCTTCTACTATGTAGACCATACGCCATTTGAAGATCTACCACGCCTTGTTCCCAAAGGTCCAGACGACTCCATTTGGTTAGAACCAAATGACCGTGCTGAAAAATTTGGTAAATAAAATAGATAGTAAATTCATATGTTGGATGAGCTGTATTTAGTAAATCTTTTACTATGAAATCTGATATATTACTGACGAATCGATCAATATATTTAATTATAGATAACTGAAAGGAAGGCTCCATGGATTCCGTAACACAGACGATTGTGAACTACATAGAACAAACGGATGTGGCGAACCGTGAGGACCTACTGTCAGTGGCTCGTATTGCCTTTCTAGATTATCTAGCATCCTTAGCACCAGCAGAGAACGAACAAGCCGTTCGAGACTTGGCTCGGTTCATAGGAGCTAAGTCATCTATAGGCTCGGATGTTGGCCGTCATATGAACTCCACTGTTTTGAATGGCAAGGTTATATCAGAGGGCAATACTGGCTTAGCAATAGAGAATGTATCTAAGGCGGATAAGGCTTTGTATTATGGTTTTGCTTCGCATTATCTTGATTTTGATGATGCCCAGGCAAATTTGGCAGGTCATTTCAGTACTGTTTTATATTCTGCTTTGTTGGCAGTGCTCGAGCCGCATGATACATGGCATGATTTCCTTCGTGCCTATATCATCGGGGCCGAGTTAGAGGGGATTATTGGTTCCCTCATCAATCCTGCCCATCGAACCCAAGGATGGCATTCTACAGGGACCGTTGGTGTCATTGGGGCGGCGGCCGCTATAGGCGCTTTGCGAGGTCTTCATGGTGAAAGTTTGGCTCAGCTCCTGTCTTTGGCTGCCACACAATCGGCGGGCATGTTCTTTCAAAGTGGTACAGATGGTAAGCCGCTCCATGCGGGACTGGCAGCACGCAATGGCGTATGGGCTTACGAACTGTTACAACATACATCACTTAAAACAAGCACAAAACCGTTTGACCCTGAACGGGGTTGGTTTAAAACTATCGGTAATATTACCGTTACATCAAATGACATCGCTGGCCGTTGGCTAGCACCAGGACAACTCATTGATCCTGGTCTGTGGATGAAAGTCCACCCTTATTGCTCGGCAGCCATTTGTGGAGCTGAAGCAGCAGAAATCGTAGCACATAGAATATATATTTCTTCATTGTCTGTGTCTAAGCACTGCAAGGATTCACCAGATGTAGATGAACAAGATAAACGTAGACTAAGTGCTATATCCGACTCACGGTCTGTGTTAGCAGATACAGAGAAAGAAGAGAAAATCAATCTATGTGCTGCCACCGATTTATTCCTTTGGAATGATATAGACAGAGTCACTGTTCATTTTCCACCTGGTGCTGATGCGGCATTGCGCTATACATCGCCAACAACAGGTCGAGAAGGGCAGTTTTCCATAGAGTACGTTGTGTACCAAGTCCTCGCGTATGGGGCGGTACAGGACGAGTTATTCAAGACGGATATCATAGACCAAAAGGTACGAGACTATATGTCACGAATTGAGCGTGTCTATGACTTACCGAAGGTATCCCAAACAGAGCGGATTACGAAAGTAACCATTACATTGAAAAATGGAGATACTTTCACAGAAACGGTGAATAATCCTAAAGGATCGCCGAAGAATCCTCTTACTATGGAGGATATACGCATTAAATTAGGCCTTATATTAAAGGCGGACCAAATAGATAGAATGATTGAGGCTTTCACCCATACAAATGAGGTAGAGTCATTCCTGAAAACATTGCGAGGAGAAGGAGTTTTACATGTTTAATACAAAGAAATTGACGAAATTATTTGCTATTGGCGCTTTGGCACTAGGCGTGCTTGTGGTGGCTGGTTGCGGCGATGATACATCTAAGGACGCAAAGGTAAATCCTGATGCGAAAGTAATTAACGTAGCTACACGCGGTACGGTTCGCCCGTATTCCTACACAGATGATAACGGCAACCTTACAGGTTTTGACGTAGAATTGTTGAAAGAAATTGAACGTCGTAATCCAGACCTTCATTTCAACTTCAAGCCAATGGCCGTTGATGCTGCCTTCGTAGCAATGGATGCAGGCCAAGTGGATATGATCGCGAACCAAATGCGCCGTAACCCAACTCGTGAAGCAAAATACTACTACACAAATGAGGTTAACAACTACTCTACACGTAAATTAGTAGTTAAAAATGACCGCAACGATATCTCTAAACTAGATGATTTGAAAGGCAAGAAAATCGCCGTTACTACATCCTCTGAGTTCAACGAGTTAGTAAAACAATTCAACGAAACAGCAAATCCTCAAATCGAAGTTATCTATACAGATAAAGCAGGTGCAGAAACATTAAACCTCGTTGCTACAGGCCGTGCTGATGCAGCAGGTGAGTACGAATACGTAATTAACTCTGCTATTAAAGACCGTGGCTTGCCACTCAAAGCCGTAGGCGATGTATTGGCAGTAGTACCAACTTATTTCTTGTCTAAACGTACAGATGACATGAAACAAGTAAACGAAAAAATTGATAAAACTATGAAAGAAATGCGTGCTGATGGTACGTTGAAAAAACTTTCTGAACAATATCTTGGTGGGGATTACACATTCGATCCAACACAAAAATAACGGATAGGCCGCCTTGGCGGCCTTATTCTATTATGTCTAGAAGCGAGGTGTTACTGTGGGCAAGTATTTTGATGTGTCCTACATGATCCAAGCGTTTCCACAGCTCTTGAATTATGTGCACGTAACGGTGCTTATCACCGTTATTTCTGCCATCTTAGGTGTTATTTTAGGCTCTATTATAGCCATCATTCGCCTCAAGAAGGTTCCAGTATTAAACCAATTATTTATCGTATTTATCTCCTTTATGCGGGGCACACCATTCTTGGTACAGCTCTTCCTTATATACTTTGGGGTGCCAGAAATTATGTCCCATATGGGGCTTAATATGAAAAATGTGCCAGGCCTCGTATTTGTGTACGCTGTGTTTACCTTACATATTGCAGCTTACAGCGCTGAAATCATGCGCTCCAGTATCGATGCGGTCTCTCCTGGTGAGAAAGAAGCCGCTAAAAGTCTTGGTATGACCGAGTTCCAAAGCTATGTGCGCATCATCTTGCCGCAGGCTTTCACCATGAGCATTCCACCATTGACGAACCTCGTTATCGGCATGTTGAAAGGGACGGCGCTCATTTTTAACGTTGGCGTTGTGGATATGATGCGTAAGGCGGACCTCATGGGCGGCAATAGTCAGCGCTATCTTGAGTTATTCGTCGACGCGGCCATCATTTATGGCATTCTAATTATCATCGTGTCCCTCTTGGGCCGATTGCTTGAAAAACGTTTTACCGTTGCGGGCAAGGAAACGCAACGCATTTTGATCAGTGAGGAGTAGGGGCGTATGGGACATATAATCGATTCAACCTATATTTATGGCACCTTCTTTGCTGTCATTCCTTATGTGAAAGTCACCCTTATGATTACCTTCCTCAGCGTTGGTTTGGGTACAATCCTAGGATTATTAAGTTGCGTGCTACAACAAAATAAAGTGCCTGTGCTCAGTCAGCTCAGCTACCTATATGTATTATTGTGCCGTAGTATTCCGAACATGGTTCTCTTATACCTCGTGTACTATGGTTTACCAATTCTATTCCTCGCATTAGAGGATCAAACAGGGGTGCATGTGCCCTTTGAAAAGGTGCCAGCTACCTTTGTAGCCGTTGTAGGTTTAACCTTGCACACAGGAGCCTATTTGAGTGAAATCTTCCGGGCTGCCTTACAATCGGTACCGAAAGGGCAAATGGAAGCGGCTCAGGCCATCGGTATGACTTGGTTCCAAGCATTCTGTCGTATCGTATTGCCACAGGCTACAGTCTTTGCGTTGCCACTATTTACAAATCAGTTCCTTAACACCATGAAGAGTACGAGTATCGTATTTGTCATCACAGTTATTGAACTATTTGGCGCTGCAAAGTTATATACAGAGGAAAATTCACAATATTTTGAGGCCTACATCGTGGTGGCCGGTCTATTCTGGGTGATGGGGATTATCTTTGAATTTATCTTCCATCGTTTAGAAGTCTATGCAAGTAAGTATAAACGAGGTAATGCATTATGATAGATATTAAACAAGTTCACAAATCCTTCGGGAACCGTGAAATTTTAAAGGGCATCGACTTACATGTACCGACAGGGTCTGTAACGGTTATCCTTGGCCCATCTGGCAGCGGTAAGACAACGTTCCTTAGAACATTGAACTTCCTTGAAAAAGCCGATGCAGGGACGATGCAATTAAATGATATTTCCGTAGACTTACATAAAGCGTCTAACAAAGAAATTCTAAACATACGCCGTAACACATCCATGGTATTCCAGGCCTATAATTTGTTCTCTAATAAGACAGTAATTGAAAATATTATGGAAGGCCTTGTAACGGTTAAAAAGATGAAAAAATCTCAAGCTCGTGAAATTGCGCAACGCTTCCTCATGGAAGTAGGCATGGAAGGCTATGATGATTACTATCCGGTACAATTATCTGGGGGCCAACAACAACGTATTGGCATCGCTCGTGCCCTTGCGATGGACCCAGAGGTCATCCTCTTTGACGAACCTACCTCTGCTCTCGACCCTGAACTCGTAGGCGAAGTATTAGCAGTCATTCGCAAAATTGCTAAAGAGCTCAAGGTTACGATGATTATCGTAACTCACGAAATTGGCTTTGCCAAAGAAGTGTCCGACCAAGTCGTATTCATGGAAGGCGGCGTTATCGTAGAACAAGGGGACCCTAAGGTTGTCCTTGAACATCCAAAAGAAGAACGGACACGTAAATTCTTGAGCCGTTACCTTACACTAGATAGCGAATTGCCTCTTGATAGCGCAGCTTTATAAATAATAATATGTGCTATAAATAATACAGAGCGATAGTAATGCGTGCTATCCTAGTAATATAGACATTAATGGCGACCTAATATCTTTAGAGTTAGGTCGCCTTAAACGAGGTACATAATGAAAGAATTTAGACAATTAACCGTAGATGATGCGGCTGAGTATCACGAGGTGTTGATTGCAGGCTATGCGGAGAATAAGAACTATCCTATATCCTTTGATGCCATCAACTTTAGCCAAGAAGAGTCTCGCGCATGGATCTTAAAATATCCTGTATTTGGTCTCTACGTAGATAGTTCCTTGGTATGCTCTATTTCATTCCGCATGCCTTGGATTCCCAAAGCTACGCCAGATGTATATCCGCACATTGCACACTTTGTGACGGCCCCTGAACATAAGGGAAAGGGCTATGCCCGCGAAGTCCTTGCCGAAGCAGAAGCCCTATTGCGCAATGTATATAAAACACCAACCGTAACACTTGGCACCGCTGCAGAACACCCATGGCTTGCTAAAATGTATGAAAGCTTTGGCTTTAAAGAATTTAAACGAACACAACTACCTGGAAAGGTACATACGACGATATTCTTTAAGAAAACATTGTAAAGATAAGAAAATTAGTATTAATTTAATATTCTAACTAAAAGAGTCGCATCTAATTGGTGCGGCTCTTTGTTATTCTATAAGATGTTACTACTACAGTATTAATTTCAAGAGTACTTTGGACTTTTTCATATATGGTTATCATGTTCTCTAATTTTGATATAGGTTAATATCTATAAGTCAGACTGCCTAGTGGATAGATACTAAAAAAATGAATATTTATTTGCTATAATAATGCTATATTAATGGATAAAAAGGAGATACATATATATGGGTTTCCCTAAAGAAATAAAAAGAATCAGACAACGTTCATTTTTAACACAGCAGGAATTTGCCAATGTAATAGGTGTGGCTTTTTCTACTGTAAATCGTTGGGAATCTGGACGTGCAAAGCCAAACCTAAAAGCAATGAAAAGTATTAATATATTTTGCTTAGATAATAACATCCCATATGACGTACTAGAAGAGTCTTGGCTCGACTATCAAATAGAAAAATAAAGGAGCACTATTGTTATGACAGATAAAGAATTAAAACAGTTAAAAGATACGCTATGGCACTCTGCTGATGTGCTTCGAGCTAGTGCTCATTTAGCTGCGAATAAATATGGTCAGCCTATTCTTGGGCTTATCTTCCTTAGATATGCAGATATTTTATATAAACAACATAAGGATGAAATTGAAGCTGAATATAATCGACTTAAAGGTAGTCGTATGGAAAAATCCATGAAGGAAATTTCTTTAGAAAAGTGCGGTTTCTATCTTCCAGAATGTGCTTATTACGACTTTATCAATGATGCACCGGATGATGCAAACAAAGCTATCATCGTAAAGGAAGCTATGGAAGCTATTGAAGATGAAAACCCTAGAATGGAAGGAGTTCTTCCTAAAGAAGTATATGCTCAGCTGGTTCCGGAAGAGGAACCAGAGCTTCTTTCTAACATTGTACGTATTTTCAAGGATATTCCTGAAAACAGCACTGTTGACATCTTTGGTGAAATTTATGAATATTTCTTAGGGAACTTTGCACTTGCAGAAGGTAAGGATGGAGGAACATTCTACACACCTGCAACTGTTGTAAGATATATGGTTGAAGTATTAAATCCTCAGCCAGGTGAAAAGAAGTTCTTGGATCCAGCATGTGGTTCTGGCGGCATGTTCGTTCAGGCCGCCAGATACATGCATAATCACAATGCCAGCGAGAGTGAACAAATGAAATTTCGTTGCTATGGTGTTGAAAAGGAACCTGATACAGTAAAACTGGCAAAGATGAATCTTCTTCTTAATAATATTCGTGGTGACATTACACAAGCTAACTCATTCTATTCAGATCCGTATAATGCATTTGGGCAGTTTGACTATGTAATGGCAAATCCTCCCTTTAATGTTGATGAAGTTGTGTTTGAAAAGGTTTCTGATGATGCCCGATTCAATACATATGGTGTACCAAGAAATAAGACCAAATCAACAAAGAAAAAATCTGATAAGAAAGAAACTGTGCCTAACGCAAACTATTTGTGGATTGGCTACTTTGCTACTGCCTTAAATGAGAATGGTAAGGCAGCACTTGTGATGGCTAATTCTGCATCTGATGCATCTGGTTCAGAATATGAAATCAGAAAGAAAATGATTGAAGAAGGTATCATCTCACAGATGGTGACACTTCCTTCTAAAATGTTCTCATCAGTTACCCTTCCTGCGACTCTTTGGTTTTTTGATAAGCAGAAGCCAAATAGTGATAAGAAAAATGAAATCTTATTTATTGATGCAAGAAATGTTTTCACACAGGTAGACAAAGCACACAGAAAGTTCTCTGATGAGCAGATTAAGAACCTTGGAGTTATCACAAAACTATATCACGGCGATACACAGGCTCTTGTTGAATTGCTTGATGAATACAAAATAGAACTTGCTAATGCTCCGGAAACATCTGATGACAAGGAAGTTCTTACAAAAGCATATTGGCAGTCACAGATTGACTGGTTAACTGAAAGATTCCCTGACGGTGTATATGCTGATGTTATCGGTCTTTGTAAGGCAGCACCTATGGATGGTGAAGATGGAATCATTGATCAGGATTACTCACTTAATGTAGGCCGCTATGTTGGGGTGGTAATTGAAGATGATGGGTTAACACAGGAAGAATTTAAGAGAGAAATATATTCACTTAATTCTGAGTTTGCATCTCTAAGTGCCGAGGCAAGAGAACTTGAAAAACTCATTGCAAATAATCTGAAAGAATTGTTGGGTGAGTGATATGGGGAAGATAAAAGATTATTTTGAATTAAACCCACCTAAAAATACAAATAATTATACTGATTATATTAATTATATTGATACATCATCAGTAACTAAAGGTATTTTGTACGATATTACGTATCTGGATGGTAACTTTCCTTCAAGAGCGAATCGTTGTGTAAAGTATGATGACATACTATATTCCTCCGTAAGACCAAATTTAAGACATTATTATCATTACAAATCAAACTATGAAAATGTAGTTGCGTCTACAGGATATGTTTTATTAAGAAATAAAAATAAAGAATTATATTCAAGTGAATTTTTATACTATTTCCTGGGAACTGATTCTGTTGTCAAGTATTTAAGTAATATTGCCGAATTATCCCAATCAACGTTTCCTTCGTTTTCAGCAAAAGACTTAGGAAAAATTGAGTTACCAGCATTTGACTTTATAGATCAAGAGAAAATAGCTGATATTTTAACAACTTACGATAACCTTATTGAAAACAATAACAAGCGTATTAAGTTATTGGAGCAGATGGTAGAGAATCTATATAAAGAATGGTTTGTTAGATTTCGCTTTCCTGGATATAAAAATGTAGAGTTTGAGGAGAAGAAGCCTAGAGGTTGGCAAGTTGGCACAGATGATAAAAAGCACTTTGCTCCTACTATCTTCAAATATGATGAGTTAAGAAATATAGGAAGCTTTACAAGAGGAAAAAATATTACTACAGCAAAGATGATTGAAGGTGATATTCCTGTGATTTCAGCAGGATTACAGCCTTCCGGATACCATAATGAAGCTAATGTATATGGTGCAAGCCTTACAATCAGTGCTTCAGGTGCTAATGCAGGATATCTTCAATATCATATGAAGGATATTTGGGCTGCAGATTGTTCCTACTATCAGGATGATGCAACAATTTGGTTTGTATATAATACGCTTAAATATTTACAACCAGTTATTAGTAATTTGCAATGTGGAGCTGCACAACCCCATGTATATCCTAAAAACATCAATAGGCTCTGTATTTTAATTCCACCAGAAGAATTGATTCATAAATATAATGATTATGTTAAGCCATATTATGATGAAATCAAAATGCTTAATCAGCAAAATCAATTACTTACAAAACAAAGAGATATGCTATTACCTCGACTAATGAGTGGGAAACTTGAAGTGTAATAAGGAGGAACTCATATGCGAAATTTTATATCCGAAGATGATATAGAACAGGCTATACTTTCAAAATTAAAAGCAGAACCGTTTAAATATGATATCCTCATTTGTGATGCTGATCCGAGTAAGCGAGACGATTTGAATGATGGCACGGGAAGAGCTTCTAAGAAAGAATGTGTTCTTCCCAATGTTATGCTGTCTTCTCTTAAGCGTATTAATCCAACTATCGCAGAAGATAAAATTAATGAGACAGTCAAGACATTAAGGCAAGATTATTCAGGAACGGATATTGTAGATACGAACTACAAATTATATAGACAAATCCGTAATAATATAAAAATCACAGTTCGCAAAAATGGCAAAGAAGACTTTGATTTTGTAAAGCTAATCGATTTTGAGCATCCAGAGAATAATACTTTTACAGCGGTGTCTCAGATGTGGATACAAGGTAAGGTCTACTACAGGAGACCGGACATTCTTATCTTTGTCAATGGAATGCCAATAGTGTTCATTGAACTGAAGAACAGCATTGTTAAGATTGAAGAAGCATATAATAAGAATTTACAGGATTATTTACGAGATATTCCTAATCTATTTGCATTCAATCAGATTTGTGTTCTTTCAAATGGTTTAGTGACAAAGTTGGGCGCCTTTAAAGCAACCTATGACTATTTTTTTGAATGGCTTAAGGTTGATAGCGAAAAGGAAAAACTGGATCGAGCAGCAATTCTTGCTGCGGATAATGTTAAGGATAGCTCTGTTAGATATTTTGTTGATGGTCTTCTTAACAAAGATAGATTCATTGATTATATAGAAAACTTTATTCTCTTTGAAAATCAGAGAATAAAGATTATCGCTAAGAACCACCAGTACTTAGGTGTAAATAATCTAATGGAATCAGTGGAGAATAGAAAAGAGCTTAACGGTAAGCTTGGTGTCTTCTGGCATACACAGGGTTCAGGAAAATCCTACTCTATGGTTATATTTGCCCGTAAAGTGAAGCGTAAGATTCAAGGCAATTTCTCGTTCCTCATTATCACAGACCGCGAAGATTTGGATACACAGATTCATAAGAACTTTGTGCGTACAGAGGTTATTGGTTCTAAAGAAGAATGCCAGCCAAAGGACAGCAAGCAGTTAAGAGATTTCTTGACTACCAATAAGGCTTTTATCTTTACACTGATTCATAAGTTCAGATACGATAAGACAAAGAAATATCCAGTGCTTTCTACTCGTGACGATATTATTGTTCTTGTTGATGAAGCACATAGAACGCAATATAAGGATTTAGCAGAGAACATGAGAACTGCACTTCCGAATGCTAACTTTGTGGCATTTACTGGAACACCTCTTCTTGGCTCTAAACGTCTTACAAATCAGTGGTTTGGTGAGTATGTATCAGAGTATAACTTTGCCCAGTCTGTTGAAGACGGTTCTACAGTGCCTTTATTCTATTCTAGACGAGTTCCGGAAGTTGGGCTTGAGAATGACTTCCTTGACGATGACGTTGTAGATATTATCGAAGAAGAAAATCTTAATGAAGATGAAACTCGTCTCTTAGAGAATGCATCATCACGTATCCTTGAAGTTATTAAGAGAGATGATCGCTTAGATAAAGTGGCACAGGATATTGCCTACCACTTCCCAAGACGTGGATTTCTTGGAAAAGGTATGGTTGTATCTGTCGATAAGTATACTGCTGTCAAAATGTATGACAAGGTTCAACATTATTGGGCTATAGAAAAGCAGAACATCATGAAGGAGCGAAATACAGCTGACACTAAGGCAAAACGTGATCAGCTCACTCGCATTCTTACTTATATGAATAAGGTTGAAATGGCTGTTATCATTTCAGAGGAAAATGATGAAGAAACGAAGTTTGCTAAGCAAGGATTAAAGATATCTGAGCATCGTGCAAAGATGAAAGAAATCACACCGGATGGAAGAGATATTGAGGATAGATTTAAAGATCCTGAGGACTCACTGCAACTTGTGTTCGTTTGTGCCATGTGGCTAACAGGATTTGATGTAAAAAATTTATCTACACTTTATCTTGATAAGCCAATGAAAGGCCACACGCTGATGCAAGCCATAGCTCGTGCCAATAGAGTGTATCCCGAAAAACCTGTCGGAATCATTGTAGATTATGTCAACGTGTTTAAATACATGAAGAAGGCATTAACCGAATATGCCACTGGTGATGACGGAACAGAATTCCCTGCAAAAGATATTGACCAATTAATCAGCTATATTGACGGTACAATTGATGAAGCAGATTCTTTCTTGATATCTCTTGATATTGATTTAGAAAAGATAATTGCTGATTCTAATACACTGGATAAATTAGATGCATTAAGAAGTGCTTATGACACTATCGTGGCAAAAGATGATGATAAAGAAAAATTTAAGGTTATCCTTAATTCTTTGACAAATCTATACGAAGCATCAAAGCCAGAAATCTTTGAGAAGCATTGGAACAACGATAAGTTTGCCCCGCTTGTGTATTTGCATGGTCTCTTATATAACACTGTTAATGATGAAAAGGTGGCTCGTGCTAGACAGAAAATGAATCAGATTCTGGATGGCAGTGTTACAGCAAGTCAAGAGTTCGTTAATTATGTACGGGAAAAACCTGCACAGTACATGATAAAAGGCACAAAGGCTATTGATCTTTCTAAGGTTGATGTTGAGCAATTGAGAAAAGAAATCAAGGTAGCTAAGTATAAGGCTATTGAGATTAACGACTTGAAGGAATACATTGAGCAAGCACTCGAACAGATGCTTAATAGAAATTGCACAAGAACCAAATTCTCCGAACGTTTCAAACGAATTATTGACTCCTATAATGCAGGTGGTACTGAAAATGAAGATTACTATGAGCAACTTGTAAAACTTCTTGAAGAACTTCGGCAGGAAGATAATCGTGCAAATACAGAAGGCCTTACAGAAGAAGAACTGGAAATCTTTGATTTGCTTATTGCTGGGAAAAAGGTGACAAAGGATGAAGAGCAAAAAGTAAAACTCTCTGCCAAGAATCTTTATAAGAAGCTAGTCGATAATCGTAATAATCTTCTTGTAGTAGATTGGTATAAGGATGAACAGCCAATTGCTAAGCTAAAATATGAGGTGGAACTATCCTTAAATGATGATTTGCCTGAAAGTTATGATAAAGAATCTTTTGATTCTAAGGTGTCCTTACTTATGAATCATTTTATGGATATGGCAGTACAAGGATATGGTTGGATTGGGTCTGTCTAATTTCCGGAATAAGTATAGATTGAGTTTTTATTTTCAATAAGTATTGATAATAATAAAAATGACCACACTAGAGTAAATACATACCCTAGTGTGGTCATTTTCATTACCTTTCATTAGTAAGATTAATTATTTGTTACTATTTTAATAGGGAAATAGACTTAAGAAGGCTTTCGGAAAAACTTATAACTTCTATTATATTCACAAATACAGTGCTATAATAAATCAAAATGTTGTTTGTGGAGTGTGACGTACTATGTATGAAATCGTAAATGAACCTAATTTAATAATTGCTTTTGATATGGATACAGAATTATCTCAATTTGGTGTATTTGGTGTGTACATTAAACGAGGCTATAATATCTGCGCCGGCTATATTGATCCTAGCGATTGGTCTGGGATTCGTAAAGGGTATCAAGAATTAGTAAATTTGTATGAGATATGCAAAGGTTCAGCAACCTTTACGTATACTTTAACAGGAGAAGGGGATACGCTCACATTCTCGTTAGATCAAAAGGGCGCCTTAACAATGGAAGTTAACATCTGTACTACTTACAATTACAAATGTCATATGACCATTGAAAGCTTAGATCAAACATATTTGCCAAAGTTTATTGAGTTTTTCAAAGAATTTTTGGAACGAGAGCCAAAATAAAAAGAGTCGCATCAAAGGATGCGACTCTTTTTTGTACCCAGTTTCTATTTACAATTATTTTGTAACAACTTTAAGATCTACAGGGATTTTAGCTTCTACAGCTTCGCCTTTGATAACTTTTTGAGCTGTATCAATAGCGATTTTACCCATTTGGTCCGGTTGTTGCGCAATTGTTGCAGCCAATGTGCCGTCTTTAACAGCTTTGTCTGCATCAGCAGTACCGTCAAAGCCTACGATGAAGATTGTTTTGCCTGCGGATTTAGCTGCTTGGATAGCGCCTAATGCCATTTCGTCGTTATGAGCGAAGATAGCTTGTACATCTGGGTTAGCTTGCAAAATGTTTGTTGCTACATTCAAACCTTTTGTACGGTCGAAGTCAGCACTTTGTTTTGCTACTACTGTTAAGTCTTTGTCAGCTACGTTGTGGAAACCTTGACCGCGTTCACGTGTGGCAGAAGCACCAGGGATACCTTCGATTTCAGCTACTTTTGCAGCTTTGCCTACTTTATCAGCAATAAGTTGAGCTGCCATTTCGCCGCCTTTTACGTTATCGGAAGCGATGTGAGCTACTACTTTGCCTTTATCAGCAGAGCGGTCAACAGTGATTACAGGAATATTTTTAGCATTTGCTGCTTCTACGGAAGTAGAGATAGCTGCAGAGTCTACAGGGTTGATAATCAATACGGAAACGCCGCTTTCAAGCAAGTCGGAAATGTCGTTTGCTTGTTTTGCTGGGTCATTTTGTGCATCAACGATTTTAACTTTAAGACCAAGCGCTTTCGCTTGAGCCTCAACGCCTTCCTTCATAGTTACGAAGAATGGGTTGTTCAATGTGGAAACAGAGAAGCCGATTGTGCCGGATTTTTTGTCGCCGCCGTTATCAGCGCTTTTACCACAGCCTGCTACAAGACCGATAACCATGATAGCCATCGCCAACAGTAACAATAGTTTTTTCATAGGAACCTCCTAGGCTTTCTTGCGGTCTGCAAGAACCGCCAATAAAATGACAATACCTTTTACAACTTGTTGATAGAAACTGGAAACGTCGAGGATATTTAACCCGTTGTTGAGGGTACCGATAATTAAAGCACCAATTAATGTGCCAACGATATGACCACGACCACCAGCAAGGCTTGTGCCGCCAAGAACTACAGCCGCGATAGCGTCAAGTTCGTAGCCTGCACCTGCTGTAGGTTGTGCAGAGTTAAGACGAGATGTAATGATTGCACCCGCGATACCACAGAGCATACCAGTTAAGGCATACACGAAGATTTTAACGCGGTCAATCTTGATACCAGCAATGTAACTAACCTTTTCACTACCACCTACGGCGTATGTTTTACGGCCTAAGGATGTGCGGCTCAATACGAACCAGAGGATGATGAAAGCAAGGAACATTGTGATAGCTGGAACTGGAAGGCCTGCAATATCCCCTTGGCCAAAGCCGTGGAATAGAGGATCTTGCGTAAGGCCAGAGATAGGGTTACCATCAGTGAATACCAATGTCGCACCACGGTAGATGGTCATGGTCGCCAAGGTAGCGATAAATGGAGCTACGCGGCCATAGGTAATAACGAGACCGTTAATCCCCCCCAATACGAGGCCCGCACCTGCGGCTAAGAAGATAGCCAATACAGGGTCAGTACCAGTTACAATGAGGTTTGCCATCACTGCACTGGAGAGGGCGAGGATGGAACCAACGGATAAGTCGATACCGCCAGTTAAGATGACGAAGGTCATACCAAAAGCGATAATCGCATTGATGGATACTTGGCGCAACAAGTTACGCAAGTTAGAGAATTCAAGGAAACTGTCGTTCATGACAGAGATGATTACAAATAATAGGATGAGGCCGATGAGGGGGCCTAATTTTTTTACATATTGTAGAGCTTTGCTGTCCATTATTGTCCTCCTGTGGCTAATGTCATAATCGATTCTGGTGTTGCATCGCTGCGGTCCAAGATACCTGCTACACGGCCTTCATGAATGACTATAACGCGGTCACTCATGCCCAGCACTTCCGGCAACTCAGAGGACACCATGATAATGGACACACCGTCATTCGTTAATTCGTTCATTAAATCATAAATATCACGTTTTGCGCCGATATCGATACCGCGCGTAGGTTCGTCCATGATGATAATGGATGGTTTTTTACCAACCCATTTTGCGATAACCACCTTTTGTTGGTTACCACCGGATAGGGAGGATGCGGGTTCGTGAATAGATTGTGTTTTAACGCCTAGTTTTTTAGACAATTCGTCAGCAAAGGAATTGAGTTTGCCACTATCAAGTACATGAGAGGGGCAAATTTCGCCAAGATTCGGCAATGTAATGTTAGAACCGATGGAAAAATCGAGGATCAAGCCTTCGCTCTTTCTATTTTCTGTGATGAAAGCAATGCCTGCCTTGATGGCATCTTCTGGTTTTTTACAGTTTAGAATAGAGCCGTTTACTGTTACGGCACCACCTTTGTGTTTATCTACACCGAAAATGGCGCGCATAATTTCTGTACGGCCAGCGCCCATAAGGCCTGCTACACCGAGGATTTCACCTTTGCGTAAGGAGAAGGAAATATCGTTGTCGAAACCTTCTGGTTTGAGGTTATCCACGCTCATAACGACTTCTCCAGGTGTTGTAGTACGAGCAGGGTAGAATTCATCGATAGAACGGCCTACCATGTGACGTACCACTTCGTCTACGGAAATATCAGATGTTGGTTTAGTGATAATTGTGTGACCATCACGCATAACCGTAATTGTGTCACATTCGCTAAATACCTCTTCCATGCGGTGAGAAATATATACGATAGCAACGCCGCGTGCTTTCATTTTGCGCATCATGTTGAATAATGTCGCCGTTTCACGCTCTGTGAGGGCTGCTGTCGGTTCGTCCATGATGACAACCTTTGCATCTAACATCAAGATACGAAGGATTTCCGTCATTTGTTGGTGACCAACGGAGCAAAGGCCTGCCTCAGTCGTGAGCGGCAATTCGATGCCTAGTTCGCGGCATGTATTTTCTGCTTCAGCGAGCATCGCCTTTTTATCGAGCATACCAAATTTATTGCGCTTTGGTCTCATTAAATATAGATTTTCTAACAATGTTAGGTTTGGCCAAATGTTGAGCTCTTGGTGGATGAAGGCCACACCGTTTAACTCGGCCTCTCTCGGGTTCGGGAAGGTGCGCTCTACGCCGTCGATGGTGATGGTGCCAGAGTCAGCCTTGTGAATACCGGTGAGGATATTCATGAGGGTGGACTTGCCGGCCCCATTTTCGCCCATCAAGGCGTGAACCTCGCCCTCCTTGAGGGTAATACTTACATCGCGCAACACTTGATTCGTACCAAATGCCTTTGCAATGCCTGACATAACAATTTCCATAACTACTCCTATATGACTGGTGAAAGTATATCTTAATCTATTATTCTACGGACGATCGCTGAAAATACAATCGGCACGTAAGATAATGTTCGCATACGGAGATGCTTCACCAGTTCGAATGATGCACTTGCATTGTTTTGTAGCTTCCTTGAAAGCTTCATGGCTCGTTTCAATCCATTCGTATTGCTCGGATGGGAAGGTAGACTCTAAGAAGGCGTAAGCCTTAGGATTATTTTCTTTAATTTCTGTTGCCACATGAATCGCTTCGGATTTCATATGTTTAGCGATGATGGATACTACTTGCTCAAAGCTAGGTACACCAAAATCCAAGGCTAAGTCGATTTTTTGAACCCCTTCAGGTACTGGCAAACCACAGTCCGCAATACAAATTGTATCTGTGTGGCCGAGATCTGCCAAAACCTTAGCTATATGGCTATTTAAAATGCCGTGTCGTTGCATGGTAAACTCCTTTTTATCATTCAGTAAATGAGGCTTTTTAGCCTCATTTATTGATTTCTTAAATTTACTATATAGAGGGCGAACGTATTCGTTGGTTAGCAAATTTTTGTTAGAACTGAATAGGACTTTCAAAGCGACTTTGGCCCTGCGAAGGCCGTAGGCCGAAGTCAGACCTGGCCAGTGGAGCTTTTACAGTCCTATTCAGTTCGTTAATGCTTAGCCAAGAATGCGTTGACCTCATCCTTCGTAGGCATGCCGCCTTGAGCCCCCAAGCGTTGGATGGAGAGGGCAGCTGCTGCATTGCCGTAGTGTAGAGCATCGGCTAAGCTTTTACCATTAACAATAGCCGTTGCAAAGGCGCCGTTAAAAGTATCGCCAGCGCCTGTTGTATCTACGGGCTCAACCTTGAAGCCAGGTACGATGTGGATTTCACCGTTGTCCGCATATCCTACGCCCTTGCTACCAAGGGTAACGATGATTTTGTTTTCGTTAGCTAGTAAGGTCTCCTCTGTAGATTGGTTAGGGTAGAGCGCAGATAGCTCATGTTCGTTTGGCGTAATATAGGTTGCTAATTCTAACCATTCCGAATCGAGGTCGGCTGCTGGAGCAGGATTTAAGAGGACTTTCACATTAGCTTCGTGACAACGACGAACGATGTATTCAATAGTTGGAATAGGAATCTCGTTTTGCACCATTACGAGATCGGCTTGCTCAATAGCAGACCAAGCGTTATCTACTACGGACTGGTCTACCTTAGCATTAGCACCTGCAATCACGATGATGCTATTATCGCCTTCAGCTAATGTAATGTGTGCTGTACCGGTTGTAGTGTTCGGTACCGTAACGATGTAATCTGTATTGATGAAATTTTCTTTTAAATTATCTAAAATCATTTGGCCGTATGCATCTTCACCGATACAGCCGACCATCGTGACCTCTGCACCTAGACGAGCCGCAGCCACCGCTTGGTTTGCACCCTTGCCACCGTGCGCGATGTGTAATTCGTTGCCCATAATTGTTTCGCCCGCAGTAGGGCGTTTATCCGCGAGGACTACAATATCCATGTTGCAACTGCCAATAACAACAATGCGATTCATAATAACTCCTTAATAAGCCTCTGCCCTAACTGGGACTAAAAATAACTATCATTTATTTTTATACATAGAATCTTGCGTATTTTATACAACGAAATGTATATATAAATATAACTGATAATCTAAGAGGCATTTGCTTTCACATACCTATAAGTGTATATTAATCATTTATTAGTATAGCGTAAATACGTGAGTTTATCTATATAAATATCTATAAAATGTAGGAATAAAAAAGGTATACCCAAAATCTATGTTACATGAGTAAAAATGTACTCTTTAGATCTTGGATATACCTTATTATTAAAGAATTAATATATTATACTATTTATATTTTATCTAACATTTTATCTATACTATCAAAAGATTTCTCTAAAGATAGAATACGACCTTGAATGATGTCATTTTGGCCTTGTACAAGAGCAGATAATATATCTACCTTAGCTTGTAAAATATTAGTTGCATTATCGTCAATATTTATTGTATTACTGTAGCTTTTATCTATTTTCATAATCTATCAGACCTTTATTGTTAATATAACTATATATTAGTGAAAGCTTGGTTTGTCATAGTGTGTACCTGGTTCACCTACGCCGATGCTTGTGCGGTGGAAAGGCGTTTCATCCGTAGCGTGTAAGATATCAAAGATAGCTTTTACCACTGCTTCGCGTGAAACTTGGGCATCGTTGAATTGAGCCCCTTCAGGGATGAGTTCGTAATCAGTTTTCTCTGGATCATTGTAAAGCCATGTGAGGCGCAAGATGGTGTAATTTAAGTTGGATTCGCGTAATACATTGCGTGCTTGGCGCTCACCTTGAACATAGCTAATCGGCAAGTTGTCGAAGGTCCATTTTTCAAGTGCTACAGGGAATTCACCAGAAAGTCCAGCCATGGACACACCGATAACACGGCGTATATTTTTGCGGCTCAATGCTTTCACGATGGAAGCCATATCACTGCCAGACTCCATAGCACCTACAAATACAACCTCCGCATTTGTTACAGCTTGTTCTAATTTACCAGGATTTTGGAACGAACCTTCAATCACTGTAACGCGTTCATGGTCGATAATCTCTGGAGGTATACGTGTTTTCAACTGACGACCGTATAATGTAATGTGCATATCTGTATATGTTAATAGTGTAGCAGTCAACTTTTGAGCTATTTGGCCCGCAGCTCCTAAAATCGTAATATACTTATACATAAAAAAGACCTCCTATGTTCGGGCATAAATATTTAATAAAATTTTAACATACATATATGACAAATACGTGAGAAAAAATTATAAAAATCTTTGTATTATTTTCGTAATTTAATTGATGCTTAACATTTCATTTGTTGTTTTTAGCTGTGCAAATCGATTCCGCCAAATCTTTTCTTTGTAAAAGGATAAGATTGTACCGGCTGGTAGATACTCATTGTCAAAGGTTGAGATAGCATCTTCGACGATGGTGATATTATAACCATACTCAAAGCCTACTTTCACAGATGTATCAATGCAAAATTCCACCTGCATTCCTACGAATGTTAAATCGGTAATATTTTTTCGGTTTAAATATTCCTTTAATTCAGTGTCCTTGAAGATACTATTGTAATATTTATTGAAAATCTTTTCGTTTTCTTGCGGTTTTAATTCGTGATAGACTTGCCAATTATCGCTACCTGTTGCTAATAAGCCTTCATCTTCAGAATGTCTGATAAAAATGACTTCTATATTTTGATCTCTAAAATGTTGAATGATTGCTTTTGTATTTGAGATAAAGTTTTTGGCATTGTAAGGGTTTTCCTTAACTAAGCCTTCTTGTATATCGATTACGATTAATGCTTGTGCCATGATATTTCCTTTTTTATTCATAAATAAGTATCTATGCGCATTATATCATAAGTATATAACAAGAAAAGGAAGATATAAGTATCATAGATGTTGATAGTAATTTTAAAGGGTGCTGTAAAATTTAATGTTGAATTTACGCGATAATTTAACTACAATAGTGATAAGATATTAGAAAAATGAGTAGTATATCACTAAAGTATTCTGGAGGTGATAGTATGCCGAATATAAAACCTATTTCAGATTTACGAAACTATTCTGAAGTTTTACGTGATGTTACTATAGATAGTCCCGTATTCTTAACTAAAAATGGTAGAGGCCGATATGCAATTATGGATATTCAAGATTATGAACGTCTAATGGCTACGATAAAACTTATGGGCGCTTTAGAGACAGGTCGTAAATCTGGTGAAGAACAAGGCTGGATTTCATCAGAGCAACTAAAGACTGAATTGGGGATTTAATTATGAATAATCAAATTAGCTATGCACCAAAAGCACGAGAAGATTTGCTAGAAATAAAATCTTTTATAGAAGAAGAAACCGGTGATATTGAGTTAGCTAAGAAAACCGTTTTGGATATAGTAACTGCGAATGATTCGTTGAGTATATTTCTAGAAATGGGGCAGCGATTATTGATTAATCTAGGAAGTAAAATTGAATACAGATATTTACTTTGTCATAATTATTTAAGTTTTTACCGTTATTTAGATCGGACTATCTATATTGATAGAATATTAAACAGTAGACGTAATTATCTTAGAATATTATTAGATGAAGTACATTAGTTCTTAAAAGCACTATCATTAATAGATGGTGCTTTTTTTATGGACTTTACTTGAAGTCCCTTGATAGCCTCTAGGCTTTCACAAATTCTCGAAGAATGATAAAATAAATCCATATATATTTTTATAGAAATGAGGCTATTATGGAACGGATTCAGGATCTTGTGTACACACATGTGCAGGGTGGCCAGTTTAGATGGGTCACTGTCAGCACATTGATGCTCGCATTGGGCACGATTTTGCATTTGGTGAGCCCTAGTGTGGCTGGGGTAACGCCGAACTGGACGATTGCTACGTACTGCGTAGCTATTTTATTGACTCGTCCTAGTTTGAGTCAAACCTTGGGGATTGGCCTCGTGGCGGCCCTCATCAACGTATTGACGTCTAAGTCAGCGTTTCCTTATGGCAACTTGTTGTCTGAGCCAGGTGGTGCTTTGACGGCGGCTCTCGTAACGCGTGCTATGTTGTCCATGAAGTTCCGTAAAATTGGTGGTTTTGATTTAACGCCTGTCGTGTCTGGCTTTTTAGCAACTGTTGTATCTGGGGGTATCTTTGTTACTATTTTGTGGCAAGTGCTTGGGTTGCCAAATAATGTGTACATGTACGGCATGTGGCCATTGGTACTCATTGTAGGGGCCTTGAATGGTGCCATTACACCAATCTTGTATATTCCGGCACAACGTTTATTCTCTAAACGTGGCATGTTGCCAAATGCAGATCAATTGACATCTGATCATAGTCGCTTGACTATTTTGCCTGAGCGCCAAGCTAAAATATCCATTGAGCACGTAAATTACTATCATCCTAAGGCGACTACACCATCCCTTGAAAATATCAATCTCGATGTAAATGAAGGTGATTTCCTCGTTGTTACAGGTCCTGCTGGTTGTGGTAAAAGTACCCTTTGCATGGCGATGGTAGGGGCGGTGCCTAAATTCTATGGTGGACGTCTAGAAGGCATGGTCTTCGTTGATGGTCATGCGACTACGCAAATGGAAATCCCAGAACTAGCGAACCATATCGGTGTAGTTCTGGCCGACTACGATACACAGCTCGTAACGATGACAGTTCGTGAAGAAGTGGCCTTTGCTATGGAAAACCGCGGTTATGACCGCGAAACTATTAAAGCTCGCTCTGAAGAAGTGTTTAAGCAAGTTGGCCTCGTAGGCTTAGAAGACCGCAAGATTACAAGTTTATCTGGTGGTCAACGCCAACGTTTAGCTATCGCTTCTGTATTGGCTACGAACCCAACTGTACTTGTTCTTGATGAACCGACTAGCTCTCTCGATCCAGATGGGACCGCTGAATTATATCGCCTTGTAGGTGATTTGAACCAAAAACACGGCATTACCGTTGTTGTTATCGACCATGACTTGCATGCTGTATTGCCGTATGCAAACCGCATGGCCCTCATGGTAAATGGTTCTATCGCCTGTGATGACGATGTATCTACTACGCTTCGTTACATGTACGAGCACAATATTCATGTCGATGCATTGCCATCTGTATTTACAACCTATATGGAATTAGAACAAGCCGGCTTCCACAGTGATGAACCTTGGCTCAGCATCGAGTCTGCTATCAAGGGCTTGCACCAAATTGAAATGGCTCATGCTATTCAAACCGAGGTGCATGGTAAAAGCAATTCTCCAGTTAATCAAAGAAATACAGTAGATAATCTTGCTGATCAATCTAATATAGTAGAAAATAGACAACCAGTTCAACGTGTTGATGATGTACTAGGAAAGGACGGTGGCGCTCATGCTTAAGGTTGAAAAGATCCGCTTTGGCTATGTGCCATCCGTAGATATTTTCCGAAACGTGACTTTCACCATCGAAGGAGGCGAATATATCGCTATTGGTGGCCGTAATGGTTGCGGCAAAACGACTATTACGCGTTTGCTCGTAGGCCTCGAAAAGGCTAGGGAAGGCCACATGTATTATAACGGCAGAGACATTACGTCCATGCCACCGTCTAAACGGGGGCAATTTATCGGCTACGTATTCCAACAGCCAGATCGCCAAATGTTCAGACCTACCGTAGCCACAGAGGTTGCCTTCGGACCTGAGTCCTTGGGACGCAGTAAAGCCGAAGTGAAGCGTATCGTTGATGAAGTATTGGAGCGTACAGGCATCGGCCATTTGCGTGAAGCCTATCCTCCAACATTGCGCCGCGGTGAAAAGCAGCGTGTTGCCATTGCTTCTGCGCTGGCTATGCAGTCTAAAATCCTCATCCTTGACGAACCAACCAGTGGTCAAGATGGTAAGGAAACTAAAGAGTTATTAGCATTATTGCGTCAGCTTAATTCAGAAGGTATCACAATCCTTCTTATTACACATGATATGGAAATCATGGCTAGCGAATGTAGCCGTGCTATCATCATGGGTAACCAAACCGTTGCCTTTGACGGTAGTCCAGAAGAATTATTCAAAAAATCTACGGATGAATTGCAAGACCTAGGCCTTACAAAACCGCCAAGTGTAGAACTTTCATTAGCGGTACCAGCCTTAGGTTATTGCAAATCTATGGATGAGTTGAAATCCAAGTTAGTGGCTCAGTTGAGCGGAAAATAGGAGGGGCATATGGAACGTTTAGTACCGTTAACAAAAATCTTGATGACCCTCGCTGTATCCGTGTGGGCCATCCTGTTGCGCGACTGGGTATCTCTATTGGCATTAGTCGTAGTAGAGCTTGGTGGATTGTTTGTGGCAGGTTTGTTGTTCAAACAACACAAAGCAGTGCTGGCATTAACTAGCTTTGCTGTATTCCTTGGCCTCATCCAATTCCTTGGCAGTGGCGATATAACATCTGCCATCGTATCCGGCTTGCGAATGTTGGCTATGACACTTGTCTTTATAGGTCTGTTGGCAACTACAAAATTACAAGATCTTACGGCCGCGCTCGTAACACAATGTAAAATTCCTTACGAATATGCATTTATGTTCACTGCCGCACTTCGCTTTGTGCCTGACTTCATTGCTGAAAGCCATGCTGTACAAGAGGCGCAAGCTTGCCGTGGCTTATCTCTAGAAGGCAACTTCATTAAGCGCATCAAATCCTATGCATCTGTTATTCAACCATTGCTGTTAAAATCCTTGGGACGCTCCGAAACAATGGCGTTGTCCTTGGAGCTACGTGGTTTTGGTGGCCCCACACACAGCTTTGCTGCATCCGTAGGATTGAAAAGAATCGATTATACTGTGATTGCAGGCCTTGTGGTAGTAACGATTATTTTATTTGTTATTGCAGCTTAGTTTTTTACTGATCAAATAATATAATTAAAAGGACGAGTTGTAGCTCGTCCTTTTTCTTGCGTATGTGGGCTATTTTTATATATTATGTTAAATAGAAATAATATTTTTTAGGATACCTACAGTTTTGAGGAATACTTATGAGTGAATTAGTAATACGACCAATTACAAGGAATGATATAGCCTCTTGTTTAGATATTTATAATTATGAGGTTGTAAACGGCGTAGCCACGCTTGATCTTGAACCTCGCACGTTGTCAGAGTGGCAGGAGTGGTATGAGGCTCATAGCGATGAGCACCATCCTATTGTGGTAGGTACCATTGATGGGATTGTAGCAGGCTATGCATCGCTTTCACCATATCGACCTAAAGAGGCCTATAAAAGTACCGTCGAATTATCTATCTATATCCATCAAGATTATCGCGGTAGAGGGGTTGCTACACAACTGATGGCTCATATTTTAGAAATAGCAAAAAATGATCCGTTATTGCACAATGTGGTATCCGTTATTACGGCTGGCAATGAAGGCAGCACCAAGTTACACGCGCGATTTGGCTTTACCTATTGTGGTCTAACGCCTCAAGTTGGATTCAAACATGGTAAATATCAGGATACCGAAACATACGCATTATTGGTATAATAATTAGTATAGTAAAATATATAAATTAATACGTTATACCAATGATGTATAGATTATAGATAAGGATTCGCCAGGGGTTAGGGCGAATAGGGGTGATTGAATGAACATGAAAGATGAACGGCAGTTCGTTGGATATAGTAAGTATCGTAGCCGTCTCGTGGACGGTCATGTGCATACGGAGTTGTGTCCACATGGTAGTGGGGACCGAACTGCGATGATGATAGAAAAGGCTATCGAGTTGCGTATTGAAAAGGTATGCCTTACAGAACATGCACCATTGCCAACAGCTTTTGCTGCAGAATACGGTGGCGATAAAAAGGCCTATGACACAGCGTCTTTGAAATTAAATGAAGTTGATACCTACTTAGAGCTAGGCCGTCAATTACAACGTGCGTATGGCACACATATCGATATTTCTCTCGGTTTTGAAGTCGATTATATTCCAGGCTTTGAATCAGATATTCAAGAGTTCTTGGATCGTTATGGTCCGTTGACGGATGATAATATTTTATCCGTTCACTTTATGGAAGGCGTTAATAATGCCTTTTACTGCTTAGACTACAGTCCTGAAGAATTCGAAAAAGGTTTTGGGCCGTGGATCGAAAAACAATATGAGTTATATTACAAATATTACTCCACCGTGCGCCAAGCCGTGCGTGCTGACCTCGGTGAATATACACCTAAACGTATAGGCCACTTTGATTTAATCAAGAAATACCAACATCACTTTGGCTTTGAACGTCATTTAGATCGTCGCAATGCGCAGGTGGTGAGCGATATTTTGCATATTATGCGCGTCCAAGGTCGCGAGCTAGACTACAACATGAGCGGCTTCTTCAAACCTGACTGCCGTGAAATGTACCCAAGTCGCTTCATTCAAGGCATGGCGGCTATCATCGGTGTGCCATTTGTATTGGGATCTGATGCACATAGTGTGGCAGATATAGAAAATGTTTGGGGCTAGTATAAAATCATTATTATAGTAAATACATGAAATATTAACGGTTCTATTGACAATTCTATAGAACCGTTATATTATAGTTTCATACTTTAGCTAGATAAAGCGATAAAATAGAAAAGTATCGATATAGGTAGAATTTTTCTCATAGTAAATAGAAGATTTATATAACGCATTTAATACTAGTTATATGATGCTTTCATAGACAAGAGAACTAATAAGACGAAATGATAGAAAGGATGTTTACGATGGTACAGCAGCAATTACCTACGGGGTTCCGTGATGATATAGGGATCGTAGCAGAGCGCAAGGATGATGTGAGTCAATATGTACTCGGTCTTTGTCGAAATCGTCAATACACAAAGATCTCTACGCCTCTCGTAGAGTACAAAGATGTATTCAATGGCTATGCAATGGGGCGCGGTCAACATATGTACGAATTCATGGATAGTTCTGAAGTGTCTGTCGTAATTCGTCCTGATTTGACCATGCCTATCGGTCGTTTCTTAGCGACTACAAATATTGAATTGCCTCGCACGTTCTACTACTTGGGCGATGTATTTATGAAAAATAAAAAGCACCGTGGCGATGTTAACCAAGTGACGCAAGGTGGCATCGAGATGGTAGGCTACGAAGGGCTTGAGGCTGAGCAAGAGTGTTTCAAGATTATTAAAGAGGTGAACGAAGCTCAGTTGGGCAACAATTTATTGCTTGAAATTGGGGATGCTCGTTTTTCTCGTGCTATTACTGATGCTCTAGGACTCAGAGATGATGAAAAAGCGGAGCTCTTAGAGGCGTTATTCACTAAATACTTGCCACGATATAATGAGTTGATTTCTGACTTTAAAAATAGTGCGCTATATCCTTTCTTAACTGTATGGCCTCGCTTGTTTGGTACGGTTCAAGATATAAAGGATGAGCTTAATCAAATTATCTTGCCAGCAGCGGCGCAGCGCATTTTAGATAATCTCGTAGATATGGCAAATCAAGTGGAAGCAACTGGTCAACAGGTTCGCATTGATGTGTCTACAGAACCGCCTCAATCTTATTACACAGGTATTACCTTTAGAGGTTATGTGGACGGCGTGTCTCAATATATCGTCAGTGGTGGTCGTTATGATGGACTGTTATCTAGCTTTGATGGTACACCGATGCCGGCCGTTGGGATGGCTTTCAACATTGATGTCTTGACTGATATTACCTTGCAAGGTGAAAGCAAAGTGCAGGATAACGATACATTACGCATCGCTCTTACGAAGGGCCGTGTAGAAAAGGATTTTATTCCTCTCCTAGAAGCCTGTGGCGTAGATTGTGAATCATTACATAATAAGGCACGTAAACTTATTATTTCTTTGGGCGATTTTATGGAGGTCATCCTCGCAAAAGGGCCGGATGTAACGACGTATTTGAAAAACGGCGTTGTGGACCTCGGTATCGTCGGCAGTGATGTATTAGATGAACAAGACGATACGAGCTATGAAATGCTTGATTTACAAACGGGTAAATGCCAATTTATCTTGGCTTCTTTAGCAGGCTATGACCCTAAAGAAGGCCGTCGTCAACGAATTGGTACGAAATATCCAACTGTTACAAAACAATACTTTGGAGCTCAAGATGTAGAAATCATCAAAATTGAAGGCTCTGTTGAGCTGGCCCCACTTGTAGGACTAGCAGATGCTATCGTAGATATTACGGAAACGGGTACCACTTTGCGTGAAAACAATCTAGAAATCTTCGATTGGCTACAGCCCATATCTACACGCTTAGTAGCAAATCCATTAGCATTAAAACAAAAGCGAAATACCATTTTTAAACTCATAGATCAGCTTTCAGAAGCAATTAATAAAAATTAATAAATAAGATGTAGAGTGAATCATATATTTAACTAGCAATATGGATAGCTCAAGTAGGAAGAAGGATGACAGATGAAAATATATAAGGAATCATTAGAGGCGATGCTTGCTATCGTACGGAATTACACACAGCAAACCACAGATATGGAGATTGAACGTCGGGTGTACGATATCATTGCTGATGTCCGCACTAACGGTGATGCAGCGCTCAAATCGTATTCTGAAAAATTTGACGGTGTTTCCATTGAAGATTTCAAGGTGCCTCAAGAGGAAATCGACGCAGCTTATGAGTCTTTATCTGATGATTTGAAAGCCGCATTATTAAAGGCAAAGGCGAATATTACAGAATTCCACAGCCGTGAAATCGAGCAGGGTTTTGTGGATATGGATACACCGGGTATCATCCGTGGTCAAAAGGTCATTCCTTTGGCTCGTGTTGGTCTTTACGTTCCTGGAGGTACAGCCGCGTATCCTTCGACCATTATCATGACTGCTTTGCCCGCAAAGATTGCAGGCGTAAAAGAAATCATCATGGTTACGCCGCCTCAAAAGGATGGCATTAATCCTGCCGTATTAGGTGCTGCAAAGCTTGCCGGCGTTGATGCGGTATATCAAGTGGGCGGTGCCCAAGGTGTGGCGGCCCTCGCTTATGGTACGGAAACGATTCCAAAGGTAGATAAAATTGTAGGTCCTGGCAATATTTACGTGGCTACGGCGAAACGTCAAGTATTTGGCCAAGTCGATATCGACATGATTGCGGGCCCAAGTGAAATCGGTGTTATCGCCGATGACAGCGCAAATCCAGTTCATTTGGCAGCAGACTTGTTATCTCAAGCAGAACATGATCCTCGTGCACGCGCTATTATGGTGACTACTAGTGAAAGTTTAGCAAATGCCGTATCTGATGAGGTGGAACGTCAACTTAAATTGTTACCTCGTGAAAGCATCGCTCGTCCAGCTATTGAAAACAACAGTTACATTGCTATTATGGACAGCATTGAAGATATGTTTACCGTAATGAACGAAGTGGCGCCAGAGCATTTGGAAATCCAATTGCCGGATCCAATGAACTATATGAGCCTCGTTCAAAATGCAGGCTCTGTATTCCTTGGCGCTTATGCGTCTGAGCCGTTGGGCGATTATGTAGGTGGTACAAACCACGTATTGCCTACTAGTGGTACGGCGCGATTCTCGTCTCCGTTAGGCGTATATGATTTCGTGAAACGTACATCTTTCACACAATTTACAAAAGAACGTTTAGAAGAAGTGGCAAAACACATTACTACATTGGCTCGTACGGAAGGTCTCGAAGCGCATGCTCGTGCCATCGAAGTACGATTTGAAAAATAGATTATAAAAAATATTAGAAAATAGATTTGGCATCTATATTTATATGTGTATTTAAAATATACAGTGAAAATATAGATTAGAAATATAGATTATAAAAATAGATTTGAAGTATAGAGGTCGTTATGATACGCACAGGCACGGTGCAACGCACCACTCAAGAAACAGATATTACAGTAGAAATTACCCTTGATGGGGCACAAACAAGCTCCATCTCGACCGGAATAGGCTTCTTTGACCACATGTTGACGCTATTGGCGAAGCACGGCCGTTTTAGCCTTGTGGTAGAGGCAAAGGGAGATACATATGTGGATGCTCATCATACAGTTGAGGACGTTGGACTTGCCTTAGGGCAGGCCTTGGTGAAAGCCCTTGGCGATAAGGCTGGTATCGAGCGCTATGGCGATGCTTGGGTCCCTATGGATGAAGCATTGACGCAAGTTGTCATCGATTTGAGTGGTCGCCCGTACCTCGTTTTCCAAGGGGAATGGAGTACGCCGGTTTTAGGTGGCAACTTTGAAACAGAGCTGGTGGAGGACTTCTTCCAAGCTCTTGCGATGAGCGCTGCTATGAACTTACATGTGCGCAATTTGTATGGTCGCAATACACATCACATTATTGAAAGTATGTTTAAGGCAACGGGTCGTGCATTGCGCAAAGCAGTTACTATCAATCTGGATATCCAAGGGGTTAACTCTACAAAGGGCGTTATTTAATAAAGGAGAATGTATGATTTTTCCAGCTATAGATTTACAAGATGGGCGCAGTGTTCGCCTGTATAAAGGCGATTTCGCGCAGGAAACGGTCATCAATCCAGATCCAGTGGCCCAAGCAAAACAATATGAAGCGGCTAAAGTGGGAGCCTTGCACCTCGTCGATTTAGATGGTGCCAAGGCGGGCAAGCCTGTAAATGTAGACATTGTAAAAGCAGTGCGTGCAGCTTTCACAGGTATCCTTGAAATCGGAGGCGGCATCCGAGATAAAGAGGCTGTTGACCTCTATTTGAGTTTGGGCGTAGATCGGGTTATCTTAGGATCTGTAGCGCTTAAAAATCCGGAACTTACGAAGCAGGTTATCGCTGAATACGGTGCGGAGCGCATCGTTATCGGTGTAGATGGAAAAAATGGCAAGGTCGCCGCTGAAGGTTGGCTCGACCAATCGGACGTGCCGATGCCTGATTTAATTGGTGCCATGGTTGAAGGTGGGGCAAAGTATTTCATCGTTACCGATGTAGACAGAGACGGTACGATGCAGGGCGCCAATGAAGAGTTACTTGGGAATTTGCAAAAAGAATTCCCTATAGCACGCATCGTTGCCTCTGGGGGTGTTCGTAATCTAGGGGATATTAAATCGCTAGAACAAAAAGGCGTTATGGATAGTATTGTTGGTAAGGCTCTTTACGAGGGCTCGATTACACTAGAGGAAATCGCCGAGTACAATCAGCAGAAATAATAGAAATGACTGTGATGCTCTTAAATTAATTATTGACCGCAACCAATGGAATATATTGAGTGACATTCGATGGAAAGGAGCTTTATGTTAGCGAAACGGATTATCCCTTGTCTTGATGTAGATGATGGGCGGGTAAAAAAAGGGGTTAACTTTGTAAATCTCGTAGACGTAGGCAGTCCAGTAGACATTGCGGCCTCCTATGAGCAGCAACAAGCGGATGAGCTGGTATTCTTAGATATTACGGCCACCGTTGATGCGCGGACTACTATGCGCGATGTGGTACAAGAAATCTCCACACAAGTTTTTATGCCACTCACAGTGGGGGGCGGCATAAAGAGTGTTGATGATATGACGGCTTTGTTGAAAGCTGGTGCGGACAAGGTATCTTTGAACTCCGCGGCTCTCGCTAACCCTGAGCTCATCACAGAAGGAGCTCAAAAGTTTGGCAATCAATGTATGGTAGTAGCCATCGACGTGAAAACCGATGACGAAACTGGCGAATGGTATGCCTATACTCACGGAGGTCGCAAGCGTACAGAGTGGAAAGCTCTAGACTGGGCTAAAGAGGCCGTAGCTCGTGGAGCAGGAGAGTTATTAGTGACAAGTATGGACAAAGATGGCACGAAATCCGGCTTTGATATTGAACTATATAAGGCTCTAGAGTCCGTCGTAAATGTACCTATCATCGCCTCTGGAGGGGCAGGTAAGGTTGAGGATTTTATAAATCTCTTTAAGCAAACCAGCGTTACCGGTGCACTGGCGGCATCTATATTCCACTTCGGAGAAGTTAAAATTCCTGAACTTAAACAAGCACTACGAGCTCACGGAATTACAGTACGCTAAAACAGATTTAAGAAATTATTATCTCTCGTAAGTTCTTTACTAGTCTATATGTTCAGAGTCCGTTAAATAGTTTGTTTATAGATAAATAGAATAGAAATAGATAGAGATACAAGCTAATATAGGATAACAGATTGGTGATTACTTTTAATAAAGGATAGAATATGAAACCGGATTTTGAAAAAGGAAATGGCTTGTTGCCGACGGTTGTGCAGGATGCGGAGACTAAGGACGTCCTCATGGTGGCTTGGATGAACGAAGAAAGCTTTCACAAAACACTAGAAACAAGGGAAACGTGGTTTTGGTCTCGGTCTCGTGAAGAGTTATGGCATAAGGGTGGCACTAGCGGTAATGTGCAGCACGTGGTGAGCATGGCCCTAGATTGTGATGGCGATACTTTGCTCATTCAAGTTAAGCCTGAAGGACCTGCCTGTCACACAGGGCGCACAAGCTGTTTCTTTAATGAAGTAGAACGGAGTTAAACATGGCACAGCAAACACTGAACGAATTATACGAAATTATTAAAAATCGCAAGGTACAGCCAAAGGCAGGTTCTTATACGAATTATTTATTCGACAATGGGCTCGATAAAATCTTGAAAAAAGTTGGTGAAGAGGCTACAGAGGTAGTAATCGCCGCAAAAAATGAAGATCCACAGGAGCTGATTTACGAAACAGCAGACGTGTTATATCACTTGCTCGTGTTATTAGCGGAGAAAAATATTCCATACGAAGCCATTGAAGCAGAGCTTGCGAGCCGTGAAGGGGTTGTTAGCAAGACTACGGATCGCCCAGAAATTACAAATTTATAATGTATATCCTATTATGAGCTCAGACATATGAGCTCTGGTGGAGTTTATATGTGTTTTTTAAGTGTTATATGAGTTATATGCGTTAAGGAATAGATAGAAAGGATAGCCTATGAAAGAGATAATTCGCACATTGAAACCTTATATACCTGAGGAGCCGGCTGAAGCGGTGAAAGAGCGCCTTGGTGTAGAGCGATTGGTGCGCTTGTCGGCGAATGAAAATCCTTACGGTACATCGCCATTGGTACGGGAGGCTATCCTTAGCTATGTAACCCATAATGATGCCAACTACTATCCGGATGGCAACGCCTCCAATTTGCGTATGAAACTCGCTGACTACTGGCAAGTACAACCTGAGCAACTCGTCATCGGCGTAGGTCTCGATGAGGTCATCGCCATGGTCAATAAAACATTGATTACCGCTGGTGACTCCATCGTAGTAAGCGTGCCAGCCTTCTCGGAATATGCCTTGAATGGCCTCGTGGAAGGTGCTGAGATCCGCGAGGTGCCAGCTGATTTTGAAACGGGACAGTATGATTTTTCTGCTCTCGTGAAAGCTGTAGATGAAACGACACGCCTCGTGTGGATTTGTAATCCTAATAATCCAACGGGTACCTATGAGTCTGTTGAAGATATCCGTAAATTTGTAGCAGCTATACCAAAGGAAACCTTGGTCATCATAGACGAGGCGTATATCGATTTTGTTACCTCCGTAGCAGTTCCTACGGCACGTGCGCTATTGGATGAATTCCCTAATGTGGCTATCATGCGTACCTTCTCGAAAGCCTATGGCCTTGCTAACTACCGTGTAGGCTACATGATGACACCTATAGAATTGGCAAATTATATGCAAACCATTCGCTTGCCGTACAATTTGAATACCTTATCTCAAGTGGCTGCAGAAGCCGCTTTCGGTGATCAAGAATTCGTGGCGAGAACGGTCTCTCAAAATGCAGAGGAACGGGCAAAATGGGAAAGCCTCTTTGATGAGCTAGGTATTCACTACTATAAGAGTGAGGCTAATTTTATTTTCTTTGCAGCGCCTGATGCAGAGGGTCTTGCAGATGCTTGGCTTAAATCAGGTTACCAAGTGCGCCGAGGTCAACGAGAAGGATGGTTACGTCTTACGATTCCCATGTCTCAAGATGGGGATATTATGCGTAAGATATTAAGAGACTTCATGAATTAATTCGTATAGAATAACATACAATTCGTAATACGTTTTGTTTAATCTTATCGTGTTTTACCCTATAGAATGGAGTTTATTATGATTGCCATTATAGATTATGATGCAGGGAATACCTTCAATGTCCAGAAAGCCTTAGCTTACATTGGTCTTGAAGCAGTGCTAACGGCAGACTCGGCGACTATATTAAATGCTGATAGTGTTCTCTTGCCAGGTGTAGGCGCATATGCACCGGCGATGGCAGTTCTAAAAGAACGTGGTTTAGTCGATGTCATCTATGAAGTAGTAAAACGTGAAATACCTTTATTAGGTATTTGTTTAGGCATGCAACTTTTATTTGAAGAATCTGAAGAATACGGCCCAACGCCCGGTTTAGGCCTTATTCCCGGTAAGGTAAAAGAAATTCCTCGCAACCTTGGCCTTAGCGTGCCTCATATGGGTTGGAATAAAAATGTAGTACACCAGCCTCATAGTGCTTTTAGCAATGTAGATGATCAATATACATATTTCGTTCATTCCTATTATGTGGATACAAATTCTGAATATATCACATCTACTGCAAATTATGGTATCGATGTACCTGGCATTGTAGAACGAGGTAGAGTATATGGAATGCAATTCCATCCTGAAAAAAGCGGTGTCGTAGGTCTAAATTTGTTGCGTACATTTGGGACTATTACAAAAACTTATAGAGCAGCAGGAGAATAGGGATATAGCTATCTTTCATTACAGATAGGAATAAGTCATTCAGTAACCAATATATCTAGGATAATAACGGCATCTCATAGGTAGAGAATGCCGTTATTATGCTTTATAGTTATACTTAACTTTCAAAATGAGAAATTAATAATTGACACCTTGTTGATTAGTTATACAATAATGTTGTAAGTACTAACATTTTAGGAAGCCATTGTGGCATGGATACGATACATAAGTTTTATCAGTAATATTCATATACTCCATGTCACGTGATTATTGGAGGTGTTTATATGGTTATGAATGGTATTTACTTAGTTATTGCCTCCGCGTGTATTCTAATTTTAGCGTACCGCTTTTATGGGGCTTTTATAGCGGCTAAGGTACTGACATTGGATCAATATCGTCCAACGCCAGCTATGGTTCACAATGATGGTCACGATTACGTGCCAACCAACAAATGGGTAACCTTTGGTCATCACTTTGCAGCAATTGCTGGTGCAGGTCCACTTGTAGGTCCTGTTATCGCAGCACAGTTTGGATATTTGCCTGGGGCATTATGGATCCTAATTGGTTCCGTATTAGCCGGTGCTGTACATGATATGGTTATCTTGTTTGCTTCCGTTCGTTACGATGGTAAATCGATTGCGGATATTGCTCGCGAAGAAATCAGTAAACTTGCTGGTTTTGGTGCTATGCTCGCTACCTTATTCCTATTGATCATTACCCTTGCTGGTATGGCTGTAGTAGTAGCTAATGCATTGCATAACTCTCCTTGGGGATTCTTCTCCGTATTTGCTACCATTCCAATCGCTATTTTTATTGGTATTTATTTGAAATGGTTGCGTCCTGGTAAAATCCAAGAGGCGACTATTATTGGGGTAGCCTTAATCTTCGCAGCTATCATCTACGGCCCAAATATAGCGGCTAGCGAATATGCATCTTGGTTCACATACGACTTGCAAACCATTGAAATTATGCTTGCTGTGTATGGTTTCTTTGCAGCTGCATTGCCAGTATGGTTGTTACTTGCTCCTCGTGACTATTTGTCCACATACCTTAAAATCGGTACAATCGGTGCATTGGCTCTTGGTATTATCATTGTAATGCCTGAAATTCAAATGCCAGCTGTAACTCCTTACATCTGGGGCGGCGGTCCTGTATTGAAAGGTTCCGTATTCCCTTACATCTTCATTACTATCGCATGTGGTGCGTTATCTGGCTTCCATACTGTTATTGCTACAGGTACAACACCTAAAATGCTTACTAATGAAAAAGAAATTTTACCTATCGGTTATGGTGCGATGTTAACAGAAGGCTTCATCGCTATGATGGCGTTGATTGCTGCCACTGCATTGCATCCAGATGATTACTTTGCGATTAACTCCACAGTTGAGTCTTTCAAAGCTTTAGGCCTTCAAGTCCATGAATTGCCAGCATTGTCTGCAATGGTTGGTGAAGACTTGATGCACCGTCCTGGTGGCGCCGTATCCCTTGCAGTAGGTATGGCTCATATCTTCTCCAGATTGCCTAACATGGCTCACTTGATGGGTTACTGGTATCACTTCTGTATCATGTTTGAAGCATTGTTCATCATGACATTAATCGATGCTGGTACTCGTGTAGGTCGTTACTTACTTCAAGAATTATTAGGTCATTTCCATCCTAAATTCAACGACCAACACTGGGCTCCTGGTGTGTATGGTTGTGCCGCTTTAATTTGTATCTTGTGGGGCTACCTAGTTCTACAAGGTAACATCGGTATTATCTGGCCTCTATTCGGCGTATCTAACCAATTATTAGGTACCATGACATTGGCCGTAGGTACTACAGTTATTATGAGACTTGGCCGCAAACGCTATGCTTGGGTAACAGGTATTCCTTGTATCTTAATGGCTATCGTGGCTATCGCTGCAGACTATGAAAATGTATTCTACAGCTATATTCCTGCTGGTAAATGGATTCTAGTAGCATTTAGTGCCGCTATGTTCCTCATGATCCTTATCGTATTAATTGAAGCTATACGTAGCTGGATTCGCTTGTCCAATATTCCTCAAGACTATCGGACTCAAGCTGAAATCGAAGCTGAAAGCCTTGTAAAATACGGTAAAGAAGTAAAAGCATAAGATTGATTATTGTAATATATAAAGTGCACTCACATTTGTGAGTGCACTTTTAATCTATAAATTTGCTGCCTTTTTTATAAAATAGTTAGGTAACGGTGCCTTGCATGCAGAATTTTCTGTGAGCAAGGCGCTTTTTGTATGGAAAAGAGTTTCTTATGGTCAATATGATTGATACAGGCAACACCACATGGGTATTGTTATTTGAACATGTTATAATAGGGCTATGAAACATTATATACGGTCTTATTGGACAAAATATAAACAATTGTATAAGAAAGGCCTAAAAGGCATTGCTGCTTTTCTTGCCATTGGAGCGATTATAGTCTTTGTACTAGCAACCATTGCTAGTCGTGGAATGGGCGTTATTTTTAATGAGGTTATGGCTCGACAAACTTTGATGCGCGGTACGGTTACTGTTGAAAGTTTATCTGCTACCCCGTGGGGGACTCTGACTTTTACAGGCCTTGTTTGGAAGGATCCAGAAGGGCATGAGTTGTTCAATGCACCAAGCGGGAAAGTCCGCGTCAATATGTGGGATGTGGTGACACGTAACTTTAAATCCTCTGCTATCAAGGGCATTGAATTAGATGATGCGGTTATAGTCATTGATTTGGACGATAATAATCGGTTGGATTTCGCGCCCATATCTCCAGATGTAAATAAACCAATTAATGAGGTAGAGCCTCGTCCAAAAGCACCTAAAAAGACCACACAAGAACGGCAAGAGGAACTAGGTAAGAAAGTACGTAACTTTAATTGGCAAGGTCAACATTTAGATCTTAAGATTACACTTAGAAATAGTCAGTTAGAGGTTTTTAATAGAAATCGCCATTATGTGATAAAGAATGTAAACTCAAAAATTGATCTTGATAGTAAGCGAGCGATTCGTATCGATATGGAGACGGGCAAATTTGGTGGTACTGCCATAGGGGATGGTCTCGTATTAAAAGGTCGTGTAGATTTAAAGGATGTTTTAAAGCATCGCATGCCTCAACTGGATCTACAATTTGATGTGAAAGGGGTGGATCCATCATCCCTAGGCTTTGGTGAGAATATTCATGATGCCATGACCTTGCTTACAAAGGTAACAGGTGATTTTAACCGTCCTTTTGCTAAAGGTCGTGTGACGATGCCTATTTTACGCATCCCCGCACTTACTTTTGAGAATGTAGTAGGAGATGTGACGTACCAAGATGGTATTTTGAATTTTGAAAACGTTAGTGCCAATGTATACAGCGGTAAATTGGAGGCTAAGGGTGTATATAATTTGGACACTCGAGCCTATACGATTACTGGTGTAGCAAAGGATTTAGACAGTAGTGTAGCCCTCAAGGCTCCTGAGTTCCTCGTGCCTGTATCGGCAAATTTGAACTTTAAAAGTGAAGGCCAACCTCGAGACATGGAGGTATGGGGGAACTTCTGGTCTGGTGAAGGGCACTATATGCTGATTCCAATTCAAAGTATTACGGGAAACTTTCACAATAAAGGGCGGCATTTATCCTTTAGCGATGTGAACGTACATACGAAAATCACCACTATTACTACGGATGCTCTGCGTATCGATGATGGACAACTTACGATGGGGCCGCTTAATATTACATCTCACGGGGGTAGTAATTTCATTCTGTATGATGAGTCATTTGATGAAATTGATGAAAATATGACTCGCATTAAAGATGATATGAAACAAGCTAGAGAAAATAGTAGGCGTGCTTCTGACTCTGCAAAGGGCATCGACAAATCTGGGCTTATAGCGCCGGACATGAAAGAATCCATGAAGGATCTGAAGCGGAGTATGGATTCGGCAAAAGATAGCTTAGATAATCTGTTAAAAAACAGTAAGTAATAAACTATATTGAGCCGTAAAGAGTAAGAAGAAACAATAAAGTAATAATATAAAGTAACAAAAATAATAAACTAGCAAAAATTATAAAAAGAAGGCAATCCATCATGGTGATGAGTTGCCTTCTTTAAGTTATAAGGTGCTAAATTATATATAGCTATACGAAAGATTTTATTATCTGTTTAATCCGTTAGAGCGTACATATTCGGTATTTTCTGTGTCTTTGGTATCTGTTTTGGTGTTAGTTCGTTTTACCGTAATAAGAGGTTTCTTTTCTTTGGTTTCCTTTTCTTCGTATGGAATTACTTTATCTCCTTGATCCGGTAAAAATGTTTCGATACCGTTTCGTTTGCCTTTTTGCGTGTTAGAATCAGTGGCCAATTGACTTTGTTGTGGAACGATATAGATTTCGTCTTTATTGATGGTTACATCATTTAACAAGAGTTTGAATGCGTTCGGACTTACATACAGAATTCCGTCTACCATACGTGCTGCAGGAAGTAAAGATTCGGATGTATCAAGGTTGATGATTTGCAGTTTACCCTTGCGCACGACTTGTTTAGAGTCTGGTTGTACTGCTAAGGTAGCAATGTTCATATCGATTAATG
The DNA here is from genome assembly GCF_003603295.1 of Veillonella sp. AF13-2. Lineage (NCBI taxonomy): Bacteria > Bacillati > Bacillota > Negativicutes > Veillonellales > Veillonellaceae > Veillonella > Veillonella sp. AF13-2. The sequence continues at coordinate 97,584 of NZ_QTMT01000003.1, forward strand.
CCGTTTTTGTAGGGGCATCCCAAGACACTTTATAACCTAATGCTTCTGATACTTGACGTAACGCTACGAGTGGCTGACCGTCAACATAGATAACATTTGGTTTATTATCTATGGGCTCCAATAATATGCCATCAACATTGATATAATGCTGTGTCGTTACTGATGCAGGTCTCTTTAAACTTTGCGTCGGTGCAGGCGTATCCATACCGACTGCTGCCTGTGCAGGCTGTACCATTCCGCTTGTGAAAGCTAGCGCTCCAACGGCTATACCGGACAAAATCAGTTGTTTTAATTTCATGGTAACCTCCATTGTGTATAAAACGTCACGATAAATCATAATTGGTAATATAACATGGATATATGAATATTATATTATGAATTTTAATTTTATAAAACTAAAAAGAAGAAATATATTTATACTTTACAACAAAACTTTAATTATGCTATTCTGATGATACGTATTTCATGAACTTATCATGATTGGTGCTATTTGAGTATGTTTATAGGAGAGTTTCGTGAATAAAAAACACTTAGTTCTTCTGAGTTTAGGTATATATAGTCTATCTATGCCTTTAATGGTTCAGGCTACTGATCCAATTATACCTATAGCTCAACAAGAGCAATTACAACAAGACCGGGATACTCAACGAGAACGTAGCTTACGCTTAGATGAAGAGCGTGTAGAGACTGTTGCTAGTGAGCCGGCACTTATAGACGTACCTTCTGATCAGAATGGTGCGTCTTTTTATATTAAACAAATACAGTTAGATGGTATGCCTAAAGAATTATCTTTTCTAAATAAGCTTACCCACAAGTATGAGCAAAAAAATGTAACTGTATCAGATATTACTAATATTCGTAATGCCTTTCAACGTAAATTGTTGGATAAGGGGTTTGTAACATCTCAAGTCTATATTCCAGAACAAAATTTAAATGATGGAATATTACAATTGATGGTTATACCTGGTCGAGTGGAAGATATCCGTTATAGTGAGTCTTCGGCTCATGGACCTTGGCGAACTGCCTTAGTTGTACGACCTGGAGATATACTTAATATCCGTGATATTGAACAAGGTCTTGAGCAGATGAAACGTGTATCATCTCAATCCGTGACAATGAAGTTACTCCCAGGTAAAGCTATAGGTACATCTGTTATTGAGCTATCAATCAAACAAGAAAAGCCAGTATATGGATCGATTAGTATTGATAATAGTGGTCTGGAATCAACCGGGATATATCAAGGTAGCTTTACTACCTCTTTTGATCAAGTTTTTAGAGCTAATGATACATTTACTATGTCATTATCAGGTGATCTTAGTGGATCAGGTAGTATAAAAGGAACTCGTGCAGCCAGTCTTAATTATATTATACCTCATGGAAAGGATACCTTTAGTTTTAGTTTTTCTAAATCACGATATCATCAAATGATACAGTCCAATCCATATGACTTCACATATAGTGGTAAGTCAACTACTATAAAGGCAAAATGGAATCATGTTTGGTCTCGTACACAGCGTGAGAAACGTGCATTTGATATTTCTATCAGTACACGTCATAATCATCGCTTTGTTAATGATACGGAAATTCCGGTGCAAGCATTACGTACTACCTCAATGGAGTTTGGTGTTTCTAATCGTAAATATATTGGTAATGCTACCTTGTATTCTCGTTTAGGATTTCAATGGGGCATTGGTGCATTTGGTGCACAGCCCGAACATACAGCATCTGTTGCAATGGGGGGGCCTACATCTAGATATCATATGTGGCTTGCTGATGTCGATTATCGTAAGCCATTTGTTATGGGCCATCGTCCTGCATCCTTTACATCTTCATTTCATGGACAATGGGTACAAGGCGGTAAAAGGGTATATAGTGTAGACACTATAAATATTGGTAATCGGTATAGTGTCTATGGTTTTGATGGTGAATATACACTTATGGGTGATAGTGGGTGGTATTTACGTAATGAGGTAGTCTCTGTTATTCCTCATCTTAATACAGAAGTATATCTTGGTTTAGATGTAGGCGCGGTATATGGTAAAAGTGCAGAAAAATTGGTAGGTAAAGCCATTGCAGGTACTGCAATCGGTATAAGAGGTAATTATGCATCAGGTTTATTATTTGATGCATTTATCAGCACACCTTTATATAAGCCACAAGGATATCATACGAAGAAGTTTTATAGCGGTTTTACCGTAGGATATAGATTCTAATCTAAATATAATTAAGACTTAATAAGTGTTGAACTATTATTTATATAATTGGAGAGTTATATGTGTAAAACGAATCAAGAACGACGTACACTAGGGCGTAAGATTGTATCCTGGCTAAGTTTTGGGGTGTTTGTAGCATCTCAATCGATGGTACTGGCTTCGCCAATTATGCCAGATAATAATGCTGTTATTACTGAACGACCATTAGTTCAGGAAACTGCTAATCAGATACCTTTAATTAATATTACGGCACCCACTAATAAGGGCGTCTCTATGAATAAATATGAGCAATTTAATGTAGAGAAACAAGGGGCTATTTTAAATAACTCATATGTAACGAGTAAAACAGAACTTGCTGGTTATGTACAAGGTAATAGTAACATGGTGAATGGTACTGCAAAGGTTATCGTAAACCAAGTTACATCAGGTACACCGACATCTATGAATGGTTATTTAGAAGTGGCGGGGCAAAGAGCTTCAGTTGTGGTCGCAAATCCTAACGGCATTACAGTTAATGGTGGTGGGTTCCTTAATGCAGATCATGCTGTGTTAACTACAGGTAGAGCAGAATTAAATGGTGCTGGAAATTTACAAAATTACCGCGTAGAACAAGGGAAAGTTGCTATTGAAGGCAAAGGTCTTGATGGAAAAGGTGCAGATTCTGTATCTATCTTGGCAAGAACTATTAATGTAAATGCAGGGGTTTGGGCAAACAAACTTAATACTCGTACCGGACAAAATCACATTGATGCTAACAACTTAAAGGCTACAGCTTTAGAGTCTTCAACTGTTGAAACAAAACCAATGATTGGATTAGATGTGGCTGCAGTAGGTGGGATGTATGCTAATCATATTACTATGGTTGGCACTGAAGCTGGTGTAGGTGTTAATCTTAATGGTGTAGTTGCAGGGTCTCAGTCTGTTTCAGTAGATGCTAATGGTCATCTATCTGTTAATGGTACGCTTCAATCCGATACAAGTCTCGTGGCTAAAGCAAATTCTATACAGAATATAAAGACAATTGCTTCAGGTGGAAACTTGGATTTAGAAACAAAAGAGTTAATTAATGCAGGGAATATTACATCCGTTAAAAATGGACATATTAAGGTAGAAGAAACTTTAACTAACAAAAATACAATGGCAGCTGGTGCCAATACTCAAGGCGCTGTGACAGGTAATGGCTCCTTGTCTGTTGAGGCAGGTACTATTCGTAATACTGACGCAGTGATTGTATCTGGTGGTACTACTAGAATTAATAGTAAAGAAGTACATAATATAGAGAATGGTCGCATTTATGGTGGAAAAGTAGCGATACAAACTGAGGTACTGGAAAATCGTAAGAATGTGGCGTTAGAATCTAAATTAGATGCTGCTATGGCAGATATGAAAGCAGCAGAGGATAAGCTTGAAGCAGCTTATGCTATAGATACTACAGCTTTTACATCAAAAACTGAACAAGATGAATATTTGAACCGAATCAAAGAACTATCCCAAGTATATGATGAAAAGCTTAAGATTGTTAAGTTAGTACAAGAGGAATTATCTGCTCATAAAGGGAGTACTGTTGCAGGTCGAGATGATGTAACTATTGAGGCGGATTCTATCTTGAATAGAGAGAAGTCTCTTGTGTATAGTGGTGGCACTATGACATTGGATGGTCGAGACACTTTGCACAATATCGGTGGTACTATTGAGGGAATTGGAAAAGGTGTCATCCGAAGTAAAGACTACCAAAATAAGAACTCTTCCTTTACAGCAAAACGTGTTAGCCCTGAAATTGAAAAAGGTCTTTCTGGTGCAAGTAATGACGCTATGCTGACAGAGCAAGAAGATCAAATCCTGATTACAGATAAAAATCATAGTGAGCATGGTCAAGTTTTTAAAAAGTCTGAATTTACTTCTTTAAATAGTGGCTATGGCGCACTCCATAGTTACGGAAAATCCCCAATGCCAATATATGAGGCTGCAGAATATGTTACGGTAGAACAAATTACGCCAGAAGAGCAAGCGGCAGGTGAAGAGTTAATTCCAGCAGAATATATTGGTACACAAGTACCTTCGTACGCTTATGATGATCCTATTTTTAAAGAGTTTGGCATTACATCTATGACAACAGAGCGCCCACTAACGTCAGGTCCTGAACAAGAAGCGTGGGATGCACAATATAAGCCAATTTTAGCTTCATTAAATGAAAAAATTAAAGCTCATAATGCAAAGGCTGAATTACATAACCAAAAAATTTCCGGAGTAGCTAATGAAAAAATAGACAATTATACTATTATTCGAAATAAAACAATGACCTCTAAAGAAGAGGTGAAAAATAGTACGCCAGGTGTTGTGCGCTTTGGTGGGGATCTGTCATTCACGGGAAATGGTACTAATGAAAATAGTCAAATGGTTGTAGGTGGTACATTAACTACTACGGGTGCTATTGATCAAGTAGCAAAAGAAAATCAAGAAGTGACTAATACATTTGGTACTACAGAAGCTTCATATACCTATAAAAGAAGATGGCCACATAAATCTAGACGAAGAGGTTATAAGGGTCAAGTATTTATGACTCCACAAGTAAATAAAGAAAATCCAATATCACTTGGGGTGGCTAAGAAAGAAGACAAAAATGGTAAGGCAAAAGGTGAGGTAGGGGATAATCACCGTAAAGAGGTACAAGACTTCTTAAATCCATTTGCACAAGATAGCAGCAATGATGCATCTAAACCAACTGCAGGAACTAATATTTTGGCATTGCCTACAGAATCTTTGTATAGAATACATCCTGAAAGCACTGCTAACTATGTAGTTGAAACAGATCCGCAATTTACGAATAAAAAAGCCTTTTTATCTTCCGATTATATGTATCGAGAGATGAAAACAAAGCCTGAAAATATCGAAAAACGACTAGGTGATGGTTTGTATGAGCAGACCTTGGTTAGACAGCAGATTGTATTTGGAACAGGGTATAGATTCCTTGATGGGTATACAGATGACGAAAGTCAATTTAAAGCGCTCATGGATGCCGGTATTGTCTATGCTAAACAACACGGTATTGCTCCAGGTGTAGCACTGACAGCAGAACAAGCAGCTAGTTTAACTAGTGATATGGTCTGGCTTGTAAAAGATATTGTTATGGTAGAGGGAAAACCTGTTGAGGTGATCTATCCTAAGGTATACCTTAAACAAAGCAATGGTTTACAGTTACATACTGATGGAACACTAATAAGTGCTAATACATTGGTTATGAATGCAAAGAAACGTATTCATAATGAAGGTGTTATTCAGGGTAAAACAGTAGTTCTCGCATCTAATCAAGATATTATTAATAACGGTCATATTAATGCAGACAAAGTTGGTTTGCAATCGGATACAACTATTTACCAACAAGGTCAAATTGTTGGTCGTGATGCTGTAGGATTACAAGCAAAAGAGAATATCACTTTTAACAATTCTATTGAGCATTTAACAAACCAAGATGTTTTACATAAAACGGCGGGTATTGCTATAAGCGGTGATACAGGCGTTATGATCGTATCTGCTGGCAATGACGTAAACCTAGGTGGTGCAACTATTGAAGCATTAGGTAAAGAAGGGGCTATCACTATTACCGCTGGACATGATATTAATAGTACTACAGATATTCTTACTGCTAAAAAAGATATGACTCAAGATGGGGATAATTATTTACGAACCTATCGTCAAACTGAACTAGGAACGACAATAGAGGCTGGTGGAAATGTATCTATTGGCGCCAAAAATGATATTAAGGCTCGTAATTTGACTGTTAGCAGTGATTCTGGGGCGGTAAAAGTAATTGGTGAAAATGATGTATCCATTGAAAATGGCTATAGCGAGTCTAAAGATGCATTTGCGTTAAAATACAAAGAAAAAGGCCTCCTTAATAAAAAGGAGACTAAAATCAAAACAAATGATGAATCTACAAATGCATTAATGAGTACAGTCAGTGGTCATACTGTAGTGGTAGGTGCTAATAACGATGTGACACTTACATCTTCTAATATCGTGAGTACCGCAGGAACATCTGTATTAGCAGGTCATGATGTAATAACGGATGCAGCGGCAAAGCATACTCTAAGTACCGCATCTAAAGATGTAAAAAAATCTGGTATTATGGGTGCTGGTATGGGTATCATGATTGGTAAAAAACAATCGAAAGATAACTATTATATCGATGAAACTACTCATAAAGCCACAACTTTAGGATCCACAAATGGAGAAGTTACTGTACAAGCGGGTGGCACAGTTCATTTGACCACGACGAATGCAGTAGGGAAAAATGGCGTTGTCATTTTAGGGCAAGATATTATATTAGATGGTAAAGATGACTTGTATAAACAAGAGGAGCGTCATGAACGTAAGTCTTCAGGGTTAACTGTAAGTTTAGGTGGCAGTGTTGTTGAAAAAATAGATAGTGCTGTAAAAAAACAACACAGTGCATCTGATAGAAGAAACAGTCGCTTTAAATCATTAGAAGGCAAACAGTCTATGGATCGATTGCTCTCTGCTATTGGCGAAGCAAAGCAAATTGTTGATAGAAGTTATAATGGCCAAATGAGAGCTATTAATTCACAATTGGAACGTGTCAATGCTGATATAGTCAATACACCAGAAACTGACGCAACTAAGTTAGCAGAGCTTAAAGCTAAACAAGAGTTTTTACTGAAAAGACGAAGTACTTTAGAAGAAAATAAAAGTGTTGTTGATAAAGCTACTGATAAAGCCATTGATAGAGCTATTAATGTACAAATAGGTATTGGATCTAGTAAAAGTGTAGCTGAATCGAAGTTAGAACGTCATACGTATTCTAGTGGGACTATTGACTCTGATGGAACTGTTTTGATTCATGCTAATAGTGCAGATTCAATTAAAGGTAATATTACTGCAATTGGCGAGCAAATCAAAGGGAAGAATGTACAATTAGCTGCTTCCAATACTATCAATCTAGAGGCCGGTTCAAATACGCAACGTGTTGAAACAAATAGTAAGTCTAGTGGCTGGAATGTTTCTGCTAATATTGGTATGAGAACTGGAGGGCTCGTAGGTTGGTCGGCATCCGCTTATAAAGGGACAGAAAATGGCATAGAAGATACTACTACTCATACAGGGACACATGTTGTAGGTACTAATAACGTATCTATTGAAAGTGGCAGTAATACGAACCTTATTGGGTCTACTGTTTCTGGGCGAGGTGTAACGGCGAAAGTAGGTAATAATCTCACTGTAGAAAGCTTACAAGACAGTCAGATTTATCATGAAACATCCAAGAATAAGGGGATATCTATATCTGGTGCAAACTTTATATCTCAACCTACGATTAATGGTGTTAATGTAAAAGGCAATATTGATAGTACTTATAAAAGTGTTACAGATCAATCGGGTATACATGCAGGTAATGATGGTGTGAATATTACTGTTGGCAATACGACAACATTAAAAGGTGCTATTATAACTAGTAAAGCTACACCTGAAAAAAATAAGATGTCTACCAAATCTCTAGTTATGGAAGACATTCATAATGAAGCGTCTTATAAGGCTAAGAAATCTGGTATAGCAATGAATACATCTGGATTGACAGCAAAAGGTATTCTCGGTAAAATCAACCCATTGGGACTATCTCCAGTAGTTTCTATTCCAGTATCAGATGAGGCCCAATCTACTACAAAATCTGCTATTAGTGATGCTATATTGGTAGAAGTAGAGGGTAAACCACTTACTGCTATTAACAGAGATACTGAACATGCACTCAATAGTATTAAACCAATATTTGATAAGGCTGATGTAAAAGAACGTATGGAATACGTTAATGCTGTATCTGATGAGGGCTTCAAGTTAATTGGGGATATTGCAATGAAGCAAGTTCAGAAGTATGAGGAAAAAGTCGCTAATACTTCTGATGAAGCTCTAAAAAAACGATATCAAAAAGAAGCTGATAAATGGAAAGATGGTGGCATTTATAAAGTTGCCTTACATGGTGGTTTTGGTGCAGTAGTCTCTAATATGGCTGGAGGCTCCAGTTTAGACGGTTTTGCAACTGCTAGTGCTAATGAGATAATGGTGGGGGCTATTGCTAAGGAAGTAGCTAAACATCCTAATAGTACAATAAATGCTGATGGTAAATATGTTGATAACTCTGATGTATATAAAATTGCTAGTGCGGTTTTAGGTAAAACAGTTTCACACTCTTCGTTAGGAACTGGTATTTCACTATCTGCTACAACAAGTAATTATTTAACTCATGAGCAAGGAAAACAGTATGAGTATGAGCTTTCTTTGGCTAAGAGTGAAAAGGAACGTAAACTAGTAATTCAAAAATGGAAAGCTATTGATGAAAAACAAGAAGCTGATTATATTAGTCAAGAGAAAAGTATATTTAAAAAATATTTTAATACAATATCGGACTTAATTGATTTTAATATCTATCTTCCGTATAAACGAGAGCGTAACAGATATAATATTAGTCTTGATCGTGCATTCTCTTTAGATTCTAATACTGGTAAGCTTAAGAAGGCGATGGTAAAAGTAATATCATTACCTTTGAAAGAGGAAAGTTCTTTTGCTGAGCGAATACAAAATGAGAAAAATATATTCGCTTTAAATCGGGCTGAAATAATAAGTAAAATAGAGGGCTTTAAAGCTGGATCTGATGAATTTGATGAAAATACTTTATATCATTATAATCGGATACGAGTAGGAGAAGATAAACTCTTATCACATATTTTAAAAAGTACTGATGTTACAAGAGGTGTTTTGGATAGCTTTACTGAAGATGGTTTTTCAGCATTTGAACGTTCTTTAGGAATCACTCCTAGTTACAACCAATATTATTACGGTGGTAAATTATTAGGAGATGGGATAGGTGTTGTTGGTGGTGGTATTACTGCTGGCACAGGTGTTATAGAGACGGGGATATTTACAGCTGGCGGAGTAACAGCTGTTGCTACGCCGGTATCTGTGACACAAATAATGGCAGGTAGTACACTAGCAGTTCATTCAGCTAATAATTTTGAAAAGAATCTTACGCTGTTTGCAAAGCATAATAGAGAGAAGCCAGAAATATCCACCAAATTTAACTTTGATGAAGAAGCCCCTTATATTAGGGAAAATCGTCTGCCTAAAGATTCTGAAACTATTTTATCAGATGGTACATTTGATAAAATAGGTAAAGTCGAACCTCATGGTGCTCAGGTTTATAAAAAAGATAAAAAATATTATTATAGAGATACACTTCACTTTGGAAAGAAAGCACATTTAGAAGTATTTGATAGAAAAGGTAATCATTTAGGAGAAGCAGATCCTTTGACGGGGGAAATAAAGCCACATTCTGCTGATTCTAAAAAGAAACTTAGTAAGGAATATAGATGATAGAATTAGAACCTATTAAACAGATAAAAAGTCCAAGTTCAGAAAATGTTATAATTTTTGCTTTGCGATGTGCAAATTATATAATTATAAATGATAAACTTAATGGTCTAATTATTTTGGACATGGATTGGAGCGAAGTTAATAGAATTTATATAGGCGAACAATTATTACTTATTGAAGCTATATATACAGATATGCTGAAAAACAGAATTGTATTTAAATTAGAGTCGTCTTTATGCTTTGTAGATATTGATACACATTTTGTTAAGTTAATACCTATTCCTAATAATATTAAGGAATTCTATTTTTATCAATTATACAAATTTAATGATGACATAATTTTAATGCATACCAATAAAGGGGTAGTATCTTTGTCATTGGTTGATTATTCTGTTCATATTATAAATGAAGTAGCAGAATATGATGAAAAATTTGCATACGTTATTTATGAAAGTGAAACAAAAGAGTCCTATTCTCATAATGGAAAATTAGTTTGTTTGGATACAGATAATATAACTATATTAGATTATTTTAAAAAGGTTCAGATTAAAAACCCTATTTCTGTCCCGTATTTTGATGTATCTGTGACGGATAGATATGGTTTAGCTATTGGAGAGGAACAATTACAGATTTTTAACCTATATGGAGATATAAAAAGTTGGATATTATCATATAAAAGACCGTGGTATGGTGAGCGGGCTGATATAGTTGGAAAAGATGATGGACTCCATTTATATGTTATAACTCGTAATGATTTGGACGAATTAACAAGTCTTTCAGAGTATTTAATTCCGTTTGATAAGATGCCTAATCATATAATTTTAATATAAGTGTTAGCAAATTATTGAGGTGAAAATATTTTTAAAATATTTAATTTAATCTTTTGGGTTGGAATGATTTTTTTCCTAGGAGGCATTACATTAATGCTTGTTATGGATCCTGAGGTTACTAGTGACGAGTTTTGGATATATTTCTATGGTAGTGCTTATATTATTAGTGGAATATTTATGTTGGGATGGTACTTTATATATAAGCTCTTAAAAAAATGATTATATTTGAATTAATCTTAAGGTCATGATCATTTAAACCCGATAGGACGTTATAGTCTAAACTTCAGTGATAAGTATTACTGAATGATTTAGAACTATAGCGTCCTTTTACTATCTTGGCACTCTTATCATAGCCGATATATGGTGTTAAGGATGTGGCAATCATGATGGATTATTCTAATTTTTATTATATAAATTTATATAAAATTTGTGATATATTAGAGTTAAAATTTTAGTTGTGTTGTAAACGAGTGGTTTTAATGATAGGAATACTCATATGTTATTTTTAAAAATTTATAATTATTTTGTCAGGGGCGTTGTACTTTTCTTTCTTATAATTATTCCTTTTACTATTGTTACAAATCCTGAAATGATCGAGGATGAAGTCGATTTACTGTATATATTGTAATCCTTTTGATCTATGTAGTATGGACTTATATTTATAACTATTTAAGTCGTAAAAGGAGTTAGTGTTTGTGCATATTCATTTACCCTTAGTTTTCGTAGTCATCTTTTATTCGGCAATTGTTCTCTATTGGATCATATATAAAATACTCTTAAGAAAAAAAACTTTCACCATTACTAGTATCTTTAATTGCTAATTCTAATTATGGTTTTATTAAAGTCATCTCTTGGGCGATAATTATTACATACCCCTTCATGCTATTTAGCATGTTTTATTTCTTAGATTACATAGCTGTGCCAATTGTTATGGCTTGGTTTTTACAATCTGTTTTAGTTGCAGCTACCCTATTCAGGCAGCCATCACACAGTCGTTATTAAGATTGGGCTAGAAAGAAACAGATGTATGTAGTGTGGATTGTATTTTTTTATTTCTTAGCGGCGCTAGGTATATTGAAATTCTATGATTTTTTGTAGTGTTTAAGTTGTAAAGAAAAAGTATATTCCCGTTATTGAGAATCAAGGGAAAAGTAAGAATGTCTGCTAACAATAAAAATTTTTAAAGCTGTATATATGTTTTTTGTTCTATCAATTAATTACATATATAGAAGCGTAATTATAATGAGGCGGAACCTCTTATAGAATACATTTTAGAAAATAAGAACTAGAATTTCTTATGGTATAATTAAGTATCACATGAATTATTTCTTATATCGTATTATAGAAAGAGGTTCCTTATGGCATCCGGCAGATCTGAAAAAGAGTTACAAGGGGTAACGATGTTAGGTCACAAGACCGATTATCCTACTGATTATGCGCCACAGGTGTTAGAGGCGTTTGATAATAAACACCCTGATAATGACTATTTCGTTAAGTTTAATTGCCCTGAGTTTACTAGCTTGTGTCCTATGACAGGTCAACCAGACTTTGCGACAATCTATATTTCTTATGTTCCAGATAAGAAAATGGTAGAGTCCAAGTCTTTGAAGTTGTATCTGTTTAGTTTCCGCAATCATGGGGACTTTCACGAGGACTGCATCAACATTATCATGAAAGATCTTGTGAAGTTGATGGATCCTAAATATATCGAGGTGTGGGGCAAGTTTACGCCGCGCGGTGGTTTGTCCATCGATCCATACGCAAACTATGGCAAGCCTGGTACAGAGTGGGAAAAGACTGCAAAAGAGCGCCTTCATTTCCACGACATGCAGCCTGAGCGTGTAGCATACCGTTAATATGGCATACGAATATTTAACAATGGTCACATCCTTTATTACTTGTTTTATGATTGGTGTGACCTTGTCTTTACAACCTGCATCGATAATCGTAGGGACTCACACTCATTTAAGAGAACAAAGTAAATGGACTCGCTGGAACGGATATATCATTTTTGTGTTGCTCCTATTTGTGCTAGATATGCTTGTAACAAATGGTATATATATTGCGTTTCACGATGTGTATGGTAATCTCTTTAACATTGGTTATCTTGATTTCGATCTGATGGACATGTTCTTTAGTGAAAGCTTTCAAATAGGTGTTATTCTAGTCTTTTCGCTCATATTGTTTCAAGTATTAGGGCTCGTTGATTTAGCTCATGGAGAACGGGATTTATCCTTTTATTATGACCAAGTAGATGCAGGTAAACATAAGCCTTCTTGGATGGAGCGGTACATGGGGAGTCAAAGAGGCTCTCTTGGAGCGAGCTTGGTGGGCTTGCTTTATATGCTGAGAATGACGATAAAAACAATGTGGCCTTATATCGTGTGTCTAGTGTGGTTTAAAATCCTAGCCATACTTGTAAATGTACTAGTGTCTCCGAGTATTAACCGAATTATGCATGCTGATAATGAATTGACGACCCTAATCATTTTCGACCCATATATTATCACCTATGTAGTTGCTGGTTTCTTATGGGGTCATGTAGCGTTACATCATGATGTAACTAAAGTATCGCATTTAGCTAGTAGTATGGCTATATCTCTTATCCCTCGTCTTACAGTCTTGGTAGGAGCAATTTTCTTTATTGGATTGGCCCTCATCATTATAATGGTACCCATCACATGGGATGGGGTACTTGACGCACTTACAACAAAATAGATAAAGCTAGTTATTTCCTGTATTTTTAGGGTTTTAAAAGTCGTTCTCATTCTCTTGACAATGAAATGATTCAAATGTTAGAGTATGGTTGTATTAATTGGAATACATAAACGGTTATACCCCGTATATGGTGAATAACAAGGTGCAATATAATATCGTCCTTGGGATGTTCCTAAGGGCGATTTTTATCATCTATCGCTAGAGGGAGGATTAGATGAGTATAGTAACAAGCCAAACAATTGAACTTATTGGTAAAACACCGATATATCAATTGCCAAATACCAATATTTATGTAAAGCTTGAAAAATATAATGTAGGTGGTTCTGTAAAAGACCGTGCCGTACTCGGTATGTTACAAGCTGCAAAAGAGCAAGGTCGCATCCATGAGGATAGCATCATTGTAGAAGCCACAAGTGGTAATACGGGGATCGCTCTTGCTATGGTAGGCGCTATTCTACATATTAAAACAGTGATTATCATGCCTGAAAGTATGAGTAAAGAACGCCGTGAGCTTATCAAGGCGTATGGGGCGCAGCTCATCTTAACACCAAAAGAAACAGGTATGAAGGGGGCTCTTGAGCGGGCCAATGAAATTTTAGAGAAGTATCCAAATGCTTTCACCTTGGGCCAATTCGTAAATCCTGCAAACCCAGATATGCATTACCGCACGACGGGTACTGAAATTGTAGAACAAGTGCCGAATGTCGATGTATTTGTAGCGGGTATCGGCACGGGTGGTACTTTCACAGGCGTTACGAGACGATTGAAAGAACATAATCCTAATCTAAAAGCCATTGCTGTAGAGCCAACGGGATCTCCTGCTATTACCGAAGGTAAGGGCGGCCCTCACAAAATACAAGGTATTGGGGCTGGTTTCATTCCTGAAAACTTTGACCAAATATTGATGGATGGCGTGCAAACGGTAAGTGACGAAGAAGCTTTTAGCGAGGTGCAAACCTTTATGCGTGAAAGTGGTATCTCTATTGGCCTTTCCGCGGGGGCGGCCATTGTAGCGGCAAAACGCATGGCTCGTGAGTTACCTAAGGCGAATATCGTTGTTATTGCACCTGATGGGGTAGAGAAATATTTATCCCTCTTGGACTTTGGCAACAACGAATACGTTAAATAATAGATTTCAAATAGATACAATACTGAATTTTAGATTGGTAAAAGAATAGGTTCTATATAGATATAAAGCCTTATATATAGGAATATAGACCAAATATGTTGTATACTAGATATATCTATATTTTTGTAGAATGTTAAGTAGAGTTATTTGAGATGGAGTCACTATGATGCAAGGTTTGCGCAAATTATGGGGCAAAATTCAATATAATATTAAGCGCGTAATGGATTCTGACCCAGCTGCCACAAGTGTATGGATGGTTATATGGACATATCCTCATATTACGGCTTTGTTCTGGCACTTCTTTGCCCACCGTTTATATAAGGCGGGGTGGCCCATCTTGGCTCGTCGTGTGGCTCTCCATTCTCGGCATGTGACGGGCATTGAAATCCATCCAGGTGCGACGATTGGTCGCGGTCTCTTTATCGATCACGGTATGGGGGTTGTTATTGGTGAAACGGCTATTGTAGGCGATAATGTAACCTTGTTCCATCAAGTAACACTAGGTGGGATGTCTTCTAAAAAGGTAAAGCGCCATCCGACCATTGAAGATGATGTACTCATCGGTACGGGTACAAAAATCTTAGGGGATATTACGATTGGGGCGCGCACGAAGATCGGTTGTAATCTCGTTATTAAACATGATATTCCTAAGGATATGGTAATCTTTGAAACAGATCCAGAAAATATGTATGTCCGTAAACCTAGTCGTAATGCAACTGCTGCACAAGCAGAGGAGAAGAAAATTCCTGATAATTACATAGAATACTATATTTAATATAAAAATGTATTTAATATATACTCATTTTAATATAGAGTCATATTGAATATAGAATCATACAAGCCTCTAATTATTAGATTAACTAGTAGTTAGAGGTTTTTATGATTCGTAGAAATATGATTCTATGAATTATTGGATTTAGATTTGGTATGGATTGTATTGTATTGGATTGGATTGGGGATATGTTTGATTTAGTATGGTTATAATGTTTTCATTAAACTTTTATACAAAAATATCTATTCATATATTGACATGGAAAATCATTATTGGTAAAATATAAATATAATCAATATTGATTATAAATTAAATAAACGAATTGATGGCGTAGAAGCCAACTGTGTTTGTTCTGCTTTTAGAATAAACTATAATTGAGAATTAAGTGAAAAAAGGAGTTTTATTATGAAAAACGTACAACAAGTAAATCAATATTTAGCAGATCTTTCCGTATGGAATGTAAAATTACATAACCTACACTTCAATGTAACTGGTCCGCAATTCAAATCTATTCATGAATACTTGGAATCCATTTATGATGAAGCCTTTGAATACTTTGATGCCGTAGCAGAACATGTGAAAATGCAAGGTCAATTTCCGTTGGTAAATTCTGCAGAATACGCAAAATTGACTAAAATCGAAGAATTGGGACAAGAAGACATTCCTCAAGCAAAGGTAATTGATATCCTTCTTAAGGATTTTAAATACATGAATGATCAAGCTGTAGCAATTCGTGCAGCAGCTGATGAAGAAGGTGATTTCTTGCTCGTAAGCATGATGGAAGATCACGTTGCATACTATGTAAAACAGATCTGGTTCATCGAATCTATGCTGAAATAAGACGATTGACAATGCCTTATTGGGTATGATATGATTACCCAGTAAAGCATGGAGGATTACTCAAGAGGCTGAAGAGGACGGTTTGCTAAATCGTTAGGGCGGGTTACCGTCGCTAGGGTTCGAATCCCTAATCCTCCGCCATGTAAAGACCTCACATCACTCGATGTGGGGTCTTTTTGTATAATATAGTGATTTATTATATTATTTATATAGGCCTAATTTGTGAGGATTCGAGTGAGTCCAAGGCCTTATTAGTATTGAATGACACAGGTGTGTAAGGTTATAGAGTTGACGTATGTCTAGGGGTTTCATATAATAGATTGTATAAAATGTAATTTTAAGGAGACTCTTATGAATACAAAACATACACGTCAAATGAATCGTATCCGTCGAGCGTTAGGCATTAGTGCATTATGCCTTGTTGCGTCTGTTGGGTTTAGTCATGCTGAAAGTATTGCCATCCCAAGTGCACGTCCTATGGTGGATGGCGTAAGTGCTGATGTAGAGGCTGTTAGTAGTTCTAGTAAAGGACAACAGCATGTGAACTCAGATGTTATTACGCCTAATGATTGGACATATACAGCGTTACAAAGGCTCATTAAACATGGTGCTATTACAGATACTCACGGATTTACTTTTGATGGTGCTAGCTACACAAAGGATGAGCTTATGCCGCTTATCGATGAGGTAGTCACAAAACGTGAGCAAATGAACGACAATGATCGAGAGTATACATTGCGTATTTACCAAGAAAATATGCGTGATGTAATGGATTACCGTATTGCTCGCGATAAAAAAGCTACTGATGAGCGCCGTCAAAAACAAGATGAAAAGCGTGCTGAAAGGGCTAAAAAATCTGGTAAGACCTATCAAGTATCCAAGGATCAACAAGAGGCCTTTGATAAGGCTGGCGATGAAGTAGCAAAACCGGAAGAACGGGCTTTAACAGATGAACAGATCAAAGATAAAATGAAGAAATTTAAAATTGATGATTCTCGCGTTAAGGTAAATAATCAAGTGCGTATTCGTTACGCTGATTCCAAGGATAAAAAGTCTAAAACAGATGCTCGTATGCAGACGGAGATGACGTTCACTCTATAACTCTTGGTAAGGGGTTATAATGATTGATTTTTTAAAGAAACAATTGTTTACTGTCCATCAAAACGGTAAGCAACAGGTAAGTGATGTCTTTAAATATATAGGACCTGGTATAATCGTAACCGTTGGATTTATCGATCCAGGCAACTGGGCCGCTAACTTGGCAGCTGGAGCCAGTTATGGTTACGAATTATTGTGGGTAGTCACACTATCTACGATTATGCTCATTTTATTACAGCATAATGTGGCACATTTAGGCATTGTACGCGGTCAATGCTTGTCGGAATGTGCCTATGAATTCTTACCGCGTTATGCATCTCGCTTTGTGCTTAGCACGGCAGGAATTGCGGCGGCAGCGACGGCCTTGGCTGAGTTTATTGGCGGCGGCTGTTTTCTTTGCTCATGGTATTGAAGTAACAGAGCTTGAACAGGCTGAGGAGTTGTTGCGACCACTCATTGGACCCGCAGCGGGTATTATTTTTGCAATAGCATTGTTATTTGCAGGTTTTGCCTCATCCGCTACGGCAGGTATGGCGGGGGCAAGTATCTTTGCAGGAATGTTTGGCGAGTCTTACGATATGAAAGACTTCCATACGCGATTAGGCTTGGCACTAACATATGTTCCAGCATTATTGTTGATCGTGTTTATTACAGATTCCTTCCAAGCATTATTGTTCTCTCAAATGTTCTTGAGCTTGCAATTACCAATCACCATCTTCTTGCAACTTTACATGACGAGTAGCCGCAAGGTCATGGGAGAATACGCAAACCGTAAATTTACAAATATTCTCTTATGGAGCATAGGTATCATCGTTACGATCATGAATATCTACTTATTGATTGTAGGCTAATAGAATATTCTTTGTTAGTTACCAAAAGGTTTATTATAAAATCATAATTAGAATACAGCATTAGAGTACAATATTAGAGTATAATATTAGAGTACAACATTAGAATACAAAATTAAAATGCAAAGGACCGCTATGGCGGTCCTTTTGTCATGTTACTAACGTATCTATTATGTGAAAAGCGTATCTTTGAATACCCAAGAGGGGTATAAAATATGGTACAATTAAGAATAGTATTATATAAGAATAATATTTTTAAGGATAATATAATATCTGTTGGGAGTATTCCTTAGCAGTGTGATATATGGAAAACTAGGAGGCCCTAATGGCAAAGGAAATCAACGTACAAGAGACAATACAATCTGATTTTAGTGTTGTGGTTAACGACATTGCTGAAGAGTTATTGACGCGCCTCAATATGGATGAGGATGGTTCTGTTATCGATATGTTCCAAACAGGCTCTTTTGATCCTTGGCAGTTATTTGTATTTTTTGGCGCTTTAGAAAAAGCCCTTATTGAGTTCAGAACGGATAAACGGAAGAAAACAGTTATCGTTCATGCACAACCTGAGGCTCTTATCGGCATTGGTCGCGTAGTGACACCTGTATCTACTATGCTTGAGCATGTATTGATGTCTCGTTTAAACGATATGAGTGAAGGCCGTTTGGAAACCGGCATGCTTACAGTATCTGCTGAAAGCATCGATTATGAAGGTGTAAATCTTAAAGGTCGTCACGTGCTTATCGTATGCGATCTTGTAGATGAAGATTCTAATTATCTTAAAGAATGCATTAAATTATGTAAAGAATTGAAAGCAAGCCACGTAGTGGCTGTGCCTCTCATGTTGTGGAACCCTGAATTGATCGACAATTTGACAGAGGAATCTATTAAGGCGGAATTATCTCATGAAAATCGTCCTCTCTCCTAGTAAGACAAAAACGATTGCCGATGTTGCTAGCAACGCTGAGGCAGTACATCATGCAGTCCGAGACGGCCAATTTCAGCCGAATATCACGAAAAAGATTATAACTCATGTACAATCTCTCGATGTTGTAACTCTTGGAAAGGCTTTGAAATTAAAGGATGATAAGGCACAGGCTCTCTTTGATTTTTACCAGTCTTTTGAGGCTCATCCCGTAGGTCGTGCCTGTGAAAGTTATGATGGCATTGCTTTCAAATATTTGGACTGGTCGAACCTATCTGACGAAGCCAAGGCTTTTGGTGAAAGCCATCTCGTTGTGTTGTCTGCATTGTACGGCATTGTTGAACCTAATATGGGGGTGCGCGACTATCGACTCGATATGGTCGATAAGGTGGGCATTAATCTATACGATACATGGCGTGAAGCGGTGGACGCATACTTTCACAAGGAAGATTGGATTCTAAACCTAGCATCTAAAGAATATGCAAAAATGGTGAACCATCCAAAGGTGGTAACCGTTGAATTTTGGGAATTACGGGGCGATACGTTTAAGCAGATGAGTACGTCCTCCAAAATGAGTCGCGGTGTGATGGCTCATGAATGTTTAACTCGACAAGTGAAACATGTGCGGGATTTGCCGCGCGAAATCAATGGATTTACCTGTGTCTCTGACATTGAATCCATTACCATACCAAGTGAATCGATGACGATTCGTTATGAAAGGAAGTGATTGTTTGCAAGTGCAAGACATTCTTGCAAAAGACCTTGTCGGCGATGAATGGTTGACCGAGGAGGAATTGCGATTTCTCATGTCTGTAACTGATGAAGAACAGTTGCAGTTGATATATAAAAAGGCCTACGAGGTGAAGGCAAAATACGTAAAGCCTGTAGCATACTATCGGGGTCTCATCGAGTTCTCAAACCGATGCATTAAGAATTGTAATTATTGCGGTATCCGTCGTGAAAATGATAAGACGGAACGCTTTGATATGAATCGTGAAGATATCATCAAGATGGCACAGTGGGCGTACGATCATGAATATGGTTCCATTACACTCCAATCTGGTGAACGCTGTGATGATGCCTTTGTAGACTATGTTGTGGATTTAATTCGCGATATTAAAGCCATTGGTGATGGTTCTCTTGGCATAACGATGTGTGTAGGGGAACAAAGCGAAGAGGCGTACCGCCGCATGCGTGAAGCCGGTGCGAGTCGTTATTTATTACGCATTGAAACAACCAATACAGATTTATACCATAAGATTCATCCTCGTGATGAATTGCACTCCTTTGAGACGCGCGTAGAATGCTTACGTCGTTTGCGCCGTGTAGGCTTTCAAGTAGGTACAGGTGTTATGATTGGCCTACCTGGGCAAACAGAAGAAGATCTTGTGAAGGATATCTTGTTCTATCGCGATATGGATATCGACATGATTGGTATGGGCCCTTATGTGGTGCATCATGATACGCCTCTAGGCCAAGAAGCTTTGGCGATGGGTATCGATGACGAAGCAGGTAAATTGCGTCGCGTTCAACTAGGGCTTAAGATGATTGCCTTAACACGTCTATTCTTGAAAGACGTAAACATCGCAGCCACTACTGCATTACAGGCATTAGACAAACTAGGCCGTGAAAAAGGCTTAGCCGCAGGTGCAAATATCCTAATGCCTATTATTACCATTCCTGAACACCGTGCGAAATATTTGCTATACGATAATAAACCTTGCGTGGACGACAATGCAGAACAATGTAAAGACTGCTTGACGCGCCGCGTAATGTCCATCGGTGACACCGTAGGGTGGAAACAAAATGGGGACTCCAAACATTACGGAAAACGGACGGGAGAATTTTAGTATTCTCTGTGTATCTAACTCATGTATCCTATTATAAGCTTTGGGGGAGTCTTACCTATATATAGATGGGGCCCCAATACATATCGACAATTAAATTAAAAAAGACGGTCTATACTTGTTTGCTCCTCGTTCCTGATGTCGCTGCACAAGTACAGACCGTCTTTTTTATAACTTTGTAAGGGCACTAGTCCCATCTATATATAGGATATACCGATAAAGTCTTATTAATAATTTAATTAAGTTTAGGATCTACATAGGAATACTAAAATTTTCGTTATAATTTAGTCTTATTATATAATCCTTTTTTTCTAAGAAATTTTTCTCAGAAAAAGAGGATTTTTTTATTGTAGTGTCGAAATGTATTAGCAAAGCCGTAATTTGCCAGTAAGGAGGCGATTCCAATGAAAGAGTACAGTAGTGATAAAATTAGAAACGTTGCTGTTGTTTCCCACGATGGTGCGGGTAAAACAGCTCTTGTTGAATCCTTGTTGTTAACTTCTGGTGCGGTTGATTTCGTAGGTAAAGGTCAAGATAATAAACATATTATGGACTTTGAACCGGAAGAAATTAAACGTAATGTAACTATTCAATTGGGCATGGCGCCATGTGAGTGGCATGACCATAAGGTTAACTTCATAGACACTCCAGGCTATAACGAATTCCATGGCGAAGTTCGTGCCGCTTTGCGTGCTTGTGATGGTATGTTGATGGTGCTATCCTCCACATCTGGTGTAGAAACTGACACAGTTCGCGCATGGGATTATGCAGTTGAATTACAAATGCCTCGCATGGCATTTATCAATAAAATGGATGTCGATGGTGCTGACTTCTTTGGCACTATTGAAAGAATGCGGGAATTATTTGGCAAAGGCATTATGCCATTGCAGATTCCTATCGGTGAAGGTGCCGATTTTGAAGGCGTTGTAGACGTAGCGAAAATGACCGCGTTTACTTATAAGGACGGCCAACCAACAGAGGTCGCTGTACCAGCTCACCTTATCGAAAAGGCTCAAGAAATTCGGGAAATGACCGTAGAAGCCGCGGCTGAAGGTAGCGATGAGTTGTTGGAAAAATATTTAGAAGGCGAAGAATTATCCTTAGAGGAAATCCGCCAAGGCTTGCGTGAAGGGATGATTAGTGGCCGTGTGTGCCCAATCATGTGTGGCAGTGCCACATCTCGTATTGGCTTAGATCAAGTATTGGATCGTATGATCCGTTACATGCCGGATGCAACTAAAAAAGTGATGACCGCAACTGATGCGGAAACCGGCGAACAATGTGTTGTACATGTAGATAAACCATTAACTGCATTCGTATTTAAAACATTGTTAGACCCATTCGCAGGCAAACAAAGCTTTGTACGTATCTTCTCTGGTGAACTGAAAGAAGGCGATCGCCTTTATGATGTAAACCAAGGTGTAGAAGAAAAATGGGGCAAGATGGTTACCCTTATCGGGAAGCAACAAATCCCTGTATCTGCTGCAAAAGCTGGCGATATCGTAGTGATACCAAAATTGGCTAATGCTAAGACCGGTGATACATTAACGGCTCCTGACTTTAAAGTGACATACGATGCTATCCGTTTTCCTCAACCTCTATACACTGTGGCTATGGAGCCAGTGAAAAAAGGTGAGGAGGAAAAATTAGCTAGTGCTGTTCTTAAAGTGGCAGAAGAAGATCCTACTTGCGTAGTAGTGAAAAATGCTGAAGCTCGCCAATTACAAATTGATTGTATGGGCGAAGTACATCTTGAGCATATCCTCAATAAAATGGACCGTAAATACGGCGTACAAGCTAAACTTGTGGCTCCATATATTCCATACCGCGAAACCATTAAAGGCTCTGCTGAAACCGAGTCTAAGTATAAGAAACAAAGTGGCGGTCATGGTCAATATGGTCACGTTAAGATTCAAGTGGATCCATTATATGATGGTAGCGAATTTGCATTCGTAGACAAAATTTTTGGTGGTGCTGTACCTAAACAATACATACCAGCAGTGGAAAAGGGTGCCAAAGAAACCCTAGATAAAGGCCTAATTGCAGGATATCCTATGATTGGCGTGCAAGTGACACTCTTGGATGGATCTTACCACAGCGTAGACTCCTCAGAGTTAGCATTTAAAGTAGCTACGTCACAGGCTATCAAGGATGTGATTCCTAAGGCGAAACCAGTCCTATTAGAACCAATCTATGAAGTCAACGTGTTTGCGCCAGATGCTTTCATGGGCGACATCATGGGTGATTTGAATAGCCGTCGAGGTCGTGTATTAGGCATGGAACAAAGTGAAAGAACCGGTATTTCCGTTGTTAAAGCACAAGTACCATTGGCTGAAATGTCCGATTATGTGACTGCATTGCGCTCCATTACACAAGGACAAGGCGTATTTAACCGTCAGTTCTATACCTATGAAGAGGTTCCACATAAGCAAGCGGAAGAAATTATCGCTGCTCATAAAACCCAAGAATAAGGTAATGGCCACATGCTGTATTTAATACAGTTTGAATCACTACAACTGAATAGACAATTGCATAATGTAACAATTTAATACTGTAACAATTTCATAGTGTAATAATTGACGTAAGTCATAAATTTGAATAGTATTTTACTGAGGCCCTCCATATATGTAGCGTATGGAGGGCTTTTACATAAGAGAATAGCTAGTCCTTTATGTATATATGTGCTAACATAAAAGGTAATATAATTGGTTTATTGTGGTGCCATATCCATAGATATTGTGAAAGGATTGTGTATGTTTTTCTCTAGTATTACCGCAGATTATACAAAAATGGGCTATCCTAAAGCCATCGTGCGTGCTTTAGATTTCTTGAAAAACACAGATTTGAAAGCGTTGCCTGGAGGGCGTCATGCCATCGAGGGTGACATGATGTATGCCAACGTAGATGATGTAGAAACAAAACTATTTGAAGCTACAAAACCAGAATCGCATCGTAATTATGTAGATATTCAATTTATGGTGAGCGGCGAGGAAAACATGGGATTTTTCGTAGATAAAGGTCTCGTTAAACCTGTGGAGTCCTATCCGGAGCGAGATTGCTATTTCTATTCTAATGAAGCCGTTGATGAAGGGCAAATCCATTGCCCAGAAGGGTACTATACTGTATTCTTCCCCGCTGATGTTCATCGGCCCTTACTCGCCGTAAACGATAAACCTATCAAAATCCGTAAGGTGGTTGTGAAAGTTCACGTATCTTTGCTCGGTGACTAGCATGAAACAATATGAAGTTATTGGTGTTATTATAACTCTATTAGGCGCTGTTTTATGGGGTGTATCAGGTGCATCCGTACAGTTCTTAAGCAATTTTAGAGATATGAATTTGGAATGGCTAGTAACTATGCGATTGATTACAGCAGGTTTGCTAACTGTTATCTACGCATGGTTTAGATTTGGAAATTCCATCTTTAATGTATTTCATAGTGTAAGGGATACGCTAGGACTCATTGTTTTTGGCGTATTTGGAATGGCATTATGCCAATATACATACTTCAGATCCATTGCTTTAGCTGGAGCTGGCATTGCAACGGTATTACAATATCTGGCGCCGTCTATGATTATTATTTACCTGCTGGTACGCTATGGTAAACGACCATCCAAAGGTGAGATGGTTTCTGTTATACTGGCTTTAGTGGGGACTATTTGTTTAATGGGAAATGATGATGGCCTTTCTATTGAAAGCTTCCCGATGGCGGTTCTCGTATGGGGGCTTTTATCTGCTGTCGGTGTAGCCATATATAGCATTTCTCCTGTTGATTTACTCTATAAATATGGTACATTACCTATTGTAGGCTTCGGGATGCTCATTAGCGGTATTATTGCGGCTATACTATTCCATCAACCGAACTCATATGCAGTGTGGGACGCATGGACTATTATTGGTTGTTTTAATGTCATATTTCTCGGGACGATAGTATCTTTCAATGCCTATTTAGAAGGGGTTAAACGAATTGGGGCCGTACCAGGATCTATTTTGTCATCTATAGAGCCTATTTCGGCAGCTTTCTTTGGGTGGACTTTTTTAGGAAATGAATTTAGTCTATTAGGGCTAATTGGTATGGCTATGATTATTGCTACCGTTGTTATCATCGCTTGGGATAGACAACGAACTATTAAACGAGAAGTACTGGCAAAACTGAATAAAACCATATTAGAATAAATCGATAAGAACACATATATCACAGAAATCATTTCGTAGTATATGTGTTTTTTGTTATAACATAAAGTATATTTTAGATACTGTATACATGCGCCATTTAGTTGACTATTTACATATCAATTCATATAGTAAATGTATACGTGATTATTAGTTTGTTAAGGAGGTATTTATGTCTGTAAAAGATTTTGTGCAACAACGACGTGATACGTTAATCGCTATGCGTCGCGACTTTCATATGCACCCTGAGCCTGCTTGGCTTGAATATCGATCTGCTGCGAAAGTGGCGGATATGCTTATTTCTTTGGGTTATGATGTGGCGTTAGGGGCGGATGTACTCGATTTAGATTCTCGCATGGGCTTGCCTAGTGATGAGGTTATGAAAGCTGCTATGGATCGCGCCATCGAAGAAGGTGCTAATCCAGTGCTTGTAGAAAAGATGGGCTATGGTAAAACGGCCATCGTTGCAACTATGAAGTTTGGTGGTGAAGGTCCTGTAGTAGCGTTTCGTGTAGACATGGATTCCAACGATGTCATCGAAGCTAAAGAGGATAGCCATGTGCCTACAAAGAAAGGATTCCGTTCTTGTCACGATAAGGCGATGCACGCCTGTGGTCATGATGCACATATGACGATGGGGCTAGGCTTAGCTGAATACTTGGCTGCGCACAAGGATGAATTCAAAGGAACTATTAAACTCATTTTCCAACCTGCTGAGGAAGGCGTGCGCGGTGCTAAAGCAATGGCGGAAGCGGGCGTTGTGGATGATGTAGATTTGATGTTCGGCATGCATATTGGGTTTAACGAAAATCTATCCAATTGCTTTGCGTGTAGCGATCATGGCTTCTTGGCGACTACAAAACTTGATGCGGTGTTCCACGGTTATTCTGCTCATGCTGGGGGCTCCCCTGAAAAGGCTCAAAATGCAATGCTCGCCGGCTGTACAGCGGTTCTCAACTTACAAGCCATCGCTCGTCATAGTCAAGGGGCTTCTCGCATGAATGTAGGTGTTTTTGAAAGCGGTACAGGCCGCAATGTGACTCCTGATGTGGCGGTTCTTAAACTAGAAACTCGTGGTGCTACGACAGAAATCAATGATTACATGATTGAACGGTCGAAGACTATTATTAAAGGTGCTGCAGAAATGCATGATTGTACCTTTGAAATCACAAAACAAGGAGAAACTCCTGCAGGTCGCATCAGCGATGATTTAGCTCATGAAGTACAAGCTATCGTGGAACCACTTGGGATCTTTAAAGAGGTGCCATTCGATTACAGCGGTGGCGGCAGTGAAGACTGTGCGTACTTCTTGAACCGTGTCATTGATCGCGGCGGTAGAGCGACCTATATGGTTGTGGGATCTGCCATTAAAGCACCGCATCACAATCCGCTCTTTGATATCGATGAAGAAGATATGCTAAATGGTATCGTTGCATTAGGTACCATTGCTGCTCACTATTTAAAATAAGCTTTATGTACTAGCATCATATGGTTTGTCAGTAATTGATGTAATAGATTGTGAGGTGTTATATGATTCAACGAGAGAGATTAGTTAAAGATTTTGATGCTATGGCCCAATTGACGGCACCTGGTGAGGGCATTAATCGCCTTGCTTTCACAGATGCAGACTGGAAGGGGCGTCAATATATTATAGATTGCATGACTGATGTGGGTTTATCCGTTGAAATAGACGATTTTGGTAATGTCATTGGCTATAAGATTGGTAAGAAACCAGATTTACCAGTTGTTATGGTAGGGTCTCATACGGATAGCGTGCCTAATGGAGGTAATTACGATGGTGTGGTCGGCGTATTGTCTGCCATTGAAGTAATTCGTAGCATGATCGATGATGGTTATGAACATGATCATACCATCGCTGTGGTATCCTTCATGTGCGAAGAGTCCGGTCGTTTTGGGAATGCTACACTAGGTAGTAAGGCCATGCGTGGTGAATTAAGATTACAAGACTTACACCGATTGGTAGATAAACAAGGAATTTCCTTGTACGAAGCATTGAAAGGTCGCAACTTAAATCCCGATGGGATTGAAGAAATGGAATATAACCGACCTGTAAAGTCTTTCACAGAAATTCATATAGAACAAGGTAAGGTGCTGGAGCAGGAACAGAAAATGATTGGCATTGTGACTGGTATTGCTGCGCCAGAGCGATTCTATGTGACCATTCGGGGCAATGCCGATCATAGTGGCGCTACGCCGATGAACTTGCGTCATGATGCCCTATGTGGAGCCGCTAAAATCATCCTCGGCATCGAGGAGATTGCATCCATGCAAGAGGAGCCACCCGTGGTGGGTACTGTTGGTGTTGTAGAGGTTACGCCTGGTGCGATGAATGTCATTCCAGGCGGTGTAAAGCTAGGGGTAGACATTCGTAGCATATCTAAGGCAGCTCGTAATTCTGTAGTTACTCTTGTTAAAGAATTTATTGACATTACTGCCGAGAAACGTGGATTATCGTATACAATTGAAACAATTGCACAGGACTATCCAGTGGAGATGCACCCAGCGATGATTCGAGAAATCGAAGAGGCTGTTAAGTCTGTTGGTGTGGAGTACATGACAATGCCTAGCGGTGCCGGTCATGATGCGATGCATTGGGCGGAGGTAGTTCCGACGGGAATGATCTTTATTCCATGCCGTGACGGCATCAGTCATAATCCTGCAGAATTTGCTGAAATGGATGATATCGTAACGGGTGCAGCGGTGCTTGATAAGGTGCTTAGAAAACTTAGCTTGGAAGAAACAAAGCTTGTTTAATATACTTCTTTATGTAGTTATGTAGTTATGTAGTTATGTAGTTATGTAGATAAGTAGTTATATAGTTATATGATTATACTGAATATAATTAAGTGATTACTTTTACTATTGTTAGGCCTATTAGGTGTAAGACATAGATAGGATTATTGTATTTAGTGTTGTTAGTTGTGTATTGGGTGTAAAGTGTTTATAGAGGGGATATAGCTATCTTGCATCCTATGTACACGGATAGGAGAGTTATGGTTATTACAGGTATTGTTATCGTAGTAGCGACGTTTATCGCTATTATTAAACAGTTTGAAACGCGGCTCGTTTTATTATTATCGGGCTTACTGATGTGCTTTATTGGTGGGCAGCTTGGCGCTGGTACGACGGCCTTTGTGAAAGAACTTACAAATCCAGGCCTTGTACCAACAATCTGTACGGTGTTAGGTTTTAGCTATGTTATGGAATATACAAAATGTACGGAGCATATGGTGTATTTCATTTCTGCAGGCCTCAAAAAGATGACGAAAATCATCATTCCTGGTGCTGTTATTATTACATTTTTAATTAATATTGCATTGCCTACAGCGGCAGGTTGTGCTGCGGCCGTAGGTGCATTATTGATTCCGGCTTTAATTCGTTCTGGAGTACATCCAGCGATGGCTGGTTCTGCTATCTTCTTAGGTACATGGGGTAGCTCCTTGAGCCCAGGCCTTATGTTCAACCCTCAAGTGGCACAACTGGCGGGGGTAGACGTAATGACAGTTATTGCCAGCTTCTCCATGCAAGCAATTATCGGTATCGTAGTAGCCGCTATTTTGCTTAACATCGTAGCTATCATTAAGAAGGAGCATACCGGGTATGTAATGAAAAACGATACTGTAGAGGAAGGTAAAGAATTCAAAGTAAATTATTTCTATGCAATCATTCCGATTATTCCTCTTGTATTACTTGTATTAGGTAGTAAACAAGTGGCGGTGATTCCAGAAATCTCTGTTCCTGTATCTATGCTCATCGGTACTGCTATTGGCATCATTGCCGTGCGTCCTAATGTGGCAGACGCTGTTAAGAAGTTCTTCCGCGGTACTGGCGATGGTATGTGTGATGTAGTGGGACTTATGGCTGCAGCGGCATGCTTTACTGCAGGGATGCAACACATCGGCCTTACAAGTGCACTCATCGATGGTATGAAGAACTCTCAACAAATCGCTCAAATAGGGGCAGCCTTTGGTCCGTTCTTATTGGCTGTTATCTCTGGTTCTGGTAATGCAGCAGCTCTTGCCTTTAACGGTGCTGTCACACCTCATGCGGCTGACTTCGGCTATGGCATTATGCAACTCGGTTCCATGGCTCAATTGGGTGCTGGTATCGGTCGTAGTATGAGTCCAGTAGCTGGTGCAGGTATCATCATCGCAGGACTAGCAGGTATCAACCCTATGGAAATGGCAAAACGCAATGCCGTGCCTTGTATTATTGCGACAGTAGTTATTATGCTTTTGTTACTATAATTCTATCTTGTAAGATGATTTGTTTTTACGATACACTCATAGCAGATAGATGTATAAAACTCTATAAAACTCTATAAAACTCTATAAAACAAACCCGTCATGATTTATGTAATCATGACGGGTTTTCTTGTTATGATAGATTTTATACATTCCGTATAATCTATATAGTCCGTATAGTCGGACATTATATTACTGAGATGCATTTGTAAGATAATAAGATATAAGTAAAATTTATGGACACCAAAGAAAAGAGCAATTTGTTTTTATTGCATTTTCATAATATATTATATGTATTAAAGGAATAATTGTTATACCTTTGTTTCAGCCCATGTTTTCATGAATGAGTAAAAAGCCTGTACTGGCTTGGATTCAAGGGCACTATGACGTGTGTACATCCATGTATCTCGAGTCATGATATGACCATCAAGAGTTTTCAGGGTTTCTTTAAATAGGTTAGGGTAATCATTGCCACAACTTTGGGTAAGAATGGTGAAACCAAGTCCTTGGTTAACTAGCTTCATACATGTATCGATGTCGTTTACTTCAATGGTGCGCATCGGAGGTTGTGAGTAGTGGGAATACCACCAATCATCGATAGTTTGCTGTAGATTCGGATCTGTCTGATAGTGAATATATGGCAAGCGAGGTAACTCCTCTACAGTACATGGAGTTTTGTTGAAGAAACAAAATGGTTCAGACCAGATATGTTCTTTCGACTCTGCCCAAGTGTGGGCACCGCGGATGATGGCAGCGTGTAGGCGACCTTCGAGGAAGTCGTGGTACAGCTTATAGCTGAGTCCCGTATACATGATGATATCGATGTGTGGATAGGTCTCTTTAAAGGTGGATAAGATATGGGGAATATGATATTTTGCGAATACATTTGAGCATCCTAGGTTTAATGTACCGCGCGGTTCACTACCCATAGCTAATAGCTCTTGGCGCACCGAAGTATAGGAGTTTAGTAAATCTTCGGCGTAGCGCACAAGGCGCTGGCCTTGATAGGTAAATTCCACACCGCGAGCTTGTCGATTGATGATGGGACAGTTAAATTCCTTTTCTAATTTTTTTATTCGTTCACTCAATGCAGGTTGCGTCATAAATAGACGACGAGCCGCATAGGTAATATTATTTTCCTCTGCTAAGGTTTTTAAAATTGTACAGTCTTTCGTGTCCATAAACTCTCCTTTACATATGTATTATTGTACTCTATCCCGTAGAGTTGGTACAGATGAGAGAGTTCTAAGGCTATACTGATTGGTCATAACCAGAGGAATGAAACTTTCACAAGTATATGTGGTGAAAGTATAGTGTTTGTAAAGGTTTACATATACCTGAGGTTAATAAAGGAGTAAGTCATGGTTGAATTAATTTCAAATGGTGTATTTTTATATCATGGTACCGATATCGTTCCTGCAGATTCTAGTGCAGCCCTTGATCAGCATGAAGTTTTTAATAAAGAACGCACCTATAAGGAAACGATGGTGTACCGGATTTTAATGGACCATCAACAGCATGAAGGTGATCAAGATCTACGCATCAAATTCGATGCCTTAACATCTCACGATATTACCTATGTTGGCATCATTCAAACGGCGATTGCCAGTGGTCTAGATAAATTTCCAATCCCTTATATTTTGACAAACTGTCATAATAGCTTGGCAGCAGTAGGGGGCACGATTAACGAAGACGACCATGTATTCGGCTTATCCGCAGTTCAACGCTTCGGCGGCGTGTATGTACCTCCTCATCTTGCAGTTATTCACCAATACATGCGTGAAACAATGGCAGGCTGTGGCAAAATGATTCTCGGTTCCGATAGTCATACTCGTTACGGTGCTCTTGGTACTATGGCGATTGGTGAGGGCGGTCCAGAGCTTGTAAAGCAATTGCTCGGTCGTACCTATGATGTACAACGTCCAGAAGTTATTGCTATTTACCTCGATGGAAAACCTAAACACGGCGTAGGTCCACAAGACGTGGCACTCGCTATTGAAAAGGCAGTATTTGCTAATGGCTTTGTAAAAAATAAAGTAATGGAATTCGTAGGCCCTGGTATTGAATACCTATCCATGGACTTCCGTAACGGCATCGATGTAATGACTACAGAGACTACATGCCTTACAACAATTTGGAGAACAGACAGCAATACAAAAGAATTCTTAACACTTCATGGTCGTGGTGATGCTTATAAAGAGCTTAACCCTGGTGATGTAGCTTACTATGATGGCCTTGTAAAAGTAAACCTTGATGAGGTGGAAAGCATGATTGCTATGCCATTCCATCCAAGCAATGTATATACTATTAAGGAAATTAACGAAGGTGGTCGTGATTTATTAGCAGAAATCGAACGACAAGCTGTTGAGCAATTAGATAATAAATCCTTATCTCTACAATTGCCTGAAAAGCATTTTGATGACAAATTGCATTTAGACCAAGGTATCATCGTAGGCTGCTCGGGTGGTTTGTATGAAAACCTCATGCAAGCAGCTAATATCGTACGCGGTAAAAGTGTAGGTTCTGGCCGTTTTGCGTTCAGCGTATACCCTTCTAGCCAACCAATCTACTTAGAACTCATGAAAAATGGTGCCCTTGTAGATTTAATGGAAGCGGGAGCTATCGTGCGTACAGCGTTCTGTGGGCCATGCTTCGGTGCTGGTGATACACCTAATAATACTGGTCTCAGCGGTCGTCATGCGACACGTAACTTCCCGAACCGTGAAGGTTCTAAACCAGGTAATGGTCAAATCTCCTCTGTAGCACTTCTCGATGCTCGTTCTGTAGCGGCTACAGCTATTAATGGTGGCGCTTTAACGGCAGCAACCGATGTTGAATACGATGATGTAGTATCAGCGTATCACTATGACGATAAACCGTATGAAAGTAAAGTATACAGTGGCTTTAATGAGCCTAAAAAAGATGCGGAACTCATTTACGGTCCATCCATTAAACCATGGCCTTCTATTAAGGAATTGACACCAAATGTATTGCTTAAAGTAGCTGCTTATATCGATGATCCTGTAACAACTACAGACGAATTGATCCCATCTGGTGAAACATCCTCCTTCCGTTCCGATCCATATGCATTGTCTGAATTTGCCTTGAGCCGTAAGGTTCCTGAATATGTAGGCCGTGCAAAAGTCGTTCGCAATTGGGAAAAATCTCGTCAAGAAGGTGACAGCGCAGCAGACTTAGTAAGTGCATACGAAGAGGTAAAACAAGCTCTTGGCCTTACAGAATCCGTAGAAGAGATGGCTAAATCTACGGCAGTGTCTAGCATGGTGTACGCTAATCGCCCTGGTGATGGCTCTGCTCGTGAACAAGCCGCATCTTGCCAACGCGTATTAGGTGGCGGTGCTAACATTGCTATTGAATATGCTACAAAACGCTATCGCAGTAATGTCATTAACTGGGGTATGTTACCGTTTGTAACTAGTGAAGAAGACTCTAAAACTATGGCTGTAGGCGATTATATATATGTGCCAAATGTACGTGACCAATTATTCTCTGACTCCGATGATTACAAAGCATATGTTATTAGCGGTGGGAAGAAGAAAGCGGAAATCACACTGCATTTGGGCCACTTAAGCGATGAAGAAAAAGAAATTATCGGTGCTGGTTGTCTTATCAACTACTATGCAAACAGCAAAGCATAAGCATTGCATATAGAGGAGTACGTTATGAACGGGTATAAAGAAATCCCCATTACCTATATGCGTGGCGGTACTAGTAAAGGGGCGTATCTGTTAAAAGATACGCTTCCCACTGATCCAGCTGCACGAGATCGTATGATTTTAGATTTATATGGTTCTCCTGATGCACGTCAAATTAATGGTATCGGCGGTGCTGATCCATTGACGAGCAAGGTCGCTATTGTAAATCCTTCTGACCGGGATGATGCAGATATCGACTATACCTTTGGGTATGTAGGTATTGCTGATGCGGTGGTTGATTATGAAGGGAACTGTGGCAATATTTCTGCTGGTGCAGGGGTATTTGCTATTATGGAAGGCTTTGTGAAAGCCATAGAACCAGAAACAGTAGTTCGTATCTTTAACACAAATACAAATAAGGTTATTGAAGCGCATGTACCAGTCCGAGATGGTAAACCTGTCATTGACGGTGACTTTGCCATCGATGGTGTACCTGGTACGGGTGCTCGCATTACATTATATTTCTTGGAGCCAGGCGGTTCTAAGACAGGTAAGCTATTACCAACAGGCAATGTACAAGATACCATTACATTGGCTGATGGTCGCACAATCCAAGTCAGTCTCGTAGACGCAGCTAATCCAGCTGTATTTGTAAAGGCGACAGACCTTGGGTATGAAGGCACGGAATTACCGGCTTTCACAGAAACGGATGGCGGTGTATTACTCAATACACTTGAAGATATTCGCACTACTGCGGCAGTTATGATGGGCCTTGCTCCATCTAAAGAGGTCGCCAGTCCTGCAGTTCCAAAGGTATGCATGGTATCCGCACCACAAACCTACGTAGCAAGTGATGGTCGAACTATCGAGGGGAATAGCATAGACATCGTGGCGCGTACTAAAGCACTAGCTGTAATGCATAAAGCTTATGCTGTTACAGGTGGTATTTGTACAGCTACGGCAGCGCCGATTAGGGGCACTGTGGTGAACGAAGTAGTAAGCGAACGGGCTAAAGAGACAAATCGCGTTACTTTGGCGCATCCATCAGGGAAATTTGATTTCGAAATATGCTTGACCAATGACAAGGGTTGGCATGTGGAGAAAGCGGGCGTCGCTAGAACAGCGCGACCGATTATGAAAGGCATAGCTTATGTTAAAGGAGAGTAAGAATGGGTAAGCTACTTAAAATTGCAATTATGTTTGCCATTCCTTTGGCAATGTGGTTCATTACACCGCCAGAAGGTTTGAGTGTTGAAGCTTGGAGACTGTTAGGTTTCTATTTAATGGCTATCGTTGGTCTAGTTGTTAAACCTTGGCCAGCACCAATTATCTTGTTATTATCTATTGCAGGTTCTGCAATTTTCTTGAATGCTACGAAAAACGTATTGTCTGGTTATGCATCCACAACAGTATGGCTAGTATTCTCTGCGTTCTCCCTCAGTGTGGCGTTCGTAAAAACAGGCCTTGGCCGTCGTATTGCGTACCTGTTGATTAAATCCTTAGGTCATACTACATTGCGCCTTGGCTATGTAACTGCTTTATTAGATCTTATTATTTCCCCAGTAACACCTTCCAACACAGCTCGTTGTGGTGGTATCGTGTTCCCAATTATGAACTCTGTAGCAAAAGCATTGGGTTCTGAACCTGGTGAAAGCGCAAAAAAAGCTGGTTCTTACCTCATGGTTAATACATACATGGTTACTAAGGTAACAAGCTTGATGTTCGCTACAGCGATGGCGCCAAACTTATTGGCTGCTGACTACATGAACAAAATCCTCGGTGTAGACATCAACTGGGGCCTTTGGGCATTAGCACTCGTAGTACCAGGTCTTGTAATGCTTCTCATTACACCAGCTTTGGTATACTACTTAGATAAACCATCTATTCAACACATCGACTCTCACGGGATTGCTGATGAAGGTTTGAAAGAACTTGGACCTATGACGGGTCGTGAGAAAGCCCTTATTGTTATCTTTATCCTTGCGTTGCTTGGCTGGGCATTACCTTCCATTTTGACTCAAGGCTTTGGTATTAAATTCTCCCTTGATGCAACGGCTGTAGCTATCGTAGCCATGGTGGCCGCTCTTGTGTTCGGGGTTATTAAATGGGAAGATATGCTTGAATCCAAAGGTGCTTGGAACACATTGATCTGGTTCGGTGGTATCATCGGTATGTCCAGTGCATTGTCCAAGGTTAAATTCTTTGAATGGCTAGCTGACTTCATGGGTAACCACTTCAACTTCGGCGACAACCCTATGATGGCTCTTATCATCATCGGTGCTATCAGTATCGCTGTTCGTTACTTGTTCGCCTCTGGTAGTGCCTACGTTGTAGCCATGCTTCCAGTATTCCTTACTGTAGGTAAAGTAGCGGGTGTAAACCCAATGGCGTTGTCCTTGTTACTAGCTGCAACAAACTCCTACGGTGGTGCCTTGACTCACTACGGTGGTGCAGCGGCTCCAATCGTATTCGGTGCAGGTTACAACACTGTTAAGAGCTGGTGGATTATCGGCGGTATCTTCGCTATCATGTGCTTCATTGTAAACCTCGTTGTAGGTTACGCATGGTGGGAAATCCTCGGCATCCTTTAATACCTAACTAGAGATATTAGTTATTCTGCAAATAGACAGAATGATCATCCCCTAGATGGTGAAAGTTGTAAGACTTTCACAAATAACATTTCACAAAACAATATAAAAGAGCTGTCCCAGAATCAGTACGTTAATCTGATTCTAAGGACAGCTCTTTTTGCATTATTTAAGCTTGTAGGCTACCCATAGGGCAGCACCGATAAAGGTAAGGCTGCATGCCCAGAAGAGGGCAGTGAAACCAAATTGAGCGGCTACGATGGATCCGCCAAAGGAGCCCAAGAAATAGCCCATAAATAAACAGGATTGATTGTAAGAGAATACTTGACCTGTATATTCCTTAGGTGTTTTAGAGGATAAGTATGTATTCAGCGCAGGTAGCATCCCACCTAGACCAAAGCCTTGTAAGAACCGTATGAAGCCAAGTGCATACACAGAGTCTACATAAGCTTGAGGAATATTGAGTAGGCCTACATATAGCATTGAATAAATGAGGACCTTTCTTGGCCCGATGCGATCTACTAACTTTCCTAGTGGCGAGCTACTTAAGAATTGAGCTACGCCCATGGCGGAAAATACAGCGCCAGATATGAAGGCGATATTTTCGGCATTACTTGGTAGCATGCCTTTCACATAGACCGTCATAATAGGTGAAATGGCTGTAACCGAAATGGCATACAAGAAGGATGCGGCAGATAAAGCAACTAAACTAGAAAATTCAGGTAAGTGGGATTTTAAGTTCTTGAAGGTTTGTTTTTCTACTAGTGGTTTTGGTACATAATTTTCATGTACAAGTATAGCTGTTAGGGTGAATGCCAAAAGCATAAAGGCACCGATGATAAAGAAGTCATATCGTATGCCTACTACATCACTTAGATAGCCGCCTACAAGTGGACCTGCTAGTGAACCTGCGAGATTAAAGGAGGCCACAATTCCTAAGGCCCAACCTGTATGATCTTGCGGTATTTCTGAGGCGATGAGTGTAACTGACGCAGAATAAAATCCAGTCACTAACCCTTGTAGAGTACGAATGAGAAATACACCTTCCGGTGTTGTTTGAAAGCCTAATAAAATACTACATATGGCCATGCCAAGGCTAGAGCGAATAAGCGTAATTTTACGGCCTTTGTGATCCGCTAATCGACCCCAGAAGGGAGCCGCTAAACAAACGATGAGGAAAGTAATCCCCATGGAAGCACCAGACCATCGTGCAATAGAGCCTGTATCAGTCAATCCCATCTCATGGAAATAAAGAGGGAGAATCGGGCTGACCTGACTAATGCCGAGGGACATGAAGAATACACAGAATGCGCATATATACACCGTACGTTTCCACGTTTCCAAAGTATCTCTCCTTCACTACTCTTAGTACAATTTATAGTACTAGAATATTAGTAATTCTATATCTTTTTGACTTCATTCCTAATATTAAGTCAGGAAGTTTGTCATTTGCAATGGTATCTTGACTCTAGTGTTTGATGATTAAAATAAAAACTTATGCTCTCTTTTCTACAAAATAATTAGTGGGAACTGATAACATATGTAATTTCAGTATACTATTAGTATTTAGCGTAAACAATATAAATATTTTAGACCATAAGGTTAATATTTTAATATACATATATTTATATTAGAATAAAGAGGATTAGAAAATTGTTATGAGAGTGAAGAAAGAATTTTTTAATGTGGCTAGATAATGAGCTTTCACTATTTAAACAAAATATAGAAATGTTACTAGTGAATCAACGCATAGGCAGATTAGCATATTTGTGGGCTGTGTGTGGATTAATGGTTAGTAAATTTTTAGCTTACCTTATATTCGTTCTGTTGATAGGAATTATTCAAGGGACTCCACTTGAAGGTAGTCAGTATTTGTCTTATATTTATTTTGGAAGTCTACAGATTATACATATAGTTGCAACTATTTTTATACTTAAACGTAGACTAAATGATTGTGGTTCATCCTTGTGGTATATGATCTTGGTTCCCATAGCATATCTAAGCTTATGGGTGTATTGGGGGATGAGTTTTAGTTGGTTATCTATATCCGAGACTATTGTAAATGCAAGCTTTTATTGGGATGGGTTCTTTTGGCAGTATTTCATCTTAGCTTGCTTTGCCTTGCCTCTTAGCGTGCCAGATTCTAATAAATATGGCTTAGATGAAGGTCGAGATAGATATAATAACTACATTATTACTTACAATCGAAGTTCCACTATTAGTGAAGATAAGGATGCTAGTAGATTTGACTATGTGTGCGGTTGTGTATGGGATGTTTTATTTACCAAGCTCCTTGATGTTAAAGGCAGATCCTCCGTATCAGCCTTTTGGGTTGGTCTTATGGGATCTTGCATTTTTATGGATGTCATTATGTATATGGCTATTGCTGTAGTTTCGTTAATTGTTCATCTTGGCATCTCTCTTTATATACCTCGTTGGGGCTTTATGGTTATCCTAATATGGCCAGCCATAGCAATGATTACATTAGGTATACGTAGACTTCACGATTCTCTATTAAGTGGCTTGTGGATGATTGGCCTTTTTATTCCGTATATCAATATTTTTGTTAGCTATCATCTTTTGTTTAAAAAATCTTGGCATATAGATAATTAAATGAAATGCCTTGGATTTAAAATACCAGTTGACATAAAAACAAGAGATTAGAAAATTGATTTGATTTTGTCGTATTACTTATTGCGATTTAGAGATAAATAAATAATGTTGATGGGCGAGGAGTTATGGATATTAATTTAGTAAATGAAATAAAAGTCGCACTTAAACAAAATGATTTATATTTTATTAATAGGACACAAGACTATGTTATTGTTAATGATGATTATAGAGGCGTAATAATTTACACTCCTCAATTAGAGTATGTTGACTCTTATATACTAGATAATACAAAGGTTATAATTTTAAATAGTTTTGTAGACTCTGAAAATAATAGAATTGTACTCCATTTAGAAGCAGGATTATGGTACATTGATTTAAATAGACATTATTCACAGTTCATAAAGTATGATTTTGAGAGTGAATGCATTTATATTTTGTATTTTTCTGTATTTAAATCAGGGTCTATTAGCATATTTTCCAGTTCTCTCATGATACAGTGGGACTTTGTTGATAATAATTTAAGTTTCATAGCTATTGATAAACTATCTTCTTGTAATGAACTCACTTTATATAGGAATTGGGAAAGTGAATTTAGAGGTGCAAATAGTATTGGCTTTATAGATAATAAATGGATAGTATATGAGGAGGATATTAAGATATATCAGGATAATAGGCTTGTCTATAAACTCCCTATGGAATATAGTAAATGGTATCAATTTGATATGGATGGTGATTATTTTATTGCCATAGATGAATCTATTTTAATTCTAACTAGTTTAAGTAACACCCGAAATAGGCTGAAAAAAATTCATGTTGATAATGAATCTTGTTTTGGTGCTGTGTTAATACATGATAAGCACTTTTCTTATTTAGTTGTATTGATTATCAATGAAAGAACAGGAGCATCATGTTTGCGAAGTTATAATATTTCCAATTAGTGCATATATTACAATACTTATCATAAGATGAAGAATGATGAGACAGCTTTTATATTCTGAATTAATAAAATTTAAACTTGAATTATTAACATTAGTTCAATGTTTCAAGACAATTAAATTATTTACAATCAATATACAGACATACCTTTCTATAAACTTATTGGTGTTTATTGGTATAGGAATAAATATCTTTATTTTATCTACTCTTCCGGAGATAGTGTATACTCAAGAAATTTATGACATTATATATTATGTGGGCACAGTTATTTATGTTCTTTTTGTAGCTTTTACAAATTATGCTAGCTTGAAATATTATAAAAAAGAGCGATTTAATTGGTTAAATATCATAATTACTGTATTTTTATTATTGATATTATTGGGTGGAAAGCATTTTGACTTTTCTTACGGAAAAGCTATTTTTGAGTCCAACAATATTATATTATGGGGCGTTGATGTGCCAGATATATTCTATCCATGTCTTTTGTGTTCAATGTTGTTGTTTTCTGTAGTACCTAGGAAACTTTGGTTACGAGATAATACTGTTGAACTTAAGGGAATAATTTTTGATAATAAGGTTATAGATGTACTCTGGGGTGAACGTAATGATTTAACTACGTCTCAAATTAAAGCTATAAACTCTTTTTATAGTCGCCAAGATAAAAGGCCTCTTTTAACAGATTTTTATAAAAGCATATTAATTGACAGTCTTTGGCTTAATGGACGAAGCACAGTTCGCCAATGGAATCTGTTCAATGTATATTTAGCGTTTATAATATACAATATGATATTAAATTATAATATCGAAAACTATGCTTTGCGATATGTTCTATACTTTTATCTTATATATACTATTATTGTAATGATCTGTAGACGTTTGAAAGATAGTAATAGTAGTATATTTTGGATTGTTGTCTTGTTTGTTCCTATCATCAATATATATGTATTGTATCTGTTGTATAATAAAACCTCTGCGTTATATGATAAAGAAAGTAATAGTATTTTTTATTATGCATTATGATACATAAAATATGATATATAAGATTGTATGTTAAAGATCTTTCTATGGCTGAACAACAATCAGAAATTAAAACTTCTTGACTTTCATAGTCATTCCTAGTATGGTGCGACGTCACATGAGCGTTAGTCGTGAGGGATATGTTAGTATCCTGCGAAAGGGGAATGCGTTGCATTCAAACAAGGTGGTACCGCGATTTATAGTATAATACAATCGTGTGGAAGACTTTTATAGTTTGGTTGAGGAGAAATCGGATTCATTTAGTAATAGGATTTCTGATCTGACTATTCCAATGGATGATGTTGCTTCACTTGGGCCACCTACTTCGGAATCTATAGCATTATGACCACCATTGAAAACACAAATCTATGAAAAGGATGGAATTATTACATATAAACATAAATGATAGGTTAGATTATATATGAAGAAGAACGTTTTAAATCTGTTAAATGATTTTAGAATGAGATGGATTGGTGCAGGTCTATTTATGATTGTTGCAATTGCTGCAGCTTATGAAAAAAGCAACTATACCTTTTCTTTATCGTTGTTAGGTTATTTATTTCCGGCTTATATTTTTTGCATACCCGTATTATGGCCGATATACAGACGACGAAAGATTTACTATTTTATTTATAAAAAGGCTTATAAACGTTATCAGTCGAAATGGAAAGTTTATCTTTATTTTCTATTGGGCCTTCATGGTAAGTTGTTAGGTATTGATATCATCCCTAGAAGCAAAATAAAATGGACATTTATTTTTTCTGCATATGTTATAGGGGTTATTTGGCTGTTACAAAGTAGTTTACCATTCTTGATAAAGGTAATATTAATACTGGTAGCTTCATATAAATTTATTCGCACTATTAATTCATAAGAATATAGTTAGGAGACATTTTATGGACACATCTATCATTATCATCAAAGTTCATGCTAAGAACAACAATCATAAATTAAAACTTCTTGACTTTCATTCTATAGAAACATTATAATCAGATTATAATTTTATACTCGCCTGTTAGAAACCGATGAGGTGGAGATAAAAATAGGATATGCACTCACAGAGAGCGGGATTAGCTGAGAACCCGTAGTACGCAGCTTATTAAATGGACCACCGAGGGCGCATGGAAAAGAATGAACTTTCATTCCTAGTATGGTGCGACGTCACACGAGCGTTAGTCGTGAGGGATATGTTAGTATCCTGCGAAAGGGGAATGCATTGCATTCAAACAAGGTGGTACCGCGATTTATAGCATAATACTAGTATTTTTGATACTTTTATAAGCATAGAACTATAAACTCGTCCTTGACGTTATGTTGTCATGGGCGAGTTTTTTTATTGGCAAATGCCAGATGGAGGTTCTCATGATTTTTCCTAGTTTTGACCGTGTGAAAGCTATCGCACCGGGCTACGATATCGTGCCTGTATATATGGAAATTTTATCCGACGTACGTACACCGATTAGCGTGTTGAAAGCTTTAAAACAAGTGAACAGTCATACGTACTTGCTTGAAAGTGCGGATAATAGTAATCATTGGGGACGTTATTCCTTCTTGGGCTACGATCCTAAGATTGAGCTATTCTGCAAAAACCATCAAATGACCATCAAAGACGGGACGACTCGTACCTTTGAGTGTTCTAATCCTGCAGGAGAGATTCGCAATATTTTGAGTCAATATAAAAGTCCTCGCTTAGAAGAGTTACCAACTTTTACAGGTGGCTTTGTAGGCTACTTCGCATGTGAATACATTCGCTATATCGAGCCAACATTGGATTTCCCAACGCCGGATGATGACTCTGCGATGGTGAACGATGTAGACCTTATGCTCTTTGATAAAGTTATCGCTTTTGACCACTATAAAAATAAAATTTACTTAATCGCTAACATCAGCACAAATGATTTAGAACGCAACTACAACAAGGCTGAGCTCGAATTGAAAACTCTTGCTGATCTCGTTGTAAATGGCAAAGAGGCAGATGTGCCAAAAGGCGTTCTTAAAACAGAGTTTACCTCTGAATTCACAAAGGACGAGTTTGAAGCAGTTGTTAAAAAGACGCAGCACTACATTAAGGAGGGGGATATCTTCCAATGTGTTGTATCTAATCGTCGCGAAGCCGAGTTTGAGGGGAGCTTGTTAAACGCATACCGCGTATTGCGCACATTGAATCCATCTCCGTACATGTTCTACCTATCTGGTGGCGATGTAGAGCTTACAGGGGCATCTCCAGAAACCTTGGTGAAACTGACAGACGGTAAAATGTACACATTCCCAATTGCAGGCACCATGCGCCGCGGTAAAACGGAAGCAGAGGACCTTGCTATTGAAGAAAAACTAATCAATGACGAAAAAGAGTTGGCTGAACATAATATGCTTGTTGACCTTGGCCGTAACGATTTAGGTAAAATTTCTAAATTTGGTTCCGTAAAAGTAGAGGCGTTACATATGTTGCAACGTTTCTCCCATGTCATCCATATTACATCTACTGTAAGCGGCGACATGCAAGACGGCAAAGATGCACTTGATGCTATCGGTGCTACACTGCCAGCAGGTACTTTATCTGGGGCCCCTAAGATTCGTGCCATTGAGATTTTACATGAACTTGAAAAAAGCCCGCGCGGTGTATACGGCGGCGCCGTAGGTTATATCGATTTCTCCGGAAATATGGACGTATGTATCGGCATCCGCATGGCTATGAATAAAGGCGGTAAGGTCTATGTTCGCGCTGGCGCAGGCATCGTTCGAGATAGCGTTCCTGAAAGTGAGTTTAATGAAACCTTGATCAAAGGCCAATCCATGATTTCCGCGATTACAGATGCACAGGAGGTAGAATAATGGTACTCCTTATAGATAATTACGATAGCTTCTCCTTCAATTTATACCAATTAGTAGGCTCTATCAATCCAGATATTAAAGTCATCCGCAGCGATGAATTAACAGTTGAAGAAATCCGCGCTTTAAAGCCAGACTATGTGATACTTTCACCAGGACCTGGTAGACCAGCTGATGCGGGCGTATACGAAGACCTATTGCGTGAATGCAAAGGGGAATTCCCAATCCTCGGCGTATGCCTGGGACACCAAGCCATCGGCGAAGTATTCGGTGGCACCGTATCCTACGCAAAACAAGTGATGCACGGCAAACAAAGCGTGGCGAAACAAGTACACCCATCCAAAATCCTTAAGGGCTTGCCTGAACAATTCGAAGTCGCACGATACCACTCTTTGGCGATTATCGACGAAACTATGCCAAGCGAACTCATCGTCACATCCGTTACAGATGACGGCGAAGTAATGAGCGTAGAACACAAAGACTACCCGATTTATGGAGTGCAATTCCATCCGGAATCCATCATGACACCAAACGGGGAACAAATGATTCGCAATTTCTTAGAAAAATAACCACTGTTTAATTTAGGTATTCGAGGGGCTATTTTAGGAGCTAGAACGATAAGGCAGAAATAAGGCCTCTCGGAACTCCAAGTGGCCACCCACCCCACTACGTGGGGCCGCCAAGTCGTTCCTTAAGACCTTATTTCCTGCCAACTCAACCTTGGCAGTACCTACTTAATAGCCCCTCTATAATACATATGTCGAATTGTAGCTATATTTTCTAAAGAAATATGCGAATCAGAACCCCTAATATAGGAAAAGGTGGTGCAAAGCACCACCATTCCCACTCTCCCTATAAAGGGATGACTTGCGCGTTACTCCATATAATGCGCAGGATCATTTGAAAGATATTGAATTGTTGTTCATTTTATTGCGCGTGTGATGGGGAGCAGGGCATATAAAAGATTAAATGTCATAGTGTTTATGTGAGTTCACGGGGTTCTAGACCCGACTTTGGCCCTGCGAAGGCCGCAGGCCACAGTCAGACCCGGCCAGTGGAGGGCATAGGTCCACGTGAATCACATGTAGCATTAACGCCGGTATATGCCCTATTATCGTTGAACCGAAGTAAAATGAACAACAAGTAAGGAGATATAAAATGATTAAAGACGCATTATATGCAGTAACGCACGGTCAGGACTTATCCTACGACCTTGCTAAAGATACAATGAACAAAATTATGAGCGGTGATGTACCAGAGGTTCCTATGGCTGGTTTCTTGTGTGCTTTGGCGGCAAAGGGCCCTACTGTAGATGAGGTTACAGCATTTGCTGAGGTTATGCGCGAGAAGGCTGGCTCCGTGCCTCATGAAGGTACTGTTGTGGAAATCGTAGGTACTGGTGGTGACGAGGCTAATACGTTCAACATTTCTACTACATCTGGCTTTATCATTTCCGCCGCAGGTATTCCTGTAGCAAAACATGGTAACCGTAGTGTATCTAGTAAATGTGGTGCTGCTGACTTAATTGAAGCGTTGGGCGCTAAATTAGAGCTTAACGGTGAACAAAACGAGGCGGTGTTGAACAAAGCGAATATGTGCTTCATGTTTGCGCCTGTATATCACCAAGCCATGAAATATGCAGGTCCTGTACGTAAGGCGTTGGGCGTTCGTACTGTGTTTAACATCCTTGGACCTTTGGCAAATCCAGCAGGTGCTACGGTTGAGTTGATGGGCGTTTACGATAAATCTTTAGTAGAACCATTGGCTCGTGTATTGGCTAATCTTGGCGTTAAACGCGGTGCTGTGGTACACGGCTTTGACGGCCTTGATGAGATTACGGCTACCAATAAAACGTACGTATGCGAAATTAATAATGGTACTTTCACAAGCTACGAATTCGATCCTAAGGAATATGGTTTCGAATACGCTGATAAAACTGAGCTTGAAGGTGGCGATGCTACGGTGAACGCTGAGATTACTCGCCGCGTTCTCGGTGGTGAGCAAGGCGGTAAACGCACTGCGGTTGTTCTTAACGCGGGCATG
Source organism: Veillonella sp. AF13-2 (assembly GCF_003603295.1). Lineage (NCBI taxonomy): Bacteria > Bacillati > Bacillota > Negativicutes > Veillonellales > Veillonellaceae > Veillonella > Veillonella sp. AF13-2. Next base: position 142,301 of record NZ_QTMT01000003.1, read on the forward strand.
GCGATTTACCTAGCAAAAGACGGCATTACATTGGCAGAGGGCATCGAAGAGGCGAAACATATAATCGATTCTGGTAAGGCGCTTGCGACAATGGAACAGTTTGTGAAAGCAACCCAAGAGGTATGACCATTGATTTTAGATAAGATTATAGAGGCTACCAAAATTCGGGTAGCCCAAGAAAAACAGGTGGAGTCTCCTGAGGCTGTGAAAGCAGCGGCTTTAGCGTTACCATCTGATACAGGATTTCCTTTTGAAGCAGCCCTTCGTCAGCAAGACTTCAACTTTATTTGCGAAGTAAAGAAGGCATCTCCATCTAAGGGAATCATTGCTGAGGACTTCCCATATTTAGACATCGCTAAAGAATATGAGGTTGCTGGTGCAGCGGCTATCTCTGTATTGACGGAGCCAGACTTCTTTAAAGGCGATAAAAAATATTTGCAAGAGATTGCAAGCACCGTAAAAATTCCCGTGCTTCGCAAGGACTTTATCATCGATGAATACCAAATCTACCAAGCGAAGGTTTGGGGCGCTAGTGCCATCTTATTAATCTGTGCATGCCTCGATGTGCCAACATTAACAAAGTTCCGTGAGCTAGCTGATTCGCTTGGATTGTCCTCTTTGGTAGAGGCTCATGATGAGCACGAAGTACAAATGGCCATCGATTGCGGTGCGCGTATTATCGGCGTTAACAACCGCAATTTGAAAGACTTTACTGTAGATGTACAAAACAGTGTACGCTTGCGGAATCTCGTTCAAGACGATGTGATCTTCGTATCTGAAAGCGGCCTTGAAACACCAGAGGATATTCAAGTGTTGCGGGATAACAATATCGGCGTAGCCTTGATGGGTGAAACCTTTATGCGTTCTCCTAACAAGGTGGAGAAATTAGCATATCTCTATGGTCCAACCTACTACACACCAAAGGTTAAGATGTGCGGTATCTCCAAAGTGGAAACAATCCCTGCTGTAGTAGAAGCAAAACCAGACTACATGGGCCTTGTATTTGCATCAAGTAAACGACAAGTCACTGTAGACCAAGCTAAAACATTGGTTGAAGAACTACATAAGCAATATGGAAATCTATATAGTCGAGACGAAGTACAATGCAGTAATGATGTAGTACAAGATGGAGCAGTAATTGGTGCTGTGCAAGAAGGAACAGCAACTGGTGATGCGCATGAAGGGATACTGACTAGTACAGAAAATGCAAGTCCGACGCTTATACATCAAGAAGCTATTAAAACTGTCGGCGTTTTCGTCAATGAAACGCTAGAAAATCTCGTTACGATTGCTACAGACGCCAATCTTGATGCGGTGCAACTGCACGGCGACGAAGATGAGGCTTTCATCAAGGCTCTCAAAGAGAAAACAGATGTAGAGGTGTGGAAGGCTGTTCAAATCCGTAGCTCTACAGATGCTGAGGCGTGGATCGATAGCAGTGCCGATATGTTGCTGTTTGATGCATACCATAAAGATGAGCGGGGCGGTACGGGCGAAGTGTTCGACTGGTCTTGCTTAGATGAGTTTGAACGTCCGTTCATGCTCGCTGGTGGTATCGATAGCACCAATGTGGCGCACGCTATTCGCACGGTTCGCCCTTATGGCATCGATATTAGCAGCGGCATCGAAACAGATGGTGTGAAGGACGATGAGAAAATTAAAGCTTTCACCAACATTGTGAGAACAATAGCAATGCCATAATATGGCGTGCTAGTAGGAATGGTATATAGAAAGGTAAGTTATATGAGTGAACAAAGACATGGTTATTTTGGCTCCTTTGGGGGTCAATTTATGCCAGAAACATTGATGAATGCAGTCATCGAATTGGAAGAGGCGTACAACAAGTACAAAGATGATCCTGATTTCGTACACGAACTTGAGGATTTACATAAAAAATATACAGGTCGTCCATCCCTTTTATACTATGCAGATCGCATGACAAAGGACCTTGGAGGCGCCAAAATCTATTTAAAACGTGAGGACTTAAATCATACTGGTTCTCACAAGTTGAATAACGTAATCGGCCAAATGTTATTGGCAAAACGAATGGGTAAGACTCGTGTTATTGCTGAAACCGGCGCAGGTCAACACGGTGTGGCAACGGCTACTATCGCTGCGTTGATGGGCATGGAATGCGAAGTATACATGGGTGCAGAGGATTGTGAACGTCAAGCACTTAACGTATATCGTATGAAATTACTAGGTGCTAAGGTGCATCCAGTAACAACAGGGACTAGCACATTGAAAGATGCGGTTTCCGAAGCGTTGCGCGAATGGACAAACCGCATGTCCGATACGCACTATGTATTGGGATCCGTTATGGGTGCTCATCCATTCCCTATGATCGTTCGTGACTTCCAATCCATCATCAGCCGTGAAGCGCGTGAGCAAATCCTCGAAGCAGAAGGAAAATTACCAACAGCTGTTATGGCTTGTGTAGGCGGCGGCTCCAATGCGATGGGCATGTTCTATCACTTCATTCCAGACGAAGGTGTTCGTCTCATCGGTTGTGAAGCGGCAGGTCGTGGCATTGATACAGAAGAACATGCGGCGACAATCGCAAAGGGGTCCGTTGGTATCTTCCATGGTATGAAATCGTACTTCTGCCAAGACGAAGATGGTCAAATTGCTCCAGTATATTCTATCTCTGCAGGTCTTGATTATCCTGGTATCGGCCCTGAACATGCGTACTTGCACGATAGCGGTCGTGCTGAATACGTGCCTGTTACAGATGACGAAGCAGTCGATGCCTTTGAATACTTATCTCGCTTGGAAGGTATTATTCCTGCCATTGAAAGTGCTCATGCAGTGGCACATGCACGTAAAATTGCTCCTACTATGAGCAAGGACGACATCATTATTATTTGTTTATCCGGTCGTGGCGACAAAGACGTGGCGGCTATGGCGAAATACAGAGGGGTGGATCTTCATGAGTAAAATTAAAGACGCTTTCACAAAGGGCAAGGCATTCATCCCGTTCATTAGTGCTGGTGATCACGGTATTGAGAATACAGAACGTTATATTCGTATTATGGTGAAAGCCGGTGCGGACATGGTAGAGATTGGTATTCCCTTCTCTGACCCAACCGCGGAAGGCCCAGTTATTCAAGAGGCGAGCACGCGTGCTCTCTCCACAGGCGTAAAAATCAATGATATCTTTGATATGGTGCGTCGTCTGCGTACAGGTGATGATGCGGTGACTATACCGCTCGTATTCATGACCTATTTGAATCCTATTTACGTATTTGGTCGTGAAAAATTCTTTACCCTCTGTGAAGAGGTGGGAATCTCTGGTGTTATCGTACCAGACATGCCGTTTGAAGAAAAAGGCGAGCTCGCTAGTGTGGCTCACAAACATGGCGTTGAAGTGGTATCCTTAATTGCGCCAACATCTGAAAACCGCATCGAAATGATCGCCAAAGACGCAGAAGGCTTTGTATACTGTGTATCCTCACTTGGCGTTACAGGCATGCGCAGTGAAATTAAGACGGATATTAAATCCATTGTTGAAATGATTCGCAAATATACGGATATCCCGGTAGCTGTTGGTTTCGGTATTTCCAAGCCAGAACAAGCGGAAGCTATGGCGCGCGTATCCGACGGTGCTATCGTAGGCTCTGCTATCGTTAAAATCGTGGCAGAACACGGTGAACATGCGGATCTAGCGTTGTTTGATTACGTACAATCCATGAAACAAGCTGTTCTAAAGGCTGGCGCATAACATAATAACTCATATAGCCTTGGGAAAAATTATATAGGGGATAACACAAAAGGACGTTATACAATGTATAACGTCCTTTTCATTGGTTGGTTAATTTAGTTTTGTATTTTTAGGGCTAGTAATATGTATTATGCGCAAGGCTTAGTCATTAGAGGATTCAGAACGTTGATGTCGTTCACTGCGTTTTGCTGTTGCATTTTTATCATGCTTTTCACGTTCAGATATTCTATGCTTTCTGTGCTTTTTCTTTTTATCATTTACTTTGTACCATGGATGATCGCTACTATCTACTGTGCCATCATCATTTTTTATCATGCGATGATTTTCACCGATTTTGAAGTGGTAATCTTTGGCTTGGACTACATTAGTACCAATACCAACTGTTAAGAAGGCACCTAAGCTGGCCAAGGCTACTGCTTTCATTAATTTAGCTTTCATAATTATCTCCTGTATAATTGATTGTACAAATTTTAGTTGTAAGAAATATATCTGTAGTATAGGCATATTTCATGAACAAAAAATGAATCAACTAAGTTGATAAATCATAGTATAATAGGAATATCTATATATGTTTATTATTTAATATTATCTAAGATTATAGTAGGAGCTTTATGAAACAGAGAGTATACGAAATCCTCTATCGTGAGCTAGTGGAAAACTATGCGAACAGTAAGGGACGTACCAATACAGCCGATTTTTGGCTCACCATAAGTGCTATATCCTTTGTATATGGCTTAATTATATGTATTACAGGTCTTGCAACCTACATACCGTATGGATTTCTTTATGCTGTCTCTATCGGTGGCGGCGTATTATTTGTATTGTCCATCCTGTTATGCTTGCCGAAGATTATGTTAATGGCAAGACGGTTACGAGATTCTAATAATGATCCAACGTTGATGATTTTACTATTGGTTCCTATTTTAGGCTGGCTTGCATTATTGTATCTATTCTGTAAGCGCACATCGCCTGTATCTAATGAATTAGAGGAAAAACGTTCCGTTTCGGGCCTCTTTATTGTGTCCATATTAGTATTAGGATGCCTAGCCACTAGTGCAGGTAGTACAATGATTAATCATAATTTTATGGTAGAAGAGACTGCTTATGGCAATTTGGAACCTAGTTCGTTAACGAAACAAGCAAATCGTCTTTTACAAAGTGAAACGGCTACAACAGAGGGGCGTACTGTGGTAAGTAATTATTATGAAGCCCTCAACAAAAAGGATTATCATGGTGCATATCGTTATTTGAGTGCTCGTGCTATGGAGCGATATGGTACCTTTGAACTATGGGAACAAGCCATGACTAAGGAAGAGGTTCCTAAGGTGAAAGCGATACAGCTTGACTATGTTTCCCAAGACCAAGATGATGATATTGTTGTAAACTATATGGGCTTTACCATTACCTTTGAAGATAATCTAGAGCCCGTATTAGTTCGTTTGCATAATGAAGGCAAAGGCTGGGGCATTGTTGCTATTGAAGCCGCGGAGGAGGATTAGGTTATGTCAACCATAAATATATATGATTTGAATTATACCGATGCCTTCAAATTAGGCATTAGAAACTATGCTAATTTTAATGGTCGTGCTAGTCGTAGTGAATATTGGCGATTCGTGGCAGGCGTTACGTTGATACAAGGATTACTTGGGATTTTGGCTTTACTATGTAGTAACTTGGGCTTTCCTAATTATGAAGCGCTTATCGATAATGTTACTGTAGGGGTATCCCTTTTCTTTATAGTTCCCAATATAGCTATCACAACACGGCGTATGCATGATATTGGCCGGAGTGGTTGGACGCAGTTAATCTCATTTATTCCTGTTATAGGCTTCTTTATATTCCTCGTTTACGAATTGCGTCGTGGCGATGAAAGAGAGAATTCATATGGTGAAAGAACCGGCTATACACCTATTACTCCTGAGGTTAGCAAGGCTACAGGACTAGAAGAAACTCCATCCCGTCATCAAGATTGGGCGATGGGGATTGCCATCTTTATTATCCAATCTATTATTATTGCTGATATCATTAGAGAGATATTATGGTATGGTATTAATGGGAATGGATACATGTAATAGATACCTGTATTTATTAACAATCTCATTATTTTATTTTATAAAAGTTTAACATCTCCTTTATAGACAATATAACACTTTGTAGTAAAATGAATTTCAGATGAATTCAAAAATATAGATATTAATAAATAAAAAATATCTAAGTTGTTATATGTGTTAAGTACAGCAGGACCTCGTAATCTTTGCTGATTCCTGTTTGTAGCTAGAAGGAGTTTATTATGAAATCTTGTCCCTATTGTGGACATGCAGTGTTGAAAACAGATTGTTACTGCCCAGAATGTGGGCATGTTAGTAGACCACAAATCTCGTTAGATAAATACAATCTAGGCTTGATTGAAAACTTTAAACAATGTTTGGTTTATAAATATGCTGATTTTGATGGTCGTGCAAGTCGTAGTGAATATTGGCATTTCTTGTTAGTCTATCAATTGTTGTTTGTGGCCATTCTATTTACTTGTGCTTTTTTGAGCTATATTAGCCCACTATCTAGCGTAGTAGGCGTAGGTTTTGGTTTGGTCATCCTTGTCCTTTTGTCCGTGATTATGGTTATTCCTGGCGTGGCTGTTTCAGTGCGACGTCTACACGATCAAGGCCGCTCAGGGGGCCTCGTATTTATTGGATTCATCCCTGTGATAGGGACTATTATCCTGTTGATCCTTATGGCTCTGCCTGGTGAAAGCCAACCAAATCGCTTTGGTTCCCCTACAGGTCAAGTAGTTGTAACAAAACAAATGGCCCGTGAATTAGGTCTTATTGATACTACGCCATCTATGGGACTAACTGCAGGACTATTCTGCGCTATCTTTGTGCTCTGGTTCTTGGTGGACAAACTACTTATGACTAGTGCGATGTAGTTTATGATGTATCCTATAATGAAATATAAAGCATAAGTTATTCCCAAAACATATAGACATTCATTTTCAAAATCGTCAACAGTAATGATATAATATTTTCAAGAAGAATTTATTTGTTATTTCTAGAGGAGAGAAGATTATGACTGATTTGTCTATCAAAAATCTTTCGTATGTAGATAATTTTAAACATACGATTATGGGTAATTATGCTAATTTTAAAGGTCGTGCAAGCCGCAGTGAATATTGGCGTTTCTATGGTATCACAATTGTTATTGCTGGTATCTTCAATGTATTGAGTGCTCTTGTAATGGATACTGCGCTAGCAAGTGTTGTAGGTCTTATTTCTATAGTATATAATCTTGCAATTCTATTGCCTTCCATTGGTCTTGCTGCTCGTCGTTTACATGACATTGGTAAAAGTGGTTGGATGCTTTTGATTAGCTTGATTCCATTTGGTATTATCTATATTATTTATCTACTCGCTCAAAAGGGTGATGAAGGTGATAACCAATATGGATCTCCAATGAGCTATGAAGTAATTACTGCTGAAGAAGCTGCTCGCACTGGTCTTAAAGAAACTCCAACTGACGACATGGATCGTAAATTCATGTACGTGTGCATTGCAATTATTATTCTTGAACTAATTCTCATGAGTGCTATTTAATAATTGTATATACAATAAAGCCTACGTAAGTAGGCTTTTTCTTTTGCTTAATAGGGGATGTAGGTTCTGTTAAATTTAGAAATGAAATATTTGACAATTTCCCCCTTTGAGTCCTATAATTATCTATTATATGAATATTGCGTTGAAAAAGACGGCATGTCTCAGACGGATTTAGTAGAGACCAAACTCATGGGCTGAAAGGTTTGGAAATCTAGAGATTTGCGGATCACTTTGGAGCAAGCGGCAATGCCGCCGGTGAACACCGTTATATGTTTAAGTGGCTTTCACAAGTAACGAGAGTCAGTAGGGTGGTACCACGGATATTACGTCCGTCCCTTCGGGGGCGGGCGATTTTTTTATGTAAAAGGAGCACAGCATGGATTACGGTAAGACGTTACATTTGCCTGAAACAGAATTCCCAATGCGCGGCAATTTGCCTAAGCGCGAACCAGAAATCTTAAAATTCTGGGAAGATAACAAGATTTATCAAAAACGTTTGGAGTTGCGTAAAGATGCAAAGCCATTCATTTTGCATGATGGCCCTCCATATGCAAACGGTAAATTGCATATCGGTCATGCCCTCAACAAAACGTTGAAGGACATCATCATGAAATACAAAACAATGACTGGTCATTATACTCGCTACATTCCTGGTTGGGATACGCACGGCTTGCCAATCGAGCATGCGGTTATTAAGAACACTGGTCTTAACCGTCATGAAATGGCTCCATTGGACTTGCGCAATAAATGTAAGGAATATGCATTGGAGTGCGTAGAAACACAAAAACAAGACTTCATTCGTTTTGGTGTATTAGGCGAATGGGACCGTCCGTACTTGACATTGCGTCCTGAGTTCGAAGTAAAACAACTCGGCATCTTTGGCGAAATGGCAAAACGCGGACATATCTACAAAGGTCTTAAAACTGTATACTGGTGTACGCACTGCGAAACTGCATTGGCAGAGGCAGAAATCGAATATGCTGAGAAAAAATCCTTCTCCATTTACGTAAAATTCCCTTACGTATCCGAGAAAAAGGTAACATTGCCAGCTGGCGTAGATCCTAAACAAGCATATGCTGTTATTTGGACAACTACTCCTTGGACAATGCCTGCCAACGTAGCTATTTCCGTTAACCCTGATCTAGAATATGGCTGGGTGAAAGCTGGCGACGAATACTACTTGATGGCTACTGAACTTGTTGACGCGGCGATGAAAGATATTGGTATCGAAGACTACGAAATCGTAAACCGCTTCTCTGGGGCAGATTTAGAATTAGCTGAATTTAAACATCCATTCGTAGAACGTACATCCACTGTATTGTGTGGCGACCATGTAACACTTGAAGCAGGTACTGGTTGCGTACATACAGCGCCTGCACACGGCGAAGACGACTTTAACATCGTTATGCGTTATAACAAGGAAGGTAAAACTAATCTTCCTATCATTTCTCTTGTTAACGAAACTGGTAACTACACTAAACAAGTAGACGACAACCGTTATGGCGATACTGAATTCCCATTGGCTGGCGTAGAAATCCACGATGCAGAAGTGCCTGTAATCAAAATCTTGGCACATAACAATGCATTACTTCACAAATCTAGTTTGCGTCACCAATACGCTCACTGCTGGCGTTGTAAAAATCCTGTCATCTATCGCGCTACAGAACAATGGTTCTCCTCTGTAGATGGGTACCGTCAACAAGCGCTTGATGCAATCGACAACCAAGTGCAATGGATTCCTAAATGGGGCCATGACCGCATCTTCAACATGGTGCGCGACCGTGGTGACTGGGTAATTTCCCGTCAACGTATTTGGGGCGTGCCAATTCCTATTTACTATTGTGAAAGCTGCGGCGAGCACATCATCAACGATGATACTATCAAAGCATTGCAAGAAAAAGTAGCCGTAGAAGGCTCCGATGCTTGGTGGGCTCACAGCGCTAAGGAGTTGTTACCAGAAGGTTTCAAATGTCCTCATTGCGGTCATGATGAGTTCAAAAAAGAAACAGACATCATGGACGTATGGTTCGACTCTGGTTCCTCTTGGGCTGGCGTGCTCGAAGTAAACGATCTTGATGTACCATGCGCTATGTACCTTGAAGGTTCTGACCAACATCGCGGCTGGTTCAACTCTTCCTTGTTGACTGCAGTAGCCACAACAGGTAAAGCACCATACAACTCCGTATTGACTCACGGCTTCGTTGTGGACGGCGAAGGTCGCAAAATGTCTAAATCTGTAGGTAATACAGTGGCTCCAAGCGACATCATCGATGTATACGGTGCCGATGTAATGCGTTTGTGGGTATCTTCTGCGGATTACCAAGCAGACGTACGTTTGTCCAAAGACATCGTAAAACAATTATCCGAAGTATACCGTAAGATCCGCAATACATTCCGCTTCTTACTCGGCAACTTGGATGACTTCAATCCAAATACCGATAAAGTGGCTTACGCAGATATGTCCGAATTTGATAAATGGGCATTATTGCGCTTAGAAGAAGTACGTCAAAAGGTTACTGATGCGTACGAAAACTATGAATTCCACATGTTGTACCATGCAATTCATAACTTCTGTACAGTAGACTTGAGTTCCATCTACCTTGATGTAATGAAAGATACAATGTATGCTGAAAGCAAAGATAATGTAGCTCGTCGTTCTGCTCAAACAGCGATGTACGAAATCTTGAAAACATTAGTAGCCATGGTATCTCCAGTACTTTCTTTCACAGCGGAAGAAGTTTGGAAATATATGCCTAAAGAAGAGGGCATGCGCGAATCCGTTATGCTTCAAGATTGGCCACAAGGTCATCCAGAACATTTCAACCAAGAATTGGCTGACAAATGGAATCAATTGTTAGACTTGCGTACATCCGTACAAAAAGCATTGGAACTTGCTCGTCAAGACAAAACAATCGGTCATCCATTGGATGCATCCGTTACAGTATATGCTGAAGGTGCTGCATTCGATGCATTGAACGCCCTTGGTGAAGAAGGCTTGGCTAAACTCGTTATCGTATCCGAAGCTCACATCGTGAACGGTGCTGCACCAGCAGAGGCTGTTAAAGACGAAGAAACTGGCGTTGCTACAGTTGTTGTTGCCTCTGGTCTCGAAAAATGTGAACGCTGCTGGATCCACCGCGATACAGTAGGCCAAGATAGCGCACATCCTACACTTTGCGCACGCTGTGCCGATGTTGTAAAAACATTATAATAAAAGTGCTATAAAGAGTACTATCATAAAAACGCTATAGTAAAAAATCTAGAATCAAAATAATTCTATTATTAAGATTATAGGGATTATCAAAAAAAGGACCATCTTGCTGAATTGCACCTCCAAAAATTGTGTCCAATTTTGGAATGCAGTTCACTGGGGATGGTCTTTTTTATGTTTGTAAATCCTTTGGTACTGTTAACTGTTTCCAATTATCTAGTTCAGGGATTTCCAAGGTATTTATCGTTTTTTGAATCCAATAGTTTAAGGACACTTCGTTTCCCACATATTGTTCAAATAAGTAGGTCTTACCAGGCGTGTCTTGTTGGTTTCCATCGTCATCGATAGTATGATGGGCCGACTCTTTCAGATAGAGCTGCACCCTAAATGGGGCTGACTGATTGCCTTTAAAAATGAAATAGGATGGGCCTACAAAGTCATGGGTACGAATATTAATTTGTTCGTACTTTTTCTCTTTCAACCCTTGCAATGCAGCCTGAATCATAGCGTTTGCATCATCGTATTCCTCTAGCAAAAACGGCTGTTGATCCACATCGAGTACATAGTGCCAGGTTGGCTTTTCTTCGTTCTTTTCGATAGTCCAATTATCTTTGAGGTTAGGCAATTGATGATTATCGTAAAGCTCTTTCAATAGGTTTATGGTATTTTCTTTGTCGTAAATGGACTTGTAGATAATTTCGTGTCCTTCTGATGGATCATAACCATGTAGCCTTATTTGATAGTGATCTCGTAGCATCCGTTTTACATCGATCTTAAAGATATTGCGCAACGTATCTGGAACGGATAGAAAATGATTGTAAAAGCTGAGCTTCATTTCTTCCTGTGACTCTAAGGTGGTTTCAATGGTTTGCCAGTCGTACAAGGTTGTATCCCAGAGGAAGTCGTCCATGGTTACAGATAAGCGGGCCGCATTTTGAGGCCAGGTGGTAGGCGCAGGACGTACCGTAGTAGTTGACTCAGTAATACCTTCCTTGTACTGCCAATGACCATCGACCTCCTCGAAGGCGGCTAAGCGTTCTTCAGCTTCGTCATCGATAGGAATATCTTTTAGCTCCGGATCCAAATTGGCCTTGTGAGACAAGATATATTGATGGGATTGCTCGTAATAGGATACGGCTTGATCTAAATCTGGCTTGCCAGTTACATAGCCTTTTTCGTAGGCATAACCTAAGGCAACACGAGTTAAAGCGCGCGTAATATCGTAGAAGAGGATGCGATTCTCCTCTTCAAAGGCTCGTTGTTCCTCGTCTAAGACACGTAGTAATGATTGCACACCAAAGCGTATATTTTTCGTTACCCCTAAACCGTGGATTCGCATGTAACCGATATAGGGCAAGGCGAATATGAAGCGATCTTTTGTGGCCGCCATATGTGTTAAATCTGCAATGAGTCCCCAGTCGAGAGGCAGGTGGCCTATGTGAAAGATGTAGCCAAAGGCTGCCTGTAAGGCTGTATATCCAGCATCACTAAACTGCTTTGTTGCAGCGCGGCGGTAGAGGCCTATAGCTTTTACTGGATCGTAGGGAATCGTAGAACGTAACTCTTTAGCATCATAGAAATGGTAGTAATAATCCGCTAATTCTGCGATACTTTCAGATTGACCTAAGGCGGCACCTTTAGTGAACCACGTGAAAGCATCCTCAAATTTACCGTTTTCGTGGCAGTCGAGGCCTGCATATAGCATCATAGCAGGGTTACCAAGCTCGGCCGCAGTCCTAGCAACACGGCGCGCATTGGTAAAATCGGCTTCATCGATATAGATGTTGCGTAAGTTCCCTTGGAACATGGCAAGACCGTTATCGAGGGCCTTGTTAAACCACTCTTTCGCAAGATTAGATGCATTTTTTTGCAATGTTTCGTCTGGCACAGTTCCTTGCAAAGCGGCGATGCGATCCTGCACAGAGTTTGCTGTAAGGCTTCTTTGAATGCGTTTAGTCCAACTCATAGGCGGAGGTGTTAGCATCGTTTCAGCGGAGTCGATGCGATTATCATCACGCCAGAAAAAGACATTGCCTATAACATATTGGCAATACGCATCGCCTTGGTTTGCGTAATCATAGACAATGCGAAATGCTTCGTTGAAGGAAATTTGCATATCCTTCTCCACGGTAGGTGTAATGGAGCCTTTGATGCGCAAAGCTTGTAATGTGCCGATAGGGCTACAGCGACGAATGCTATCGTGTAAGCATTGATAGGTGCGCATATTATCCTCTGGGAAGTTAGACTCTTCCCAAGTAAAGCGAGGACCTGCATAGACGCGTGCCAAGAGGGCATAGGCGTCACCTAGCTCTCGAGCCTCTGGATCATTGGCTATCTTGAGAGCATCCTCTTTAGTGTCTATATCACTTTCAAGACGGCTTGTCTTGTCGTTTCGTAAGGCTCTATCTTTTGGCTGACTGGGATTTTGCTGATTATTGACGATGAGCTCCAATTGACGCAAGCCTTCTTGAGCCAGTTTTTGATTGTAGGATGTAAAAATCATGTGGAAGACCTTTTGCAGGCGTTCCGTAAAGTACTGTGCCATTAGGCCTCCTTTTATACATGTATACAGTAAATACATATTTATTATATAACGAACGCGAGGTACCGTAAAAGAGAAAATACTAGTATATCTGCATGTTCTCTATTGATATCATACTGCTATCAGTTACCTGTTCTCACAATATACTAGCCTATTTCTAATTTATATCTATGCATAATACAGAGTCTTCAGCATGTATTGGATTCAAATGATAAAAAAATCCCCTCTGAAGAAAATCTGCTGTCACAAATTTTATGTGATGTCTGCAATCTTTCAGAGGGGTTATTATGTATCCTAGTTCTTAGGAATACATATTATTTTTTGTTGTAATCGCCGAACCATTTGTTGTAGATTTTTTGGTAAGTGCCGTCTTCTTTAAGTTCTTTAAGAGCTTTGTTAACAGCTTCTTGTAAAGCTTTGTTGCCTTTTTTCACGCCAAGAACTGTACCTTCAGCTTTAGTAGGTTCGCCTACAAGTTTAAGGTCTTGATCAGCACCTTGTTTGAGGTAGTACATAGCAACTGCATTATCGATGATAGCACCGTCGATTGTACCAGCTTTCAATTCCATGAAGATATTAGCATTAGAATCGATTTGTTTTACTGTTGTACCAGGAATTTTTTGAGCCATTTCAACCGGGATTGTACCGATTTGAGCGCCTACAGTTTTACCTGCTAATTCATCCATGTTGTGGATTGTTGTGTTGTCTTTACGAACAACTGTGATGAAACCGCCTTGGTCGAAGTATACATCGGAGAAGTCCAATGCTTTTTCACGTTCAGGAGTTGCGTTGATGCCTGCTGCGATCATGTCGATATCGCCAGATTGAACTGCTGGAATCAAAGCATCGAAGCCCATGGATTTGAATTCCATTTTTAAACCAAGTTTTTTAGCAATTGCTTCGGACAAATCAACATCGAAACCAACGTATTTGTCGCCTTCAGTAAATTCGAATGGTGGGAATGTAGTTTCAGAACCTACACGTAATACACCTTCTTGTTGTGTCATTTTTGGTTTGTCGTTGCCACAACCAGCCAATAAACCCATTGCTGCTACCGCTACGAGGGCGATGGCTGTCAATTTTTTGAACTTAAACATAGTATCCTCCTCAAACATCCATATACATGGTTTATACATTTCTGTTTATATTGTACGGAATTTTACACCAATAGGCAATAACATTGTATAATTAAGAGTAAACGAGTTTTTTATTCTTTATTGTAGAGTATCATAATCCTTTACAATAATGTGGTTATATACATGGAGGCAATATGTCCCTTACAACTACTTTTGCTAATCTTTGTAAAAGCTTCGCACCTGATGCGTTTGCCATTAATTACACATTAGCCAAGAACCCTGAGATTTCCAGTCAGGAGTTTGAGTCCGTCAAAATCATAGGCGCTATTCTTGAGAAATATGGCATGGGTGTAACCTATGAATTCTGTGATTTGCCGACCGCCTTTAAGGCGTCTGCCGTGAAAGTAGACAACCCAAAAGGCCGCTTAGCCATACTTTGTGAATACGATGCACTGCCAGAGGTAGGCCATGCGTGCGGTCACTCCGCCAGCGGTTCTATGAGTGTGTTAGCTGCATTGACATTACACAAAATGCAACAAGATGGAGTTGCTTTCAATATGGACATCGATATTATCGGCACACCAGACGAAGAAGCGATGGGTTGCAAGGTAGATATGTGCAACGCAGGGGTGTTTAAAGAATACGATTTTGCCATCATGGTGCATCTCGACGGCGAGGAAACGCGTCCTAACTCACAATTCTTGGCACTCGATTGCTTCCGTGCTAAGTATCACGGTAAGCCAGCCCATGCGGCCGGTGAGCCTTGGAACGGCATCAATGCGGTAAATGGTGTGCAACTCGCTATACATGCTATGGATATGATGCGCCAACAGGTGCGTCCTGAAACGCGTATCGGTACATGGATCATTGCGGGAGGTACCGCATCCAATGTGATTCCTGCCTTCGGTGAATTAGAGGTCACTGTGCGTCATATGGAGCGTGAGTACTTGAATGGTTTATCTGAGCAAATCAAAAAAATCTTTGAAGGGGCGGCCCTTTGCACAGGTACAACTGTGGATGTAGAATTTTATGGCAATCCGTATGATGATATGAACCAAAACAATCGTGGCACAGCGCTTATCGAAGAGGTAATGGCCGACATGGGCCTCGATTTTGAGCCCGGTCCAGCAGCCTTTGGAGGTAGTTCGGATATTGGCAATGTAAGCTATCAATGTGCAGCATTCCATCCTAAATTACGCTTGGCCGGCGAGCCAAAGGTGTGCCATTCTAAAGAATTTGCTGCTGCCATGTTAGAGCCTACCATTGAACAAACCATTACCGACGGTGCAAATATCATTGGTGGCACAGTATTGCGATTGGTAGAACACCCAGAAATCTTAGAAGAAATTGTAGCCGAATTTAATAATTCTAAATAGAAGGAATAGAAGGAATAAAAAGAATAAAGGGAATAGAAGGAACAGAAGGAGGATGTATGGCCACGACTGAAACATTAGAAATAAAAAATTATATAGGCCTCACTGGGGATAAGCCCATTCGATTCATCGCATCTGATGTAGATGGCACCTTGGTAACCGATGCAAAGGCAATTCCTGAGGATGCTATTGAGGCGATTCGTGCCGCTCGTGAAAGTGGCATCCGCGTAGCCATTGCTTCTGGCCGCGCTTGGAATGAGATGAATGATGTCATTGAAAAACTGCCGTGCTTGCGCTATTTCATGTGCACCAATGGCGCTTATGTGATGGATAAGGATGAAAACCGCAGTCTATTCCACGTAAGTTTTGATAAAGAACAAGCACTACATTTGTTGCGCAAACTGTTAACCTATGGCGTTTATGTAGAGGCCTATGTGAAAGACCAAATCTTTGGCATGTATCCTCCGTCTAGATGTATTACACCTGAACGCTTAGGCGTATGTGCTAGCGAACGCAATGAAGGAGATAAAAAGGGGTCACATGGCATGATGGATAATCATCTGCCTATTACAAAAAATCAGATTTCTGGTACAGGAGACACTCGCCTGCCAGGCGCAACATACGACCACTATGCATTGGCGGAAGGCAACGAAGCAGCAAAGGTAAAGATGTCTGAATGTGAAATAGAGCAATCCAATTTCTTCTTTAGACCCAATATTCGTCCATTTATCTTGGCTACGCGGACCATGGTATGTGATCTACTAGCTCATATGGAATCCTTAGACGAAGGGCCTGAGAAGATTCAGATCTTCTACGGTGATGAACCGATGCGTCAACGTATCTTGCAAGACTTGCGCGATGAATACCAAGGGCTATCTCACGACGGTACAGGCCGTGAACGCTTCTATGATGTGCTGCTCTCTAGTGAAGGTAATTTAGAATTTGTTTTGCCCCACACAACAAAGGGCACAGCAGTAGAAGCCTTGGCAAAACATTGGGGCTTAAGTCCTGATGAGGTAATGACATTAGGGGATAGCGAAAACGATCTATCTATGCTACGTTTTGCGGGTGCTGGTGTAGCCATGGGCAATAGCAAGCCGAACATTAAAGAAGCGGCACGATACGAAACGACAGACAATAACCACCAAGGCGTGGCAAAGGCAATCTATTCCGCTATTGCATATAATAGTGAACTAAATAAGAAAAAATAATTTTGATAGTTATTGTTGTGCTAAATTCCAGATACTACCAATTAAAAATAAATACTTTTAACTGGTAGTATTTGAAAATATATGTGTTATTTAATTGCAAAAATACATGAATTGTAATAGATGCTTGTGATTACGTAGGTTTGTAAAGTCTAATAAATAAAGAATGCATAGGAGGTGATGTATACTGGGAAATCTAAAGTTTAATATTGATGACACTTGTGTTAAGTGTGGCGCTTGTGCAGAGGATTGTCCTGTTCAATGCATTACCGAAGGTAAGACTCGATTTATCATTGGGAAAGGCTGTATCAGTTGTGGTGACTGTTATTCTATCTGTCCTGTGGGGGCCGTAAAAATGTATAAAAGAGAGGATCCTAAAAAGTGATAGTTAGAAATCTTTCAACATTGTTAGTAAATTGACTTACATACGTAAGTCTCCAAAAGAGTGATAACTAGAAATCCGAACATTAAAGATTTATTTATAATCTACATACGGAATATATGGAGTCGTTATACTTCCTATGGTATAATAAAATGAAATGAAAAATTAGCGTTTGGCTCGGAAAAACGCGTCCCAGTACAGAAACGTATGGGCATAACAAATCGTGAATATACTTTCACAAATAGATGCATATGGAGGAAGGCATGGAAAACAAGGAATTTGTAATTGTTGTTGACTTTGGTGG
Source organism: Veillonella sp. AF13-2 (assembly GCF_003603295.1). Taxonomy (NCBI): domain Bacteria; kingdom Bacillati; phylum Bacillota; class Negativicutes; order Veillonellales; family Veillonellaceae; genus Veillonella; species Veillonella sp. AF13-2. The sequence goes on from NZ_QTMT01000003.1 coordinate 159,708, forward strand.
TCAATATAACCAATTGATCGCGCGCCGTGTTCGTGAAAATCACGTATACTGCGAAGTATATCCATACAACAAAGCGCTGGATAAAATTAAGGAATTGAAACCGCAAGGTATCATCTTCACAGGTGGTCCTAACAGCGTGTATGAAGAAAATTCCCCCAAAATTGAGAAAGAGATTTTTGAACTTGGTATTCCTGTTCTTGGCATGTGCTATGGTATGCAATTTATGGCGCATACATTGGGTGGCGAAGTTAAATCTGCGGACAACCGTGAATTCGGTAAAACACCTACTAAAGTGGACACTACATCTCCATTGTTCAAAGGCTTGGAAGAAGACCAAGTTGTTTGGATGTCCCACGTTGACTATGTAGCAAAAGTTCCTGAAGGCTTTGAAATCGTAGCACATACTAAGGATTGCCCTGTAGCATCCATGCAAAATAAAGAACGTAAACTCTATGCTATGCAATACCATGCAGAAGTGTTGCACACTGAACATGGCAAAGAAATGCTTCACAATTTCTTATACGAAGTATGTGGCTTTACAGGCACATGGACAATGGCAAACTATGCGAAATCTGCTATTGAAGACATCCGCAAAACCGTTGGTGACGGCAAAGTATTGTTGGCATTGTCTGGTGGTGTAGACAGCTCTGTTGCGGCGGCGCTTATTTCTAAAGCTGTGGGCGACCAATTGACTTGTATCTTTGTTGACCACGGTTTGATGCGTAAAAATGAAGGTGATGAAGTAGAAGCAGCTTTCAAAGATTCCGGCATGCATTTTATCCGCGTAGATGCAGAAAAACGTTTCTTAGATAAATTGGCTGGTCTTGAAGATCCGGAAGCTAAACGTAAAACTATCGGTGAAGAATTCATCCGCGTATTTGAAGACGAAGGTCGTAAAATCGGTTCCGTTGACTTCTTGGCGCAAGGTACTATTTACCCTGACGTTATCGAGTCCGGTACTGGCGAAGCTGAAGTTATCAAATCTCACCACAACGTAGGTGGCTTGCCTGCTGTTGTAGACTTCAAAGGCCTTATCGAACCATTGCGCAACCTCTTCAAAGACGAAGTGCGTGAACTTGGTTCTGAATTAGGTTTGGCTGACTACCTTGTATGGCGTCAACCATTCCCAGGTCCTGGTCTTGCTATCCGCGTAATGGGCGAAATCACTAAAGATAAACTTGACATCTTGCGTGATGCGGACTATATCTTCCGTGACGAAATTGCAAAAGCTGGCCTTGACCGAAGCATCAACCAATACTTTGCAGTACTAACCTCTACACGTACCGTAGGCGTTATGGGTGATTTCCGTACATACGACTATACATTGGCATTGCGTGGCGTAACAACAACAGACTTTATGACTGCTGACTGGGCGCGCATCCCTTACGACGTATTGGACACAATCTCCCGTCGTATCGTAAACGAAGTACAACACATCAACCGCATCGTGTACGATATTACATCTAAACCACCGGCAACAATTGAGTGGGAATAATTTTTTGATATTGTAATTTAGTTTATTGGAGAAGATTATATAAGAGGGTGGGGCCAAGTATATAAGTATAAATAAATACATTAAATTTATTAATAGTATTTGAGTTTGGGGTTAGTTTTATAATTTTTAAATATTGAAAAATTTTTCATGTTTAATCGGGAGAATAAAATGATAAAATTAATAAAAGCAAATATTATAAGATATAAATGTATAGAAACTGAGCAGTCTTTTGATGTTGAGGATGATGTTACTGTTTTAGTGGGAATGAATGAATCAGGAAAAACCTCTATTTTAGAAGCATTAGCTAAAACGCAGTATTTTGAAAATGATGAAAAATTTACTTTTAATATGATTCATGATTTTCCAAGAAAGCAGAAAAAATCGGTTGATAAAACTGGTGAAATACCTGCCGCTGTTAAATTAGAGTATCAGGTAGATGATAATCTTTTACATGAAATTTATGAGGAACTTGGAATTAAACCATTAAATAATAAATTTTCAGTAACATATTACTATGACAATCATAGGATATGGGGGTTATCTTGGATTAATACTCTAGAGTTTATGAAAGGGAAGATTCTTTCATTAGAGTTTGAAAATCAAGACTTATCAAGCAGTCTTCAAAATGTTTCGAATAAATCTCAGTTTAAGAAGGTATTAGAGAATAAAAATGAAATGGGATATAGTGAGGACGATATAAAAAAGCTAGATTCTCTTAAAGTTTTTTTCAAAGATACTAATTCATGGGAAAAATCACCCATTGAGGAGTTTGTTGTTTGTAAATATTTAATACCTAATTTACCCAAGTTTATGTATTATGATGATTATTATTCATTGCCATCAAGAGTATCGTTAACAAAGTTAGAAGAGGATTTTACTGATTCTGCAAAAAAAACTGCTAAAGCTCTTTTAGAGTTAGCTGATATAGATATAGAGACATTAACAAAATCTGATAATTTTGAGGAATTTATTGCTGAATTAGAGGCTACAGAAGCGATTATTTCCGCTGAATTATTTAAGTATTGGAAAACTAATAAGAATTTAAAAATACTATTTAAAATAGATAAAAAAGAAGAAATTGATGGTTATAATAATACGAGAATTGTTGATCGAATATTAGAGATTAGAGTTCAAAATCAAAGAACCGGTGTTTCATTACCTTTAGAAAATAGAAGTAAAGGTTTTAATTGGTTCTTTTCTTTCTTAGTATGGTTTATGAAAATTCAAGAAAAGAGAGATACGACATATATATTATTGCTTGATGAACCCGGATTAAATTTGCATGCTAAGGCTCAGAATGATTTGTTAAAATTCATATTTGATTTATCAAATGATTATCAGATTATTTATACTACACATTCACCATTTATGATTGAAACTGATAAGTTAAATAAGGTTAGAACTGTGTTCGAGAAAAAAGATGGAACTACAATATTAGATTCTGTTCAAGAGAAGGATCCGAACACACTATTTCCATTACAAGCCGCTTTAGGATATGATTTAGCACAGAACTTATTTGTATCAAAGAAGAATTTACTTGTAGAGGGAATTTCAGATTTAACATACTTATCAATAATTTCAACAATATTAGAAGAGAATGGACGTGAAGGGTTAAACTCTGAAGTTATGATTGTTCCGGTAGGGGGGGCTGATAAAGTGGCAACTTTTATTTCCTTGCTACGAGGAAATAAATTGGAGTTGGTATGCTTATTAGATACTTTTACTGATCAATCCGCTCAAAGTCGATTAAATAATATGGTGGCGAAACAAATTATTAAAGAGAATAAGATTTTATTTTACCATGATGTTATACAGTCAGATCATGCAGATATTGAAGATTTATTTTTAAAATCTGATTATGTTAATTTATACAATAAAACATTTGATGTGGAGATTGATAGTACAACTTTAACTGACGGTTCAATCTTAGAACAATTAAGGGCTTTAAACAATGGCGAAAGTTTTAATCATTATAGACCTGCAAATTATCTAGCTAAAAATATACAAAGTATTTCATTTTCAAATGAATCTTTGGATAATTTTGAAAAGCTATTTAAGTTGATAAATAAACTATTTTAGTCTAGATATATTTTTTTCTAAAAATTCATCTTTAATTTTATAATAAGTCAAAGTTGATAGGCTTTGATAAAATGAAGCACATGAGTTTGAACGCGTAAAAGCGTTTTATCATGTGCTTTTTATTTGCCTTTTAATATTTAATCATTAATCAAAAAATAATCATTTAGCATTATGGTACACATGATACAATAATAAATGAAAAGTATTACTAATTAATAGGATAGGCTTAAATTAATTGAGTTTTAGATTAAAGCATTGTTAATTTTGTAAAGAGGACCTATGAAAACGACAAAATCTTTTGGCAACCATTCCAAGTATTCTCTCCATGATGCGCGGGTACAGAAAATAGAATATGCAGATGATAATTTGATCCTTACTTTTGATTATATTTTTTCTTATGAAAACGGTATTGAGCAAACTCATAAGGCTCAGGTTGTGTTTGAGACGTGTGATATAGATTTTTTTGAAATTCTCGTATTTAATAACACAATACTAGATACTTTCACAGGTAAAAGAATTGAGTTATCTCAGTATCAGCAGGATTATAGTGAAAGTGAATTTGAGGTCATTACGGAGAGCTATAATTGGGGACACGCTGTATTCCAGGGTTGGTTATGGACCGAAGGGAATCCCGTACACTGTATAATGAACATATACTTTAAAGGCGATATGGTATATGTAGTTGAATGAGGTGCAGAATGAGTAATTTAGATTTTACTATTGGCTGCACAGTTATTTTCTTCAGCAAGAAGAGGAGTACTCCACCGAATTTAAATAATGGAATGTACTATCCTCATTTTGTTATAAAAGGTACTGAGGAATATCTTGGTATTAACTTTATTGATGGTGAAGATGTCATCTTTGATAAACAAATAGGAGCTAATGCGCTGCCAGTTTATGAAACTGTAGATTATTCGGCTCTACAAGCAGGTACTGAGTTCCTTATTATGGAAGGCGGAAATATTGTTGGTGAAGGGATTGTAAAAGAAATCTTTCAGCATAAACCGTATGGGAGTAAATAACTATGGGCTATAAAAATGTATGTGTAAACTGCCGGATCTCCTTGTCGGAGGGCACAAACTACGAGTTGTTTAACAAAAACAAAACCTGTCCCACATGTAAAGGAAAAATGTACTTTGTGAACGAGAAGTTCAAGGCTCCTAAAAAATCTAATGACAAAGAGTGGAAGATTATAGAGTATTTGCTATTGAGTGGCTATGATTTCCGTAATCCTTATTGTGGACATGAGCAATGTATTTATTTTGAGTTCCCTAAGAATCTACAAGAGGCTGAGGCGTTTATTCGTGAGATGCGAAAGTTAAAGTGAGTGTAGATAAAGCACTTTTAAATTTTATGTAGTATTAGATTTAATATTATATAAGTATAAATATAATTAGTTTTGAAGTATAAAATGTATTGAATGGTTGGTTATTTGCAAAAATAGGGGAAATATATAACTGTAACTATATTTTAGATTTGTAGTTTTATTATATTACTTAAAATGTATCGGTGGAGGAGTGGTAAAATGAGAGATTATGATCGATTTATTATTACTAGAAGAATGAGGGAGTCATCTGTTAAAAGGTCAAGAAAGATTGATCAATTTTATAGTGATAGATCTAGAATTATTTACTCATCATCTTTTAGACGGTTGCAACAAAAAGCACAAGTTTTTTCGCTTGAGCCCAACTCTAGTGTAAGAACTAGGTTAACCCATTCTCTTGAAGTTGCAGATTTAGGTAGAACGTTAGCCAATCAAATAGGATTTGCTCTGAAAAATGATAAACTTTTGACTGAAAATAATATATTAGCATTGGTTTCAATTGTAGAGAATGCATGTTTATTACATGATATAGGAAATCCTCCATTTGGCCACTTTGGTAAAACTGCTATTAGAGAGTGGGCGAACGATAGTATTCGAAATTCTCTTCCTGAAACACTTAAATTAGAACTTGATAATGCTGCATCATTGCTTAACTTATTAATTAATGACTTTAAAGAATTTGATGGTAATCCTCAAGGTTTTAGAATTGTTACAAAGTTACATCCTGACTATGATGAATATAGTTTAAACCTAACTTTTTCTACTCTTTTATGTATAATAAAGTATCCGAGAACAACAGGTGAAAAAGATAAAGCACTACGCTTTAAAAAAGCAGGCTATTTTCAAACAGAACAGGATTTAGTTAATTCTATTTATGAATCAGTTGAAATAGAGAATAATAATAGATATCCTTTTGTATATATAATGGAAGCGGCAGATGATATTGCGTATTGCATGAGTGATATAGCTGATGGTATTGAAAAAGGGATAATTACAGAAAAAGCATTTATAGATGCTTTTCATGAAGAGTGGAATAAAAAATATGAAGGTATAAAGCTTCCTGTTAAGTTACCTAAAGATGATGAGTTAAAGGGCTTTAAACGAGATATATCAATCCCTTGGTCCTTAAAAGCGATGAAGGAAGCTGTTGATTGCTTTAAGGCTTTTAAGAAGGAGATTTATGAAGGCACTGCAGATAGTTTAATATCAAAAAGTAATGATATGGGAAAAGTTTTAGATACTATAAAAAGTGTATCAAGAAGTATTTTATATACTTCATTTAAAGCTGAAAGTATTGAAATTACTGGATATGCAGTTATAACAGGTATTTTAAATAAATATAGATGTATTTTAAAAATGGAATATGAAGATTTTTATAAATTAATTACTAATGAGGGGGAAATAAAAGGATTTGATTTTGAAAAGAGATTATTACATCGTATTGGAAAACGTTATAAAGAGGCCTATAACTTTGATGTAGAAAAGATTAAAGTAAATGATAATGTAAATGAGTTTTTGATAAAAGAGTGGTGGCTTAGAGCTCACTTGATTATTGACCATATTAGTGGTATGACCGATGAGTTTGCGTTAGAAACCTATCAAATGTTAGAAGGTATTCAATTAATGAGATAACTAATCGAAAGGGCTCAAACCTAACGATAACTATTAATAAATAGATAATGAATTATAATAGTTTGATATATGGAATAGGTAAATAAGATTAAATGATTAAAATTGTTGATGGAAAACCTTATTTAGATCAAGTAAAAGAGCTAATTACAGAGTATACGCAATGGCTTGGTCGAGATTTATCCTTTCAGGATTTAGATAAGGAATTAGCCGATATTTCTGAAAAATATACAGCGCCAAATGGTGAATTATTGGTTGCTATTGATGATAATGATGTGGTGCTCGGCATGGTAGCGTATTATCAGCATAGTGATACACGCTGTGAAATGAAACGCCTCTACGTACGTCCTGCAGGGCGTGGACATGCGTTAGGTGATCGTCTTATTGAAAGCATCATGGACCGCGCTAAGGCCTCTGGATATAAAGAAATGGTGCTAGATACAATTGAACCGTTGCAGGCAGCGATCCATTTGTATAAGAAGCATGGCTTTGTTGAATGCGAGCCGTATTATCATAACCCTATGGACGATGTTATCTATATGAGCAAGGAACTTGATTGATAGAGACTATTTAGTTTAATAGAGCTTATTTGTCTTATAGTCTATTTAAATGGTAGATACCAGTTTATTGATAGCGCTATCTTGGGATTCATTGGAGGAGCTTTTATGGGGATTACATATACAGACGAAAGAAAATTTACACCCCAACAGGTAGCAGAGTTATTTCTATCTGTTCGCTGGGTGGTAGGCAAGTATCCTGATAGATTGCACAAGGCACTAATGAATTCATCGCGCGTGATTTCTGCTTGGGATGGAGATCGTTTAATAGGTCTTATTCGTGTCATGGATGATAGCGAGCTGGTATGCTTCATAAACTATGTGCTAGTTCATCCTGATTATCGGGGACAAGGTATTGCAGGGCACTTGCTTGAAATGGTGAAAGACGCTTACAAATCGTATTTGTACATCAATGTTATGATTGGTGAAAGTCAGAATGCTCCATTTTATGAAAAGCACGGATTTAAGATTAAAGAGGACTCATTACCAATGCAGTATCGAAATGTGCCGAAATATACGAAAAAGTGAATTTAGTAAATATAAGATTTAGCAGAAAAAGGCTACACGTAACATCTCTACGTGTAGCCTTTATAGCGTAAAGCGTTTATACTAAAAATGATTTATTTTAGTTGACTTATTTTAAAATGTGCTTTATACAAATATATAAATACATAAGTATATAAGCAAATAAGTACATAAGTACATAAAGAAGGATATTAATATGTTAATACGAAAAGCGACAACCGCTGATTTAGATTTAGTGACACATATAGAAGCCACTTGTTTTCCGCCTGCCGAGGCTGCACCTCGTGAGGCTTTTAAGGAACGATTAGACCATTATGTAGGTCATTTTTTAATTGCCTTTGACAGCGATACACCTATTGGTTTTATCGATGGTTTTGTAACGGATGATGAAATCTTAACGGATGAGATGTTTGCTGATGCTTCTTTGCATAACCCTAACGGCGCATGGCAGATGATATTTGGCTTAAATACAATGCCAGAGTATCGGAATCGCGGTGTAGGTGGTAAGTTAATTGAGGCGTTTATCGACCTTGCGAGAGAAGAAAAACGTAAGGGTGTGATTCTAACCTGTAAGGAAGAAAAGATTCCTTATTATGCCAAGTTTGGCTTTGTAAATGACGGTGAGTCTGAGTCGAATCACGGCGGTGCTAAATGGTATCAGATGCGCGTTGAGTTTTAGCACCTTTGTTATGGCAATGTAGTTATTAATAGATAAAAATAAATTATAGAATTTGACGGATATTTTTACAGATTGTCCTAATGAGAAGCTAAAACACCGCTTAGTGGTTGAGTTTTAGCTTCTTTTTTGCTAAAAAGTGTAGATTATATAAGGATAGAAGTACCCCTATACGTTTATTGACACTGTATATCCCTCATGCTACGATGAGGAAAATCACATATGATTGGGTTAGGTGTCTATTGACTTAATAGAGAATTTGGTACAAGCCAAAGCGGTCACGCCACTGTAACAGCGAGGTACTTTGCATAGAGGGTAAAATGCTCTCGGTCACTGAAGTTTTTGGGAAGGCGCAAAGTAACGTTGAACTGGAGCCAGGAGAACTGCCTAATTAACAATTGCCAATTGACCTGCGAGAGACAGGGATGGGGATTGATATAGATGAATTTATACTAGCTATGCATAGTTGAAAGCTCATACTATATGCTAGCTTATTAGGCGTGGTAGTTAGTCTAACTGAGATGACAGCCCGTTTCCTCTTCGTGGGGAAACGGGCTTTTTATGTGCACTTATAGTGATAGTTTTAGTTGAGAGAAGAGAGGTACTTATGTTCAAACAAAAGAAGTTTATGGCGTATTTAGCCACGGTTTTCCTCCTAATTGTTAGTATGCTCATCGCTGCATGTGCAGGTTCTAGCGAAACAAAAAAAGATACGGCGCAAAATAACAAGCCAATCGAAATCACAGACGTAACAGGTCGTACGGTAACGCTTAAAAAGCCAGCAGAGAGAGTTGTCTTACAATGGAGTGGTGCTGGTGGTCCATTCTTTACGATTTCTGCCCTTATGGGTAAAGATACTCCAAAGGTTATTGCCGGTATGGATACATCTTTGCAGGATTACAGGGCGGATATGTGGAAGCACTTTACTGCTGAAATGCCTGAGCTAGCTAAGATTCCAGTAGTGGGTACAGTCGGTGATAAAACATTTAATGCTGAGCAAGTTGTGGCATTAAATCCAGATGTTATTTTTATTCCTGTAGATTTGAAAGATCAGTACGAGTCTGATGCAAAGCCAAAAATGGATGCTGCTGGTATCCAAACTATTTATATAGATTACCATGCTGAAAAACTTGAAAGTCATCAAAAATCCATTGAAGCCATCGGTAAGGCTTTAGGTAAAGAGGAACGTGCCGCAGAAATCAGCAAGTTCTATACGGATCGCGTGACAAGAGTTCTCGATCGTGTTAGTAAAATTAACAAACCAAAACCAACAGTTTATCTTGAAGTTGGGATGAATGGTCCGGAAGAATTTGGTAATTCCTTTAGTAGTAATTACTCTTGGGGGGCATTAGCTACTATGGCTGGTGCTGATGTAATCACAAAAGATGCTATTAAAAAGTCATCTCCAATTAATCCTGAGTTTGTATTGGAAAAGAATCCAGACATCATTATGATTATGGGTTCTTACTGGCCTAAGAAACCAACTTCTATGCGTTTAGGTTTTGAAGCTACTGAAGATTCGTCTCAGGCGTTGTTGAAAGCTTTCACCACAGAACGTCAAGGTTGGAGCGAATTAAAAGCCGTAGAGAATAAACAAGTTTATTCCGCCCATCATGGTCTTCCACGCGAAGTATTTGATGCGGCCGTATTCGAATATTTAGCAAAAACATTTTATCCTGAAGAGTTTAAGGATGTTGATCCAGAAGCTACACTTAAAGAGTTCTATGACAAATTCTTGCCATTCTCTTATAGTGGCATCTGGTTTATGCATATGAATTAGGGTTGTGTTGTGTGTGAAGGAGCTGATGATGTAAAACCCCAAATAAATGCTGTTATATATTGTGTTTATTAGAACTTATTAAGTTTGGAATCGAGGTATTCTATGGTTAAGAAAAAGAAATTTATGGCTTATCTTGCCACGGTGCTCCTGCTAGTTGTGAGCATGATTATGACAGCTTGTGGTGGTCCAGCAGATACGAAAAAGGATGCGGCACAATCTGGCAAACAAATTGAGATTACAGACGTAACTGGTCAAAAGGTTACGTTGAAAAAGCCAGCAGAACGCGTAGTAGTTCAATTGAGTGCTTCTGGTGGTGCGTTCTTGACTATGGCTGCGTTGCAAGGTAAAGATGTGGCTAAGACTATTGTTGGTATTGACCCTTATTTAAGCAAATTGCGTACAGATATGTGGGATCGCTACAAATCTGAAGTGCCAGAGTTGGAAAAAATTCCTCTCATTGGTAACGTAAATGATAAAACATTTGATGTGGAAAAAGTAATTTCCTTAAACCCAGATGTTATCTTCATGCCTTTATATTTCAAAGATCAATATGAAGCTGATTACAAACCTAAAATCGATGCAGCTGGCATTCCTACTATCTATATCGATTACCATGCGGAAAAGCTTGAAAATCACCAAAAATCTATCGAAGCTATCGGTAAAGCATTGGGTAAAGAAGAGCGTGCAGCAGAAATCAACAAGTTCTATACTGAACGTTTAACACGAGTTATGGACCGTATTAGCAAAATCAATAAACCAAAACCAACTGTTTACATTGAAACAGGTAACGAAGGTCCAGAAGGTTTAGGTTTTGCGTATAGTGGAAACGTAGCCTGGGGCGCATTGGCAACTCAAGTAGGTGGCGACCTTATTACTAAGGATGTAGTTCAAAAAGCAGGTCCTGTTAACCCAGAATTTATTTTGGAAAGAAACCCAGATATCATCATGATCATCGGTTCTTACTGGCCTAAGAAACCTACATCCATGCGTTTAGGTTTTGATACAAATGAAGCAAAATCTCAAGAGTTATTGAAGGCTTTCACTACAGAACGTCAAGGCTGGCCTGAATTGAAAGCCGTTCAATCTAAAAACGTATTCTCTACTCACCATGGTTTACCTCGTGAAGTATATGACGTTGCAGTATTCGAATACTTAGCTAAAACATTCTATCCTGAGGAATTCAAGGATGTAGATCCTGAAGGCACACTTAAGGAATTCTATGATAAATTCCTTCCATTCTCTTACGGTGGCGTTTGGTTTATGCATTTGAACTAAAAAGGAGTTTTTCGTAGTGACAGAAACTAACAATCAGTACGATTATAAAAAACAGAGCTATAAAAAGCTCATGTTTATTATCATCGGTCTGATCATTTGTGCGGTAAGTTTTGTTACCGATATTATTGTAGGTCCTGCATCACTTACGTTAAGTGATGTATGGCTCGCATTAACAGACCCAGCAGAGGTTTCCAAAAACGCATATGTTATCATTTGGTCGATTCGTCTTCCAACGGCCATTATGGCATTGCTCGTAGGTGCTTCTTTGGGCATTGCTGGTGCTGGCATGCAGACTATCCTTGATAACCCGTTATCTAGCCCATATACACTTGGTATATCCGCAGGGGCTGGCTTCGGTGCATCTCTCATGGTTGTTGTAGGCGCTAGTGCATTAGAGTTTTTAGGTGTCTTTATGGTTCCATTTGGCGCCTTCGTATTTGCTAGTTTGACGAGCTTCTTTATCTATTCCATTAATAAGATTAAGAACTTCTCCTCTGAAACGATGATTCTCGCTGGTATCGGCATGATGTTCTTGTTTCAAGCGCTTCAATCCTTGATGCAATATATGGCATCTCCTGAGGCCCTTCAAAACATCGTGTTCTGGACGATGGGGAGTTTAGCTAAGGCAAATTGGGTGAACATCTCTATTGTTCTTATCGTGCTAGCAATCATGCTTCCGCTTATGATGCGTGAATCTTGGCGTTTAACAGCATTAAAATTAGGCGATGAAAAGGCTTCTGGTCTTGGTGTTAATGTTGAAAGCTTACGGGTAAAAGTGTTTGCTTTCATCTCCATCATTACAGCCGTTGCCGTTTCTTTCGTTGGAACCATTGGTTTTATCGGTATTGTAGGACCACATATTGCACGTATGCTTGTGGGTGAGGATCAACGGTATTTCTTACCGTTATCTGCAGTGTGTGGCATGGCGATTTTGTCTCTCGCATCTATTGCGAGTAAGATGCTCGTTCCTGGGGCGATGTTCCCAATCGGTATTGTGACGGCAATCATCGGCGTACCTTTCTTCTTCTCGTTGGTATTAACTAGGAAAAGGAGCTATTTCAAATGATTGAAGTTCATAATCTAACCTTTGGTTATTCCGCTACGGAAGACGGACAAATCTTAAAGGGCGTTGATTTTGCTGCTAAAACAGGTAAATTGACTGCGCTCATCGGTACTAACGGTGCTGGTAAATCTACACTTTTAAAAACAATTATGGGTATTTTGAAAGGCAAGGGCGAGATTTCCGTTAATGGTAAACCTGTATCTCAATATTCTACAAAGGATTTTAGTAGTACAGTGAGCTATTTGTCTCAAGATAATGACTGTAAAGTCAATCTATCTGTTTTTGAAGTCGTTATGCTAGGGCGCATGGGATCCATGTCCTTCCGTGTAAGTGATGAGGATATTGCAGCCACACAAGAGGTATTGGAACGGTTGAACTTACAGCGCTTTGCATCGCGCAGCATCATGGAGCTCAGCGGTGGTCAACGCCAACTTGTGTTCATGGCGCAAGCCCTTGTAAAAGAACCTAAAATCTTAATTCTTGATGAACCGACAAGTGCTTTAGATTTGCACAAGCAATTTGACTTGTTAACATTGCTAAAAAACCTGACTCAAGAAAATGATTTTACAACACTCGTAACATTGCATCATCTTGATTTGGCTGCTATGTTCGCAGATGAAATTATCGTGCTCAAAGAGGGTACAGTATACGCTCAAGGCGCGCCGAAAAACATCTTTACAGAAGCCATGATGGAAGATGTATACCGTGTTAAAACAAAAATATATATCGATGACAATGGGCTACCTCATGTAATTCCATTAGAAGCAATAAAATGAAGGGCTAATGATTCAAAATAAAAGAAGCTGAAATCTTTATGATATGTACCCTCTTTACTGTTTGTCCAGTAAAAGGGGTAAATATTCATTGCAGAGCATTGATTTCAGCTTCTTTTTTATTGGGAAAATATTTATCTTTTGTTGGAAAAAATGTTTATCTTTAGAGAGATATGATTGAGAGTAATTAAATAATTTCTTTTACCTGTGCTATACCCTTATCAGTCAGCACGTAGTGTCCATTCGTCACATATAATAGACCTTGTTTCTTTAGCTGTGAAGCAGCTTGATGAGTATAATCAGGCCTCCAGTTCAAATGTTCATGAATGGTACCGATGCCGTTTTCAACGTGCGCGATAGGTGTATCCATATGTGTATAAATATGGCATAGCATCATCGTTTCCCGATAATGGCGGCGTAAGTGACGTTGACGGCGGTATGTGGCGATATAGCCTGTCTTCGGTGTTGCAATAACAGCGATAATTAGTGCGATACCGATGGTGGTTGCAATGGAACCCGCGATGGATACATCCATGGTGAAAGCTACTTCCGTACCGACGACGGCACAGATAATACCGATGATGATACTGCTAGTAAGCATGGCTTTCACAGAGTCCGTCCATAAATAAGCGATGACCGCAGGCCCTATCATGAGGCCGATGACGAGAATGGCGCCTACCGCTTGGAACGAGGCTACAACGGTGAGGGATACCATGGTCATCAGCACATAGTGAATGAGGGCTGGCATAAAGCCGAAGAGTCCCGCTAGTAGCGGATCAAAGGTGGAGAGTTGCAATTCCTTGTAGAACAGCATGACTAATATTAAATTGATGATCGCCACGCCTAGAGAAATCCATAGCGATACAGGCCCCAAGTCGGTGCCGTTCACAATCCATCGATCAAAGGGGGCAAAGGCTATTTCGCCGAGTAATGCGGTATCTACATCGAGATGAGCGTTACCGCTGTATAGGCTGACTAGAATGATGGCGATAGAGAATAGAAGAGGGAAGATGATGCCGATAGACGCATCTTCGTTGACAAGTCCCGTATTGTGTATCATTTCTGTAAGCCATACGGTGCCTACACCAACTAAGGTAGCCCCGACGAGTAGAAATGGAGAGTTTAAATCTTCCGTCATAAAGAAAGCGAGCACGATGCCGAGAAATACGGTGTGCGTAATGGCATCGGCCATCATGGACATGCGGCGCAATACGAGGAAGACCCCAGGGATGGCACATGCGATGGATACCGCAATGGCAATGAGCAATATCTCTGTATGAACTGTCATGGGGCACCTCCTATGCGAGGTTGTGCGTCCTCTGCTACGTAAATACTTTGCTGTGCATTGGATTTGGGAGCCCTTGTGGTTTCTAACAATAATGCGTGCTTTGACTGTCTATTTTTACGGAACTGCCAGAGCATACCTCTGTTAGGAGCAAAGATGAGACTCAATAATACGAGAATCGATAAAATGACGATGATAGCTGGACCTGTCGGTAATTTTGGGATCGATGTACTCCAGATAGTACCGCCGATGGCAGATATCATGCCGAAAAATCCTGCTAATATACACATGGTGCCCAGTTTATTCGTCCACTGTCTTGCCCCAACGGCGGGTGCAATGAGGAGAGAGCTAATCAAGATAGCCCCTACCGATTGAATGCCGATAATGATGGTCATGATTAATAGTGAACGATATAAAATAAGGGTGAAAGTGACGGGAATTTGTAGTGTTTTGGCGTATTCCACATCGAAGGAGATAAGCTTTAACTCCTTCCAGAATAATGCGGTTAACACGATGATGATGAGCGCTGCTGCAGATGTGATGTACACATCGCGCGCTAATATGGTGGCTGCCTGTCCAAATATAAATTTTGAAAGCCCCGCTTGACCAGCATTGTTTAAGCTTTGTACATAGGTGAGCAATACCATACCGAGCCCAAAGAAGGCGGAGAGTATGGTGGCTAAAGCGCCATCAAATTTGATTTTGCTGTTTTCTACTGTGATGGTAATGAGCCAAGCCGCAGTGATAGAGGATAGGGCAGCACCTGCGATGAGAACTTCGATGTCCTTGATGCCCGTCAGCAAGAAGGCAATGACCACACCGGGTAGTGCCGCATGAGATAGGCCGTCACCGATGAGACTTTCCTTGCGAAGCACCGCAAAGGTGCCAGCGATACCACTAGCGAGGCCTAATAACGCCGTGCCGAGCAGTACCATCTGCGTCGTATAGGATTGGAGTATGGTCATACAATCCTCCCCTTCCCATAGGTGCGCTCAATAGCTTCGTCCGTAAATGTATCTGCTACGGGGCCATAGGCGATAGTTTGTTTGTTTACCATCGTTACCCAATCGAAATATTGGGGCACCGTATTTAAATCGTGGTGGACGACGATAACCGTTTTGCCTCGAGCTTTCATTTCTTGTAAAAGCGAAATAATAGCATGCTCTGTAGTTTTATCGACGCCCTTGAATGGTTCGTCCATGAGGTAAATATCTGCCTCTTGGACGAGGGCTCTTGCGAGGAAGACGCGTTGTTGTTGTCCCCCTGAAAGCTGGCGAATTTGTCTGTCCACATAGTCGCTCATACCCATTTTTTCAATCATGGAGAGGGCGAGTTCCTTATCCTTTTTGCTAGGACGCTTAAACCAACCTAGATGACCATAACGGCCCATGAGTACTACATCTAGTACTGTGGTAGGGAAGTCCCAGTCTACGCTGCCACTTTGAGGGACGTAGGCGATTTTTTTGTAATCGTTTTTGTCCATCGCTAAGTGGTGATCGATATAAAATTTTACACTTCCTGAGATAACTGTTAGTAGACCGAGCATGGCCTTTAATAATGTGGACTTACCGGCCCCATTAGGGCCGACAATGGCCGCTAAGGAACCGATGGGTACCTTCATATCTACGTCCCATAATACGGGTTTTGTCGTATATGCTACGGTCATATCTTCAACTTCAACGGCCCATTCCATGGAAACCTCCTTGTATTAATGAGTGCCACTAGCTAATATCGCTAGTAGCACATGTACTTACAATAACAAAGTAAATTTGAGTCTATTTAAGTTAGTATACGTAAATTTACTTTGTTGTATTTAATTAAGAAAATCTAGCAATTGATTATTTAAGTGCTTTGGTAATTGTATCAATATTGGCTTTTACCATGCCGATATATGTACCGCCTTCAGTGCCTTCGGAGCCGAGAGAGTCGGAATATAATTCGCCACCGATGGCAACATTCCAGCCTTTAGCCTTAGCTGCTTCTTGAACGGCTTCAATTGTTTTATGTGGTACAGAAGACTCTACGAAAATCGCTTTAATTTTGTGGTCTACGATATATTGAACCAGTTCATTCACATCTTGTGTGCCTGCTTCTGTAGCAGTACTTACACCTTGCAAACCTTTTACTTCAAAGCCGTACGCGCGAGCGAAGTATTGGAATGCATCATGAGCTGTTACAAGTACGCGAGATTCTTTCGGAATAGATTCTGCTTGAGCTTTAACGTACGCATCAGTTTCATCTAACTTAGTAAGATATGCGTCATAGCGTTTTTTGTAATCTTCTTTATGAGCCGGATCGGCTTTCGCAAGACCTTCGTATACTGCTTTTGCTGCCAGTTTCCAGTTAGCAACGTCAAACCAAATATGAGGGTCTTTTGTTTTTACACCATCTTCTTCGTCAAAGTCGAGCAATGTAGCTGGATCAATGGCATCAGATACGCGGATGGTTGCTTTATTTTGCTTTGTTAGATTATCGAAAATGGAGCCCATTTTACCTTCCAAGTGAATGCCGTTGTATACAACAACATCCGCCTTAGACATAGCTGTTACATCGCCTGCACTCGCTTGATATAGATGAGGGTCTACACCAGGTCCCATGAGACCTTGTACGGTTACATGGTCTCCGCCGATTTCTTTTACTAAATCCGTTAACATCGTCGTTGTAGCTACGACATTAAGTTTTTTCTGACTATCTTGGGCTGTGTCCTTTCCGCAGCCTGCAAGGGCAAATACTATAAGTGCTAATGATACGACGACTAATAAAATTCGATTAAATTTCATAATAAGCCTCCTTTTTTATAGATACTAAATTTAAAAACATTAATGACTTTGTTTGAGAGAAATATTTTGTTCTAATAATGAAATAATTTGAAGAAGGAGAATATCTCTCTGAATTTAAACGGAAAAATAGCCGCTACTAACGTAGCGGCTAGTGGCAGTTATACAGTCTTCTGCTAAGGTCAAAATAATCTAGGGAATAAGTGCTTGTAGATGGCTAGGCCCAACGAGGGCAACGATACCAAGTACCATCATGACCTTCATTTGAATACGCTTTCTACGTCTCATGATGAACCTCCTTTGTGTAGTTTTTTGTCATATCAACTAGATATGTGAGTCCGGACAGTTATCTTGAATTCAATATATCATAAATGAGAAATTTTATCAATAAGAATTTATTCTTTTAATATTCATCTTTATTTAGTATGATATTATGCATAGGTAAAAGGTTAATAAGGAGGCTTCTTATGAATAAATTATTCCGATACGCTGCTGCAGCAGTACTCGTTGCATCTTTTGGCATGTTAAGTGATTATACAGCTGATGCAGCGAAGTTTTTAGAATCTCCAAGAGAGGTTACTATTGTAAAACCTGAGTTGCCTGAAATCCCTCAAACCGCTACGGTAGCGCCTGATATGCGCGTACGCTTCTTGATTGATAAAAAAGGTAATGTTAAAAATGTTTTCGTAGAGCGCTCTTCTGGATATGCTCCCGTTGATGAAGCAGTAAAAAAAGCAATTTTGCAGTGGAAGTTTACCCCTGCTATTGGCACAGATCAAAAGGCACACGAATCCATTATTGGGATGACAATTACTCTGCCTAAGCAAGCTGTGAAAGCTAAATAAGGAGAAAATGATGAATAAAGTGTTGCGTTGTATTATCTTAAGCTCATTGTTTGTAATGAGTATGGTAGCTTCTGTGTTGGCAGCTCCATATGATCCACCAGTAGCTATAGCTACACCACCTATTGACCGAGCATTGCTCGCTGCCTATGGTGAAGCTGCTCATGGTGCAGATATACGTTTTACCATCAAGGAAGATGGTTCTGTAGGAGACGTTGAAGTTGTCTCATCTAGTGGTTCTAGTACTCTTGATGCAGCCATTGTTGATACTATTTCTAAATGGAGATTTAGTCCTGCCACAGATTCTAATGGTAAACCTGTAGCATCTTCTAAAACTGAATATATTGATTTTAAAAACTAATCAAAATCACTCATACAGAACTGCACTCCAAAAATTGGACACAATTTTTGAAGTGCAGTTTTTGTATGCTAAAATATTCTAAAAAATAAAGTAAGGTTATTCACTTTCATAACATTGGATTCGTAAATTTTAAAAATAAATCAAAATTGTATCTGTAGCAACTGAAAATTACTTTCAAAATGGTATAATAAAAATATAATTATAGATTAGCCCGTGGAGGTATAAGCATATGAATCCATTAAAACAAAAGCTAGATATTAACAATGAACGTTACAGAATTATTGTGTCCATTAAAGAAGATTATTTAGATGGTAAATTGTCCTTAGAAGAGGGCAATCGCATTTTAAAAGAGAAACTAGGTACTTGTACACCTGATGAGTTTGCCTATGCAGAGCAAAGCTTGAAAGGTGTTTACAAGGACGAAGAAATCCTAGAGAAAATGGATGATCTCTTAGATTTATTTGACGGCGTTTTAGTACGTGCCGAAAATGAATACCCTGAAAACCATCCGTTGTGGGCATACTTGGAAGAAATCAACGCTGTTGAGAAGGTTGCTCTAGAAGCGGATGAATTATTAAAGCAAGAGAAGTTTATCAAAAATCCGTGGCTCGGCGTTTTTGATTCCTTAGCAGAGTGGAGAACACATCTGTCTCGTAAGCAAAATCAACTGTATCCAATGCTTGAGGACCACGGTTTTGACCGCCCAACGCGCATTATGTGGACCTTTGATGATGCTGTGCGCGATGCTATCTCTGCATCCTATGCATTGCTTCGAGAGGATAAATACGAAGAATTCCTAGCGTCTGTACCAGAAACCTTGGCGAAATTACGGGATTTGAATTCTAAAGAACTAGAAGTCTTATTGCCCACATCTTATAAATTGTTGAGTGACGAAGAGTTTGTTCGGATGAGTAAAAATGACCATGAAATTGGTTATGCTATCATCAATGCGCCAGGTTTATATGTAGTGCCAGGTATTAATGATTCTGCGGCGCAATTGAATGGCAATAATTCAGCTCAAGGTGGTGCTGTATCTAACGAATTTTTAAATGATTTAGCGGGCTTGCTATCTAAATATGTAGGCCCTGTTGGTGGTGCGCCCACTGGTAAGGATGCAGTCCTCGATGTGGCAACGGGTAAATTGACATTAGAGCAAATTAATTTGTTGTTCCGTCATTTACCGGTAGATTTATCCTATGTAGATGAAAATGAACTAGTTAAGTTCTACAGCGATACGGCACATCGTATTTTCCCTCGCAGTGCGAACGTTATCGGCCGTGAGGTGAAGAATTGTCACCCCGCAAAATCTGTTCATATAGTAGAGGAAATCGTAGAGAAGTTCCGTTCTGGCGAACAAAGCCAAGCGGAATTCTGGATTAATAAACCAGGCTTGTTCATCTATGTTATCTACACAGCGGTGCGCGATGAAAATGGTAAATTCCGCGGCGTATTGGAAATGATGCAAGACTGTACTCATATCCGTGAACTTGAGGGTTCTCGTACATTGTTGACTTGGGATAAAACTGATTTTGTAGGCGATGGTGGTAAAGAAAAATCCTTGGCTCAAGAGGCAGCAGAAGAGGTAGAAGAAGAACCATTAACAACTGATGCAGATGGTCGATTCCACATCGATGCAAAAACAACATTGTCTAATTTAATTAAACATCGTCCAGATATTGTAGATCATTTGATTTCTTTGAATCCTAAATTTGAGAAATTAAAAACACCTATGGTAAAAGTAATGGCCAAGGTGGCAACAATTAAGATGATGGCAGAACGTGGCGATTTTGAGGTAGATGATCTAATTAGTAAAATCGATGCATTTATCAATAAAGATAAGAAATAATTGCATTTTTTAAACGTGAAAGAGGCAAGTGTTTAGGACCTTGCCTCTTTTTCGTTTAGCTATTTGACTAGTTGATTTGTAAATATAACTAGTTACTTTGTAACTATGTCTAGTTTTTAAGGTGTTCCATTGCATACTAATAGTTTTATGCCGCTAGGTATTAATTTATTACATTACAAATGTGTTGCACTAATTCAAAATAAACATACATTAATTTCCTATAAATCATTTGTTTTATGTATACAAATTTGATTGAAAAGGGTAAAATAGAAAATAATGAAAGTATTTGCCTTAGCAGTGTTTTCATGTACAACATTACTTTTACAAGAGAAATTACTAATATATTTAAAGGTGAGGATCTAGATACTATGTCGACAAGACGCGTTTGGAAGCAAAGTGAAATCAAAACAAACCCATTATTTTCTATGATGCGCAGTACAATTGAAACTGCATTCTATGGGAACAATGTAACTCCTGTAACATCTGTGGCACAAGCGTATCAATTAGCCTCTGAAGAGCCAGGTGTTATCGTCCTCGATATGCCAGTATTTAAACCGTTAGAGCAAGGTTTGCCAGCTGATGCAAAGGTTCTTGTTACAAACGATGGTAAAACTACTGGCCGTTATGCTAAAGCTCGCCGCATTATTGGCGATGAAGGCATAGATGAAGTTGAACTCGCTAACATTGCACGTGACGCAGTATATGATAGCCGCAATAAAGAGTGGATTTCTGCGGAATCTATCGTTGGTCTTGATAAAAAATTCACAGCTCGTGCTCATTTGATGATTCCAAAAGATCACGCGTCTATTTTATATTCTTGGCTTATGAACTTTAAGTTCTTTGATGCGGCTGTAAAAGAATTCTACAACGATAGTGTAGACATTCCGGAAGGCGATATCTATATTTACTCTGATCCTGACTATGTTGTGCCAGGTCATCCAGGTGGTCTTGCTATTTTTGACCCTGCTCATAACTGTGCCATGATTCTTGGTATGCGCTACTTCGGGGAGCATAAAAAAGGTACGCTTACACTTGCGTGGTCCTTGGCAAACCGCTTTGATTATGTTGCATGCCACGGCGGTATGAAACGTTACAACCTTGAAGGGGGCAAATCCTACACTATTGGTGTATTCGGTTTGTCCGGTTCCGGTAAATCCACATTGACTCATGAAAAACATGATGGTCGTTATGATATTTCTATCTTGCATGACGATGCGTATGTTATCAATACAAACGATTTGAGTTCTATTGCTCTTGAACCTACATACTTTGACAAAATGCAAGATTATCCTGTGGAACATCCTGCTAACGAATTCTTGTTGACGCTACAAAATGTAGGTGTAACGATGGATGAGGATGGCCGTAAGGTTGTACTGGCCGAAGATGTGCGAAACAGCAATGGACGTGCTATTAAATCTCAATTCTGGACAGATAACCGCGTAAACTACGTAGGTGAACCTGTTAATGCGATTGTATGGCTTATGAAAGATAAAACATTGCCACCAATCCTTAAGATTTCTGATCCTGTATTGGCTTCTACAATGGGTGCAACCCTTGCGACTCGTCGTTCTACAGCAGAAAAACTTGATGCTCACGTCGATCCAAATGCGCTTGTTATCGAACCATATGCAAATCCATTCCGTACATATCCATTGGTTCGTGATTATGAAAGCTACAAAAAATTATTTTCTAAATGTGGCGTAGAGTGCTACATCATGAACACCGGCTTCTTCTTGGAAAATAAAATTCCTAAAGAAGTTACTCTTGATTTATTAGAGCGTTTAGTAGAAGGTACATTAGAATTTAAACCGTTCTGTGAATACGAAAATCTTTCTTATGTAGAGGTACCAGGTTTTGAACCTCCATTCGAAGTACGCGAGTATCATCACCAATTGCACCAAGCTTTTGAGTTCCGCTATGATTATGTAGAAAAACTTAAAGGTCATAAAAACGAATTACCTCAAGAAGTATTGGATGTACTTAAATCTTTAATGTAATCTAAAAATTAAAAAGGGCTGTAATAGAATGCGGTTTTACCGCATACTATATGTAGTTCGTTTAACTTATAAGACATACCAAGAAATTTAGGTTTGTAAGGCACTAAATTTCTTGGTATTTTTTTATTTTCCCCATGTATATGTAACGTATATTTTAGTAATATATAGTTATAATAGAAATAATGTTTTATTATAAGACTTGTATATGTACATAGTTATAAGGACTCGTATATGGACATAAAAGACATTAAATATATTAGTACCATCGTTGAGATGGCATCATTTTCTAAGGCATCTAAAAAGTTATATATTTCTCAGCCGGCGTTGAGTCAGGGAATTCGTCGTATTGAAGCAGAGCTAGGAGTTACGTTGTTTGTTCGTGATCGTACAAAAGTCGTGCCAACGGCTGCGGCATTACAAATTGCAAAAGAGGGCATGCCGTTAGTTTTAAAGGCGGAGGCTTTAACGCAATCTATCACTAATCAAGGCACAGATGTAGCCTATCATGTGCGTATCGGCTTGTCTCAATTTTATGGACATCATATGCTCGGGAAAACATTGAAAAGCTTTCAACAGATTGAACCGTCTTGGGAGTTCCATGTTGTAGAGGGTGAATCTCACTTCTTGGAACAGCAAATTTGTGATGGTTTAGTAGATGTAGGGTTATTCCCAACGCCGATTTATTCTCAGGATCTTGAAAGTTATCCCGTTTTAGATGAGCAGATTTTATTGGCCATTAGTGTGGAAAATAAGAAGGCTATAGCCATTGCAGATTCTCTCATGACTGGTGATGGAATTCGAGAAATTGCACCCTTTGGAGCATTTCCGTTTATTTTGCTAAGAGAAGGACTCAAATTACGGACGTTGGTAAACCGTTTATGCCAAGCGGAATGCTTTGTGCCCAAAGCCGTCATTGGCTCTGAAACTCTAGATTCATGCCGGTCCTTGGTAGAAGATGATTATGGTATTACATTCTTGCCGAGCACGCTCAATAGAAAGGGGGATGACGATAAGGTTAAATTCTATCCTCTTGCATCGAAACTTTGTTTCCGCCAATTAGTTCTTGTGGCGAGGTCTGATCGGGCAAAACGTTTCCATTTATCTGAAGTAGCACATATCATGCTGCAATTTTTGTAGTGTATAGGTATAAAGATGGTTAGGTGGCATATCCTGAGGGGTGGATCATATTAATAAATTAATAATTAATATATAAATTAATACGTAAATCAATCAATTAATCAATAAAATAAAGAGACTAATTCCTGTAAAAATTAGGAATTAGTCTCTTTTTATTTATGAAAAGAAACTGAAAGAATCGAATTAAATAAATATAGTAATTATCATATTCTTAGATATAGATGCGTCAAAAATTTCTCAAATTCTAATTGACAAATGTCTTTTCAGAAAATATACTTATAGTAGATTAAAACATATTTAGGAGATAGGATTTAAAACCCATCATTGTAGTGGATTTAAAGTGAATTAAAAGTAGAATATGTTTTTGTTTTTATTGGTTGGCCTATGTAGGCCCCTAGGAGGTTTCAAATGAGTAAAGATGTGGAAAATAAAAATACCCATGAACACAATCATGGTGAACAACATGGTCACGACCATAATCATGAACATCATTGCCACTGTGGCGGTCATGATCATCATGGTCACGACCACGATCATCAACATGACCACGATCATAGTCATGCAAAGGCTCTTCCGACGGATAAATGGGTGCCACACACTCATGAACCAGGGGTACCTCATGAACATGGTGTAAATGACTACATGAAAGCTGTTGCTGAGTATCGTAAAACATGGCCTACAAAACAAGATGTAATTGAACAAACACCAGATCCTGCTGTGCGTGAAATGATTCTTCGTATGGAGCAAATCGGTTGTGATACGGTATTTGACCGCTTTGATAAACAACAACCACAATGTACATTTGGTATTGCTGGTATATGTTGTCGTATCTGTTTCATGGGCCCTTGTAAAATTACACCTAAGAGTCCTCGTGGTGTCTGCGGTGCGGATGCTGACCTCATCGTAGCTCGTAATATGACACGTGCTGCTGCAGGTGGTTTGACTCAACATGGTGCACATGCTCGTGAAATCTTGATTTCTTTGAAAGCTGCTGCTAATGACCAATTGGACATTCCAATTTTAGGGGAAGAAAAAATCCGTACTGTATGTAAGGCTTTCAACATCCCTGAAGAAGGTCGTTCCTTGAAAGAAGTGGCTAATGATTTAGCAGATGTATTGCTCGAAGATTTGAGCCGTGCATTGCCAGGTGAATATAAAACAATTACAGCTATGGCTCCTGCAGAGCGTCGCGAAGTTTGGAAAAACTTGGATATCTTGCCTGTTTCCGCATACAATGAAGCCTTTGATGCATATCATCGTACAACCGTAGGTACAGATGGCGATTGGGAAAGCAACATGAAGCAGTTCTTGCGTTGTGGTCTTGCGTTCACATTCACAGGCGTAGTGGCCGCAGATATCGCTACTGATGCATTATTCGGTCAAGGCGGTCGCCGTACATCCAAAGTTAACATTGGAGCCTTGAAAAAAGGGTATGTTAACATCGCTGTTCATGGTCACTTGCCAACATTGGTTTCTCAAATTTGTAAGATTGGTGCGTCCGAAGAGTATTTAGAAAAAGCAAAAGCTATCGGAGCTAAAGGTATTCAATTCTATGGTATTTGCTGCTCTGGCTTATCCAGTATGTACCGCTATGAAAATGTTATTCCATTGTGTAATGCTATCGGCGCTGAGCTCGTACTTGGTACAGGCGCACTCGATTGCTGGGTAGCTGACGTACAAGACGTATATCCTGCTATCATGGACGTAGCACGTTGCTTCAACACAAAGGTTATCACTACGTCTGATGCAGCTCGTTTACCAGGTGCTGAACACATCGGCTACGATCATCATCACACTAACTTGGCTGAAACAAAAGATTTGGCTCGCAAAATTTTGGATCGTGCTCTTGAAGCGCATGAATTGCGTAAAGGTATGCCTGTATTCATTCCGCCATACGAAATCACAGCAGAAGTTGGCTTCTCTCCAGAATCCACTGTTAAACATTATGGTTCCTTCAAACCATTGGCAGAGGCTTTAAAATCTGGTAAAGTTCGCGGTATCGTTAACGTAGTAGGTTGTTCTAACCCTCGTGTTATCTATGAAAAGGCAACTGTAGATATTGTTGATACACTTATTAAAAATGGCTGTATCATCCTTACAAACGGTTGTGCATCTTTCCCATTGATGAAACTTGGCTATTGTAATACAGATGCTAACAAGAAATGTAGCCCTGCATTGCAAGAGTTCTTGGGCGATGATCAACCACCAGTATGGCATGTGGGTGAATGTGTAGATAATGCGCGTTCCTCTGGTATCTTCGGCGGTATTGCTGCAGAACTTGGCCTTAACTTACCTCAATTGCCATTTGCTATGTCTAGTCCTGAATGGTCTAACGAAAAAGGTATCGATGCATCCCTTGGCTTCCGCCTAATGGGTATTAACTCTTACCACTGCGTTGAACCACCTACACAAGGCTCTGATGCTGTAACAAAATGGTTGAAAGAGGACACTAAAGACATCTTAGGTTCTGTTATGTATGTTAATACAGATCCTGCTAAAGTAGCTGAGAAAATCTTGGCAGATATCGATGAAAAACGCGCTGCTTTAGGTTGGGCTGAAGTAAAATAGTAATTAGTAAATTATAGTTTATAATAAGAAACGCTCAAAAGCGTAATGGTTATCGTATTTCCTTAAGCTTTTGAGCTTTTTTCTTTATATAAGAGTATAGTGTTACTTGTTAATTCGTGAGTTCTTACAAACCCTTTACTATTAACCCTTATGGTAATATGTATATAGACTTAACAATATGTATAAGTTTATGAAGCAACGAAAAAAGGACTCTATATAGAGTCCTTTTTTCATGTAAGGGGAGTGTTAGTATTAATATCAAATGAAACATGTATTTAAACAAGTAGTAGGTTTGGGGTTAGTATTACTTGTCGGGAGATAAATACACGTACGGTAACCAGGGAATTGTTACCTTTGTCTATCATTTGACATTATCATTATAGGAAGGGTAAATGAGTTAAAAATGAAGAAATTTAATAAATTTCTTTAAGTTTCTTATATTTGTAAAAAACATGGTAATTAATTTTAATTATTGTTGATAAATATGGGACAATTTTGGTATTATATAAAGGAGAAGTTGTATATTTTATAAAGGTTTATCCACATTAAGCTTTTATAAAATATACAGCTCGATAGCATGAGAGGGGCAGTCATATGAGTAAAATATTCACCATATTAACACTTTTGTGGCTACTCAGTATAGGGGGGACTACTAACGCAACGGACTGGTACTATGTTGGACCAGATGCATCAGGAAACCAATTATTTATTGACAATGACAGTGTACAGAAGAGTGATTACGATGCACTTTTGTGGCTGCGAGTTAATGAACTGGGTGGCGACGAATTGCGATATAAAGTTTATATCAGTAGATATAATCGAACCATGGAAACATTGAAGGTAGATGCGTACATGTCAGACGGGACGCCGTATGAAAATGTAGAATTTAATGAGAATCCTGAGCCCATTGCGGGTAACACAAATGGTCAAGCCATTTACATTTTATTATGGAAATAAAAGAACCATCTAGTACAGCAAACTAGATGGTTCTTTTTATGTGTAAAATATTTATAAAGCATTAGGGAATAATTTATATACTACATCCTCTAGATATGGAGAATGGTATATATGAGGTTTTTAGACTTGAGCTGTATTGCGAGTCAACTCCAAGTCTTGAATCATTTGGAGATCGTCTTGAGGTGAACGACCGCCAGTGGTTAAGTAGCCACCAACCATGATACCGTTTAGGCCACCTTTTAGAGCATAAGCTTGTAAGTCCCGTAGATTTACTTCGCGACCGCCTGCAGTACGAATCAATGCATTTGGCAAGATGAAACGGAATACGGCGAAGGTACGTAAGATATCCAATGGACGTAAAGCTTCGTTGCTTTCAAATGGAGTCCCTTTAACAGGATTCAAAATGTTTAATGGCACGGAGTCAATATGTAAACGTTTAAGTTCGAACGCCATTTCTACGCGTTGTTCTAATGTTTCGTTAAGGCCAAGAATGCCACCAGAGCAAACACGGATGCCTGCTTTTTGTGCATTATCTATGGTAAACATTTTATCTTCGTAGGAATGTGTAGTACAAATATCTGGGAAGTGACTAGGTGCCGTTTCGATATTGGAGTGGTATCGAGTAACACCAACTTCTTTTAATTTGAGTGCTTGTTCGTAAGTTAACAACCCAAGGGAACAGCAGATTTCAAGGCCAATTTCATTTTTGATACGGCCTAATACATGGATGATTTGATCAAATTCATCAGGGTTATTAGTATTACGACCACTTGTTACGATGGAAAAACGAATTGCACCAGCCTCTTTAGCTTTACGTGCTGCTTGGAGAATGCTTTCTTCATCCATGAAAGGATACTCCTGAACGCCTGTGTTGTGGTGTGCGGATTGAGCACAGAATTTACAGTTTTCAGGACATTTGCCGGACCGAGCATTAACAATGGCACATACATCCACAGAATTATCATTGAAATGTTGGCGAATTTTATCAGCCATAGCGAGTAGAATCATGGTATCATCATCTGAAGTATGAATCAGCTCGATTGCTTCTTCTTTTGTAATTTCGCCGCCGTTCATGATGCGGTTTGCAATGGTAAGAATTTTTTCGTATGTACCCACTTGGGATGGTTGTTGATCTATAGGCAAAGCCATAATAGCCTCCGGGAAATTGTTAACTTAATAAAAACATAATATATTGACAATTTGATTGTAAACGTTCATGTATAAATTGTCAACTTAATACATGAATTGGTTAACAAAAATAATAACATGTTATGATTCATATCTTATGATGAGAGAATATGAGCTTATCTTATAATTTATATTTATTAATAGTTAAGAGAAGTTTAGTTTAACTATATCTTTTTGATGCTAAATGATAGTTATTTTTAACTTATCTTTAAGGTTTTGTAGTATAATAAACTATTGTAATTACTATATATAACTATAATAAAAATATTAATGGAGGAGTGGATATAGATGCAGCCGTTTCGATTTATACACTGTGGTGATCTGCATTTAGGGGCACCCTTTCAATATGCTACAGGTATTAGCAATGCTGTTGATCGCGCCGTAAGTGAAGCAACCTATGTAGCCTTAGATAAAATTATTGATACTGCTATTACAGAACATGTGCATGCTGTCGTAATAGCTGGAGATATTTATAATAGCGAAGACCATAATTTAGAGGCTCAAGTCCGTTTTGTGCGCGCCATGTATCGCTTGGCTGAGCATCGTATTGATGTTTATATGGTACAAGGTAATCATGATCCTGCTGAAAGCTGGAAAGCGCAACTGCAGATGCCAGATAATGTCCATATATTTTCTAGCGAACAGGTACAGCGTTTCCCGCTCATCGTTAATAATATAGAAATTGGTGGCGTATATGGCATTAGTTGTGGTCATGGTAATGAAAGCGACAACTATGCTCGTCAATACAGAGCTTTTGAACGGGATGAGTTTTCCCTTGCTGTCATGCATGGTACTGTAGGTTCTAGTGTAGGCTCTGAAAATCATAATGTAACAGGACCTTGTAACTTAACTGATTTAACAGAGGCTGCCATGGATTATTGGGCATTGGGTCATATTCATAAATCTCAAGTTCTTAGCGAGGAACCTCTCGTAGTTTATGCGGGTAATTCGCAAGGATTGCATCGTAAAGAACATGGACCTAAGGGATGTTATCTTGTATCCGTATCTCATAATGGTCATTGTGATTTGCGATTTATCGACACCTGTGCTGTTCGATTTGAGGAAATCAAAATCGATATTGCTGGCATGCAAAATGAAACAGATTTCTTAGAGATTTTGCGGCGTAAAAAAGAAAACTTGCGAAAGCAACATAAGAAAAACATCTTGTTGTCCCTCGTTTTGTCCGGAACGGGACCTCTACATCGCCTATGTACGCAAGAGGGGATTCGAAAACTATGGTTGCAAGAGTCTCAAAATGAAGAGAAAGGCAAATCTATATTCGTTATGCCTTACCGTATTATTTCTAATACACGACCTAGTATTAATCTAGTTGAACGACGTTTATTAACAGATGTAGTAGGTGATTACTTGCGTGCTTATGACGATATGGTAGATGGAGATGCGATACAGATTGCGCGTCAAATCATGGCTGATCGTCCTGAATTTAAGCGCTTAGGCGCATATGCCGATTTATTGAGTGATGAATTATTGGCACGAGCTTTGAAACGTTGTGAAATTGAAGGTGTTACTGTATTGATGGGGGCTAATGATGAACATTAAACGCATACGATTTGATGAATTTGGCCCATATCGCGACTGGTCTTTCACCACGGGTGACAATGGGGTTCAACTCATGTATGGCCCTAATGAAAGTGGTAAAACATCCTTGCTCGAAGGGATGCGCACCTTGTTATTTGGCGGTACTCATAAGGCTTATGGCCCTATGACGGGGGCCCTTGATGTGGACCGTAATGGTGAAAGTTACTATATCGGTCGTAAGGGTAAGCAGTTAGACTTTTACAGCCCTGGTCATCCTGCCATCCATGAAGAGCCGGCTCAACATTGGTGGCATGGCATCGATAAAAAAACATATAACCGCATATTTGCGTTAACATTAGACGATCTACAAGGCCTTGATGTATTACAAGAGGTAGAGGTTCGTTCTCGATTCTTTGGCGCCGAAGGAGGAGAACACTTAGGTGGAGCTGTTAAGGATGTTGAAAAAGGGGCTACAGACCTACTTGTAGCATCCTCGAATGGTAAACGTCGCATCAATGTATTGATGGATGAGCTTAAAGAAAACCGTCAAAAGTTGAGTCAGTTGGCGGAGCATGAAGCGCAATATGTGGAATTACAAACCGTCTTTCACAGTACGGAGCAAACCGAAATGGAATTGCAAAATCAGTTGAAAGAATGGAAGGAATATCGGGATGGTATCGATGTAGTATTGCGTGCGTGGGATACATATCGTCGCAGTGAAGAGGCGCGTATGCACATGCAGCAGTATAATAGTGAGCTCGCCTTGAGTCGTGATGAGTTCCTACGTCTTGATGAAGAAATAAAACGGGCTCGTGACAATATGCAATTATGGCAGGAAAAGGAAGCGGCATTGATGCCCGCTAACTTTAGTCCTGATAGCCCATTTGGAACTTACGGCCAAGATATTGAAGACCTCATTCAACAAGGTGCTAAATGGGAGCAATTACGCCGTGAGTGCGAAGAAGGCGATGCGTACATCCGTAAGGTTAGAGAACAATTAGAGTTTTCACGCACCTTACATTCTGCGTGGCGTCACGATGAGCCAATGGCAGAAGACATCAATTGGTTTGATGGAGAACGTTTGGCAAGTCGTTTGCGCACCGCAAAAGAACAACTTTTACATTGGCAAGACCGCAAACCTGCAGAGGCTACCGATGAGGTGCCGACGGCGAACCTTGAAGGTGCAACTTTACCTAACTTTAGTGAAGAAGAATTAGCTAAAAAAGAATATTTAGAACGTGAATTAGATCGTATCTTAATGGATATAGATCAAGTAGAGGCTAGACTAGAGGCTAGACGGAATAGTTATGGTTCAGACGCACAGCCCACAATTCTGCCAAAATGGCTACAACGCATTAGTGGTATAGGTGCTGTTATAGCTGTATTGGTAGTATTAGCAGGCCTGTTGGTTCTTGAATCTGCATTATATACTATAGGTGGTTTTATTTTCTTGATTCTATCTATGGGGCTATTCTGGTATGCTACCTGGAGGTTTCATAATGGTAACTCTGATGTGTCTAAATTAAACTATGAGTTACAAATTTTATCTTCCCGTAAATCTGATGTAGAACATCAGCTAGAGGCTTTGATCAAGGCTGCTACGCCTACAGCGAGTCCTGTACCATCCTTAGAAGGGGTGGCACATCTTGAACGTTGGATTCAAGAAGGTCATACATTACAAGGTATTTACGATGAAGCTCTCGCAGCATGGCAAAACTGGTTACCACAAGGGGCGGCTAAGAGTCTCGATGAAGATGATTTCTTTGGCCTCAAACATGAATATGATCAATATCATGAGCAACTACGTACTATAGAAGGCTATGAAAAGCGTTTAGCGGAGCATAAAGAAGGCCTACGTATTATTGAAGACCAAGCGATGGCTTTGTGGTATAACCTTGGGATAGAGGCGCCAGTATCTCCAACAGAGCTAAAACGCATTTATAACCAATATAAGAACTTCCAACAAAATAAAATTGTATGGGAACAAAAGGAAGCACAACGTAAAAGCTTCCGTAATGAATATGATAATTGGCATCGTAAGGAAAAAGAGCTACTCCTTCGTCAACAAGAACTGCTCCATAAAGCGGGTATGGAAAGTTCCAACGAGTATCGTCAACATCTTATCGATGAGGACCAATATAAACAGTGGCAAACTATCTACAAGCAAAGTCAGGTACAGCTGGATTTACTTGCTCCTGATGCGGAGAATAAAGACCTGTTCTATCGTCGTTTGCGAGAAGGCAACAAAGATAACTGGTTAGATGAATTGGCTCACTCTGAGCGTGAAATAGCCTCTATTGAAGATAAATTGGCTACCTTGTACGAGCGTCGCGGTCAAATCGTTGAAGCCATGCGTACACTTGGATCTGACCAAGAACAACACCAAATGTTGCAAGAACGTGAAGCTTTACAAAGTGAATTAGAGTCTGCTCTGGAAGATTGGGCTACGCAAGTATTGATAAGCCATTGTATGGATAAGGCTCAACAATCATATGAACAAGAAAAACAACCTCATATGTTAGAACTTGCATCCTCTTATGTTGAAAGCCTAACTGGTGAGAGGTATACACTTGATATTCTAGGTATCAACAAAGGGGTAGCACTTATCAACAACGATGGGGAACGACTAGAACTTAAATTCTGGTCTAGTGGTCTAGCTGACCAAGTATACTTGGCATTGCGTCTTGCCTTAGCAAAGGTATTCTCTTATCAAGTAGAATCCTTGCCGATTATTTTGGATGATATTTTGGTGCGCTTTGACGAAAATCGTCAACGTAGTGCCTTGGAACTGTTGGCTGAGCTTGGAAAGAATCAACAGATTTGGCTTTTTACCTGTCAACGCTCCGTATATGATATGGCTCAATCTATTATGGGCATCGATTGCCATAGACTAAGTCGTAGCTAAATGAATTTCGGACTTGAATTAAAGACTCAGTCAAATTAAAGTAGTGGTTACATTACAGTACTAGTAAATTTAACGACATACTTGAATTAAAGTCTTAGTTAAATCAAAGTGGTAATGAAATAATAATCCCTGTGGAGGCACATGCTTTCACAGGGATTATTAGGGATTATTAAAGAATAAATAATGTGTGTGATTGTAACTAAAGTAACTGTTTTAGTTACCATAGTGTGTTAGTATACATTTAGAACGAAAGGGGTTGAGTACTTGAACACAGCTTATTTGGACATGATCCAAGGGAAGAACCCTGGTGTAACGCCTGTGTGGTATATGCGTCAAGCTGGTCGTAGCCAAGCGGAATATCGCAAAATCAAAGAGAAATATTCATTATTTGAAATTACAAAAGAGCCCGAGTTATGTGCTCGTGTTACGGAATTACCTGTTAAGGAATACGGCGTTGATGCGGCTATCCTTTACAAAGATATCATGAGCCCAATGGTGGCTATGAATGTAAATGTTGAGCTCAAGGCCGGTGTGGGTCCTGTGTTTAGCACGCCTATCCGTTCTATGGCTGATGTAGAGGCTCTAGATTCCTTTGATCCTACCAAGGTAGAGTATATCGGTAAAACGATTACACTCTTAACATCTGGCATGCTCGACGTGCCACTCATTGGTTTTTGCGGTGCGCCGTTTACGATTGCATCCTACCTTATCGAAGGGGGACCAACGAAGAACTACAATAAGACTCGTGGCATGCTCATCGGTGCTCCTCATGTGTGGAATGCATTGATGACTAAACTGGCGGACATGTCCATTGCGTACTTATCCATGCAAGCCGAAGCGGGTGCCAATGCACTTCAAATCTTCGACTCTTGGGTAGGGGCTGTTAATGCAGATCAGTATAAACAAGGGATTTACCCTCATATGGAACGAATCATTAAGGCTGTAAAAGCTAAATATCCTCATTTACCTATAGCGATGAATGGCGTTGGCACTGACCATTTGGTGTCTATTTGGTCTCATTTGCCATTAGACGTCATTGCCCTTGATTGGCGTAGTTCCATTGTTATGGCGAATGAACGGGGTGTAACGCAAACCGTGCAAGGTAACTTAGATCCAGCGTATCTGTTCGGAGACGAAAAAACATTGGCTCACGAAGTAGATCGTATTTTGCTCGAAGGAGTTCGCTATGGTCGCCATATCTTTAATTTAGGTCATGGCGTATTCCCCGAGGCAGATCCTCAAAAACTCCATTGGCTAACGGACTATGTGCATGAGCGTAGTCGTGAGATTTGGGCTCAAGAGAGGTAAATTAGTGAAAGTAGAAAAAAAAGGATTATTATTCCTGTCTTATGGTAGCCCTTTAAGTAAGGATGATTTAGTACCCTATATGACGAGCATTCGTCGTGGCCGTGTACCAACGGAAGCAGAGATTACAAATCTCACTAAGCGTTATGATACAATCGGTCAATGGGAAAATATTGAGCTTCAAACTATGGCAGAGTGCCAATATAAAGCATTGCTTACTCTGTTGCCAACTATGCCTTCCGCTATTGGTTTTTTACACATGAAACCATCCATTGCAGATGCGGTTGACTGCTTAGTCCAGCAAGGAGTGGAGCATATTATCGCTATTGTAACAGCTCCATTCTTCACCGCTCTCGGTACTGGAGCTTATGAAAAACAAGTGCAAGCAGCCATTTCAAACCATGATAATGTGACATTTGACTTTATCCGTTCATGGTGGGATCAACCAACTTTTAAGGAATACTGGGTAAAAGCACTTTCAAAGTGTGTGCATAATGCTAAAGATGTATTCGTTATTTTTAGTGCGCACAGTATACCTCTTATCAATAATCATGATGGCGATTCGTATGCGTTGGCTTTAGAGGAAAGCGCTAAAGAGATTGCTGAATATTGTAAATTACCGAACTGGACTGTGGCATGGCAAAGTGCGGCTCCTCATGGCCAATGGTTGGAACCTACCGTAGAGGATGCAATCAATGAAGCTTTACAAACTGGTGCTACTCGCATTGCTTTTGTACCATTTGGATTTGTAAGCAATCACGTTGAGGTACTGTACGATAATGATGTGGAGTGTAAAGAACTCGTTGAAGCAAAGGGCGCAACATATATGCGTGCACCCATGCCAAATTGTAATGAAACATTTTTACAAGCAATGGCGAGTGCAATAATAGAAAGGATTCATTCGTGAATGTAACAATTGTGGGCGGTGGCTTAACAGGGCTAACAGCGGCTTATTATTTAGGCCATGCAAAGCCGGAATGGACCATTACTCTTTTCGAACAAGCACCACGATTTGGTGGGAAAATACAAACGCAACGTGTGGATGACTTCGTAGTGGAACTCGGTCCTGACTCCTATTTGGGGCGTAAAACAGAAATGACAGATCTCGTGCATGATCTTGGACTAGGTGATACCCTTGTGTCTAATGAAACAGGTCAAGCCTTTGTATATGATAAGGGCTCTATCCACCCAATTCCGGGCGGCTCCATCATGGGCATTCCTACGGAAATGATGCCCTTTGTGAAAGCAACACTCATTTCATGGCCTGGTAAATTGCGTGCTGGCCTAGATTATTTTAAGAAACCATACCAACTCGATAAAAATGGGGATGTATCCATTGGTCATTTTTTCAAATACCACTTAGGACAAGAAATGATGGATAAACTCATCGAGCCCCTATTAGCGGGTATCTATGGTGGCGATATTTATAAAATTAGCCTATTGTCGACATTCCCTCATTTTATTCAAGTAGAACAAAAGTATGGGAACATGGTAAAAGGTATGATGGCTGCTAAGATGAGTCACTCCAAAGCAGGTGTCTCTAAGGCCGCCAAAGGGGCTGTTACTGAAGGTGATGTTCCTCGAGCTGGTAAAGGCACTATGACGGACCGTCAATTTGAAAGTCACGAAGCTAAGACTAGTCAAGATACTTCTGCTGGTAATAGTGTAAACAATTCTAGTCAAATGACAAAGACTAGTTCTAATCATCAGTCTGCTAAGACACAAGCGGATATGGAAAGTCGAAAGGGTACTGCTGCTCAATCCGGCATGTTTCGTCAATTGACAGGCGGCCTTGAAAGCGTGATTACCGCTATCGTTGAGGCTATGCCTAGTAATGTACATTTGCATACAGGTACACTAGTTTCTGATATTCGATATGTTGAAGGTGTGTACGCAATCGATGTGGTCAATCAGTATAACAATTCTTGTGGTTGTCAATCTATGGCAGATCATGTGATTATTAGTACGCCGCCGGCAACGTATACACAATGGTTTAAGGATGATCAGGGTTTTGACTTCTTGCGTTCCATGGAGCAATCTAGTTGCGCCATTGCTATTATGTCTTTTGATAAAAGCACCTTTGATGGTGCTCTCAAGGGATCGGGTTTGCTTATTACTAGAAATACAGATACGCCTCTTACAGCGTGTACTATTCTTAATCAAAAATGGCCTCAAACAACGCCAGATGACAAGGTGGTGTTGCGAGTCTTTATTGGTAAGCCTGGTAATGATGTAGTAGAACGACTCAGCGAAGAGGAACTTTCAGAATTGGCAGTTAAAGAAATTCAACATATCATGGGTTTCTCTGTCAAACCAGAGTGGGTGCGCATCAATCGCCTCATTCACTGTATGCCTCAATATAATGTAGGCCATCGTGCAGGCATTAAATCTGTTCGTGAACATGTGGCGGAGCATTATCCAAATTTACATCTCATCGGTACGCCCTTTGATGGCATTGGAATCCCTGATGGTGTAAAACAAGCAAAAGAACTGGTAGAAAAACTTGTGAATGACAAGTAAAATAGTGACTTGCTTAAAAGAGTTAGTATAGTATTAAGAGCTATAGGATTATCCTCAGCATAAAAGTAGAAGTTTAGTCTTAACTAAAGAATGTACTAATAAAAAATCTCAATAGAAACTAAATTGAAAAGACTCTATATGCTATAATAGTAAGTGGAGTCTTTTGATTTCCGTAATTATAGATATACATTATTATTTTGATATAATCACCATAGATAGGAGTGATCATAATGGGAAAAGCAATCCCTACAGTAGAAGGTTGGCATAGCCAACACATGGTATTCGCCATGGATTTCAGCGCATGGAACTGCTTCACAGAGGATGAAAAAGCAGCAGCGCGCAATGAATTAAAAGCATTCTTAGCCGACCTTGAAGCTAAACATCAAGCTAAAGAAGGTAGCTATGCATTCTATGATTGTAATGGAGCAAAAGGGGATTTAATCTTATGGATTCTCGGTCCATCCCTTGAATACTTGGCTCAAGTAGAACGTAAATTCCGTCGTTTAGCTATTGCAAGCGTGTTGGTGCAAACTTATTCTTATACTTCTGTAACAGAAGTAAGCACCTATGTTAAGGCCAAGTTAGATACAGAGGAGGTTAATCAAAAATTATATCCTCATGTACCTCGCGATAAATATATCTGTTTTTATAATATGAGTAAAAAACGCGAAGGTGATGACAATTGGTTCATGTTACCACTGCAAGAGCGCGGTGCTTTGATGAAAGCTCACGGTGAACTTGGTAAAACATACTTGGATGTATTATCTGAATTCACTACTGGTGGCTGTGGCCTAGACGACTGGGAATGGGGTATTACTATCTTTAGTAACGACGACATCCAATTCAAAAAAATCGTATACGATATGCGCTTCGAAGAAGCCAGTGCAAAATACGGCATCTTCAGCGACTTCTACGTTGGTACCATCATCGACGATGCACTACTAGAAGAAATTTTTGGATAATAAAAAGGGACTGCTTGGCAGTCCCTTTTTGTTATTATTTAATTCATATATATCGATAAATAACTGCTTGTTGTATCGTATATTCGTTCGATTTATAATGTTCTTAAGGTAGTCGGCGAGGTTGGGTCTCTCAAAAAGCAAATAGCCCTCCGTTACCCAGTGTAATTAGATAAACAGAAAGGCCATTTCCTATATGTTTTGTTTTTGAGATGCGCCTGACGTTCCTACTCGTCTGACTATCTATTTATATTATAGAGATAAAGATATATATCGTCAAATTAGAATGAATGGACTGCTTAGCAGTCCATTTTTCTTCCCTCAAAATGAAGGCTATAATTTTGAATAGAAAATTTGCTGTACGCACTGTACTGTGTAAAATATAATTCACTATATTCGATTATCTTATTCATGGCTATATTTTTATAAAAGAGAACCCCGCATCAATCCGACTTACGAGGTTCTTTCTTCCCACTTAGATAACAGAAACTATAATTCACCTTACGCTAAAATGCTAATACATTTCTAATT
The DNA here is from genome assembly GCF_003603295.1 of Veillonella sp. AF13-2. NCBI lineage: Bacteria > Bacillati > Bacillota > Negativicutes > Veillonellales > Veillonellaceae > Veillonella > Veillonella sp. AF13-2. The sequence goes on from NZ_QTMT01000003.1 coordinate 197,601, forward strand.
TTCAATAAAAGAACTCCCTCATAAAATCCGACTTGCGGGTTCAAGGCCTATGGCCGCAGAACTAATTCGCATGGAGGATTGTTGAGGGAGTCTTTTATTACCTTATTTGGTTGTGAATTATAGTTTCTGTTATACCCTTATACGTTCATGTTTGCACCTTTACGCACATAGAACCAGTAGCACACAGATACAGTTACAAGGTTGAACGCAAGTAATACAGCAAAGGCTGGGTGAATATTGCCGAACATGGAATATACAAAGCCGAAGATTTTAGGAGTAATGAAGGCACCATATGCAGCTACAGCGGCTACGAAACCTGTAATTAAAGAGGAGAGCAATGGATTGCCAAATACGTGTGGAATCATACGGAATGTTGCGCCGGTAGCAAAACCACAGCATACAAAAGTTAATACGGACATTGCAAAGAAGAATGGGAAGTTGTGCATATCTACACCAACTGCAATTAATGCGGTTGATGCACATAAGCCGATAAGACTAATAAAGGTAACTTTTGTACCACTATTGATTTTATCTGCTAACCAACCACCCACAGGACGAAGGGCACCTGCTACGAGTGGACCTACAAATGCGATAGAAGCAAATGGAATTTCAGGGAATTCTTTGCCTACTAATAGACCAAGTGCTGCTGCGTAACCAGAGAATGCACCGAAAGAACATGTATAGAGCAATGTTAGCGCCCATGTGTGCTTGTTACCAAAGATTTGTACGAGGTTTTTAGGATTTGGTTTTTCTAGAGGTAGGTTATCCATGAAGCGAGTCATCAATGCAAGGATAACAACAAGAGGTACAACCCACATGAAAGCTGCATTAGCTAGATATACTGCGTTGCCCTTAATAATTGTTGGCGTTACACCAAATACACTACCTAAAGCCGCAGATCCCATAGCAAATGGAGCTAGGAAGTAGATTACAGAAATGCCAAGATTACCAACGCCACCGTTGATACCAAGAGCTGTGCCTTTTTCAGATTTAGGGAAGAAGTTACCAATGTATGCCATAGAGGATGAGAAGTTGGCACCTGCTAAACCGATAAGGGCTGTTAAAATCATAAATGTCGCATAAGAAGTTGTTGTATCTTGTACAGCAAAGCCGAGCCACACAACAGGAACTAATAAGATAATTGTGGAAATAAATGTCCAGTTTTTACCGCCTAACAGTGCTGGCATGTATGTGTATACAAATCGCAATGTGGCACCTACTAGGCCTGGTAAGGCAGCCAATGTAAATAATTGATCAGTAGTAAAGTTAAATCCAGCGCTATTTAGCTGAGCCGCAATGGTTGCCCATAAGTACCAAACACAGAATGAAAGTGTTAAGGCAATAGTGGATATAACGAGGTTTTGTTTAGCAATTTTTTTGCCAAACTTTTCCCAAAATTCCGGATTCTCCGGTTGCCAATTAGCCACGATTTCGCTGCGGCTTGCACCTACTTGAGGCATTTTTAGTTCGTTCATTTTGAACTTCTCCTTACTGTAACAACTATACACGTAGACAAGAAAAATATATAAGATTATATATAGTTATATATATATATAAATAGTAAAATCTAAAGAATTTCCATAGAAAGCATTCGATTTACTTACAAAACTGCGTTATAATTATTGTAGCATTAATATTTTTCAATGTCTTACATCACAGATATATTATATAGTGTAATTTTTTTTGTGAATGTGATGTAAAACACACATATTCTGAAATTAATAAGTTATAATAATCATATATATACGAAAAAGTATATAGTATACGTACTTTTACTATAAATAGATTAGTATAACTAATGGATTTTGTTATAAAAGTACTGTGGAGTGATAATGGTATGGATCAAAAATTAATTAACCAATTGCTTGCTTTGCCGGGTGAGGAACTACATCTTAAAAAAGGTGATTTTCTCTTCCGTGAGGGGGACAAGGCAGAATACTTTTACGTAGTAGTAAAAGGTAGAATGAGCATTAAGAAGTTCGAAGCTAGCGGACACATTTTTGCGTTGCGTTTAGTAGGGCCGAATAATGTAATTGGTGAGGTTCCGTTGTATGAGGAGAACACTAGAACATATGTGTTCAACGCCATTGCTCGGGAGGATTGCTCTGTTTATTGTATACGCTATGATGTGTTGGAAGGGGCTATTGCAAAAGACCATTCATTGGCTATTGCAATGATGAAAATCTACACTTTACATATGCGTCGTCAACAGGCAAAATACCGGGACTTGCTACTTTACGGCAAGAAGGGAGCATTCTATTCTACCTTGTTGCGCTTAGCCAATAGTTATGGTGTAAAGCGCGAGGATGGTATCTTTATTGATATTGCCCTAACAAATCAAGAGTTGGCTGAATTTGCTGCCACATCAAGAGAAAGTTTAAATCGCATGCTAAGTGAGTTGCGTAAGTTGGGCTATGTAGCCTATGACAAACACCATCTAGTAATCTGTGATTTTGACGCTTTAATCGGATTACTTGATTTAGAGGTTGATAATATAGACCCTAATATTAGTAATATCGAATAACAGGATTTTCTCCCTTGTGTTAGCTCAGCTAGCACAAGGGATTTTTTTGTAGTTTTGAAGGAGGACACGAGATGAGCTTGTTGTCTCAAAAGTTTAAGTTTCTTCGCAAGAAGAACGTATCTCCAAGCGGCCATCAAATAACTGAAGATGGCGGCCGCGAGTGGGAAAATTTTTATCGTGACCGTTGGTCTTACGATAAAGTTGTCCGCACAACGCATGGCGTAAACTGTACTGGTTCTTGTAGCTGGAATATCTACGTTAAGAATGGTGTTGTAGCGTGGGAAAATCAGGCTACTGATTACCCTGAAACACCAGATGATATGCCGGATTACGAACCACGTGGGTGCCCTCGTGGTGCAACATTCTCTTGGTATCTCTATAGCCCATTGCGCGTAAAATATCCATATGTGCGCGGCGAATTGGCTGAGCTTTGGAGAGAAGCGAAAAAGAATGCTAAGAACCCAATCGAAGCTTGGAAATCTATCGTAGAGGATCCTGAAAAAGCAAAAAAATACAAATCTGCCCGTGGTATGGGTGGCTTTGTGCGCTCCACATGGGATGAAGCGACAGAAATTACAGCAGCATCCTTATTATATACAGCAAAAACATACGGCCCTGACCGCAATGCAGGTTTCTCTGTAATTCCAGCGATGTCCATGTTGTCCTATGCATCAGGTGCTCGTTTCCTTAACTTAATGGGTGGCTCACCATTGTCTTTCTATGACTGGTATGCCGATTTACCACCTTCTAGCCCTCAAGTTTGGGGTGAACAAACAGATACTCCTGAATCTGGTGACTGGTATAATGCTGGTTACATCATGACTTGGGGTTCTAACGTACCGTTGACTCGTACGCCAGATGCTCATTTCTTAACAGAGGTACGCTACAAAGGTACTAAAGTTGTATCCGTATCCCCTGACTATGCGGAATCTACAACTTCTTCCGATGCTTGGCTCAATGTAAAAGCCGGTACTGATGCGGCTCTTGCTATGGCAATGGGCCACGTAATCTTAAAAGAATACTACATCGACAAGGAAACTCCATACTTCAAAGAGTATGCTAAAGAGTTTACAGATATGCCATTCCTTGTACGCGTTGAAGATATCAATGGTACTGTACAACCAGGCCGTTTCTTGAATGCTAAGGATTTAGGTCGCCAAGAGGAAGGCTCTGACTTCCAAATGGTATTGATCGATGATACAACTAATGAAATCGTTGTTCCTAATGGTACAATGGGAGATCGTCACACAAACCCTGAAAAATGGAACTTACGCCTTGAAAACCGCGATACAGGAGCTAAAATCGACCCTCGCCTATCCGTGTTTGATCAACGCGAAGAAGTGACTGTTGTTAAGTTGCCATACTTTGGTGATGAAGAACACGAAGGCGTTATTGAACGTGCTATTCCTACCATTACGGTACAAACTGCAGATGGTCCTGTAAAAGTAACTACCGTATATGACCTCATTCTTGCTAACTATGGTATCGACCGTGGTATCGGCGGTGAAGTGGCTAAAGCTTACACTGATGACACTCCATACACACCTACATGGCAAGAAAAAATTACTGGCGTAAAAGCAGAAATCGCTATTGCTACAGCTCGTGAATTTGCAGACAATGCAGAAAAAACTAAAGGTCGCTCCATGATTATCATGGGTGGCGGTATCAACCACTGGTATCATGCGGATATTATTTACCGTACAATCTTGAACCTTATCATGTTCTGTGGTACAGAAGGTGTTAACGGTGGTGGTTGGGCTCACTACGTAGGTCAAGAAAAACTTCGTCCTATTGAAGGTTGGGGCGGTATCATGACAGCTAACGACTGGAGTAAAGCTCCTCGTTTGCAAAATAGTACATCTTGGTTCTATTTTGCTACAGAACAATATCGTTCTGATTGCATCGACTTGGCAGACCGCGTATCTAAATTAGCTAAGCCTCGTTATCGTCACCCTGGTGATTATAACGTATTAGCGGCTCGTTTAGGTTGGTTACCATCGTATCCTACTTTCAATAAAGGCAGCCAAGAATTGATTAACGATGCTCGTGCAGCTGGTGCTGGTACAGAAGCAGAAATTAACCAATATGTGGCGCAAGCTTTGAAAAATAAAGAATTACAATTCTGTGTAGAAGATCCAGCAGCTAAAGAAAATCACCCACGCAACTTGTTTGTATGGCGTGCAAACCTTATCGGTTCTTCTTCTAAGGGCCACGAATACTTCTTGAAGCATTTATTAGGCACTAAAAATGCAGTATTAGAAGATGATGACGCAGCTACACGTCCAGAAGAAATCAAATGGCGTGAAGCTGATGGGGCAGGTAAACTCGACCTTCTCATCGACATCGATTTCCGCATGGCATCTACAGGCTTGTACTCTGATATCGTATTCCCTGCAGCTACATGGTATGAAAAAGAAGACTTGTCTTCTACTGATATGCATCCATATGTACATGTATTCCAAGCAGCTGTTGATTGCGCATGGGAAACTAAATCTGACTGGGATACATTCCGTACCCTTGCAGAAACAGTTTCTCGCGTAGCAAAAGAGTCTGGCTTCACAGAATACGAAGATATCGTAGCATTGCCTCTTGGTCATGATAGCCCAGGTGAAGTGGCTCAACCAGAAGGTAAGGTTCTCGACTGGAGCAAAGGCGAATGTGAACCAATTCCTGGTAAAACAATGCCTAACCTTGTTCATGTAAAACGCGACTATAGCCAAATCTTTGAAAAATACATTGCTTTGGGACCTAACATCGAAAACAAAATAGGTGCCCATGGCTTGGCTTGGGATGTATCTGATGAATATCAAACATTGTATGCACAAAATGGTACAATCGATAATCCAGAATTTATTTCTCATGGCCGTCCAAGCATTTACGAATGTAAAGAAGCTTGTAATGCTGTATTAACATTGTCTTCTTGTACAAATGGTAAATTGGCTGTTCGCTCTTGGAAAGCAATGGAAGAAAAAACAGGTCTTTCTAATCTTGAAAAGAACGCAAAAGGTCGTGAACAAGAAAAGATTACCTTCGATGACATGGTTCGCCAACCGCGCTTTATCATTAGCTCTGTAACAAGTACTGGTAAGAACGATAAAAACCGTCGTTACTCTCCATTTACAACATCTACAGAGGACAAAGTACCATTCCGTACCGTAACAGGTCGTCAATCCTTCTATTGCGATCATGAAATGATGCGTGATTATGGTGAAGCCATGGCGTTGTATAAACCTGTATTGTCCTACAAACCAGTACAAGGTGACTACAAACAAGAAGGCATTCCAGAAATTACATTGAAATACTTAACTCCACATAATAAGTGGGCTACACATAGTATGTACTTCGATAGCCAACAAATGTTGACATTGTTCCGTGGTGGTCAAACTATTTGGCTCAACGAAGATGATGCAGCAGAAATCGGTGTTAAAGATAATGACTGGGTAGAAGCTTTCAATAAAAATGGTGTTGTGGCAGCTCGTGCAGTTGTATCTCCACGTATTCCTCGTGGCATTTCCTATATGCATCACGCTCAAGATCGTCACATCAACGTTCCTGGTACGCAAGTTAAGAAAGACCGTCGCGGTGGTACACACAATGCACCAACTCATATTTACATGAAACCGACACATATGATTGGCGGTTATGGTCAATTGAGCTATGGCTTTAACTACTATGGCCCAACTGGTAACCAACGTGATATGACAATTGTGGCTCGTAAGTTGAAGGAGGTGGATTGGCTTGAAGATTAAAGCTCAAGTATCCATGGTCCTAAATTTGGATAAGTGTTTAGGCTGTCATACATGCTCTATCACTTGTAAAAATACATGGACGAACCGCGAAGGCGCGGAATATATGTACTTTAATAACGTGGAAACTCGCCCAGGTGTAGGCTATCCTCGTAATTGGGAAGACCAAGAAAAATGGAAGGGCGGCTGGACGCTAGATAACTCCGGTAAATTAGCTCTTTCTACAGGTTCTAAAACAAATCGTTTGATGAAATTATTCTTCCATCCTGAACAACCAGAGTTGAAGGATTATTTCGAACCTTGGACTTACGACTATGAAACATTGATTCATGGTGGTCGTAAAAATAACCAACCAGTAGCTCGGCCTCGTTCTCTTGTAACGAAACAAAAAATGGAAGTGACTTGGGGCCCTAACTGGGATGATGACTTGGCTGGCGGTCAACATGCTCGTGCAGACGTGAACTTGACTAAGATGGGGCAAGATATCGTATTTGACTACGAAGAAGTATTTATGCGTTATTTACCACGTCTTTGTAACCACTGTTTGAATCCTGCATGTGTAGCAGCATGCCCATCCGGTGCTATCTACAAGCGTGATGAAGATGGTGTTGTACTTGTTTCTCAAGATGTATGCCGCGGTTGGAGACATTGCGTTCCATCTTGTCCATACAAAAAAATCTTCTATAACTGGGAAACGAATAAAGCTGAAAAATGCGTATTCTGTTATCCTCGTTTGGAAAATGGTCTGCCTCAAATATGCGCTGAAACATGTGTAGGTCGTATGCGCTATGTTGGTGTAGTCTTATACGATATGGACAAAGTTCAAGAAATGGCAGCTACGAAGGATGAACAAGACATCTACCAAAATACAGTAGATTTAATCTTGGACCCTAATGATCCAGAGGTTATTAAAGCCGCTCGCGAAGCAGGTATCTCTGAAGCATTCTTGAAAGCAGCTAAAAAATCTCCTGTTTACAAGCTTGTAAAAGAATGGGGCGTTGCATTGCCATTGCATCCAGAGTATCGCACATTGCCAATGGTTTGGTATGTGCCACCGCTCAGCCCAATTTTACAACGTGTTACATCTGATGTATACTTGCCAGATGCACATGAAATGCGCGTACCTGTACAATACCTTGCTAACTTGTTTACAGCAGGTAATACAGAAATCTTAGCTCGTACATTGCAACGTGTTCTCGACATGCGTGAATACATGCGCCGTCGTGAAACAGGTGACGGTCCTATTGAACACAAAGTTGATTTAACAGAAGACCAAATGTACGGTATGTACAAATTGTTGGCATTGTCTAAATACAACGATCGCTTTGTTATTCCATCTGATGTTAAAGTATCTCGCGAAGGTCGCCTAGAAATGCAACAAAATCGCGGCTTTGCTTGCCCGACAGGGGGATGTCAATAATGAAGGATGCTCAGAAAATCGCTCTTATTGCGTCATTTCTTCTACGCTATCCTGATGAACAATGGTATAACGAACTACCTGAATGGAGAGAGGACGCCCAATCCGTTGGGCATCCTCAGCTTCGCCAAGGTTTATTAGAATTCTTCGACTATGTAGAGGATGCTAATAAAAAAGAATTCGAAGACCAGTATGTTCGTACCTTTGATTTTAGTCAAAATACAACGATGTACTTATCGACTTATGAATTGCAAGGTACAGGGGAACAAGCAGAAGAACTCGTTAAATTTAAAGCGTTCTTCCTTGAAAACGACTATGATTTGCCAAAAGAAATGCCAGACTATATTCCGGCACTTCTTGAATTATGTGCCGTTATCGATGAAGAAAAAGCAAAAGAAATTTACGACTATTGTAAGCCAAAATTGGAATACATTAGAGAACGCTTCATTGAGGCTAAATTGCCTTATGCATTCTTGTTTGATATTATCTTGTCTGTTGCAAATGGATTGGAGGACGGTGCACGATGAATCTATTCCTTTGGGGCGCGTTGCCTTACATCGCATTCACCTTCTTAATCGTAGGTACTTTGGTTCGTTTCTTCTACTTTGAAAGAAACTGGACTACAAAATCGAGTCAATTTTTAGAGAAAAAACAATTGCGCATTGCCAATCCATTGTTCCACTTTGGTTTGCTATGCGTTATCGGCGGTCACGTAGTAGGTGTATTAGTGCCTAAAACTTGGACTGCAGCTATGGGTATTAATGACCATATGTACCATGAAGGTGCATTATATATGGGTGCTGTAGCGGGTATCATCTTCATCGTTGGTTTCTTGCTCTTGATGAAACGCCGCTTTACTGTACCTGCTATGAAAGTAAATACATCTGGCTTTGATAAATGGCTATATTTATTCTTAACATTAGCTATCTTTAGTGGTATGGCTGGTACATTGCTTAATGCATCTGGCTTTTTTGACTACCGTGTATCCATCGGCCCATGGTTCCGTAGCTTATTATCCTTTATGCCTGATCCATCCTTGATGGAAGGCGTGCCATTCATGTTTAAATTCCACATGTTGGCATGGATGGTGGTTGCTATTATCTTCCCATTCAGCCGTTTGGTACACTGCTTGAGTGTTCCACTCAACTACTTAACACGTCCGTTCATCGTATATCGTAAACGGGATCAAAAATAATTAGGATGATGATTAACTTGTATGCCTATATATAATAGGATTCATTAATCTATGGCCCCTTGTAGTGGTGAAAGCATATGCTCACAACTATGAGGGGCTTTTTATTTACCGATTCTGTATTAGTAGATTACAATGTATTCCCTGTAGAGAAGAAATTTATTCATTGTAATAAGCTTAGAATGACTATAATAAGTATTTTAATTTAGAATTATTCTTATAATATATACTATGTATCTAATATAAGTAATCTACAAAATTCGATTTAAATGATAAACTATATCGTATATATTGAATTTTTTAAGTATTATTTTCGAGAGGTATATGATGAATCAAGTTGAAACAAAACAGAAAAAAAGTATTTACCATATCTTTGTATGGATTGCTATTTTCTCCTTAGTTATGATCGGTTTATTAGAGTGGGGCTACATGGCCGGTGGTCGTGCCTTTGGTAACTATAAAGTGTATACGGGTCTTGTGCCATGGTGTGTATGGATCGTCATGACCTATTTAACGACTCGCCCTAAATGGTTTACAAGCCGCTATAATTTAGGTGACATGTATAAGGTACACCGTGCATTAGGTATTGCCACTGTAGCTGTTATTGCATTCCATTTATATCTCTATTTTGGTAAAGCGGCTAAATCCATCCTTGGTTGGTGGGGCGGATATGTGGCTCTTACCTCCTTTAGTATTGCTACAATCTCTGGCCTTGCGTTTTTAACTCCAAAACTTAGAAAGGTTACACCATCTGGTCGTAATGTAGGTATTTGGTTACATCGATTAAATCTTGTAGCACTTGTTGCTGCAGATATCCATATTCATGGTTTTAATCGTATTTCTAAAATGGTGCCATTTTTACAAGTGTTTGATATCATTACATACGGTCTCGTTCTTTACTGCATTTACTTGATATTTAAAAAGAAATAATATGAATTACTAGAATCCCTTCTGTATCATGCAGAAGGGATTTTTCGTTACATTTATAGTTTCTAGTAAATTAACATAGGATATTATCAGTTTGAGTCATAAATGATTATGAGATTGATATACATTTTCTCTTTACTCATATAATGAAAATTGTTATTATCTGTATGTTAAACATGATAATGATAATTAGGTTCACAGATTCATTATTTATTCATTTTTATTCTTGTTATTTTTATTGTGTGAGGTTTAGTATGATTAAACGTAAAATGACCAGTGCTTTTGCAGTGGCTGCCATGATGGGTGTGGCTACAGCTTTTGCTGTTAACCCATTTTCTGATGTTCCTTCTGATAGTTGGGCTTATCAAGCAGTAGATCAATTGGCTACAGCTGGTATTATCAATGGATATCCTGATGGTACTTTCAAAGGGCAAAATAATATTACGCGTTATGAAATGGCTCAAATGATTGCGAAAGGTATGGCTAATCAAGATCGGGCAAATGCGGAACAACAAGCTATGTTAAATCGCTTGGCGGATGAATTTTCCAATGAATTGAATACACTTGGTGTGCGTGTAGCTAAATTGGAAGACCGCGTAGGCAATGTAAAAGTTACTGGTGATGCTCGTATCAATTACATCGGTAAAGAGGGTGGCGATGGTTATGATTACGAAGATAAGATCACAGCTCGTGTACGTCTAGGTCTCGACGCAAAGGTTAATAAAAATACCTCTGTCAAAGCACGTATTACATCAGGTTCTATTGAGCTAGGTGATAGCTCTAAAGAGGCACAAGCTAATTGGGATTTGGCATACGTAGAACACAAATTCGGTAAAAATGTTGTGGTCGATGCGGGTCGCTATACTCAAAAATTTGGTGGTGGCTTGATTTATAGCTCTAACTTTGATGGGGTAGGCGCTACAGCTAAGCTTGGTGATAAAGTTACATTAAATGGCGCTTATGGTTACATGACAGCAGGTCGTTTTGCTAAGACTAGTAAAGCTGATAATGGTGATGTAGGTCTTATCAATGCTAATGTAGCTGTTAATGATCGCTTTGGTTTTGGTGGTATGTTTGCTCATGTAGGTACAACGAATGTACGTATGGGTAATGGCAAGAAAAATAACGAATTCGATAATATATATGGATTTAATGCTAAGTATAATATTGGTAAATTCGGTATTGATGGCGAGTGGGTAAAAGCATCTGGCTTGAGTGATTCCGATATTTGGAACGTTGGCGTTAAATGGGGCGACTATAAAATTAATAAGAAGAACTCTTGGACTATCCGATTAGATTACTTTGATCAAGCTAAGAATGCACCTGTATTTAAAACACAAAAATATGAATCTAATGATTTATTAAAGAAAACACGGTATGAAGGCTATAAAGCATGGCAATTAGGTGCATCCTACGCACCAGAGAAAAATATCGGCATTAATGCATACTACGGTTTCAATGCTAAGACACAAGAGGGTAATCGCGTAAATGATTACTATCGTGCGGATCTTAACTTTAAATTCTAATTTAATCAGTAATTAGTTCTAAGTAGAATGCTATAGGGTGAGAGTGTTTTATTAGCATGCTACATTAGGCCAAACTAGATGTATACTTGTAGATTGTATAAGACATAGAGAGGTTTATTATGGCAGAAGTTGTAAAAAAACAGTTTAAGAGTAAATACCATATTTTAATTTGGATTGCAGTTTTATCCTTAATATTTATGGGGATGGTGGAATATGGTTATGTAACAGGTGGTAGACCATTCGGCAATTGGAAGGTTCATTTAGGCCTTATTCCTTATGTGGCATGGCTTGTATTAACATACATTGCAACAAAACCAAAATGGTTTATCAAACGATACAATCCAAAAGAAATGTTTGAAATTCATCGCATCGTAGGTATTGTTAGTGTGGTTCTCGTATGTGCACACTGGTATGTATACTTCTTGAAAGCTTTGAAATCCTTCTTAGGCTTCTGGGGTGGTTATATCTCCCTTGTGGCTATGTTTATTGCTCTTATCTTTGCGGTATTATACTTAACACCTTGGGTAGGGAATATGGCAAAATCTGTATCTCGTAGAAAAGCAATCTGGATTCATCGCTTGAATCTTGTTGCTATTATTGCGGCAAATATCCATGTTCATGGATTTGGACGTTTATCTAAAATGGTGCCATTCTTACCTGTGTTTGACGTAGTGACTTATGCGCTTGTTATTTACTATATTTATTGGATGTTCAAACAAAAATAATATATCGTAGGCATCTCTTTCTTTGGTAAAAGTAGGAGAATCACACGATAAAAAAGACCATCGCTGACCCTTATGGGTATAAGCGATGGTCTTTTTAGGTTGTTTGCGATACAATAGAATTATAAGTATATATTCTATGGATTTATGTAAATATATGCTGTTGCATTCTTTTGAGGTAAGATTAAAAATCTGTTCTATAAACATTTCTTTTGTATTATAGTATTCTTTAGCTCATATCGATATGTATATTACTACCTTTATAGGTAATTTTAAATAAGAAAGAAGGATATTATGGATTCTTCTTGGAAACGAATTATATACCTAATCTGTACTATACAGGTTGGTGGGGGTATAACAATTATTGGTGTATTATCCTTTCTTCCGTTATTTTTAGCTGAGCTAGGTCTTCATGATCCAGGAGAAGCCGCCATGTGGGCAGGCCTTGTATCAGGTGTAACGCCTTGTATGGTGGCACTGAGTGCACCCTATTGGTCGCGTAAGGCTAATCAGCTTGGTCCGCGTAAGGTGATGATGTTCATCTTGTTTACCCTGATGGTGACTGTTGGCGCCTGTGCTTTTACACAAACACCATGGCAGTTATTAATGTTACGTATATTGCAAGGTGTGGTAGGGGGCTATGTTCCAATAGGATTGGCTATTATTATTCTCGTAACCCCTGAAAATAAGGTACCTTGGGCAATGGGTTTATATCAAGCCTCCATGGTTATGGGTCTCGTTTTTGGACCACTCATGGGTGGTTTGGTGGCGGACTTATTAGGTTATCGTGCACCATTTGTTATGTTCTCAGCCTTAACAGGGCTTTGTATGTTGGGAATTTATCTATTCATGCCTAATCTACAGTTTGAGCATAAGGTAGATGCTAGAGAGTCGCAGCTGTCTCTAATTAAATCCTTTTTGGTCATACCTCGAGTTCGCCTCTTGGTAGGATTATTGTTCTTATGTAATTTTGGTATTACTGGTATTGGTCCCATTTTACCACTATACATTAAGCACTATATGCATATGAATGATGAGTTTGTAGCCACTATTGTTGGTATAATCATCTTTGGCGCCGGTTTGTTTAGTGCTTTAGCTTCAATCTCCATTGGCAAGATAACAGAACGTTTAACCATGCCTCGTATTGTTTTTACTGCTACATGGGCCGTAGGGACTTTGTTTATACTTCAATATATAATGCCTAGTATATGGGGTCTTGGCATATTCCGTGCCATTGCAGGATTCTTCATGGGTTTTATTACACCGATTGCCAATACGCTCATATCCAAGGCGGTTCCTATTGAGCGACGAGGTATCGTGTTTGGTGCGGTGTCTAGTGTGGCCATGATGGGAAATGTATTGGGGCCTGTCCTTAGTGGCATGATTGCTCGTGCCTTTGGGTACGGGGCGGTCTTTTGGTCTACAGCAGCTATATTCTTTGTAGCGGCGCTGTTTATTTATCGTAGTTTAGTTATTCCCAGTGAAAGTCAATCGGCATAGCTGATCTGCTTTCACCGTTTTAGACATAGTTAAATATATTTAGTATTATGTAGAGGATCGATAGATACTATAGATTCTATGTAAGATACTATGTAGAGAAAACGTATAGCAAACTCCGATATGGGGTTATATGTTGCGAAATGTTTCAAAGGTATTGATTTGTCTAATCCGTAAGAGAGATGAGAGTGCATCGTTATGTTATTAAAACAATTAGAGTATTTTGTATGTGTAGTAGATAATAATAGTTTTACACAAGCTGCAACAGAGCAATATGTATCTCAATCTGCTATATCTCAGCAAATCAAAGCTCTTGAAAATAGCCTTGGTGTTGAATTAATGGTTCGAGAGAAACGAAGTTTTCATCTAACACCAGCAGGACAATATTTATATCGATCTGGTAAGAAGCTATTAGAACGGTTCCATGATATTAAGGTAGAAACGACGCGCATTGGTACAGATGCACGGGTGAGTTTGCGCATTGGCTATTTGAACCGTTATAGTGGGATTGCTATGCAGCAAACTGTGATTCGCATGGCAAAGCGTTATAAAAATTTAGATATTCGTATGTACAGCGGCAGCCATGAAGAGCTATATGGCATGCTTAGTGATCGTCGTGTAGATGTAGTATTTAATGATCAATGGCAAATTTTATCTGATGATTTTGAAAGTCATTTAATTGATAAAGCCACTACATTTATAGAGGTACCACAAGGATATACTAATGAAGATTGTGTAGAACTAAAGCATATCGATGATTTACCACTTATTTTATTGTGTCGCGGGAAATATACCTTGTCTGAAGAGGAACACTATCGTAAGGCCATAGGTTATAATGGCGCCTTCGCTTATGCTCGCACGTTAGAAGAAGCACGATACCTGGTTGCAGGGCAGCAAGGGCTATTACTATTAGATTGTTTTAAATACTTAACAGATCCTATGCCAGGTATCGAGCGTAAGGTATTGACGAATCATGGTAAGCCTATGGAACGCCACTACTACTTTATATCGCAACGAAATCAAAATAATTCGTATATTGTAGCTCTTAGAGATATGTTCCGGCAGGTACTTGAAGAATTATAAATGAGATTATAAATGAAAAAGTCGTTAACAACTTGTTAACGACTTTTTTCTTTTTCTGTACATCATTTATTTGTATTTTTCTTATATAGTTATGATGGTATTAGTGATTTAGACTTTTCTTTGTATCTATGAGTATAACCTTACAAAAAGTCTCTTAACATCATGAAGCCATCAATAGATAGTTTGATACCATAAATGACGAGAACCGAACCACAGAAACGGTTAATCCATGCCATATGAGTAATTTTAATTTTTTTAGCTAGTAGATGCATTGTAGTAGCTAGAGAACCAAACCAAATTGGTGTCATAACTAAGAAACCAGCGAAGAAGTGGTAGATGCTTTCTTTTGGAATATTAGCTTGAAAAGCACCGAGCATCATTGTCGCATCTAGAATGGCTTGAGGATTGCCCCATGATACCGCAATGGCTGAGACAATAATTTTTCTAATTGGGATATGTGTGTCCACATTGTGCATGTCTGGTTCAGTTTTAAATATATTAAAGCCCATATAAACAATGAGGAGGCCTCCAAAGAGGAGAACTATGAGCTTTGTGAGTGGCCACATTTCAAGAACGGCACCAATACCATAGAAGGCGGCAGCACTTAAACTCATGTCAAAAAACGCTAGTATGATTAGCGTCAATATAATGCGACGGACAGGTTGCACCAAGGCCGTATTAATAATGAAGAGGTTTTGCATGCCAACAGGGGCAAACGTAGCGAGGCCGACAAGAAGTCCTTGTAAGAAGTACATATTAACCCTCCTGACTATGGTATGATAAAGTACTAATAAGGTGAATAGTAGCACGAAACCCCTCCATTACTGGAGGGGTCCTTACTATTCTATTCATATATAATTATAACATAATATACAATATATGTATATTTTCTACCATAAACCTATCATATGTTGTGCCATAAGGCTTACGACAGAAATAGCAATCCAGCAACAAGCACCTAAGGCTAGAGCAGAGCCGCCGGATTTTAATAATTTTACAATATTTGTATTAAGGCCGATTGCTACCATGGCCATTGTAATAAAGTATTTGGAAATTGTTTTGAAGATACTCAAGAATTGAATATCTACATTAGCATAGGATAATGCTGTTGTGATAAGGGAGCAAAGTACAAAGTATAAAACGAATCTTGGGAAAATCTTAGCAATACTAACGTTTGCACCATCTGTCTGAGAGGCATTTTTCTTGGCTTTGTATACTTGATAACTAGCGAGGCCTAAACATATAGGAATAATAGCTAGGGTACGTGTTAGCTTTACGATAGTAGCATATTCCAAAACTTGAGTGCCCGTACCTTTCATACTATCCCATACAGCAGCTGTTGCTGTTACAGAAGAAGTATCGTTAACTGCAGTACCAGCGAACAATCCAAAGCCCATGTTAGAGAGCCCAATGGCGTCGCCTAATTGAGGGAATACGAAGGCGGCTACTACATTGAAGAAGAATACAACAGAGATTGCTTGTGCAATATCATGATCCTCTGCTTTAATAACTGGAGCCGCAGCAGCAATAGCGGAACCACCACAAATGGATGAACCAACACCAATGAGGACTGCTGAGTTAGAGTCAATATGGGTTAATCGATAAATAACATAGGATACGATTAACGATGTAGCGATGGTAGAAATGATGACAGGTAAAGAAATCCAACCTACATGTAGAATCTGTGTAATGTTAAGACCAAAGCCCAACAAAATAACGGCCCACTGTAAAATCTTTTTGGATGTAAATCCAATGCCAGCACCTGTTTTTTCCCGTTTCCAAGAGGTGAAGATAGAACCGATAATTATACCTAAAATGATGGCAAAGATTGGACTACCTACTAGATGAAATTGCTGTCCTAGTAGCCAACAAGGAATAGCGAGAATGGCACAGAGCAAAATGCCTGGCAACGTTTTTTGATTGATACCCATTATAAAACCTCCTTACTGTACATACAGTTCACGTCATATGCGGTATCATGTGGCGTTTGCTTTCTATAGTGTTAATAGTACCATAGGAAGGGTTTTTAAATCTACTATATATGTCAGAATTATACAGAATATTCATCGCATTTTTGAAGTTTTTATATGATTAATATAAATAAAAACAAATTATAAGATAGGAGTTAATATTATTGAGTTAAAGATTTTGTATAATCGTAAAATTCATAATAATAATTTATAAGTTGAAATTTAAACTTGTTTTGTGATGAATAAGGTGTATATAATGAATAGAATCTATTTCAGGTGGAAATAGAGTATATAAAGTGAGGACCCTTATGATTGATATTACAAAAATAATTGAAACCAATAAAGAATATGTGAAACAACACCCTGAGCTACCAAAGGCGGGGCTAACAAGCCATCCTACAAAAAAGTTAGGCATCGTAACTTGTATGGATACCCGCTTAGTAGGTATGCTAGAAGAAGCACTAGGCTTTAATCGAGGTGAGATAATTGTCATCAAAACTGCAGGAAATAGTGTAACACAACCTATCGATAACATTGTGCAAAGCTTGCTCGTTGCTACCTATGGTATGGAAATTGAAGATGTGCTAATCATCGGTCATGAAAACTGCGGTATGATTGATTTTTCTGCTACAACATTCATGGAATCTATGAAAGCGAAAGGTATTAGTGAAGATGCTATTCGCATGATTGAACCGGGCCTTATCGACTGGATGGATCGATTCCATATCTCTGAAGACAATGTAATTTATACAGTTAACTTCCTACGCCACCATCCACTATTTCCAAAAGGAATGGGGGTCTATGGAGGCATGATGGATCCTGATACAGGCGAATTTCGCTACCTCGAAATCTAGGCTAAGATTTGATGGGGCCCAAGTTGATTTGTACATTTAGGTGAAAAAGAACGATAACTAACCTCTACGCTCCAAAGCGAGCTAAGTCGCTAGTCGGTTAGTTATTGCCCTTTTTCTAACTGTACCTATGAATTAGTCCCATCAAATCTGAATGTCTATTAACGAGTTAGCGTAATTTCGCCGCATCAAGAGTGAACGGAGAAAGGGAATGGCTTAGCCATTCCCTTTTCTTGCTCTCTATATAGCCAACCTATTATTTTTGCATTTAAGGTTGATGGTAGGACTATATGGGACTATTACATAAGTACAGCCATAAAAATCACAGAACCTAGTAAAGAGCGACTTAGCTCGCTTTGGAGCGATGAGCTAGGTTCTGTGATTTTTAACTAGGCTCTCACTAATGTATTCGGGCCCCATATAGTCCTATTATGGTAAACCTTAAGCGTAATAATAGGTTGACTATATATTCCTTTTCGCTGTATATTGTAATTAGATTGTAAACTTAATCACATAAATTAGTTAACCTATGCGGCAGTAAGTATTCGCTTGAGAGGAGCTTTGTATGAAGCAGTTAGGTATTTCTATAATTGGTACAGATACAGATGTAGGTAAGACATTTGTGACAGGGTTATTGGGGGCGATGGCTGTAGACGATGGCTTTGCTGTTGGTATGGTGAAACCTGTGTCTTCTAGTGCAGTTCCTTTCCCTGAATGTGTGACGATGGATGAGGATAATTATAATATTGGCCTTGAGAGTAAAGATGCGACGCATTTGATGCGTTCGGCAGGTATTCCTGAATCTCGTCGTCATGAGGTGAATCCTTACGCTATTGCCGGTGATTTTTCTCCTCGCCTTGCAGCGGAATTGGCTGGTATCGAGATCGATTATGATGGTCTTGTAGAACATACTTTGGATGTAGTGAGTCGCTATGATATAACCTTTGTAGAAGGTGCTGGCGGTATCACGACCCCTCTCTATGGAGATAAAACTTTCACAGATTTTATGAAAGATATCCAATTACCAGCTATTGTCGTAGCAGACGGTCGTCTTGGATCTATTAATCGCGCTGTTTTGACTTGCGAATATGCTAAGTTGCATGGTATTGAGGTGAAAGCTATTATCGTAAATGATACGACAGCTGTAGATTTGTTCTTGTTGAAAACAAATGTGGCAGATATGGAGCGTTATACAGGTGTTCCTGTAGTATCTGTAGTGCCGCCATACCAAGGACCGGATATTCACAAGGTTCAACTTGGATGGGCTCGATCTTTTATTGATTCTAAGGAATTATGGAATACAGTATTAGGTCTATAAATAATAATTGGCTGCTTCCATATATTAGCTATAGCAATTTAATATATGTTAGAAGTGATATTGAGTACATATTAACAGTGATTTTGAGACATATTAAATTTGTAATTTAGCATACCTTAGATAGGGCAATTTAATTTAGTTTATATAAGGTATATGTAATAGAGAGTTATAGTTTGTAAAACTTAGTAAGTATGAGGTGACAAAATGGCAGAGAAACAGCTTTCACAAGCAGCACAATGGGACCACGAGTTTGTATGGCATCCATTTACACAAATGCAAGATTGGCTAGCACAAGAACCAGTAGTAATTGAACGCGGTGAGGGGGTATACCTCATCGATGAGAACGGTAAAAAGTATTACGATGGTGTATCCTCTTTGTGGGTTAATATTCATGGTCACAACCATCCTGTATTGAACCAAGCATTGAAGGATCAAATCGATAAAATTGCGCATAGCACGTTATTAGGCCTCGTAAGTCCTCCGTCTGCACAATTGTGTAAAGAACTTGTAGAGCTTGCTCCAGAAGGCTTAGATAAAGTATTCCTCTCTGATGATGGCAGTACAGCTATCGAAGTGGCTATTAAAATGGCGTACCAATACCGTCAACAAGTAGGGCAAACGAAAAAGACTAAGTTCATTGCCCTCAATGCAGGCTATCATGGGGATACATTAGGTACCGTATCCGTAGGTGGTATTCAATTATTTCACCAAGTATTCCATAATCTATTATTTAAACCATTAACATTGCCAAGCCCTGGTGTGTATAGAGATTTGGCAGATCGAGATAAAGCTTTTGAAGAGTCGTTGACTGAATTGGAACGCATCCTTAACGAAGAAGGCGATGAAATTACAGCTCTTGTTATGGAACCATTGGTGCAAGCAGCGGCAGGCATGCTCGTAATGCCTCACGGTTATTTGAAACGGGTTCGTGAGTTAACAGAACAACACGATGTATTCCTCATCGTTGACGAAGTAGCTACTGGCTTTGGCCGAACTGGCAAATTCTTTGCTTGCGAACATGAAGGAGTATCTCCAGATTTTATGACCTTATCCAAAGGCATCACTGGTGGGTACCTTCCATTAGCAGCAACATTGACTACACAACGCGTATTCGATGCATTCCTTGGCACCTTTGAGGAAAAGAAAACATTCTATCATGGTCACTCCTATACTGGTAATGCCTTGGCCTGTGCCGTTGCGTTGGCTTCTTTGAAAGTATTCCGTGATGAAAAGGTAATTGAACAATTGCCTGCTAAAGTAGAAGCTTTCGCAAAGGCCTTAGAACCTATTAAATCTTTGAAGCATGTGAAAGAGGTTCGTCAGCGGGGTCTCATCGTAGGTATTGAACTTGAAAAAGATGTGTCCACCCACGAAGCGTATCGCCCAAATGATGCGGTAGGTGCTAAGGTGGCAATCCTTGCCCGTGAACAAGGTCTTATTTGCCGCCCTATTGGCGACGTGGTTATCCTTATGCCTCCATTGGCATCGACTGTGGAACAATTAGAGGACATGGTTCGTATTGTAGGTGAAAGTATCCAACGTGCAACTGAGGAAGAGGGGATACTTGAAGATATGCGCCCAATTATTTTATAATGCTAAATTAATTATTGAAAAGCTACACCTATTGTCTTTTGTTAGTAGTTTAAGGCAATGGGGTGTAGTTTTTTTGCATAACATATCGAAATTTCGTCATATTTTAAACTATAGACTATACATTGCCAAAATTCGATGATTATTTAGCATATCTATGATACTATATATGTATAAAGGAGGTCATCGTATGGACATTTATGTAATTATGCAAGTTATTATTTTATTTGGTGCCATCTTCCTCGGTGTTCGCCTAGGTGGCATGGGCATCGGTTACGCTGGCGGCCTTGGGGTTGTGTTGTTAAGCCTTGGTATGGGGATGTTTCCGGGACAGATTCCATGGGATGTAATTCTGATTATCATGTCTGCTATCGCAGCCATCTGTGCCTTACAGTTAGCCGGCGGTCTTGATTATTTGGTGCGCATTGCTGAAAGTATTTTGCGTAAAAATCCTAAGCATATCAACTATTTGGCACCAACTGTTACGTATTTCTTAACTATTCTAGCGGGTACTGGTCATACAGCATTCTCTATGATTCCAGTAATCGTAGAGGTGGCGAAAAGTGAAAACATTAAGCCATCTGTGCCATTATCTATCGCCGTTGTAGCAAGCCAAATTGGTATCACAGCGAGTCCTGTATCGGCAGCAGTAGTTGCTATGAGTGGGTTCCTTGAGCCATATGGTGTTAACTATCCTACATTGCTCGCCATCTGTATTTCCACAACATTTGTAGGGGTTATGATTACGGCATTTATCATGTCTACCTTTGCGAATAATGATTTATCTTCTGATCCAGTGTATCAAGAACGTTTGGCGGCAGGTCACGTGGCGCCACCTCGTGAAAAAAGCACTGATTTCCACTTAAAACCTGGTGCAAAAACTTCAGTATTGATTTTCTTGATTGGTATCATTTGTATCGTATTCTACGCAACAGCAATTTCCAAAAACATTGGTATTATTAAACCAGTTATCTTTGGTCGAAATGATGCTATCATCGGCTTTATGATGATTATTGCGGCTGCTATCACATTCTTCTGTAAGCTTGATACAGCAGAACTTGTTAATACAAGTACATTCAAATCCGGCTTATCCGCTTGTGTCTGTGTACTAGGCGTAGCATGGTTGGGTGATACCTTTGTAAAAGGTCATATCCCTGAAATCAAAGCGCTCGCTTCTAGCATGGTAACAGCATATCCGTTCCTATTGGCGGTAGCGTTCTTCTTTGCAAGTACATTGTTGTATAGTCAAGCGGCAACTACGCAAGCTTTGGTACCAGCTGTAATTCTAGCTCTCGGTATTACACCAGAGAACACAGGATCCGTTTATATTATTATCGCATCCTTTGCAGCTGTATCTGCACTCTTTGTATTGCCTACATATCCAACACTTTTGGGGGCTGTACAAATGGACGATACGGGCTCTACACGAATTGGTAAACTCGTATTTAACCATCCGTTCTTCATACCTGGCGTACTTGCTATTGCCATCTCCGTAGCACTCGGTTTCTTAGTGGCTCCGTTGATGCTGTAATTGGTGAAAGCTAAATACGGTTAATTCCAAAGTATACGCTAAAACGTTAAAGGACGTAACTACAGTGTTACGTCCTTTTTGTTATTTATTTTTATCCTTACAGTTTCTACAGATTCCAGCAATCTCTAAGTGATGTTCCGTCACAGTAAATCCTGCTTTGCTGAGTTCTTTAGGCATTTCTACGACAGGACAGGTATGGAGTGGTATCATAGCACCACAGCTCGTACATACAGCATAGTGGCGGTGTGTATGAGGGGTGATTTCATAATATGCCATATCACTACCCATGAGCGTGGTACGTGTAACGATACCCTTAGTTTCTAATAGTTCAAGTGTACGGTAGATAGTAGACATCCAAGTAGTGCTACCGTCACCTAAGCGTTCTGCGATTTCAAGGGCTGTAATGGGTTTATCTGTAGTTGTTAATACAGACCAAATGGCTTCGCGCTGTTTGGTCTTTTTTATGCCTTCTGGCCAAGTTGTTGTATTCATAGCTCTCTTTCGATTCTATTTTAATACTAAACATGCTATACACCTGTATAGTTAAATGACTTATATGGCTAATAGAATATCAAATATGCTATCGCATTTGGTTAGATATATTTTTATATTTAACTAGTTATATTTTTTAATCTACTAGCTGTATTATTTGACTCTAACTAGTTATATTACTCTAACTAGCTATAATATTTATGCCTAAATATATAAATTATTGTTTTAGCTTATCTACTAAACTGAAAGCGTCGTATGATGGTGCGAATATTTTTAATGACTAACACTACCAGTAAAATACCTACCGACGTTAGGGACACGAAGCCACCAGGTGCTACGTTAAGGAAGTAGGATCCAAAAAGTCCGATAATCATGGCAAGTAAGCTAAATCCAATGGAGCATAATAAAGTTATTTTAAATCCTTTTTCTAATTGTAATGCAGATGCTACTGGTAATGCAATCATGGCACTCAATACGAGAACACCAACGATTTTAATAGAAATGGATACGGCGGCAGCCATTAAGATAGCAAAGATATAGTTGATAAAATCTACCTTAACACCTGCTACACGAGCCGCTTCTTCATCGTAAGCGATGTAGAGTAAGGAGTTATACAAAAAGTATAGCGTTAATACTGATAAAATGGTGAGCACTGCAATACTAATCATATCGGTTGCGTTTACCGTTAGGATGCTACCAAAGAAGAATACATTTGCGTTAGCCTTTAGTTTGCCTGAGCTAATAAGTGTAATAGCTGTACCGATGCTGAGGGATAAGATGATAGTAAGAATAAGATCGAGATGGTGTGAAAAATATTTTCGCAAGAACTCGATGAGTGCACCGCAGATGGCAGTGAAGATAAAGGCTCCTAAAATTGGATTAGTATTCGTTAATAAACCTAGTGTAATACCTGCTAGCGATGCGTGACTCATGGTATCGCCAATCATACTGGAACGGCGTAGCACCATGAAGATACCAATACATGGACATAAAAGAGAAATACAAATTGCTACGAAGAAGGCATTTTGCATGAAATCATAACTAAACATGGCGCACCTCCTCAACTGTGGTATCATCGGCCTGAGCCTGAGCCTGAGCCTGAGCCTGAGCCTGAGCTTCTATTGTTACATCTGTGAAACAGGAGCAGTTTTTGTGATCTATTGGATTGCGACCTGTACTGTGCATGATTTCACTAGCATATTGCTCAGGGGAGCAAAGGTGACCTTGACCATTTGCAATATGGTAGATATTGGTAGAGTTGGCGAGAGCCATTTCGATATTGTGCTCAACAGAGATAATCGTAATATGGTGCTCTTGGTTCAAATTTCGAAGTAGAGCATAGATGCCCTCTTGGCTTTTTCTATCGATACCTGTTGAAGGCTCATCGAGGATGATGAGGTCAGGCTTACCGATGAGGGCGCGGGCGATAGATACACGCTGAGCTTGTCCACCTGAAAGTTTGCTGATGAGACGGTCTTTAAATTCCGTCATATGGGTAAGCTCTAATACGCGATTGACTTCCTGTTTATCCTTAATCTTTAAAAGTTTACGGTAGGAATCGAGGATTTCTTTTACCGTAATAGGAAAGCCTGCGTGAGAGAAGTCATTTTTTTGAGACACATACCGAATATTATTGGTGCTTCGCTTGATAGAGCCTTTTACAGGGGTAAGAAAACCTAAAATGAGACGGAGCAAGGTACTTTTACCACACCCATTATCCCCAACGATGGATATATAATCACCACTGTGAATATGTAAATTAAGGTCATTTAACACATAAGGCGGTTGACCTTGATAGGAAAAATAAAGATGTTCTATTGATAACATATGAAAACCACATTTCTGATTGACAAAATTCTAAGTAAGTTTATACTATAACTATATTACAAATGCAACTGAGTCGCAACTGCAACTAAAGAATGGTTTATATTCTGTATAGGCATAGCGATCAGGTTTTTACAAAGGAGGACTACGATGATCAAGAAACTGATTTTGTTAGTTGTAGGTATTATGATGGCTGCTTTATTTGCAGGTTGTGGCAACGATGCACCGAATGCACAGAAGGAACAAGCAAGTAAAAAAATCCAAGTGGTAACAAGCTTTAATGCAATGGCTGAGTTTACTAAGGCTATTGGTGGTGACAAGGTAGAGGTATCTACTATTATACCAGATGGCGTAGAACCACATGATTTCGAATTGAAGCCTGAAAATATGAAACAATTGGCAACAGCTCAAGTATTTGTGTATAACGGTTTTGGTATGGAGCCTTGGGCAAAACAAGCTATCGAAGCAGCTAAAAATGATAAACTCGTATCTGTTGTAGCTACTGAAGGTGTTGAAGCTATTAAAAATACTGACCCAGAAGAAATTAAAGAACATGGTGCAGAAGATCCTCATGCATGGTTATCTTTGAAAAATGCTAAAATTGAAGTGAAAAATATCAAGGATGCCCTTGTAAAAGTTGACCCAGCAAACAAGGATTATTATGAAAAGAATTATACTGAATACGTTGCTAAATTAGATGCAATGATTAAAAAATATGAAGAGCAATTCGCTAAAGCTCCGCATAAAAACTTTGTTACAGGCCATGCAGCATTTGCGTACCTATGCCGTGATTTTGGTTTAGAACAAAACAGTGTGGAAGATGTATTTGCTGAAGGTGAACCTAATGCAGCACAATTGGCTAAACTCATCGAATACGCTAAAGAAAACCATATTACTACTATCTTTGCAGAAGAAATGGCTAGCCCAGAAGTATCCAAAACTTTGGCACAAGAAGTAGGTGCTAAGGTAGAAACTATTTATACTATCGAAAGCAACGAAGATAATAAAACATACTTAGAACGTATGGATGAAAACCTTACAAAAATTGCAGCATCTTTGCAATAAGATAAACGAAAAGGCGGCCCCTAGTGGGGCTGCTTTTTTGCGTTATAATAGGTTAGAATAATGTCTTAAAATTTGAATTATATAGTATAATATATTAATAGATGAAATAAAAAGGAAACCTAATATGGTTATCATTAATAAATCAGGGGTTGCTGATGAAAGGGCTTGACCATAGTTATTATTTTGAAGGGGCAAGTTACCTATAAGCAATTT
Source organism: Veillonella sp. AF13-2 (assembly GCF_003603295.1). Classification (NCBI taxonomy): domain Bacteria; kingdom Bacillati; phylum Bacillota; class Negativicutes; order Veillonellales; family Veillonellaceae; genus Veillonella; species Veillonella sp. AF13-2. Next base: position 223,089 of record NZ_QTMT01000003.1, read on the forward strand.
GGTCTAAATCTTTGGATAACGGGAATTTCTTTTTACATAATATCCTTCATCTTTGGTGTGGGAGGTATAATGTTGTCCATGACGGTTTAAATATAGTTTGTGTTACAATTAAAGAAATATAGGTGTTTTGGAGGTTTTATGGAAACAAAATGGTATTCAGATATTTGGCAGCTTGTGGTAGCTCCCTTTAAACGCGGTATTCCACAGATTGTAGAGCATGGATCTTGTCGAAAAGGGTTCTATGCTACAGTAGCTTTGGCATTGGTGGCATTCGTATTTTCAAATATTCTACCTACTTTTTTGAGTATGATATTTGTGGATAAACTTAGTGTTGCACTTACTGGTGCGGCGGCTCTTTCTGGGGCCGGTATATTAGGCCTAGCGGTTGGCTTGCTATTTGCTTTTATTGGTATTGCTATTTATTCTGCGATTTTCTCTTGGGTCGCCAATAAATTTGATGCGAATACTACATATGAGTCTGTGTTAAAGATCATGTGGTATGAACAAGCTTATAATCAGATTATGGGCCTAGTATATTTCATTGGCTTTCTATTACTATCATTGCCATTTTTGTTGCTACTAGGATCTAATCCTGATTCTACAGTAGGTAGTATCGTATGGATAATTATTATTATATTCGCAACGATAGTTTTTGCAGTTTATACATTCTGGGTATGTTTAACATTGTTAAGTCGCCAAATTAATAAATCCCGTTTAGCAACTTTTGGCATTTCTATTATTACGAGTTTAATTCCCATAATCGTTTTAGGTATCTTGATTGGAATGATAGCACTTGCTACTTCCAGATAATTACATAACATGAAAAATATGAAAGGGGGGCTGTAACAAAACAGCCCCTTTTTTATATTTTAAAGGAATCGCAATTAGAATATGGTAAAACCACATTCTTTTATAGGCTCTTTTGTGCTATAATGATGAACGGAAAATGAAAAGGAACTATTTTTTATAGTTCCTTTTGGTGTGTTGTATGTTATAGTATTTAAACTTGAATGTTATGTATGTATATTGTGTAAAAGGTGGTGATACCTATGATGGTGGGTTTAATGCAGTTTATCTATCGTTTATTAAACCCTATTGAAGAGAATAATCCTCGTATGTATCACTTTGATATTGCCTATGGGCAACTCATAGGAATGCTGCTATTAACACTCATATGTTATCAATTTACTATTGTAGGTGAAGGCGTATATTTAGATGCTATACGTGCGTTTATACGCAATTCTTCGTTATTAGTAAGGTGGGAATCGCTATCTCTTCCAGTAGGTCAACATGAAATACAACTTTTTTTGGAACAGATGGGTAGTCCTAGAGAATTTTGGAATATGGGTCGCTTTGCATGGGTAATCGGAAAAGTTATTTTCATGGCATGTATCATTATAGTTTATGCGGTTGCTCAACAGCGTAAATTTTATGTTCGAACTGTTACAACCGGTATTTTGCATATCATGTCATTTGCTCAACTTGTTGTGGCATTGATTACTTTTACAGCAGGGATTATGCTGATTTTAACTTCGGTACCATTAATACTGCAAGCAATCATTGGCTTCTGTATGATTGTGCTATGTGTTTTAAGTACCGTATTATTGTTACAAACTATGGGACGTATTGTGGGAGCATGTATTAATGGGACCCCTTATGAAGGTTTGATTCTAATGTTGATTGCTCTTTTGGTAGCACACGTGTTTGAATGGATTTATATGTTGACTCGATAAAATACATATGATATATCTAGGACGAGACATGGCTCGTCCTTTTTTACTAGTTTTAAACTAAAAGGAGCATTTATGACATGGAATAAGGATATATTGCATTTATTTACCAGGCTTAGCGAACAATCTTTTCAGAATATTATCAATTATGGATCTCATACAAGAGCCATTCTGAATCTAGTCGTATCTACTATTGTATTATATATAATGACCTATAGCTTACCGTTTATGGTGAAAGTTATATCTCCAATGCTCGGAATTAAACGGATTACTGGGTTAACTCATTTTGATGTAATTAGTATTTTAGCAAGTTCTGTATTTTTAATTTTTCAAATTATCATCGGTTCATTTGTTATATGGCGCTTACTTGTTTTATTAGGTGGTCGTGGTACTTATGGTGGGGTATTGCGCAATTATATATATGGATTAGCTTATACAAATGCACTTCGCACGGTTGTCTTAGTATTAATTCATATACTAGGGATTATTTTTTTCTCTTTGTCTCTTCAAAAATATGTAGGGGATATGGCTTATCTTATTACGATGTTCAGCCAGTATTATGCCGTGTTCATTGTAGCCCAATTAATGAGACGTTATGTTGAATTAGGTATCATTAAAACCTATATTGTTATCTTTATTGTGGCATTATTATCTGTCTCTGTATTACCTCAATGGATTCGCTTTGTTCATACTCTCTTCAAATGATGTATTATAATAAGACTTAAAAAAACCGCAAGATAAAATTCTTGCGGTTTTTGTTCACTCTATAATAAGTTGGGCTTCGTAGTGTTGTAATAATAGCGCCACATTATCTTCGTCGTATTCGATTTGTTGTGACCATCTAGCAATTTGTTTTAATGGTTGTCCCTCTAAGGCGCTGGCTATAAGTATATAGTCAGTACCATCCTTTGCATAGGCTAAGATAGATTCCAAGGAATAATCTGATAGCATATCGATTTGGCGATACAATATATATTGGTACACTTTGTTAAATAGGCTCATATCCTCTTGCTGTATATAGGTCTGTACGGATGCGATGAGTTGGTCTAGTTTACTAGATAATGTATTAACTTGTGCTGTCCAATTCTCATCGATGGGTTCCGTTTGTTTATATAGGTCTAATAGTTCTTTGAAAGACTGCTTTGAGGGCTTTGGCGTATATTGGAATAGATTAGGATCTAAATCAAAGGCTAATAATTCAAAAATATTGTGGAGTGTTAATCGCTCCTCAGAGTTGAATTCATTATGGTCATCTTCAATTGTAAAGAGGAGAAAGTCCATCGGTTCTTGTTGGGCTAATAGTTCAACCGATGCTTCACAAGATAATCCAACGCCACATAGTTCTAAGTCTTCAATGTATTTATAAAAGCGTGGATGCATATGACAGGTGTCACAAAGTCCTTCTTCTCCTAATTCAAGAACTACTTTGCATAGACCTTTCTCATTGAGTAAGGGACACATAGATTGTGCTTTAGAAAAGATAAAATGACTGCCTTCATCATCAACAGTGATGGCTTGGCGTAAGTTTTCACCAAGAGAGCCAGTCATAGCATGGTAACGTTTAGCAGTAGGCTCATCTATATCGATGGTCCACAGCTGACAACATGTATTTTCGCATTGATCGGCCTTGCATTGAAATGCGTGATATATAGTGGGGTAAATTGAAATCATAGTTAGCTCACATGTAGTTACAAAAATGAATCTATGTGCATTGTATCATAGGGCGTAGGTACATGCACTAATTATATAAATAAAGATTATAAACCGCGTTGATTTAGTGTATAATTGTATATATATTGTTATGATAACTGTTTGAGATATGGAGGAACCAATGAGATCATTTTTTGTAAAAGGTAGCCTTGTATTGGCCTTGGCAGCGGCATTTGGCATGCCAAATGCAAGTGCAGCCCCTTTAGTAGCTGTAGAGCCAACTGTGGCAGTTGTTGATGGCAACCATGCGGCGATTGTAGGCGCTAATGGTTTATTAAATGCCTTTATCCAAAATCATCCAAATGCAGGAATTACGGAAATCGCCTTTGATGCGGATGGAGGTCAAATTAAGTATGATGTTGAAGGTTTTGATGAATCTGGCAAGTATGAGTTAACGTATATCTATGCTACTAATCAAATCTTTGAAAAGCGCGAAGGGGACTTCCATAAATCACTAAAGAAAAAATCGTTTGATCCTCGGGAAATCTTACCGCCTGCAGCTGTGGTGAACTTTGCTTACGCCCAAACAAAAGGTAAAGCTGTGAGCCTTAATGAATGGGCTGTGCGCTATGATAAAGGTAAGATCGTGTACAAAGTTAGCTTTGGTACAGCAGATAATAAAGAGGTACATGTGCGTATGGATGCAATGAATGGTAAATTGCTATCTGTTAAATTTGACGATTAATATATGATTGACTAGTTATTATATCTTAATAGTGCCTAGTTATTTTATTCTGAATATAATAATTAAATGCCTTAATACTATTTTTCTTAAAAAAATAACTAGTATTGAGGCATTTTTTGTGAAAGTTTGCTCATGAATGTGAAATTTTAGATATCGATACGTATATTTTGAAGCCGTTTATCCCTTATATATGGGATAAACGGCTTTTGATATGTTTTTCATGGAATTTTTAAGTATAAAGTAAATCCCATAGGATTTCATAGGAATTATATATAAATTCATTCTAAACTCACTATAAAATAAGCTTTTAATAATGCTTCTACATTTTGACTTCATAGACTGTCGATAGTATGTGTACCAGTCGAAAGACAAACTCAAGTATATCTGAAATTTCCAAGCTATATATCTACAAGTCCATGCTAGATATATGTTTTGGAACTTACATGATGACATTGAGTTGACTGGAAATATACATGCGTAAAGTTGCATGTAAATGAATTAATAAGGAGGACAAGATGAAAAAATCTATTTTAAAAAGTAGTATTGCTTTAGCAGTGGCTGGCGTATTTGGTGCCACTGTAGCTGTAACAGCAGCTGAACCAGTAACTCCAATGCCTGTTACACAAGAAACAGCGAGTGCAGCGACTCCAGCACAACCAGTTACTGATCCAGTAGTTCCTACTACAGCGGTGGCTCCAGATGTGGCTACTACTGCAGTTGCACCTAAAACTCCGGTAGCTCCTGTAGCAGACGGTAATCAAGTAGGTACCGCAGTTCGTAATACTACACCAGTTCCAACAGCTACACAAGATGTTAAAACACCAGTAGCTCAAGAAACTGTAGTACCTAGTACAGAAAATCCTGCAGCAGCAGTTCCTACTATTGAAACTGCATCTGTAGCTAAAGCTCCTAGTGAAACAAGAGTAGTACGCGGTGGCGATAAAAAATCAGAATCTGTAGCAAAGCATGATAAAGAAGTTAAAAATACTAAAAAAGCTGCAGTAGACAAAGCGCCTAAAGTAAAAGTTGTGAAAGACGAAAAAAAAGCTGATAAAGAAGAGCCTACTAAAGAGGAAAAAAAAACTCTAAAAGTAGAAAATCACAACCTAGCACAACCAATCAGCAAGAAGGCGTAGTAGACCAAAATAGTATTTTCGTAGTTGGTGCTAATTATTTAATTGACCAATTCGAAAGTAAATTTGGAAACTCCAAAATCACTAATGTATCCTTCAAAACTCAAGGTAAAACTGCCATCTATGAAGTAGCTGGTTTTAATACTAGTGGTGCTCATTCTATGACTCTAGATGTGGCTACTGGTAATGTAACTGATGGTACTCCTAAAGCATATGATGCATCTATGGAAGCTAGTGCTATTGATGCCGGAACAGTAATACCTCCACATGTGGCAATTAATGCAGCTTTCGTACAGTCTGGCAAGGTAGCGACTGGTATTAATGCGTGGTCTCTTGCTAATCAAAATGGAAAATCACTATATACCATAGAATTCCATGATGCACAAAATAAACCGATATCCGTTGTATTGGATGCTAAAACAGGGACGGTAGCAAAATAAGTTGATCTCCTATTCTATAGCGCTGTAAAGCAAACCCTTTCAAAAACGAACACTAAGCACTCAAAACTATACACACATAACATAAATACACTTACACACACATACACAACACACAAAAACACACAAAAACACACACAATAAACAACACACACAATAAACAATTACACACAGCCCTCTGGATTGGATAGATAAACATTGACTCTCTCCTATGCCATCTATCGTTCAGAGGGCCCCTTATGAATTGTGGTTCCCTCCGAATCATAAGATTATATACTTGGTATATATACTCTCTCTCACAATAAGAACGTAACTGCTTTACAGCACGCTGGGTATAGGAGAGCAAGAAAGCCCGTATCACATGTAGAATTCTACATGTGATACGGGCTTTCTTTATTTTACATAGGTTAAATATATTGTCGTGGTACGCGCTCTGAGAATCCACAAAAGATCTCATAAGGAATTGTGGAAGCAAGGGCTGCAATTTCTAAAGCAGAAATGCTTTCATGACCTTGAGACCCTAGAAGCACCACCTTATCGCCAGGCTTTACCGTGATTGTATCCGGAACAGAAACCATGAATTGATCCATACAAATACGACCTACTACGGGACAACGAGTGCCATGAATCAGTACGGTGCCCCGATTGGATAAACTACGAGGGTAGCCATCCGCATAGCCTACAGGGATAGTAGCAATTGTCATTGGTTCAGTTGTGATATAGGTAGATCCATATCCAATGCCTTCGCCAGCAGGGATATGTTGTACATGAACAACTTCACTATGGAAAGATAAAACAGGTTTTAAGCCCAATCGATTTGGCACATCAAGAGATGGCATGATACCGTATTGAATAATACCAGGACGAGCATCTGTGAATAGACTATCTTTGACAGATAAAAGACCTGCACTGTTGGCGAGGGAGAAACGGTAATCTGCTTCTGGACGGAATGCTCGTATTTCATCTACCATGCGATGAAATTTTTGCGTTTGGCTATGGGCGTGTGATTGATCCGCCGCATCAGCATTGCTCATGTGAGAGAAGAATCCGTCTATTTCCAAATTTTCGTAGGACTCAATGCGTTTGATAAACTCAATGGCATCCTCAGGCTTGATACCGATGCGATGCATGCCTGTATCAACGGCAACAGCAACGCGAATAATCATGTCGTGATTATCGGCTACTTTATTGAGTGATTCCAAGTCGGTAGATTCACAAACGGCAGGAATCGAATTAGTGTCTGCCACAAGTTCAAAGGATTGTGGCCTTGTGAGACCTAATAAATAAATAGGTACCATAATACCTGCATTGCGAAGTGGTACGGACTCCTCTGGAATAGCAACGGCTAAGGATTCGTAACCTTCCTCCACGGCAATACGCCCCATCATAACACTGCCGTGGCCGTAGCCATTGGCCTTGATGACAGCTGTAGACGTACTCCATTCAGGTAAACTATCTTTAATTTTACGCAAATTCTCGCGAACGAGACTTGTATTTATGGTCAAATAGGTAGGTCTCATTGTATTCCTCAATTCTATATAACATTACTTTTATTTTATAACTTTTGGGGAATTACACAATACTTTTGTGAAAGTTATATACAGAAAAATGAGTTTTACTTTGAATTTTATAGGATTTATACATATATTATATACAATTATTGTGAAAGTATACTAATTAGTTGTGAAAGTATATTAATTGGTATAGGTAGTTGATATATAATAGAAGTTATTTTAGTATAAAATTATATAAATAATAGTATAATTTATGTATAATTTATATAGAAGTGGTATTACCTATGTTTTAGGCTATTCAATTTAGGAGGTTCTCATGAGTGAACGTGTAGTAGTGGTAAATGCAGGTAAAATGAATTATGACCATGCATTGGATTTCTCCATATTATCTAATGATGTGCAGGTCTACGAAGATAGTACGAATGCTGAGCTTATTGAACGGATTCAAGGTGCTCGTGTTGTGGTTACAAAAGAATTGCCTGTAAGTGCCGAATTGCTTTCACAATTTCCTGATACTGTAGAGCTTATCGTAGAAGCAGGTACTGGCTATAATAATATTGACCTTGATGCAGCAAAGAAAAAGGGCATCACTGTGTGCAATATTCCTGCGTATAGCACAGAGCGTGTAGCACATACAGTGATCATGATGATCCTCAATTTTGCTTCTACCATGCAGCAACAAATTGGTATGCTTGTTAAAGGTGATCGCAGCAATTTCACGAAATACCTTCAAGTGAGCCATACAGAAGTGAATGGTAAAACATTAGGTGTTGTCGGAGCTGGTCACATCGGTATGGAAGTCATCAAAGTTGCAAAAGCGCTAGGCATGAACATCTTAGTGCATACACGTACACCAAAGGCTGATGGTGATGGCATTCGTTATGTGAGCCTTGATGAACTGCTAGAAAATAGTGACTATATTTCCTTACATTGCCCGCTAAATGACCAAACTAAACATCTTATTAATAAAAAAACAATCGGTAAGATGAAGCCTAATGCGGTCATTGTGAATACGGGCCGTGGACTTCTCATTAATGAAAGGGATCTTTGTGAAGCATTAGCCGCTAAACGTATCGCTGGGGCCGGTCTCGATGTACAAGAGGTAGAGCCTCCTGCAGAGGATAGTCCTCTCTATACACTAGATAACGTCATCATTACTCCGCACATGGGTTGGAAAGGCCTTGAAACACGTCAACGCTTGGTAGGCATTATTCGAGATAATGTACAAGCCTTCTTTAAGGGGGAACCAATCAATGTTGTATCTTGATAAATTTTAAATAATTATATAATAGGTTCTATAACGGCATGGAAGTAATTGTCTAATTCTGTAGGCGATTCTTTCATGCCGTTTTTTACCCACCATAACACCATTTCCACAAAGCTACCTGAAATATGATTAATAATAAAGTCATCCGGTAGATTTGTATTTGCTTTACGGTCTTGGTTGATAAAATATCCTTGTACCAACTCATTTAGATGATCCCTGAAATAGCGCAAAAAGATTTCGTTATTATCACTAGCTAGTAGTTCGAGGATTTTATTTTCATTTTGCTGTAAATGTTGTAATAAATGACCAAATACTGAGACAGGGTAAATACTTTGTTGATACAGCCCATGAGCATGCGGTAAGTGATTAATACTATCTTTTATATGTAAAAATAAGTCTTCGCAGAGTGCTTCTAGCAATGCTTCTTTTGTGTCGAAATGAGCATAAAAGGTGGTGCGGCCAATGTCTGCGGCACTAATGATTTCTTGAACGGTGATTTTGTCATACGCCTTATTAGATAATAATTTGTTAAAAGCTATAAATATGGCTTTACGAGTTTTTTTCTGTCTACGATCCATAATAACTCCTGTCATTCTTTAAGTACAGAATAGCGTATATGTTCCATAATGAACATATACGCTGTTTTATATATTGTATTAATACCATAGGTTGATACAATTAAAATGAACAAGGTGTTCGCTATTGTAATTATTGTACTGTAAGTATAGTTGTAATTCAATTCATATTGATTGGGAAAGTCTGATAAGGGGATTGCCATATGGTACATCGAATACATGATATATTATCTGGTTTATATATGACGATTTTAGCGGGGCTATTTTTACTGCTTGATGGAATTCCGCATTTGATAGAAGAGTTTTGTGGACAGAGACTATTTCAAAATATAATCCCTTTTGAACCTTCCTGGATTACCGTTATTATTTGTGGTTTTCCTCTTGTATATTTATCTATACGAAGGATTATATATAATAAGGGGATTAGTAAAATCTCGTCAGCTTTATTGATTTCCATGGCTATGTTTGCGGCCATTGCTATTGGAGATATATTTGCGGCTGGTGAGGTCGCCTTTATTATGGCTTTAGGCGCTCTCCTTGAAGAAGCAACTACGGAGCGAGCAAAAAAAGGGTTAAAGAAGTTAATTTCATTAGCACCTGTTAAGGGTCGTAAAATACAAGATAACAAAGAAATGATGGTTCCTGTAGAGTCTATACAAAGTGGTGATTATTTACGAATCCTTCCGGGCGAAACGATGCCTGTAGATGGACGCATTATTAATGGTGAAACAACGGTAGATCAATCTATTATGACAGGAGAGTCTATCCCTGTTGATAAAACAATTGATGATGATGTATTTGGCGGAACGATTAACTGTTTTGGTGCCATAGATATTATAGCTACCAAAGTGGGCGAAGATAGTTCTATTCAAAAAATGATTCAACTTATTAAAAATGCGGAACAGAAACAGGCTCCGATTCAGCGTATAGCTGATATTGTTGCTAGTCGATTGGTTCCTATTGCATTGATGATTGCATGTATAGGCTATTTAGTAACTGGTAATATCATCGTCGGTGTTACTGTGTTGGTTGTGTTTTGTCCTTGTGCATTGGTGCTTGCTACACCTACTGCGGTTATGGCCGCTATTGGTCAAGCTACTAAACATGGCGTTATTATTAAATCTGGTGAAATTCTTGAAACTATGGGAAAAGTAGATACCATGGCATTTGATAAAACCGGCACATTAACACGTGGTCAGTTATCAGTTCAATCTATTTTAGCCGTTGATACAGATTATAGTGAGATTGATATTCTTCAATTAGCTGCATCTGTAGAGGCTAAGAGCGAACATCCTATTGGCAAGGCTATCGTTTCTCATGCCATAGAGCAAGATTTAGAAATACTTGATACTACTTCATTTACGATGTCTGTAGGTAAAGGGATTATAGCCGTAATAAAAGGTCGGGAATTATATTGTGGAAATGAACGATTTCTTGAAGAGCATAATATTATTGTATGTGATTCTATTCAAAAAGCCATTAATGTATATCGAAGTGAAGGAAAGGTATCTGTCATTATTGCAGATAAAGAGCATATTATAGGTATCATTACATTATCTGATACAATGCGAAATGATGCGATAAATATGATATCTGCTATCTCAAGCTTAGATATGACAACAGTATTACTTACTGGTGATAGTAAAGAAGCAGCTACATATATTGGAAAGAAATCTGGCGTTTCCGAAATACATGCGGAGCTTTTACCAGGAGAAAAAGTAAGTATTATCGAATCATTGCAAGGGAAACATCATAAGGTTTGTATGGTTGGCGATGGAATTAACGATGCACCGGCTATGAAGACTGCTGATGTGAGTATTGCAATGGGGACTATTGGTAGTGATATTGCCATAGAAACAGCAGACATTGCTTTGATGAGTGATGACCTTAGTAAAATTCCTTATATTAAACGATTATCAGATGCTACGATTAAAACTATAAAATTTAGTATTGCTTTATCAATGGTCATTAATTGTATCGCTATTATTCTCTCATTGCTTGAGGTTTTGACGCCTACTACAGGTGCATTAGTGCATAATGTGGGATCTTGTTTAGTGGTCCTCATCGCTGCCCGTTTGTATGATAGAAAGTTTATTTAAATGCAATAAGAGCCGTCCCCGGTTGTATGGGGGCGGCTCTATTGATTAGGGCTATCATAGATCAAGTCTTGGTATATATATTTATATATATCAAGGGAGGTAGTTATCCTCAAACTTGATTATGATTGATGTTGTGTTTTGATGGGACTCCACCAATGGCGTCTATAGGCCTTGATGCCTTCCACCACGGTTCTTGTCGCTTTAGCTGCAATATCTTTCGTTGCAGCTGGGATGCCCTCTAGGCGATAGGGAATACCTAACTCCTTATATTTAGCAATACCCATAACGTGATAAGGTAAGCAATCAACGGCTTGTAAATTTTTCAGAGATCCTAGGAAAAAGCCTAGACGATAGTGACGATCGGCATTATCTGTAATCGTAGGGACTACTACGTGACGAACCCAAATCGGAACTTCCACGTCTGCCGTCAATCGAGCAAACCCGAGAATGGGCTCTAACGGTTTACCCGTTAACCATAAATGCTTGGCTGGATCGATTTCCTTAATGTCTAGGATGACGAGACTAGTTACACTGAGTAATTTACGGTATGCCACCTCTTGGTGGGGGTCAAAACAAATTCCACTTGTATCTAAACAGGTATGGACGTTTCTTTCACGGAAATATGTGAAAAGCTCAATAACAAAGTCGATTTGCATAAGAGCTTCCCCACCTGTGACGGTGATACCACCATTAGTATAAAATTGGCGGTTACGTTCGTACTGGTCCCATAATTCCTTTACGGTCATGAATTTAGCATTATCGCTAGTTTCATCCCATGTATCAGGATTATGGCAATAAGCACAGCGCATGGGGCATCCTTGAAGAAATACCACCATGCGCATGCCTGGACCATCAACCGTACCCATCGTTTCAACCGAATGAATACGTCCAGTCATAGGAAACCTCGATTAGATACGTTGATGGAATGTACGGGAAATAACTTCGTCCTGTTGTTGTTTTGTCAATTTGTTGAAGTGCACCGCATAACCGGATACACGAATCGTCAATTGAGGGTACAACTCAGGATGTTTTTGAGCGTCTAACAATGTTTCACGAGTAAACACGTTAACGTTCAAATGATGGCCGCCCTTTTGGGAATAACCATCCAATAACTCTACCAAGTTATCAACTTGTTGGTTGCTCATGGGTATAACCTCCTTTCAACCAAGACTAACACTCGTATCGGTGCCGGTGAAAGCAGTCCGATACTGTGGAAGATTTTATTTATCTTCCTTTATAGTAACATTTGGTTCGCTGCATGCGAAGTTTGTATTGCTGTTAGGCAATTGAGAAGGGTCTAACTCAATATCAAAATCGCTGACGGAAACAAATGTTTCACCAGATTTACCTAATGCGTCCGGAATGATAGAGAAGGTATTAGAAATACCATCGGAGCAATCACGCCATGGCATTTTAGCTACGGATGCCAACGAGGATACAGCACCGTGAGAATCACGACCGTGCATTGGGTTCGCGCCAGGAGCGAAAGCTTCGCCAGCTTTACGGCCATCTGGAGTAGAACCTGTAGCAGTACCATATACTACGTTGGAAGTAATTGTTAACAAGCTCATAGTTGGAACGGATTGACGATATGTAGGATGTTTACGAATCTTGTTCATAAATGTGGAAACAACCTTTGCTGCCAAGCTATCTACACGGTCATCATCGTTACCATATTTAGGGAAGTCACCTTCGATTTCGAAATCAACAGCGATGCCATTTTCGTCACGGATAGGTTTTACCTTAGCATATTTAATAGCGGATAAGGAGTCTGCTACTACGGATAAACCAGCGATACCAGTTGCAAACCAACGAGTTACCTTGCGGTCATGCAATGCCATTTCTAGTTTTTCATAAGCATATTTATCGTGCATGTAGTGAATGATGTTCAAGGCATTTACATATACGCCTGCCAACCATTCCATCATGTCGTCGAATTTTTCCCATACTTCGTCAAATTCTAAGTATTCGGAAGTGATAGGGCGGTATTTAGGACCAATTTGTTTCTTCAACTTTTCGTCAACGCCACCGTTGATAGCGTAAAGCAAGCATTTCGCCAAGTTGGAACGAGCACCAAAGAATTGCATTTCTTTACCGATACGCATTGGGGATACGCAACATGCGATGGCGTAGTCATCACCAGAGTTAGGACGCATCAATTCGTCATTTTCGTATTGAATGGAAGATGTTTCAATGGATAATTTCGCACAGAAACGGCGGAAACCGATAGGCATGCGAGGGGACCATAATACAGTGAGGTTTGGCTCTGGAGCAGGGCCAAGGTTAGTCAATGTATGTAGGTAACGGAAGGACATCTTAGAAACCAATGTACGGCCGTCAGTACCCATACCACCGATGGATTCAGTGGTCCAAACAGGGTCACCTGTGAACAAATTGTTGTATTCGTGGATACGTGCGAAGCGAACCATGCGCAATTTCATAATGAAATGGTCTACGAATTCTTGGATTTGTTCCTCTGTGTATGTGCCGTTGCGAAGGTCTCGTTCCGCATAGATATCGAGGAATGTGGAGTTACGACCAATGGACATAGCAGCACCGTTTTGCTCTTTAATAGCACCAAGATAGCCGAAGTAAATCCATTGCATAGCTTCACGAACATCCTTAGCTGGTTTGGAAATATCATAGCCATAGGATGCTGCCATTTCTTTCAATTCTTTCAAAGAGCGGATTTGATCTTGTATTTCCTCACGGTCGCGAATAACATCTTCTAGCATGTCACCCATTGTAATGCTAAATTGTTCTTTTTTATCTTCAATGAGATAATCAACCCCGTAAAGAGCGATACGACGATAGTCACCGATAATACGACCGCGGCTGTACGCATCTGGCAAACCAGTTACAATATGAGCTGTACGTGCAGCACGCATTTCTGGAGTATATACATCAAATACGCCATCATTGTGAGTTTTGCGATGTTTCTTGAAGAAGTCCTCTGTTTGCGGATCCATTTTGAATCCGTATTCTTCGATAGCGGATTTTGCCGTACGCAAACCACCATATGGGAACATAGCGCGTTTTAAAGGTTTGTCAGTTTGCAAACCAACGATTGTTTCAAGGTCTTTGTCGATATATCCTGGCGCATGGGCAGTAATGTGTGTGGCCACAGAAGTATCAGCATCGAGCATGCCGCCTTTTTCACGTTCTTCTTCATAAAGCTTCATTACTTGTTCCCACAATTTTGTTGTTCGTTCTGTAGGACCAGAAAGGAAGGAATCGTCCCCTTCATAGGGGATATAGTTTCTTTGAATAAAGTCGCGTACATCAACGGCTTTATCCCACACACCTGTGTTAAAATCTTTCCATGCAGTATGTTGCATTTTGCACCTCCATAAAAGGATATAACTATAGATTTCTATGCCTATAGTGTACAATGTTTGTAGCAATTCTACAATGAATAGATGATATAGATTTTCAATACATACTATGCAATTTTGTGAAGTATCTCATAAATTTCCATAAGCTAAATTGTTTAAATACACCAGTATATATAGGCTTATATGGGATTTTGCTTTTTGCAATTTCATTTAATGTATATATAATAATATGAAATTGCATATCAATATTAATAAAGGAAATAAAAATTTTATTAAAGAGGATGAAGGCGGATTATTCAATAGTATGATTGGATAGTTTATATTTGTGTACTGTTCGGAGGCCGTTTATATCTTGTACAGAATCAGCCTGCAAGTCTTTATAAATGCATGTATATTGTAATGCTACGGAACGTTGCCAGCCAGGAAAACAAGCGTTTCTTTTCTTCACTGACACTATATACTATACTCTGAGCAGCTCTTGTTGAAGAGTAACTGATATTGCTTAAAATAGGAGGTCACATTATGGATTTTAATGAAAAATTACGGGAGTATAGAACACAATCTGGATTATCTCAGGGGAAATTAGCAGAAACACTTAATGTGTCGAGACAGGCCATAACAAAGTGGGAATCGGGCAATGGAATGCCGGATATTTCAAATTTAAAGGCCCTTTCAGGTGTATTCAATGTCTCTGTGGATGAATTGCTTTCAGAAGAAGCGGTTAAACCTCGATATCCTTATGAAAGCATCGTAGAATATGATATCGATGAGATAAAACATTTCGATATTAAACTGGGTTCTGTTAATTGCGTAAAAATGAGAGCTGGAGAGGGTGAGAAGATAAAGGTTCAATTGGTCAGTGATACTATTGAAAATTTGACGGAACTGGTGAAAGTAAAAATCGATGATATCAAAAGGCGTATCGATGTGGATGTAAATTGTTCCAAATCCTTATCTGAAGAGCTTGTAAAAGAACATTTGTGGATTTTTATAAATTTGCCTGAAAAATATATGGGAGATACGGAGCTAGCGACCCATTGTGAAAAACTAGAGCTATTTGATATTATTAGTGAAAAGTTTGAGCTAGACGGAGCGGTTAAAGAAATTTATATTGCCGGCGGTAACAGTCATATAGAGCTGGATAACAACTCTCCAATGGAGATATATGTAGCGGATTATACGGGGCGAATTGATGTGAATCAGATATCGGCGAAATCTCGGCTGCATGTCCCTCACGAGTATGCTTTCAAAGCGGTGAAAAAAGGTATTCGTACTAAATTGCTCTTTGAAGATCGTGGACATCTTGTAGACGATTTTTCTGTGTCTAAATCAGAAAATCAAATTGAAATTAATGGAATCAATAGTGAACTTACAATAGTCAAGTTAAGTGAATAGTTGTATTAACTACATAGACATATCTGCTACATAGTTTTCATAAAGCGTTATTACTTTTTCTAACGACTTTGTTACACATTTTGTAGGTCCCATAAGGAACAAAGCATCCCCTTCATAGGAATAAAAAATATGATTTAATTTATTGTAGTGTTAGGGGTATATTATGGTACTATTGAGATAGTGTTATTAAGCTATAAAACATGTAGATAACATGATCTTGGTAGAATGAATCAAGATAGAAATAATTTGGATAGAATATACGTTAATCAAAGTGGATTATAAGATTGTATAGGCGAATGCTATTGAAAGGTGGATGTTAATGACAAATCGAAAGAAAGCACTTTTAGGTGCTTCTGCTACTATTGCGGTGTGGGCTACTGCATTTCCTTTCAGTAAAATAGCATTACAGTCAGTAGATTCATTGACATTGTCTGTGGCAAGGGTCATGGGTGGCGCTTTACTTATGCTGGTAATCGGTGTTGTAAAAGGGCTACATATACCGACAACATGGCGTGAGTGGGGACTATATATTCTGTTAGGTGCTACAGGGAATTTTCTTTACCAAGTTGTATTTAATGAAGGCTTGCGCACAATTCCAGCGGCCACATCCAGTATTATTATGGCCTTGACTCCGATGACGACAGCACTGATGGCCACGATTATTTATAAGGATACAATACGACCTATAGGATGGCTATTTACCATAACTGCATTTATAGGTGTAGCCATAATTATTCTATGGAATTCCGCCCTTACTATTCCTGTAGGAGCCTTGTGGACTTTGTTAGGGATGATACTCTTTGCAGTGTATAATATTCTAAATCGTGGACTTAGTTTAAAGGGACATAAGCCTATCACTATCGCCATGTGGTCTATGTTTACGGGGGCTATTATGGCATTGCCCTTTGCGGAACATGCTATTGAATTGATTGTGGTGGCACCGATTAGTGCAAAATTTGCTATGGCCTATTTAGCATTCCTATCTAGTGCGTTAGGCTTTGTATTCTGGAGCTATGCCTTGGAACATGCTGAAAAGGTTTCTGATGTAACTAATTTTATGTATATCTCGCCTATAGTGGCAGCTATTGTAGCAGCCTTCTTATTGGGGGAAATACCTAATATGGGTCTCTATATAGGGGCGCCTGTCATTTTAGGATCCCTATATCTCTTTAATCGATATAGATAATTTATTTTTGTTAGTGTTTGAATTGGTTCAGCTTGATGTAAAAAAATAAAATTAGATAAATAGGGATGTGAACCCTTATAAGATAAGAGCTATATAATAAAAGAACCTCAACCTTTTAACTGGTGAGGTTCTTTTTTGGTTTGACAGTCCTTATAAATTGTAGTAATCTAAGTACATAATTAAATCATACCTTATAGATATGTTTTAAATTTAAAATTAATTCCTACTGAATTGTAGGAAAAGAGGTGGTACAGTGATTGCTATACGAAATGTAACGAAAGAGTTTGATGTTAATAAGCAAAAGGTTACTGCATTATCTGATGTAAACTTTACCATAGAAAAAGGCGACATATTTGGCATTATTGGCTTTAGTGGAGCCGGTAAATCTACACTGTTACGCATGATTAATGCTTTAGAGGTACCTACCTCTGGTCATGTTGAAATAGATGGTGTGAATATCAATGGTTTAAGTTTTAACGAGCTCAGAAAGGTTCGTAAGCGCATCGGCATGGTGTTTCAACAGTTCAATTTATTGAATGCTAAATCTGTGTATGATAATGTGGCGATTCCATTAATTCTAAATAAAGTTCCTAAATCAGAGATTGATAATAAGGTTAAAACCTTGTTAGACTTTGTTGATTTAGGTGATAAAGCAAATGCCTATCCAGGAGAATTATCTGGTGGTCAAAAGCAGCGCGTTGGTATTGCTCGTGCGTTGGCTACAGATCCATCAATTCTGCTTTGCGATGAAGCAACAAGTGCTCTTGATCCAGATACAACAGAGTCTATTCTTCAATTATTAGAACGCGTTAATCGTGAACTAGGGGTAACAGTCGTTATCGTAACTCATGAGATAGATGTAATCCAAAAGATATGTAATCGCGTTGTAGTTATGGAACATGGGAAGCTTATCGAGAGAGGTTCTGTACTTGAGGTGTTTAGTAAACCTAAGCATGAAACAACAAAACGATTTGTTAGGACTGTTATTCCTGATGAAATCCCATCTACAGTTAAACATACCTTGGCTTGTGATAAAAGGCCTTACACAATACTTAAAATGCACTTCTTAGGAAATAATACAACTGATAATGTGCTATATCATATTAATAAAACTTTTGATTTAGAAACGAGTGTGTTGTTTGCTACGGTAACAGAGTTAGAGCATACGGTACTTGGAATTTTCATCGTTCAGTTCATTGGTGATGATCTTGAAGTGGGCAAGGTAAAAGAGTATCTTGTGACACAAGGCATTGAATGGCAGGAGGTGGCACTATAATGGATTTCTTTATGCAAGAACTTGGCGTTCCCGGTTCGCAGTTATTACTAGCTGCAGAACAAACATTATATATGGTGTTCCTATCTCTATTCATTGGTACAATACTAGGGTTAATTATTGCAGTTACACTGGTGGTAACAAATTCTAATGGGATTGTTAAAAATAGTGTTGTTTATACCATTACAAATACAATTGTTAATATCGTGCGTTCCGTACCATTTATCATCTTGATGGTGTTTATCTTACCGTTGACTAAGATGATTGTTGGTACTCGTGTGGGCACAACGGCGGCTATTGTACCGCTTGTTATATTCATTGCGCCTTATCTTGCTCGACTCTTTGAAAACTCTATTTTAGAGGTCAATAAAGGCATTATTGAGGCTGCACAGTCTATGGGGGCCTCTCATTTTGAGGTGATTTGGCATTTCCTTTTACCAGAGGCAAAGGGATCGCTTATCTTATCCATTACAACAGGTACTATAGGTCTTATCGGTGCTACTGCTATGGCTGGTGCCATTGGTGCAGGTGGTGTAGGTGACTTGGCTCTTACCTATGGTTATGAACGGTTGAACTTCCCATTGATGCTATTTACCGTTGTTATTTTAATTATTTTTGTTCAAATTATTCAAACAATAGGTAACTACTTTGCACGTCGTGCGCGTCGTTCCTAATTTGATGAAATAGATTTTAGTTATATGGATTGTGAAAGTATAGGAGAATGTACTATGAAATTTAAAAAATTCCTTGCCCTTGGTATGGCATTAGTATTTAGCGTAGCTTTTATCGCAGGTTGCGGCTCTAATAATAGCGATAATGGTGCTAAAAAAGAATTAACCTATAGTAAATCTCAAGGCCCTTATTCTGAATTGTTTGAAAAAGGTGTAAAACCAATTTTAGAAAAACAAGGCTATACCTTCAAAGGTGTAGATATGTCTGACTTGGTACAAGCAGACCAAGTATTGAGTGATGGTGAAGTTGATTTTAATGTTGAACAACATACAGCATACATGAAAAACTTCAACGAAAAACAAAATGGTCATCTTGTAGCATTGACCCCAATTCCAACAGTGCCAGCTGGTATCTTTAGTGGTTCTAAGACATCTTTAGATCAAGTAGCTGATGGCGATACTATTGCAGTTCCTAATGATGCGTCTAACATGGCTCGTGCCTATGCGTTGTTGCAAAAAATCGGTTGGATTAAACTTGATCCTAATAAAGACTTAGCGACAGTCACACAAGCAGATATTATTGAAAATCCTAAACATCTTAAATTTACAGAAATGAAGTCCCTTACAATTCCTTCTGTACGTACTGATTTTGATTATATTGTTATTACAGGAGCTATTATTTATAATGCAAAAATTGATCCTAAATCTGCATTGGCAAATGAAGATGTATTGCCACAATGGTTATTACAACTTGTAGTAAACGAGAAAAACAAAGAGGCTCAATGGGCAAAAGACATTGTAGCAGCTTATCATTCTCAAGAATTTAAGGATTACATGGAAAAAAATAATAACGGTTTATGGTTTGTACCAAAAGGTGAATAAATAAGAGAACCACCGATAAGTTGCAGCTTATCGGTGGTTCTTTTTTCCTATAATTCTATTGTATGGTAATACAAAAAATAAACCAATTAACAGTCAATAACGTCCAATCAAGCGGACAAATGAGTGTTAATCAGTTTATGATTAACAATAGTATACTAAACGAAAAAGATTTAGACAAGCTTCAAAAACAATATAATTATCAGTACTATCAAGCTGCGTGTCATGGGTCGTCACATGATTTTGATTTGTTTGATTTAGGTGCTATTAGGTTAACTACGGAACAAGGTTTGAATAAAATAAGGGTTTCACCTAATGATTTTAATTTATATGAAATTATATATTATAATAAAAAGCAGAATTACTGCTGCTGCTGTACATAAAGGTACAGGTAGTCAGACCAGTAATTCTGCTTCTATGGTTACTATATATGAAATGACGAAAGATATCAATGATGGATATGGAACCCTTCACATTGATGTTAATGGCAATCCTGAATTTTATATACTTATTCCTGCCACATAGTTTTCGTATAGTTCTTTATAGTGACCACCGCGTTTGATGAGTTCGTGGTGTGTTCCTTGTTCTGTGATAGTGCCGGTAAAAATCCAAGTATCTTGCAGTACCATGCCTACCGTGTTGTGTAAGCTTTCACGAGATACGTCGCGAATATCTACGCCATCGTTGATGATTGTGGCCGTTAAGGTTGGTATATATAATGTGCCTGCCACGGTGAGTAACGAAAGAATTGATACGATAATGACTGGAAACCATAAAGATTTTATATAGCGTATAAAAGGTTTCATTTAAATCCTTTCAGTAATTTTAGTTAAATTAATAATTTTCGATATTTATATTGTATTGTATAAAACCAAAAATATCTAGTAAAAACTATTACTAAAAGTTTAGTATTAATCAATAAGTATTATGACGAATATTATATTCTCACTAAAAAAATTCTGCTATACTGTATTAGCAATTTTGCAGTTTTATTTTTAGTAAGGAGTGTTCTTAATGAAGTTGAATTGGAAATTATTTGCACCGCTTGTAGTAGCTATTCTTGTATGGCTCATCGGTGCTCCTGAAGGTCTTAGCGCAAATTCTTGGATTTATGTAAGTATTTTTGCAGGCCTTGTGGTGGGGTTGATTTTAGAACCAATGCCACCAGCTTTCATCGGTATCATTGCTGTTACCGTATCTATGTTATTTAAGGTTGGTCCAGCACCTATTATAGACAAAGCAACTGGTGTAGCAAAGGCTATTACGGATGCCCAAGCTATCAGCTGGGGACTTAGCGGTTTCTCTAATGCTATCGTGTGGTTGATATTCGCAGCATTTATGATCGGTATCGGTTATGAAAATTCTGGTCTTGGTCGACGTATTGCATTGTTCCTCGTAGCCAAGCTTGGAAAGTCCTCTTTAGGCCTTGGGTATGCTATTGCTATTACTGACCTTGTGTTGGCTCCATTTATTCCAAGTAATGCGGCTCGTTCTGGTGGTACGATTTATCCAATTGTATCTAGTATTTGTCCGATGTTCGATTCTTACCCCGATAAGAATCCTCGTAAAATTGGTTCCTATTTGAACTGGGTAGCATTGGCAACAACTTGTGTATCTAGCTCTATTTTCTTGACTGGTGCGGCGCCAAATCCATTGGCTCTTGAATTGTCTGCAAAGTCGGGTATCGTAGCTGCCAACTGGGGCACATGGTTCCTAGCATTCTTGCCAGTGGGTATTATACTATTTATCATCACACCATTATTGACCTATGTATTCTGTAAACCGGAGGTAAAAGGGTCCCCTGAAATTGCAGCATGGGCAAGGGATGAATATAAGAAATTAGGTTCCATGACACGCAGTGAAATCTTCATGGCCTTGATTTCTGTATTGGCTCTTGTGTTGTGGATTGGTGCTTCTACATTTAAAGTGAACCCAACTACAACAGCTTTGATTGTTATTATCTTGATGATTTTCACCAAGATTATGACATGGCAAGACTTCCTTGCTAACAAACCAGCATGGAATGTTTTGACTTGGTTCGCTACACTCGTACCTATGGCTGCGGGTCTTAAAAACGTAGGCTTTTTGGAGTGGCTTGCTAAATCTGCAGGTGGTTCTTTAGTATCCTTAGATCCCACAATGGCAGTTCTTGGTTTGTTATTAGCATTCTGCTTGCTTCGTTACTTCTTTGCTTCTGGCACCGCTTATGTAACTGCCATGGTAGGCTTATTTGCTACTCTAATTCTTCAGATTCCTAGTGTTGATCCAGCTCAAGTTATGTTGATTCTTTTAGTACCAATGGGTATTATGGGTATCCTTACACCATATGGTACTGGTCATAGCCCAATTTGGTTTGCTAGTGGTTATAATAAAGGCCCTGAATTCTGGAAATTAGGTGCTATCTTTGGGATTATCTACCTTGCGATATTTATTGTGGTGGGTATTCCATGGATTCAGTTCGTAATGCCACTTTTAGGATAGGCTTTCCGCCGCCATATGTCTCTCTGCGCTCCATTCGTTGCAAGTCGCTGGACAGACATATGGCGGCTTCTTTTATCCTGAAATGGCAATACTCACTTTGGGAAAAGCAAGTCGAGCTTACAGAACGCTACGAGGGGCTTCCTTTATATCCGAAAATGGCATAGCTCACTTCGGGAGGGCAAGTCGCTGGACAGACATATGGCGGCTTCTTCTATCTCAAAATGGCAATACTCACTTCGGGAGTAGCAAGTCGAGCTTACAGAACACTACGAGGGGCTTTCTTTATATCCGAAAATGGAAAAACTCGACAGAGCTCGACAAATCTAAAAAAATAAATATAATATTGATGTGATAGTAAATATCTTTATTTGGGGTTTCTGATGGAGGTGGTTTATTATTATGTCTGCTACAGAGCGTGTTGTACAGTCGATTTTATATGAGGTGGGCTGTGTTATGATTGGCTGGTCGGTGATGCAGTTTGTTCCTCATGAGGGTCAGCCTCTTGCTTTGATGGTTATTTTTTCCTTACTGGCTATGGTTTGGAATTTTGTGTTTAACTGGATATTTGATAAACTAGTACCAGGTGATCGATTAGCACGAGGTCCTGTAATCCGTACAGTTCATGCGGTGTTGTTTGAAGGTTTGTTTATGCTTGCTACAGTACCGATTATTATGTACATGATGCATATGAGCTTTTGGATGGCCTTTGTTACAGATATAACGATGACATTAGTCATATTAGGTTATACGTATGTTTATAATTGGGTATATGATCGGGTACGTTTATTATTTGTAGAAGCTTAGTTTTAATATATGAGGTAGGTACCTCTTGAAAAATCTATATCGTATAGTAGGAGGTTCTTATGTCTACAAAATCTATTACAGGTACAGGTCTCTTGTTGGCCGTTGCCTTATTGGCGCAAAGCTTGCGCCTCATGTTTCCATTTATTCCAAACCAGGTGAGTATGTTCCTCATCGGTTCCATTACATCTGCTACATTTGTGCTTGCAACGTGGCGCTATGGTTGGAAGAATGGACTCGTCATCGCTTGGATTGCTCCAGTAGTAGCGCATTTACAAGGTATGTTGCCGTTGCCACCATTTATTTTGATTACGGCTCTTGGTACGACTGCGTATGTATTCGTAGCTCACTGGTTACAACATAAACCAAAGGCATTGCTTATCATTGTGGCTGCTTTGGTAAAAGCCGGCGTACTCTTTGGAGGGTATTCCTTGTTCTTCTCCTTGTTCCAATTTCCACCAAAGATTGTAAATACCATGCTTTTCGTATCTAGTTGGCCGCAATTGGTAACTTCGTCATTAGGTATAATTTTGGCATTACTTATTACAAAACGCACTAAATATTAGGTGAACTTAACTTATAGTTATGACAACCCATTCAAAATATATATGACCTTTTAAGGGCACTCAAGACCTATGAGTGCCCATTTTTGTTGACCGTAATCATTGTCTACTTTTATAATTAATATATTGTATACAAATATGAGGAGTTGATAGGAATGAAATTTAATACAAAATGTGTTCACGGCAGTGGCAAACCAGATAGCACTGGTGCCATTTCCCCTGCAATCTATATGTCTAGTACATTTTCCCATCCAAAGTTGGGGGATACAACAGGTTATCAATATTCGCGCGAGTCTAATCCAACGCGCGACCGTTTGGAACAATTGATAGCTGGCCTTGAAGAAGGTACAGATGCATTGGCATTTTCCTCCGGTATGGCAGCTGTGGACGCAGTATTCCATCTATTCTCCCCTGGGGATCATATCATCTTGGGTGATGATTTGTATGGTGGCTCTATCCGCATGTTCACGAATATTTACGAGCAAAATGGTATCGAGTTTACGTATGTAGGCACTTCTGATCTTGATGCGGTGAAAGCGGCTTTTAAACCGAATACAAAGGCTGTATATATTGAAACACCAACAAATCCTATGATGGAGATAACCGATATTCGTGCACTTTGTGCATTGGCTCACGAACGCAATGCGCTAGTAATCATCGACAATACCTTCTTGAGCCCATACTTCCAAAAACCATTGACCTTGGGTGCCGATATTGTTGTTCATAGTGGTACAAAATTCATCGGTGGTCATCACGATGTAATTTCTGGTTTTACTATTGTAAAAGACGAAGAAATCGCTGCAAAATTGCGTTTAACATATAAAACCGTAGGTGCATGTTTATCTGCTATGGATAGCTGGCTCGTTATTCGCGGTGTAAAAACATTGGCTCTACGCATGGAGCAACATCAAAAGAATGCCATTGCTCTTGCTGAATGGCTAAAAAAACAACCAAAAGTAACTAAAGTTTTGTTCCCAGGCCTTCCAGAACATCCTGGTTATGAAATCAATAAAGCTCAAACAACAGGCTTTGGAGGCATGCTATCCTTTGAAGTAGACAGCGAAGAAACGGCTAAACAAGTATTAGAAGGTATTAAGCTTATTCAATTCGCTGAAAGTCTTGGTGGTACAGAATCCTTGTTGACATATCCTGTAACGCAAACACATCCAGATTTAAAACCTGAAGATGCAGAACGTAAAGGTATTACACGTCGTTTGTTGCGTTTATCTGTAGGGATTGAAGATACAGAAGACTTGATTGCAGACTTGGAACAAGCTTTTAATAAATAAAGGAGTTCCTATGGGACAATATAACTTTGATCAAATTTTAGATAGAACGCACACGAAATCTTTAAAATATGATTTTGCTGTTAAGCGCGGTAAACCAGCTGATGTGTTACCATTCTGGGTAGCGGATATGGATTTTGAAATTCCCCCTGAATTAAAGCAAATTTTATTGGACCGCGTAAACCATGGCGTATTTGGTTATACCGAATCTGATGATGAGTATTTCGATGTGTTAAAGAATTGGTTTACTACACGTTTTAATTGGACTCCAGAACAAAAATGGCTTGTTAAAACGCCTGGTATCGTATTTGCTTTGGCGATGGCGGTTCGAGCTTTCACCAAGGAGGGGGAAGGTGTGCTCATCAACCAACCGGTGTACTACCCATTTAGCATGGTTATTGATGACAACAATCGGCGTCTTATCAATGTGCCACTCATCAAAGGCGACGAAAAATACACTATCGATTTTGAAGGCATCGAGCGCGCAATCATTGAGGAAAATGTTACATTATTCCTCTTGTGTAATCCGCATAATCCAGTAGGGCGCGTGTGGACTGAAGACGAGTTAAAACGCCTCGGCGATATTTGTATTAAATACAATGTGCTCATCGTGAGCGATGAAATTCATGCAGATTTTGTATGGAAAGGGCATACGCACAAGGTATTTGCGGACCTTGGTGAAAGCTATGCAGAACACTGTGTTGTATGTACAGCACCTAGTAAGACCTTCAACATTGCAGGCTTACAAGTAAGTAATATTTTCATTCCCAATGATTCCTTACGCCGCCGTTTTATCAAAGAAATAGATCGTGCTGGTTATAGCCAGTTGAATACGATGGGGATCGTTGGCTGTGAAGGAGCCTACAAAGTGGGGGCTCCTTGGCTTGATGAATTGAAAGAATATATTCAAGATAATATTCAATTTACCATCGACTATATAGCAAAATATATGCCAAAGATTCATGTATATCGTCCTGAAGGGACATATCTCATGTGGCTAGATTGCTCTCAATTGTCGCTGAGCCCTAAAGAGCGAGACGAATGGATCATCAATGATGCCAAGCTATGGCTCGATACGGGTTCTATGTTTGGCATCGATGGGGAGGACTTTGAACGCATTAATGTTGCTTGTCCTCGTAAAATATTAGAAGAAGGGCTCGAATCTTGGCGCCGTGCCTATGAGGCTAAGGGCTTTTAATTAGATTAGGTTATCAAATTGTAGAATATGTAGAGGTGACATTATGCCTATTAAAGTAATAAAAAATTTACCGGCCATTACGAAATTAGCTCAAGAGAATATTTTCGTTATGGATACTGAACGGGCGGAGAATCAACAGATCCGACCTTTGCAAATTTTGCTAGTCAATTTGATGCCTACTAAAGAAGTGACGGAGACACAAATTTTGCGTGCTCTCAGTAATAGCCCATTGCAAGTTAATTTAACATTGTTACATACTGCATCTCGTAAGGCTAAAAATACAGATGAACAATATTTAGAAACCTTCTACCGCACCTTTGATGAGGTAAAAGACCAGTTCTTTGATGGTATGATTATTACCGGTGCTCCTGTAGAGTTAATGCCTTTTGAAGAGGTAGACTATTGGTCTGAACTCGTAGAAATCATGAACTGGGGCGAAGAACATGTATATTCGACCTTCTATATATGTTGGGGAGCTCAAGCTGGTTTATATCATCACTTTGGTATTAACAAATCTATTATGGATGAGAAATTATTCGGTGTTTACGAACATGATATTTATAATGATCGACCAGTACTCATGCGTGGATTTGATGAAAAGTTTTGGATGCCACATTCTCGTCACACCACAGTTTCGTTGCAACAAATTAAGGAAAATCGTGACTTGGAACTTTTGGCTGGGTCTGAACCAACAGGTGCTGCTATCGTTCGTAGCTTAGATAATAAACATATCTTTGTATTTGGTCATGCCGAATACGATTGGGACACACTTAACCGTGAGTACGTGCGGGATATCAAAAAAGGTATGGATATTGCAGTTCCTGAAAACTACTTCCCAGATAATGATCCGAAACAACGTCCCATCGTGCGCTGGCGCTCTGTAAGTACACTTTTATTTACAAACTGGTTAAACTACTATGTATACCAAGAAACACCGTACATTATTGAACAAATCCAAAAAATGAAATTTGAACGGGATAAAAATTTAGGCGCTTACATCTAAATGTAAGTACTTATTTCTAATCTATTGATAGTACTATGTACCCCTAATTACTTCTAACATCTCTCAAGGGAGCTAGTTCTTTGGAAGTAATTAGGGGATTTTATTTCTCATAAATGACTTAGTTCGCTTTAGCGGTTTTGGTAAAAGCTTTTATCCTCCTTTGTCCACCATAGTTTAAAGTTATGGAGAAAAGAATATAAAAAATAGTAGACATATTTTTTAAAACATAGTACTATACTAGGCATAAAGAACGAACTTAAAATATAGTTAATATAAAGGAGTTATTATAATGAGTAAACAATACAGATTTGAAACATTACAATTACATGCTGGTCATACCGTGGATCCAACAGGTTCTCGTGCAGTACCGATTTATCAAACTACATCTTTCGTATTTAAAGATGCTGAGGAAGCCGCAGGTCGTTTTGCATTGACTAATCCTGGTGGTATTTACTCTCGCCTTGGCAATCCTACTACAGATGTATTAGATGCTCGAGTGGCAGAACTTGAAGGCGGTGCTGCTGGTATTGCAGTAGCATCTGGTTCTGCAGCGGTTACGTACTCTATTTTAAATGTAGCAGATGCTGGTGATAATATTGTTGCTGCATCCACATTGTATGGTGGTACTTATAATTTGTTTACTGCTACATTGCCTCGTTTGGGGATTCAAACTAAATTCGTAAATCCGGATCATTTGGAAGAATTTGAAGCAGCTATCGATGAAAAGACTAAAGCCGTTTATATCGAATCTATTGGTAACCCTGGTATTAATCTTATCGATGTACAAGCCATAGCTGATATTGCACATAAACACAATATCATCTTGATTGTAGACAATACATTTGCATCTCCATACTTATTCCGTCCATTAGAACATGGTGCTGACGTAGTTGTACACTCTGCTACTAAATACCTTGGTGGTCACGGTACAACATTGGCTGGCGTAGTTGTAGAATCTGGTAAATTCGACTATAAAGGTTCTGGTAAATACCCTGGCTTCTCCGAAGGTGACGAACACTACAATGGATTAGTATTTGGTAATTTGCCAATCCCATTCACTGTAAAAATTCGTGCTCAATTACTTCGTGATACTGGTGCATGCATTACTCCACTTGCAGCATGGCAAATCTTACAAGGTATTGAAACATTGTCCTTGCGCGTAGAACGTCACGTAGAAAATGCTCGTAAAGTAGTAGATTTCTTGAGCAAACATCCTAAGGTAGCATGGGTAAGCTATCCAGAATTAGAAGATAGCAAATACAAAGCATTAGCTGATAAATACTTCCCTAAAGGTGTTGGTGCAGTATTCACATTCGGTGTAAAAGGTGGTAAAGAAGCAGGTATTAAACTTGTTGACTCCTTGGAAATCTTCTCCAACCTTGCCAACGTAGCAGATGCTAAATCTCTTGTTATCCATCCTGCATCCACAACACATGCACAACTTAACGAAGAACAACAAAAATCTGCTGGCGTAACACCAGATATGATCCGTGTATCCATCGGCCTTGAAAATATCGATGATATCATCGAAGACTTGGCACAAGCTTTAGATAAAGCATAATTTTCGTACCTCTTGTTTGGAAAACTATAGATCAAACCTTTAAAACTTACAAATGACATCCTTAAGCTGAACTTTGCTTAAGAAATAGAACACATAACTATCAAACCTATAAAACTTATACAAAAGGCCTCCCGCAGGGAGGCTTTTTCGTTATTAGTGTGTTGTTGTCTTTATAAGAATGAAATGTTGTGTAGGTGTAATATAATCTTGATAGAATGGGCATAAAAAGACCTTGGATTTAATGATCCAAGGTCTTTAAGGGAGTATAGTGTGTGTAACGTTTGGTCTGTGGTGTGTGAGCACAGACCGTTTTCCTATTGTGTGAGATAGGATTTAGGGAGTCCGTGGTTAGTGTTACGGGCTCTCTGAGAGTGTGTTAGAGAGTGTATCCAAAGGATACAGTGTGTATAGTATGTGTGTTATATGTGTAGTGTGTCATCTAAGTGGGTTAGGATAGGGTTTCACTTGATGAAATGAAAATCTTAGTATTTTGTGTTTTTAACTTTAGCGCTAATAACTTTACCGGATGTAGCGTCTACTTTTACTTCAGCATTTTTACCGCCGCCAGTTGTCATATCGAATTCATATACAA
Organism: Veillonella sp. AF13-2; assembly: GCF_003603295.1. Classification (NCBI taxonomy): domain Bacteria; kingdom Bacillati; phylum Bacillota; class Negativicutes; order Veillonellales; family Veillonellaceae; genus Veillonella; species Veillonella sp. AF13-2. The sequence goes on from NZ_QTMT01000003.1 coordinate 252,463, forward strand.
CTCTGCCGTTTTCACGTTCAACGGTCCAATCCATAGTTTGGAAATCAGAACCAACTTTTTCCATAGCTTTTGTTTCAGCTACTTCAGGAATGATGATGTTTTGAACGTTAATTGTTTTAGAAGCTTTGGAGTAACCTTTTACTTCTTTACCAACGATTTGACCAGATGCTTCGTCTACTTTAAGCTCTACTTCACGGTTGCCATAATAACCTTCTACTTCATAGTAAGGATTGTGTTTTGCATCATAGGAAATAGATTTTACAGTAGCGCCAGGGAATTGTTGTTGGAATACTGTAACAGCGCCCATATAGTCAACAGAATAGTTAGCTTGTGCGGATGGAGCAACGCTACCAACACCGTTCCAGTTGCTATGGTTGTTGTAACCATGGTTGCTAGCTGCACCAACTACACCTGCTAATAATACTGTACTAACGCCAAATGCACATAGTACTTTGGATACTTTCTTAACATTTTTCATAAGCAATGCCTCCTGATACCAAATTATAATTTTCGTTTAGTTACGATTTTGTGAAAGTAGATTTTACTCAATCTACTTACGTATAATTTAATATTGTTATATGAAAGATAAATGAAGTTTAGTAGTTTTTGTATGAAGATGAGTATATCTTTTAGTTATTATGAACTATTGATAATAACTATTAGCTATAGTCAAATTTAAAAAGTACTAAAAACATAGTATATATAGTATTAGACTATATAGTAAACTAAAAGTCAATCACTATAGTTGACAATTAAAAATACAAGTGCTTTAATTTAGATAGTTAGTAGTTTGTTTCCGTGTTATCTTGGACTTTTATTCTCCATTGATAGCACAAATTCCTGCTTAGGTCTGTTATGAATGGAGGTATACCATGAGCTCTACTGTATCAAAACAAACTCGCATTACCACCCGTCAGTTAACGATGACAGCACTCTTTGTGGCGCTAATCGCGGTTGGTGCTTTTATACGGGTCCCATTACCGAATTGTCCGTTTACATTGCAAATCTTATTTACTACATTAGCGGGCATTGTTTTAGGTAGTCGTTTAGGTGCCGCTAGTGTTGGCATTTATATTGTACTAGGTCTTGTTGGGGTTCCTATTTTTACATCTGGTGGTGGTCCTAGTTATATTTTGCAACCTACCTTTGGTTATTTAATTGGTTTTATGGTTGGTGCGTATGCAGTAGGACGCATTGCAGAGACAATGGATACACTATCGTTTAAACGTTTGCTAGCCGGATCCATATTAAATCTATTTATTGTATATGGTCTTGGCATGGTGTACCTATACTTTATTATGAATCTGTATTTAGGTAAGCCGATTGGTGTGGAAGCTGTCATTATTACTTGCTTCCTAATCCCAGTTGGCCCAGATATTTTCTTGTGCGCTGTAGCAGCATCTCTCGGCAAGAGAATTATTAAAGAATTACAGCACTAATAGGACGTTTTAATAACTATTATAATTAGAATAACTAGAATAACTATTATAAGGCGTCAATCTGTTGTAGATTCATATAGACATTGAATTATGAAATATACGTTATTTTATTTAACAGAATCATTCCTATTAAAAACGAGGCGTTAAGCCTCGTTTTTTATGTAATTCTTAAGGGTATACATAGCCTAAAATAGGTTCTGCAGATTTGATTTTTGTAATCTCTACATATGGTTGTTTACGACCGTGGAAGTCTCGGGTAGAAACCTTTCCTTCAATCGATACCCATTGTTCATTTTGTAAGCTATCACCATCTGTTTTATAGGCTGTCATGCCAATAGGGGCAACGTCAGCAATACAACAAGCCATAGCCATACGAGAAATAGTAAATTCGTTAGATTTTAATGTATTATCTTCGCGGTTCACATAGCCTGTCATATAAACTGTGTAGTCTTTATATTGATCAGCATTAGATCCAACTTTTACAATGGTTTGATAGAAATTGTCTGAGTTCAAAACGATTTCTTTTTTGTCCTTGGAAATTCCTGGCTCTTTGCTTTCACTGTTAACAGTGACAACCTCTCCAATAGCATCGTTTGTAAAGTCAAAATTGTTAGTATCATCGTTTACACGAGTGGCACCATGAACGCCTGTTGAGGGTACAAGAACGGGAGGAACGATGAGCAACATAATAGGAATAATAATCGGAACGATAGATTTCCAGTTATGCTTGTAGTATTTTGACGGTGCCCAAATAATCGTCGCTAGACCACCTAAAATAAGGGCAACGCCACTAATACCTAGTAAAAGTTCATAACGCGGTGCAATATAGTTCAAATAACGACCTGTCACAATGAGGTAAATACAACAGATACCTAAGATGAGATACAATAGACCTTTCACGATAGAAAAGCGATCTTTCAGTCCTAATGTCATGAAATCATCTCCTTTTAATTAATTAAGAACTGAGATAATGATTATAAAAATTTGTAAATTAGCTAAGAAAGAATTTGAATACTAATGCTGCCATATAGGACATAACGGCAATCGTTATGCTTAATCGTATGATAAATGAGGTAGGCATATATTGCTTTAATATATATACGTTTTTGATATCTAGCATCGGACCTAAGATGAGAAAGCCCATTACGGAGCTAATAGGAAATAAGGTGCTCAAGGATTTACCGATGATGGCATCTGATGTAGAGCAGACTGAAAAGAAGAATGCTAACATCAGCAAAATTGGAATGGCTGTAAATTCTGGCAAGGTTAATCCTGCGTTGAGAAGCCAAGGCTTGCCATACACTTGAACTATAGATAGTACAGTTGCCGCCATGGAAAAATAGAATAAGAGTTGAGAAAACTCTCGTTCCATATGGACTAACAATCTTTTTTTTTCGATATGTTTAGTTTTAGTTGTTTCTAAAACGATTTCTTCGTAGCTAAGATTCTGTGGTGTTCTTGCTTTCAAAATAGATGTGGCTGGAGGCCAAAATCGGAACGATAGGGCTACTAACAAGGCAACACCTAGTCCTAAAACGATACGCCATACGGAGAGCATGGGATTGTCAGGAAACGCATACCATGTAGAAAGAATGGTGATAGGGTTGATAATCGGGCTAGCGAGCATAAATAAAAGAGCTACTGATAAAGGGATGCCTCGATCTATTAGCGCCTTGAATAAGGGGATGATGGCACAGTCACAAATTGGCAAGGCAAAGCCACTGACCATAGCAGCCCCATAGCTTTTCAAAGAATGGTCACCTAACAGTTTTAGTAATACTCGTTGTGGTACGAAATAGCGAATAATCGTTGAGCCTACCGTGCCTAATAAAAGGAATGGAATGGCCTCGATGATGAGGCCCGTGATTATGGCGAAGCATTGGTGAATGGAATAGGGGATGTCATGGCGAAAAGCTGTGACCAACAGTATATAGGTTGTAATACCAATAACTAATAGATTAGGAATGAGTCCCCATGTGGAATTCCGGCACAGTTGTTCTACTTTTTCTGGTGTAGGAGCTGTTATAATTTTAGCCTCTCCGTTGTAGGTACGTAGTAAAGCGTGATGTGTATTGGATTCTGTGATAATACAATCTGCACTATACAATTGACTCATTACATCATTACCTAAACCAGGGAGTATGGTTGAAACAAATTGATCGGTACAAATATACAATACCTTTTCTACTTGTAATAGGTGGCTTAATATATCGCTATATAGTAAGGCTTCTAGTTGATGAAAGCTTACCATGCCATTCCACTCAATCCATAGCTCTTTTGGCTGTAGTCGTTTTAAATAATCCCCGATTTTACAGGCTATCAATTCGTAAGACTTGATATCGCTAGGAACAATGGCACTGAGTTCATCCGCATTGAGTTGTAAGGGCTCTTTGATGAGAGGTTCACTGCCTTCTTCGGCGCTGATTATTGCGGTACCGCCTAGCTTTTTACGGTATTGTAATTGTTCGTTTATGAACGTGCTTTTACCGGATCCAATAAACCCTGTAACGATATAAACTGGTATCATGATTGACACACTTCGTTATGTACCATTGGTACATTAAAATCTGTGCCGATAACGACTAAACTATAGTCATTAGTTTCACTAGGTGAAAGCGAACAGTAATGAGTGCCGTATTGGAGTTCGTGAGGACCTTCCGTGGTTGGTACAATCCCTTTGGCACGAAGCACTGTATCAGGCATGCCTTCTAAAATGGTTTTCCATTGTGCAAGACTAAGGGTGCGCAAATCCTTAAAGGTATGACTCATAAATAAATGTTCATCGTGTAAGCAGTGATCATCATGACAATGATACAGGCGCTTGATGTAATCACGCAAACCAATGGTATCCCATGCTTCTTCATGAATTGGTGTATGTGGCGCGAGGTCGCGAATCATACGTTTTGTAATGCTTGTCTGTTGAATATCTTCTGTATGGCTCAAAAAAATCGCATCACTATGAGTGATTTGATCCTTGAAGAAAAGACCAAAATTTTTGATAAACATTGGTGCTTGCATAGCATCGACAGTCGTTATTGATGCGTGAATGTAAGCAGATTTTGCAATGTCCTCGTCGTTACAAGTATGGATGATTTCACTGAGCTTGCTAACACCTGATGGCTCGATGTAGATCATATCGATTTTGTAATTTTGCAGAATATCAAGTAGTGCTTGTTGGAAATTTCCTTGTAAGCTACAGCAAATACAGCCAGATGTTACTTCACGGACTGTGGCCCCTGTTTTTGCAAGATTAGCAGCATCGAGGCTAGTTTCACCAAAATCGTTTTCTATAATAAGAATTTTATCTTTCGATGTATGTTCTTTTAGTATATGTTGTAAGAATGTTGTTTTTCCAGAACCTAGAAATCCGGATATGATAACTATTGGAATCATATATACCTCCTGCGTAATGTAAACACAGTATACACCTATAGGATAACACAGAAAATACTCTATGGGGTATATGGAAACTAGCAAGTTTATCAGAGTTTAACAGCCTTCTCTGAAATTTATAGATTATATACTATATATGAGTATACTGGCACATGTAGTTGATATTCATAATTATTTATAAATAAAACGATGCATTCCATGTTGTTCATATATGAAAGAATACTCCTGTATGAATAAATATTTATTTATGTAGTTGAAAAATTTTTATGAAAAAAATCCCTCCTACAAGATAATTCAGTTGGAGAGATGGCTGAATTACTTGTAGGAGGGTTGGAGAGTCACTATTACATGGGTCTCGTAACTTGATGTGTTATTTGCTTATAGTATAACAAATTATACATCAAAAATATAGTAATTATTTATTTTATTGTAATTTTGCTAATAATGCTTTGAGGTACACATATACATTTTCAACAGAAGGTAAATGAACGCGTTCTGATGGTGTATGAGGACTTACGATAGTAGGCCCAAAGCTAATCATTTGTGTATTTGGCAATACGCCTTTTAACAAACCACATTCGAGACCTGCGTGAATAGCATTTACATTAGCTGGTGTATCGAACATTTCGTTATGCAAGGAAATCGCTTGTTCTTCCAATTTTGAGCCTTTGTCGTATTCCCATGCTGGATATCCACCTGTACGCTCTGCAGCTACGCCAAGTGCTTTTGCAAGAAGCATCATTTTTTTCGTTAAGAATTCAAGACTATTGCTATTGGAACTACGAATAGAAATGAGTATTTCAATGGTATGTTGATTTTCACGTACGATAGCAATATTATTAGATGTTTCTACAAGGTTTGGGATAGACTTACTTACAGAATGAACCCCATCTTGTGCAAGATAGATATATGTAATAAGTGCTTCTGTTGTGTCTTCTGCATATACTATTTCAGGAGTAGGAACATCTTCAACTACAAATGTAAGGCCTGGATCCTGTACGCTATATTCGTGTTGGTATTGTTTTTCTTGGTATGCGAGCAATGTTTTAATGGCTGCCACATCTTCAGAGCGTACGGATAGTACAGCTACTGCCTTAGACGGGATTGCATTATGTTTTACGCCACCTTCGAAAGACGCTAAGCTAATAGGATATTGTTGTTGAATATCATAGAGTACACGGGTTAGTACTTGGTTTGCATTAGCTCGTTGCTCGTTGATTTCGATGCCGGAGTGCCCCCCTTTAAGACCGGTTACTGTAATGGATAAGCCCGCATCATAGCCTGGTTGATTGTTATCGCGTAACAATGGAATTTTTACATGTACGTGGCAACCGCCAGCACAACTAACGGTGAAGTCATGTTCTACTTCTGTATCTAGGTTGAGTAAGTAGTCACCAGTTACTTGACCTTCTTTAATGGCAAAGGCACCATCCATACCAGTTTCTTCGTTGGTAGTGAATAATAATTGCATTGGTCCATGTTGTTGGCTTTCATCTTCAAGGAGAGCAAGCATCATAGCAGCACCCATGCCATTATCGGCACCTAATGTTGTATGGTCTGCGTGCATCCATTCGCCTTCGATGATATTAGCGATTGGATCTTTAGAGAAGTCGTGGTTAGAGTCATGGTCTTTAACACAAACCATATCAATATGACCTTGTAAAATGATGGATGGACGGTTTTCATAACCTGGAGATGCAGCTTTTTTGATAACTACATTAAAGATTTCGTCTTGATGAACTTCAAGACCTAAATTTTTAGCAAAGTTCACGATGTAATCGCTGATGCCTTTTTCATTGCCGGACTCACGAGGAATTTGGCTCATTTCTTTAAAAATTTCTAATACGCGTTTTGCTTGAACGATTGTTTCCATAATGGTACCTTTCATTCTCATGTAAAATAGACATATATGTATTATTGAAAGCTTTTAAAACAATATAAAATAAAATATTATAGCGTAATGGTCGCTTGTTTTACAGTCTAGACTAGGTCCTTTCATACATACGAACTATATAAATTATTATTGTATATATATAGTTATATCACAATAAAGATTATTAGGATAGCTTATGCTAGGTGCTAGCTATATAGGAATAATATTGTATAATGAGGGTATACGAATAACGAATAACAATTAACTAAATTTCTATAGATCTTAGAAGGTTGGTGAACCAATGCAACATGAAAGCCGCAATATTAGCATGCTTATGGATTTTTATGAGATGACTATGGCACATGGCTACTTTACAAAATTAAAAAATGTGGATCGCGTCGCATTTGATGTTTTCTTTAGACGTAATCCAGACAAGGGCGGTTTTGCTATTTTTGGTGGTCTCGAACAAATCGTTGAGTACATTTTAAATTTACACTTTGATGAAAGTGATATCTCTTATTTACGGAGTCAGGGTATTTTTAGTGAAGAATTTTTAGCATATCTAAAAGATTTCTCTTTCACCGGTGATGTATATGCCTTCCCAGAAGGTTCTATCATCTATCCTAATGAACCTGTAATTACAATTGTGGCGCCTCTCATAGATGCACAAATCGTAGAAACTGCAGTGCTTACTATGATGAACCATCAATCTCTTATCGCCACAAAAGCTAATCGCATCGTTCGCGCTGCGGATGGGCGTATTGTGGCTGACTTTGGTGCTCGTCGTGCACATAATGTAGACGCAGCCGTATACGGTGCAAGAGCCGCTTATATTGGTGGTGTTCAGTCCACTGCAACCGTTTTAGCAGGGCAACAATTTGGCATTCCTGTCAGCGGTACTATGGCGCATAGTTGGGTCATGTACTATGGCTCTGAATACGATGCTTTCAAAGCCTATGCTGAAGTGTATCCAGATAATGCAGTATTCCTTGTTGATACTTATGATGTGTTAAACTCTGGCGTGCCCAATGCTATTAAGGTAGCAAAGGATGTATTAGAGCCAATGGGGAAACGCTTAAAAGGAATTCGCCTAGATTCTGGTGACCTTGCGTATTTGGCGAAAAAAGCGCGGCGCATGCTAGATGATGCAGGCTTAGAAGATTGTAAAATTATGGCATCTAATAGTCTAGATGAGTATACAATCACATCTTTGCTCATACAAGGTGGCCCTATTGATATTTTTGGTGTAGGGGAACGCCTCATTACCTCTAAGAGTGACCCCGTATTTGGTGCGGTATATAAAATTGCTAGCATCGAGAAAGATGGTATGTGGGAACCTCGTATCAAGATTTCTGAAAGTGTAGAAAAAATTACTAATCCAGGTCTTAAAAAGGTATATCGTGTTTATAATGATAAAGGTCGTGCGATTGCAGATCTATTAACATTGTTGAGAGAGGTACCTGATACAGAGGAACCATATCGTTATATCGATCCTGAGCAACCTTGGCGTGAATTATATTTTGAAAATTGTACTTTTAAAGAGATGAAGCAGCTTATTATCAAGGATGGTAAATTAGTTGTGGACTTACCAACACTAGAGGAAATTCGAGCATATGTGCAAGATCAATTAGCTAATGAAATTTGGCCTGAAGAGCAACGCTTTGAAAATCCACATCGTCACTACCTTGATATGAGTCCTAGCTACTATCAATTGAAGATGGATTTATTGAACCGTATTTATCGGAAAAAGTAGGAGGGCCTATGTTAGAAAATCCACAAGCTACAAAGGATGCCCTCATTCAATGGATTCGAGATTATTTTGGTAAAAATGGTCCTAACTGTAGTGCTGTAGTTGGTATTTCAGGTGGTAAGGACTCGACTATCGTGGCAGCTCTTTGCAAAGAAGCTCTCGGTGCAGATCGCGTAGTTGGTGTTCTTATGCCAAATGGAGTGCAATCGGATATTGATGATGCTCAGGCAGTGGTAAATCATTTAGGAATTCCGCACATGACGGTCAATATTGGTGCTGCCTATGAGGCGCTAACTCATGCTATCGTTCAGGCTAAGGGGTATGATGTTGTAACGGGGAGAACCGATTTATCTAAAGATGCTGCCATTAATACCCCGCCTCGTCTCCGGATGGCAACTCTCTATGCAGTAGGACAAAATTTACCAAATGGTGCTCGTGTAGCAAATACTTGTAATGGATCTGAAGACTACGTAGGATACTCTACAAAATACGGAGATAGTGCAGGTGATTTTAGCCCTCTCGCACAACTCGTAGTAGAAGAAGTTCGTCAAATAGGAAAACTTCTTGATATTCCATTGCACCTAGTTGATAAGGTGCCAAGTGATGGTCTTAGTGGTCAGTCCGATGAGGATAAATTGGGATTTACCTATGCTATACTGGATCGTTATATCAGAACTGGTGAAATTGAAGATCAGCCAACAAAAGAGCGAATCGACTATCTGAATCGAATTAATAAACATAAATTAGAGTTGATGCCGTCATTTGACCCAAACCTTTAATTGATAGGGTGAAAATCTTGATTTATAGTGGAGGTAATATGGAGACAAAAATCGCTTTGATTGGTACTGGAGGAACTATTGCAGGAAAAGGTACTTCAAATACTGATTTAACAGGCTATACGGCAGGGGTGTTAGGACTTGACAAAATCTTAGCCTCCGTACCTGGTACAAAACCGTATGGTCCTTATACATATACTCAGTTTAGTAATATTGAAAGCTCCGATATTACCGTAAATCACTGGTTAGAACTTTCTAAGTTGGTGCAAAAATTGGTTAATCGAGATGATATCGGTGGTGTTGTTATTACTCATGGCACAGATAGCATGGAGGAGACGGCATATTTTCTGAATCTGACAGTTCATACAGACAAGCCAATTGTTATTACTGGATCTATGAGACCCGCAGGTGCTATTAGTGCAGACGGGCCAATTAATTTATTGCAAGCTATCCAAGTAGCGAGAACACCATCGTCTGTAGGTAAAGGTGTGATAGTCGTATTAAATGGCTACATTGATGGGGCAAGGGATGTATCTAAATGCAACACTACTAATGTAGCGACTTTTGATAGTCCATTAGTGGGGCATCTTGGTATTGTACAAGATGGTGTTGCCCACTATTATAAAGTGTCTACTCGACGTCATACTCAAGACTCTGTATTTGATGTGAGTAAATTGTCTGAGTTACCTCGTGTAGTTATAATGACCTGCTATGGTGGTATGGATGATATGGTGCCTATGAGTGTAGTTGCTACAAATCCTGACGGTTTAATTTTAACAGGTCTTGGTCATGGTACAATCCCACAAAACGTACGTCAAATCACACAGAATACAAAGTTTCCAACGGTACGTGCTTCTCGTACCGGTAGTGGTATGGTATCTGCAGTGCCACAAGATGCACTGGCAAACTATCTAGTATGTGATACTTTAAGTCCACAAAAAGCGCGTATTTTATTGATGCTAGGGCTTACAAAAACTAAAAATCTTAAAAAGTTACAACAATTCTTCCATGAATATTAAAGGCACATAATACTCATGGAACATATGAAACATAATAATTCTTTGAATCTAATAATTAATTTGAAAAATTTGAGAAAATATCTCAAATTTTAATTTGATATTCATTTTCAAAAATTATACTATATGTAACAGTTTTATATGCAATAAACCGCACATTCCGATCGCCTAGGATGTGCGGTTTTTCATTTGTATTATATTTTTCATATATGAGTGGGGTATTGAATAATAATTTTTGGGGTATCATTCTAGATATTTTTGTATATTACAAAATAGGATTATTCAGCGCCGATAGCATTTTCTAGTGCTCTTTGTACGCCTACATAGACGGCCTTGGCTAAGGTGTCTCCAAATAGTGAAAAGGAACCAGCATCTGTTAAGATATCTCCATTTGTATCAATGGTGAGAATGATACCATCTGTAGAGGTACCTGTGGCAGATGTTTTTCGTTCTTTTGTAATTGCATCAGGAATATCTTCATTAATAAACGGATGGAGGCGTACGCTTTCAACATTCCAATCTTGAAGGGCTGCGGTTTTTGCTTCGGTAATTGTCATAACAGCTTTTACCATAGCGCTATCTGTTAAAGCTTTATTTGTAAATACGAGGATATTGATTGTGCCTGGCACTATGAAGTCTCCATCACGCTCTTCGTAACAATAGCCTGTACCTGCGCGATGTGCCGTTTTTTCATAGCCTGCAGTCACGATAGTTTCCACAATAGTATCATGTTCTTCAACTTTGGCATAGGCGTGTAGATGCATTGTGGCAGACGTGAGAAGTGCTGTACTAAAATGAACAGGAGTATCAATATGTTCAAATTCTTGAGCCAAATAATCGGCTACAGAGCCACCGGGTAAATCTTTTTCTGTTTCGATTTGATATGTTAGCTGTTGGTTGCGTACCGCTAGCGTATGGTGATAGCCACCATTTAATTGTCCGCTCGAAAGAGAATAGTGGATATCGTCAAAGTGTACCGTAACGGAGTGTAACTCTCTAGTTACATAGCCTCCAGTAGCGAGCTCTTGGGGTGCTTCGTATAGATTTTTGAACATGTAAGTCTCCCTAGTTTTATGATTGTTATATATGGAATATAACGATATAATATCTTTATTATCGTATTGCAAATGCATATGTAAAATTATAGCATATATATTTACCGTTATTATATTGCTATTATGTTGTGATAGATATTTGTGATTGTATAGATTTATATTATGGATGGTTACTATGGCTAATTTCTTAAGTGCTGTTTCTGAATTTCTTTTTAAAGACGCTAATATATTAATTCAAATAAGGGACTGGTTTTTTGCACAAGCTGGAAATATCTTATTAGCACTAATTTTATTTTGGATAGGGCGATATGCTATTAAATGGGTAAAAGCTTTTGCAGTGCGCATTATGACAAAAGCTTCCTATGACTCAGCAGCAATGAGCTTTATCACTCAAATTATTAATTATGCCTTGCTAGTAGGGTTAGTATTGATTTGCTTAAACCAAATCGGTATTCCTACAACATCCTTTATAGCTGCTTTTGGTGCTTTTGGTTTAGGTATTGGTCTCGCCTTACAGAATAACCTTTCTAACTTAGCATCTGGTTTATTAATTCTTATCTTCAAACCTTTTAGAGCGGGTCACGTTATTCAGGTGGGTGATGTAGTCGGCAGTGTTAAATCAATCCAATTTATGTATACAGTTATTACTACAAAAGATCAAAAGAATGTATACATACCTAACTCTCTTCTTACATCACAAGCTGTAACTAACATTGTTTATACTACAGAACGGGTTATCCCATTTACGTTTGACATTGGTTATAATAATGATCATCATGAGGCAATAAAAATCTTAAAAAATATTTTTGCAGCAGATAAACGTGTCCTTAATCCGAAGAATATGGAAATAGGTATTTCTGAATTTGGAGATAATTCTGTACGAATTGCTGCTTATGCTCGTGTTAAGTCGAATGATTTTCTCGATGTTCAATATAGCATCATGTCTGATGTAAAAGATGCCTTTGATAAATATGGTATCGATATTCCATATCCTCAACGTGTAGTATATATTCAAAATGTAGATACATCGACAGGTGAAATTAAAGGGACAAAAAAGAAAGCAACTACTACAAATGTAGCACTAGATGATAGTCTTGAAAGTTAAGATACTGGAAGGTAGAACGAGAGTGATGACACTTTTAACGACGAATATTCATATGTTTTATAAGAAATTGGTATTGGCCATAACTTTTATAGGAATCATATTTATAGGTGCTAGTGTTGCTCAAGCTGCATACATTACACCTCCTTCTACTGTTGGTAAGGCCGTAGTCCTAATTGATGCAGATACAAAAGAAATTTTATTTGCAAAGAACCCAGATAAGTGGATGCATCCAGCTAGTACTACAAAAATGGTCACCTTGTTAACTGCCTTAGAATTAAAGGGCACACAGCTTGATGAATTAGCTACTATAAGTAGCTATGCAACGAGCATGGAAGAATCAAACCTTGGGGTTCGCGTAGGCGATCAGATTACATTGGAAGGTGTTCTTGAAGGTATGATGGTTGCTAGTGGTAATGATGCGGCCGTTGTAGTAGCCGAAAATGTAAGTGGTTCTGTGGATAAATTTGCTAAGGATATGACTCGCATTGCTGCAAAAGCGGGGGCAAAGAATAGTGTGTTCTTGAATCCTCATGGATTAACACAAAAGGGTCACCATTCTACGGCTCGTGATTTAGCGATGATTGCCGCATATGGCATGAAATACCAAATGTTCCGTGACAAAGTTGCCAATGATTACTATAAGGTGCCGTACCAAAACCGTGCACCAGAAACAATTCGTACTACAAACCACTTCATTCGCAACAAATATCCTGGTGCAAATGGCTTGAAAACAGGTTTTACAAATGCAGCAGGAGAATGTTTGATTGCGTCTGCCACACGTAAGGGCCATACTATGATTGTAGTCATGTTAAACGATGATAACCGTTGGGATGAAGCGGTGCAATTCCTTGATTATGGCTTTAAACTCCGTGGGGTAATTTAAGGACCTGTTGTGTAATGGGGGACATATGAGTTCATTTTTTGCATTTTTAAAACGCATGCGCTTTATCAATCGATGGAGCCTCATGCGAAATACGGAAATAGAAAATATTCAAGAACATAGCCTTGAAGTGGCTATGGTAGCCCACAATTTGGGAGCTATAAAAAATGAATACTTCGGTGGAAATGTAGATATTAATAAGGTAGCTGTCATCGCCATGTATCATGAGGTGAGTGAAATCTTTACAGGAGATATGCCGACACCAATCAAGTATTTTGATCCAAAGTTGCGTGAACTGTATGGTGAGGTTGAAACTTTGGCGCAAGAAAAAATGCTATCAACCTTGCCAGATCGGTTACAATCTGTTTATAAGCCTATACTTGTTGATGCAGAGGCTAGTCCAGAATGGCCTATCGTTAAGGCTGCCGATACAATTTCCGCCTATATGAAATGCGTCAAAGAGCTCAAGGCAGGAAATGATGAGTTTAAAGAGGCACATGACTCTATTTTAGCCAAGTTGAAAACGCTAAATATGCCTGAGGTAGATATGTTTCTTGAAATATATATCCCTGCTCTTGGTAAAAGCTTGGATGAGTTGAACTATTACGAAATTAAATAACTACTAAAAGAGACGACCAGAGGTCGTCTTTTTTAGTTTTATGTAATTATAGATTCTTCTACTTATGTGCCTATTAGTAACAGTTTGCTCATGTGAGTATTAATGACAATCTCTTTGTGTGACCATTAGCAGCATATCGTGTAATAATTATAGTTTATTTTTTCTATCTATAATCTCTTGATTTCTCATTAGTATTTTTTTACCTCGCCACGAGAAGGCTCGATGACCGTATTTTGCTTTGAATTCTTTGTTCGTTAGTGTTTCTAGTTCGTCTATATTGATATACGGTTCTATCTGTTGGAATTCTGGGATGGGCGTAGTTGGAATATCTTTGTTGTGAGGACACACCTCTTGGCACACATCACAACCAAATACGAGTGGTGTTTTAGCGAGAATCTGTTCCTCTTCATTGGTAAGTTCTCCTTTTTTCTGAGTTAAGTAGCTTTTACAAGTCGCGAATTTAAATTCGTCATGGCCCAAACATTGGCCTAAGCATGCTGTAATACAACGATTGCATCCTATACAGGACTGCTCAAGAGGGGTATTTGGTTTGAGTTCTAGTGTTGTTAAAATCGTACCAATAACGACATAAGAACCCCATTTAGGGCTGATAAAACAGTTGTTCTTTCCGTAAAAGCCAAGGCCTGCTAAGTAGGCCATGTACCGATCTGCTAAAGGAGAGGTGTCGCAATGAATGGAGAACTGAGCCGAGTCATCAATTATTTGTAATCTTTCAATAAGACGTTCTAAATATTCATTAATGACCAGGTGATAATCTGTTGACCATGTATAGCGAGATAGATTGGCATGGCCTTTGTGTTGTACATGGTACGGGAATAGACAAACGATGGCACTTTTGGGCATAAACTGAGTCGTTCCTAGTAGTCTTGCCTCCACATCTGCCGTAGTGAAGGGGCAGGGGTTGCTTTCAAATAAAATAGTTTTGGCCTGTTCAGGTAGTGGCCATGAGGCAATTCCAAATTCATAAATATGTAATTCTTTGCAAATTTCCTGTAAATTTATATCTTTCATCGTAGATTTAGTGGTAAATAATTGGTAAAATAAAAGTATAAGAAATGCACGAGATTCTATAGTTTTTTGTTAAGTTTGTAGTTTGGTGAGAACTGTATTTTTATAGTTAGCACCGTAATTCTGTTAGTATTAGTATACCATTGAGAGGACAGATTATGTTAGCATTTATGAAAGTATTACAACCGAAGACGGTGGAAGAGGCTTATGAATTAGCCACAAAGAACAAAACTGCTCCTATGCTAGCAGGCGGCTGTTGGCTGCGTCTAGGACGACGTACTTGGCCATCAGTGATTGATATGGCGAGTCTTGATTTGCGTTATGTTCGTGAAGAAGATAAGGAGTTTGTAATTGGCGCTATGGCGACACAAGGAGATGTGGAACGCTTTGAGCCTTTACAACAATTCTGCGGCGGTGCCGTAGTTAAAGGCGTTAAGGAGATTCTTGGCGTTCAATTTAGAAATACTGCTACCATGGGCGGTTCTGTAGCAAGTAAGTTTGGCTTCTCTGATATCATCCCTGCGCTATTGGCAGTGCATGCAGACATCGTTACCTTTAAAGGCGGTCGTATGTCCATGCAAGATTATATGACATATAGAGAACGTGATATTCTCGTGGAGATTCGCATCCCTAAAGTAGATGTACCTGTATCTGTTGAAGCTCTTCGCATCTCTCGTGGTGATTTCCCGTTATTGACAGGTGCTCTTCGCCATGATGAAAAAGGGGTTGAATTGTATATCGGTACAAGACCTGGTGTACCTCAATTAGCTGTTAAAGCAAGTGCTTTGCTTTCAGAAAAAGGATTATCTGCCGCAAAAGAGGCAGGTCAATTGGCATCTGAAGAACTAGTGTATCAATCTAACTCTCATGCGTCTAAAGAATATCGCATGGAAATGGTAAAAGCAATGGTTCAACGCTTAGCTAAGGAGGTGGCACAATAATGGAACTCGTACTTAATATTAATAACAAAAATGTAACTGTTAATGTGCTAACTGATGAGATGTTGCTAGATACATTGCGTAATCTTGGCTATTACAGTGTCCGCTGTGGCTGTGATACTACAAACTGTGGCCTTTGCACTGTATGGGTGGATGACGAAATTATTTTGTCCTGTGCATACCCTACATTTCGTGCGCCAGGCCATAAAATTACTACATTAGAAGGCTTACAAGAGGAAGCTGAATTATTAGCGGCTTGTATCGCAAGTGAAGGCGCAGATCAGTGTGGTTTTTGTACAACTGGCATGATGATGAGTGCTATTAATTTGAAACGCAAAAATCCAAAGGCTAGCGATGATGAGATTCGCGAATACCTCATAGGTAACTTATGTCGCTGTACTGGTTATGAATCACAACTTCGAGGAGTTCGTAAATTCTTAGAAGGAGGCCTATAATGATGAACAAGCATATTGGTAAGTCCTATGACAAAGTTGACTCCAAAGGTATTTTGTCTGGTAAACCGTCTTATACTGGTGATTTTGTTCCCAAAGATGCGCTCGTTATTAAGGCCCTTCGTAGTCCTCATGCTCAGGCGCGCATCAAATCTATTGATACATCTAAAGCCAAATTGATCCCTGGCGTAGAAGCTATTTTTACTTATGAAGATGTGCCTAATACGCGATTCACATTAGCAGGTCAAACATATCCAGAGCCATCCGCTTATGATGCGCTCATCTTGGACCCTGTAGTTCGCTATGTTGGAGACGAAGTAGCTCTTATCGTAGCAAAAGATGAGGCTACAGCACTTAAAGCAATGCCGCTTATCAAGATTGAATACGAAGTACAGAAACCTGTACTTGATATGCACACTGCTATCGACCATGAAACTATAGTACATCCTGAAGATGATATTCACAATAATATCCCTGTAGGACAAGATTACAAACGCAATATTTGCGTATCCTATCACAAACGGGTAGGAGATGTGGAAGCAGAACTTGCTAAATGTGATTACGTGGCAGAAGGCACATACTTTGACCAGGCCACACGCCAAACAGCGATGGAACCATTCCAAAGCTTTGGATATATAGATGCGCTAGGTCGTGTAGTTATCGTATCCTCGACGCAAATCGTATTCCATGTACGCCGTCACATCGCTCGTGCACTCGGTATTCCGGCCACAAAAGTCCGTGTTATTAAACCTCGTATCGGCGGCGGTTTCGGCTCTAAACAAACGGCTTGTACAGAAATTATGACGGCCTTTGTAGCGTGGACATTGAAAAAACCTTGTTATCTCTTATACGATCGTACAGAAGCACAAACTTGCTCTACTACACGTCATGCTCGTGAATGGAAAATCCGTGTAGGTGCTACAAAAGATGGCATTATTAAAGTTATTGATATGGACTCCATCACAGCCGCTGGTGCACATGCAACTCATTGCTTCACTACTACAACGGCTGGCGAACATAAATCTGTACCTTTGTACAACAAAGCGACTGCTGTTCATTATGGTACAGAGGGTGTGTATACTAACCAAACTCCTGGTGGTGCTTTCCGTGGGTATGGTGCAACAGAAGCATTGTGGCCATTAGAATGTGCAGTAAACCAGTTAGCTGATAAGATGGGGATTGATCCAGCTGAATTACGTCAGAAGAACTTAATAGCGGAAGGTGAACAAAGCTTAGTATATGCTCCAGATGAATATCTTGATTCTGGTCTTTTCCAAGATACTGTAAATCGCGTAAAAGAAATGGCTCGTTGGGATGAACGCCCTCATTCTTGGGACATTGATGAGCGTTATCGCGGTGGACTGGGCATGGCTTTAGCATTACAAGGCTCTGGTGTCGCGAATATCGATGTGGCGTCTGTTGAAATCCGCCTTGGTGACGATGGTAATTATACACTGTATACTGGGTCTTCTGATATGGGCATGGGGTCTAATACCGTATTGACTCAAATGGCCTGTGAAGTAATCGGCTGTCCTATGGAATATATGACTGTTATTGAATCAGATACAGATATCGTACCATTCGATCCAGGGTCTTACGCTTCTAGTACAACCTATGTAACAGGTACTGCTGCTAAGATGGCAGCAGAAGAATTGCGCACTAAGATTATTGCTAAATTCGCTCAATTCTTTGAAACCGACGTTGAAAACGTTGACTTTGACGGCGTTGTAGCTACCACAAAAGATGGTGCTAAAACAATGGATATCCATCAATTGGCACCAAAATTATTAGTTGGTGTTAATGCGGAGCAATTGTCTGGTTTTGCTACATGGGGGAGTCATACGTCTCCACCTCCATTTATGGCATCTATTGCTGAGGTGAAGGTAGATAAACAAACAGGTAAGGTTATTCCTCTTCATTTCTATTCTTGTGTTGATTGTGGTACGGTTATCAATCCTAAATTGGCTCGCGTTCAAGTTGAGGGTGGTGTAGTACAAGCTATCGGCATGGCTTTATATGAAGATGTACGCTATTCCAACAATGGTCGTTTAGAAACAAACAATCTTATGACTTATAAAATCCCAACCCGTCAGGATATTGGTGAATTACATACAGACTTTGTAGAATCTTACGAGCCTACAGGTGGCTTCGGAGCTAAATCTATTGGTGAGGTTGTCATCAATACGGGGTGCCCTGCTATCCAACATGCCATTAAAAATGCAGTTGGTGCGGATATTCGTACATTACCTATGACACCTGAGAAGGTATTTATGGCTATGGACGAGAAATATAAAGTATAGAGATTTCTAGTTCCTTTTACTTTCTAAGGAGGCCTGGTTCTATGACATCACAAACATCCTATTGGAATCGATTGATTCAGCCGGGAATCGTTGCCCTTGTTGGGGCAGGCGGTAAAACGACTGTGCTTTCAAAACTAGTAGAATATGGACGGCTGAAAGGTCAGCCCATCGTAGTTACGACTACGACTCGACTTTATGAGTCTCAGGTGGCTCATTATGAACCGATTTATACTCGTAATATTAATGAAGCTGATGAGTATTGTACTGACCGACTTTTACGTGGCTATTGTGGTGCGTGGTTCGCTGGAATTACAGGAACAAAAGTAGACTCTTTAGATTGTGATCTCATCGATGGTTTATCCAAGTTACATCCCAATTGGCAAATTGTTGTAGAAGCAGATGGGGCGAAGGAAAAATGGCTCAAGGCACCTAAGATGACCGAACCTGTCATTCCATCTCTTACAAAGACTACGATTGGCCTCGTGAATCTACAAATGCTAGGGGCCCCATTAGATGATGAGCACGTACATAATATCGAGCTGGTTCAAGATATTGTAAAACGCGATATGGGGGCTATTGTAACTCCTCGTATGTTGGCTGATCTTGTTTTGCATAGGCAAGGTTTATTCCAATACAGTAAAGGTAAGAAAATATTATTCTGTACTGGTTATGAAACAGTGCAACATCGCATTATCGATGATTTTATTGATCATATTGTTGATAGTGATATTACGGCTATCATTTTGGCTGATGGATATAAAGCAAGTTGTGAAATCCGTCGCATTATTCAATGTCGGTAGGTACTCATGACTATTATGAAAGCAAATTGTAATACCGCTTTTAGTCCCATGAGAGACCCCATAGACCGTCATCCTTTGCATATTGGCATTGTCCTCCTTGTGGGAGGACAATCCAAGCGTATGGGATGTAATAAGCAACTCTTGCCCTGGCGTGGTAAGACTGTTCTAGATGCGGTCTGTGGGGCTCTTCAAGGTGGATGGGGTGGACAGGTGGCTTCTACTGTATCGTGTAGGCTACCTTTTGTGGCGGTTACTGGTGATGATCATGAGAAATTAGAACCAATTGTCACAAACTATGGTTTTGAAGCCCTTCGAAATGACCATCCTGAACTAGGGCAAGGCGTATCCATAGCGATGGGAGTACGTCATTTGATGAATACGTCATCCATACCGCTAGACGGTATTCTCTGTTCAGTAGGAGATCAACCACTTCTGACGAGTGCTGTTGTACACGAGGTCATTCGTGCGTTTAATGAAAACTTTCATCCGAAAACTATCGTCGTTCCACATTATGGGGCAAATTATCACTCGGGAAATCCCGTTCTCTTTGGTTCTCATTGGTTTGATTATTTACAACAGATTCAAGGGGATCAAGGGGGTAAGACCATTATTCATGGTGATGGTAAAGCCCATGTCGTGAAATTATGGATTAGTGATGATATTGGCGACGATATCGATACACCCGATGATTTTGAGCGTTTGAAACATCGTGAAAGTGAGGCATTATGAAACCATTGGTACTCATGCGTGGAGGCGGAGACATTGCTTCCGGCGCTGTATATAGATTGAGACGGGCGGGCTATCCCGTTGTAATTAGTGAAATAGCGATTCCTACCATGATTCGCCGCGAAGTATGTTACGGTAATGCGGTTCATCGTGGAGAAATGATTTTGGAACGTTTTGTTGCTCGTCATGTGTCTCTTAGTGAAGTGAAGGATACATTGGCACAGGAAATCATCCCCGTTGTCACTAGCTCATATGAGGAATTATTGGACACTTTAAAACCAGAGATTGTAGTCGATGCTATTTTGAGTAAAAAGAATCTTGGTACAAAACGGGATGATGCAGATCTCGTTATCGGTGTGGGCCCTGGATTTACTGCTGGAGAAGATGTAGATGTGGTCATTGAAACGATGCGTGGTCATTCATTAGGTCGCTGTATCTATGATGGATCAGCTCAACCTAATACAGGTATCCCTGGAAATGTAGGTGGCTACACTCATGAGCGCGTTATTCATTCTCCAAAGGCTGGACTATTTACAGCAAAACGTCATATTGGGGATTCTGTACAAGCTAATGAAGTAATTGGTTATGTCGATGAAGAACCAGTAAGAGCAAAAATTACAGGTATTCTACGAGGCATTTTAAAAAGTGGGCTCATCGTATCAGATCATTTTAAGTTGGCTGATGTGGATGCTCGTTGTGAAGAGTCTCATTGCTATAGTATTTCAGATAAATCCCTTGCTGTCGGTGGAGGTGTATTAGAGGCTGTTACCGCTTGGGATTATGAAAGGAATCTAGATGGAAACAATTTATGATGTGATGAAAGATCGTCTACAGGTTACTGAAACTACTGTGATGGTTACTGTTCTATCCGGTCCTCGTCAAGGGGATAAGACTATTTATGCTGAAGATGGAAGGGTTCTATACGGAACTCCTATTGAAGGGTTTACTGTAGATAAAGCAAAGCTAAATTCTCTATGCATGGTAGGCGAAATGGAGTGTTTCGTACAACCTGTAGAAAATGATCCGTCAGTTCTCGTATTAGGCGCAGGTCATGTTAGCCGAGCGATTACAGATTTGCTGTTGTTTATTGGATGTCGTGTTACAGTCGTAGATGACCGTCCAGAATATGTAGTTCCTGAATTCTTTGATGAACGTGTCATACGTAAATGCTTGCCTTTAGAAAACTTCAAGAACGATTTACCTCTTGATGAATATACTGGTTTTATCATTGTGACACGTGCTCATGAGTACGATAATATATGCTTAGAACAATTACGAGGGTACTTGCCTACCTATATGGGCGTTATGGGCAGCCAAAAACGCATCCATCACGCTTTTGAAGTGTTGCGTGAGCAAGGATGGACTCAAGATGAGTTAGATATGGTATATGCGCCTATTGGTCTAGATTTAGGAGCTCAAACGCCTGAGGAAATTGCATTATCTATCGTTAGTGAATATTTGGCAGTGGTGCGTGGTAAAAAAGGCGGCTCATTGCGGAAAGGTAGAGTGATCCATGAATCGTGAGTTTATTGAATACCTTAGTGAACGTAAAAACGAAACCTTAGCAGTAGCCACTATTTTATATACCTGTGGATCCACACCTCGTAAAGCTGGTACATCTATGGTTGTATTTCCTGATGGATCTATTTTTGGCACTATCGGCGGCGGACGTGCGGAAAATGAAATCCGCCTAAGTGCGGTGGACTCTTTGAATAAAAAAGAAGCTCACCGTCGTATCGATGTTCATCTCGATGATGACGTAGCTGTTAAAGAAGGCATGGTTTGTGGGGGCCAAATGGATGTTTGGATTGAAACACAAAACATCTAATAAAAATCTCATTCAGCGTTTGTTTATAAATTTACAGTACTCTCAAAATGAGTTAAAATATAAGGTACAGTCAAAGAATTGATTGTACCTTATTATTTTGTATAAGGAGCTATTTTTATGCATATTGACGCACTTATACATACCTTTAGGCTTCTTGATATCGTTGATATCATAATCGTTGCTATTGGTATTTACTATTTATATAAATTGCTTAAAGATACACGGGCCGTTTCTCTTTTAAAAGGTCTCGTTATGTTGGCAATTTTAAATTTATTAAGTCATCTGTTAAATCTATACGTTATCAACTGGATTTTGCAACAAAGTATGACCGTTCTTCTCTTTGCGTTACCCGTTGTATTCCAACCAGAATTGCGTCGTGCTCTAGAACAATTGGGGCGTGGACGAATCTTCAGCAAGGCACAAAATGTAAACGAAGAAGAAATGGATATGGCCATTAATGAAGTGATGGCTGCGGCTCGCGTTATGTCTCGTGA
Organism: Veillonella sp. AF13-2; assembly: GCF_003603295.1. Taxonomy (NCBI): domain Bacteria; kingdom Bacillati; phylum Bacillota; class Negativicutes; order Veillonellales; family Veillonellaceae; genus Veillonella; species Veillonella sp. AF13-2. The sequence continues at coordinate 274,936 of NZ_QTMT01000003.1, forward strand.
ACATACTGGGGCACTTATCGTTTTTGAACGTGAAGTAGGTCTCAATGACTTTGTAGATACTGGTATTCTTATCGATGCTGTATTGAGTCGCGAGTTGATTAAAAATATCTTTGTTCCTAGTACACCGCTTCATGATGGGGCCTTGATTATTCGTGATGGGCGAATCCGTGCAGCGGGCTGCTTGTTGCCGTTGACTGAGGACCGCACATTGAGTACTGAACTAGGTACACGTCACCGTGCAGCTATTGGCTTATCTGAGCAAACAGACGCTGTCGTAGTCGTTGTCAGTGAGGAAACAGGGACCATCTCTTATACATATGGGGGTCATATTTATCGCCATTTACCAGAGGATCAAATTAAAGAGGCATTGCGCACCTTTATGGAACGCCCTCGTCAAACCATTACTAGTATGTGGAAATGGAGGGCAAATAAATGATGATTCATTTGAAACGCAATTGGCCTGCTAAATTATTATCCTTGCTAGCGGCTATCGTCATGTGGTTCTTTATTATGCGCGATCAGAACCCTGTGATGGAAGTAACCTATACAATACCTGTTCAGGTTCAAAATCTCAATTCTGGCTATATCATAGAAGATGCACCAGATGTGGTCCGTGTTGTTCTGGCTGGTCCACGTGATACCATTATGTCTATGAAATCAGATAATTTACGGGCTTATATTGATGCATCTGGTGTAAAACCAGGTCAAAATAATGTAACTATTAATTTTACGCCTCCGGCAGGGATGAATCTTGTGGAGGTTAAACCAGATAACATCATCATCAATGTTGATGAATATGCAGAGAAAACGATTCCTGTTGAAATAGTTCCAATCGGCAAGTTCTCTGATGATATTGCTTTGAAATCGGTAACGATTGTGCCGAAAGAGGTAACTGTTTCTGGTCGTAAGCAACAAGTTAATGCAGTGAGCAAGGTTGTGATGAAAGTCAATGTGGCTGGTCAAACGAAGAACTTTAGCGCTGTTAGTACTTTAGAAGCTTGGGATACGGCAGGTAATGTACTGGATGTACATATTAATCCAAACCAAGGCCAAGCACAATATGAACTCAACTTATTACGTAAAGAAAAGGCGGTTCCTATTACTGTTCCGACTGTTGGTACAGTAGCAGAAGGTTATGAAGTTAAATCCACGTCTGCTACACCAACGCAACTAACAGTTACAGGTCGTGAAGAAATGATTGATTCCGTTACAGAAATACAAACGGAACCTATCGATGTATCGGGTGCTACTGAAACTGTACAGGGTAACTATAATTTAGTATTACCGAATGGAGTTAATAGCAATACCACAACGGTACGGGTGAAAGTAGAAATACAAAAGAAAGTACTTAATGGATGATAAGTTTTTTGTAAGGCTTTGAAATCTTGCGACAAAGACCCTAATAGAGTGAATATTTCTCTATTAGGGCCTTTTTATGATTTATATATTAGCTTTTATAGGAGTGTTGTATAATAAAGATGTATGACTATTTTTTTACTGGTCAAGTGGTAAAGAATTTTGGTCAAAGATTAAAGAAGTAGGCTCACCTAAAAGGGAGGCTTTAATAGGAAAGATATGATTAGAATAATAAATCTCCGCGTGGCTGTTACGGTTAAGTCGGATATCAAAAGTATTGTAGAAAAGAAATATCCCCCATTACGTGGTGCTATCGAAACGATTCATGTTGTTCGACGTGCCGTAGATGCCCGTAAGAAGCCAAACATTGTTTTTGTATATACTCTATTCATTGAGGTTCATAATGAAGCTCAAGTCATGAAAAAGCTTGGTAAAGAAAAGGATGTATCTGTATTTGCTGCAGAAGATCCAGAACCTATCGTTTTGGGGGCTGTACCATTAGCACATCGTCCTGTTGTTATGGGCTTTGGCCCTGCGGGGATGCTGGCAGCCTTTTACTTAGCTCGTGAAGGCTATCGCCCAATCGTACTTGAACGCGGTCAAGATGTAGATACACGTAGTCATGATGTAGAGACATTTTGGAAAAAGGGCATATTTAAGCCTGAGTCCAACGTACAGTTTGGGGAAGGCGGCGCAGGAACTTTTTCCGATGGTAAGTTAACAACTCGCATTACCCATCCGCGGTTACATGAAATATCTAAATACTTTGTAGAGTTTGGCGCGCCTGAAGAAATCTTATATAAACATAAACCTCATGTAGGTACTGATAAATTGCGTACCATGGTAAAAGCTATGCGTGAGCGCATCATTGAATGGGGCGGTGAAGTCCGCTTTGGTTCTAAGGTAACGGATTTATTTATTGAAAATGACCGTATCGTAGGCGTTGAAGTTAATGGTAGTGAGCGTATTGATACGACTGTTGTTTTGTCTGGTGTAGGCCATAGTGCACGTGACACATATGAAATGCTTTATAAACGCAATGTGGAAATGACGGCAAAACCATTTGCTATCGGTGTTCGTATTGAGCATGATCAGGCTGTAATTGATGAGTCTCAATATGGTGTAGATCCATCTAGTTTGGGCCTTGGTGCAGCGGAATATTCTCTCGTATACCACGATAAAGAATCAGGTCGTACTGCATATAGCTTCTGTATGTGCCCAGGAGGTCAAGTAGTAGCATCTGCCTCTGAAGATGGTGGCGTTGTCGTAAATGGCATGAGTTTATACGCTCGGGATAGCGGTGTTGCTAATAGTGCTATCGTAGTCAACGTAGGTCCAGATGACTTTGGTACTCATCCTTTAGATGGCGTCGCATTTCAACGAGAATGGGAACGCAAGGCCTATGAGTTGGGCGGTTCTAACTTCCATGCACCTGCACAAACTGTAGGACAGTTTTTAGGACTTTCACAAGCACCTAGCGTACAAAATAGTATATATAGCTACGAGCCAGGTGTTGTAAATTGCGATTTACATGATTGCTTGCCATCATTCGTCACATCCGTATTAGAGCGGGCCTTGCCATACTGGGGGCGTCGCATCCGAGGATTTGATGATCCTGCGGTGTGTATGACAGGCGTTGAAACGCGTACCTCTGCACCGCTTCGTATGGGACGCAATGAAGAACGCATTTCTCCTACTGTAGGAGGTTTTTATCCTATGGGTGAGGGGGCTGGCTATGCAGGGGGAATTATGAGTGCTGCCCTTGATGGTGCGGAAACGGCCATTTTATGTATGGCAAAATATGCAAAACCTAATTAGTGGGGAATTATACTGATGAATTGAATTACAGTATAGATTCATACTATTTATGTAATATAGATGTGACTTTATAGTAGGTATGCTTTCTATATTATGATATAATACACAACAGTAATTATTGAAAAGATACACACGGTAGATATATAGACTTGTGAAACCTTCACAAATCCTTAGAGGAGGATAATTATGGCTCGTTTATTTGGTACAGATGGTGTACGTGGTGTTGTTAATGAGTTTTTAACGCCGGAATTAGCCTATCATTTAGGTCGTGCGGCAGGAACACATTTTGGTAAGGCAAAGGATCACCCTACGTTCTTGATTGGTCGCGATACGCGAATTTCTGGTTCTATGCTTGAAAGTGCATTAGCGGCGGGCATTTGTTCTGTTGGTGGTAATGTAGTAATTGCAGGCGTTATCCCAACTCCAGCAGTAGCGTACCTTGTACGTCAACAAGGTTTTGATGCAGGTGCTGTTATTTCTGCATCTCACAATCCATATCCAGATAATGGCATTAAATTCTTTGATGGTAATGGCTATAAATTACCTGATGAAGTGGAAGATGAATTGGAAAAATATGTTCGTCAAAGTGCAGATAATGAATTGGCACGTCCTACAGGTGATGGTATTGGTAAAATTGAGTTCAATAGTAACTTGGCTCATTTATATGCTCATTTTGTACGTCACACAATCGATACGTCCCTTGAAGGGTTGACTATCGTTTATGATGGTGCCAATGGCGCAGCGTCCAGTGTAGGCCCGGAAATTTTGTCTGGACTAGGGGCTAAAGTCATCAATATTAATGTGAATCCAGATGGTTTGAATATCAATCATCATTGTGGTTCCACACATATTGAAGGTTTACAAGTAGCCGTACAACAACATAATGCAGACCTTGGTATTGCTAATGATGGCGATGCTGACCGCTGTTTATTGGTTGATGAAAAAGGTCAAGTCCTTGATGGTGATCAAATCATGTTGCTATGCGCCCTTAAGTTGAAAGAAGAAGGCAAACTTAAAGGTGATACCATAGTTGGTACCGTTATGAGTAATATTGGATTCCATAAAGCAGCAGAAGAACTTGGTATGAAAACAGTTTCCACTGCTGTTGGTGATCGATATGTATTGGAATACATGCGTGAACATAATCTTTCCGTTGGTGGTGAACAATCTGGTCACGTAATCTTTTTAGATCACAATACCACTGGTGACGGCATGTTAACAGCTGTTCAAGTGGCAGCTCTTATGAAGGAGAAAAAGCAACCTCTTTCTGAATTGGCCGGCATTATGACAAAATACCCACAAGTTCTTGTAAATGTTCGTGTAGCTACAAAAACTGGCTGGGAAGACAATGACCTCATCAAAGCTGCTATCGTAACAGCTGAAGGAGAACTTGGTGACGAAGGTCGCGTTTTAGTACGTGCATCCGGGACAGAACCACTCATTCGCGTCATGGCTGAAGGTCCTAATCAAGAAGAACTACAATCCCTGTGCCAAGAAATTGCTGATATTATCGGTAGAGAACAAGGGCTTGCGGATTAACTCTTAATGAGTAGTTTGATACTACTTCGTTTGGTTCCATTCTACAATTTATATCAAAGGTATACCCTCCTATATATGTCCCTTTGCTCCGTCCTACGTAAAGTCGCTGCAGGAACATATATAGGAGGGTATTTATTTTATATTTATTTAGGATGGTTACCGAATGGAACCATCACTATATGTTATTATAGCTATATAGTTTAAGTCTTATTGGTAAATAGTTAAGGTGTCGTATGAAGATTGTAAATCAACGGGAGCTTGGAAATCTCCTTAATGAGTGTCCAAATAGTGTAGAGTCTGCTTGTGAGCTTGCATATGCTGAGTCACAATCAAGGAGAGATAGAAATTCACAGCTTATATTAGAGGCCTTCTTAGAAAAATATAGAGATAAATTGAGTGATGCTGAAAAAGCTAAAGTTTATACTAATCTGGCTTTTTATTATAGTGATGAGGGGAGTATAAAAGAATATGACTATCTATCTGCTGCTGTAAAATTAAAGTCCCCATATATAGAGACTTACAGAGGGCTGGCTTTATATCATTTTTCAGCTTATAGAGAGAAAGGTTCTGCAGAGGACTTAAAGAGAAGTTTACATGCTTTTGAAAAGGGAATAATAGTATCGAACGATTATGAAATGAACTTTGGCTATGCAGTGTGTTTGTTTGAGCTTAAGAAATATGAGAAAGCAAAGACTACTTTTGAAGGGTTATTAAAAAACTACCCAAATAGAATGCGATTATTACTCTCTATTGCTTATTGTGATGTGTATTTGGGCTATAAAGATCAAGCGATGAATCGTTTAAAACAAATTAAGCTTGGTCAGGATGAACAATATAAAGACAAATATTATGATTCTGACATTATTCATGATTTTCAGGTATATGAAGCTTATTATGTATTAGGTGAGTATACCTTATTTCTAGAGGAATGTGAAAAGTCAAAAGTAGATTGTATTGTTTCTGGACCTCCGTATTACTTTGCTCTTTGGCTTAATAATCAGCATGATTATTTTAAGAAAGAAATTGCTGAAAAGAGAGAAGAACTAATATTGTCTCTTGAGGAAACAAAAGTAGATGAAGATTTTTCTAGTGAAGAAGAAAAACAAAACTGTATAAAAAGTTGGGAAGAGGATATTGAAGATTTAGATATATTGGTGTATAAGATTAAAAATGAAAATTTTATACCTATACTTGAATTGCAACTATGGCCAGAATATGGATGCTATTTGATAGACCGTTTAACTCATAACTTATAATACGCTAACTTCATAGTGATAGAGCTAAAGAATATTTATATAGTTGAAGTTTTATAGTTTTGATTGAAAAAGAATAGCACTACTTTGGATTGGAATAATTCAAAGTAGTGCTTTTATTATTATTTATTAGCCACAACGAGTTTATATCCATTTAAGTGAATGTTACTACCTGTTGTGTCTTCGTTGTTCAAGGATTTTACATAGCTGTCGCCTGTGAGTATCCAATTGGAGTCTTTGCTGAGTTTCACAGTTACTTCTTTAGCAGCATTGTCTGTGTTTACAGCGCCTACAAGGCTAGATCCATTTGTCATGTCTAGTACGATGGTACTGATTGAATCAGCCATAATATTACCGCTTAGTTCTTGATTAGATGTGCGGAGTGTAAGATGACCGCCGTTCTCACCAGCTTTTCCCCAACGGGAGTCGGCAGCTGCTTTCACTAGGGTAGAAGTGTTCGGCATAGAGATTACATTGTTAGAAAGGTCTACTTCAGCAGTAGTGTTGTTTACATAGAGGAACGCACCTGTAGCGTGAGTTGTAAGTGTATTATTCTCTGCTTTCAGACGAGCAATACCGCTTTCAGCATCACCAGAGAAGCTTTGATATAGCATGAAACCATTATCTTTGTAGCCTGTTACATTGGAGTTTGTAAGGGTAATGGAGTTCTTACCTTCTACGACGCCAATTTCACTGTTATTCGCTATGCCGTTGACATTGTTCACTATAATATTACCCGTGGAGTAGATAACAGGGCTGCCTTCGCCAGATGTCGTAAGTTTGGCTGCTTCTGCGGTGATAGTGCCTTCTCCGCGATCTGTAGCAAGTGTGGCAGAATGAGCACCTTCAGTGGTGATAGTTAGATTTTTGCCATTTACAGTGCCTTTGTAAGTGGCATCTAAACCACGAGAGGAATCGCTTTTGGTATGGATATTAGTGTTTTCTACGTTGATAACAGAGCCCTCACCAGTGGCAAAGACTGCGTTAGACCCTTTAGAATTAGATGTAATATTACTGCCTTTAATATTGATTTGGCTCCCGTCGATACCGAGGACTACTGCGTTTTGACCACGGAAATTGCTGTTGTCATCGCTTGTAGTGTCGCCTGTTTTATCGAAAACGCTATTTTCAATATCAATTACCGCTTTATTTTTACCGATGAAAGCATTCTGATCGGCTGTTGTGTTTGTCATCGATTCGTGAGCAATGGATTTGTTTTCTGTAACGATAGTCGTGCCTTTAAAAGTACTAGGATCTACTTCAACTTGTGGTGCCATTCCATTAGGGGCTCCATTCTGCATAGCTGTTGGAGGCATATCGTTAGGAGTGCCAGAAGGAGGATTCCCATTTGGAAGTATTTGGTTAGACGTGCCTGTAGGTGATTGACCCGCAGGTGCTTTGCCGTGAGGTGCGCCGTTTGGAGGTGTGCTTCCTTGTGCGGATGGTACTGTTTTAGTTTGTTCTGTTGAGGTTACAACTGCTACGTTAGTACTAGTTTGAGTCTCTACGGCTAAGGTGGGGATAACCGCTAATGTCGACAGAGCTGCACCAAGGACTGCAGGTAATACCCAACGACGCAATTTTCTATATGATAAACTGTTCTTTTTAATTTTATGTTGCTTCTTTATAGTTGTTTTATTCATGATTATCATCTCCCAAATTATATACATACATTTTGAAAATACAACAAAATCTAATTGTGTAAAATTTAGAATGATAGAAGTATAATTTCTTACAATGAAAAGGACGTGAAGCATAGAAACAATCTTTTCTATGCTTTTTGAATTATCTGTGGTGGTTTACTTTTTATCGATTTTTTTAGTATAATATACGTCAGTACATATTTTATTTTGTACTGATTCTGCCGTATATCACAGAAAGGAATTCCAAATTCGTAAAGGCGAATAGCGCAAGTACCCGCGAAGGCAGTCGTTAGGGTAGACGAGGTGAAGAGTGATCGAGTCATCAGCGGATGCTCTTCCGGCATATTCATGTCGTAACAGGTATTAAAAAGCCCATCGGTAACGATGGGGACAAAGTATATCTGAATGGATTGTATTGAACTAATATTTAATACATTAAATAGAATATTAATCTAGAACATTAATTAGTTAGCCTTAGTTTTTGCTGGGGCTAGAAATACCCCCAGTTATAGGAGGATATACGTATGTGCGGTATCGTAGGATACATTGGCTTTAATCAAGCATCTGATTTCTTGTTGGACGGTATGGCAAAGTTAGAATACCGTGGTTATGACTCTGCAGGTATTGCTGTTATCGGCCCTGAAAATGTAATTAAAATTCAAAAGAAGGTTGGCCGTCTTGCTAATCTTGAGGCAGTTGTGAAAGCAGATCCTAATGAAGGAACTGTAGGCATTGGTCATACACGTTGGGCTACACATGGTCGTCCATCCGATATGAACGCCCACCCTCATGCATCTGAAGATGGTAAATTTGCTGTTGTACACAACGGCATTATTGAAAACTACATGCCTTTGAAAGAAGAGCTCCTTGCAAAAGGGTACCATTTCAAATCTGAAACTGATACAGAAGTTGTAGCTCATTTGTTAGAGGATATGTACGATGGCGATTTCGTGGGCACAGTACGCCGCATGCTAGCTCGTGTTGATGGTGCGTATGCTCTTGAAATCATCTGCTCCGATGAGCCGGATAAAATCATTTGTACTAAAAAAGAAAACCCATTGGTTATCGGACTTGGCAAAGGTGAAAACTTTGTCGCATCCGATATTCCAGCTATCATTAACTACACACGTGATACATACATCTTGAGCGATGGTGAATTAGCTATCGTAACTCGTGATAATGTATCCGTATTCGACCGTGAAGGTAACCCTGTTGATAAAGAAGTATTCCATGTAAACTGGAATGCGGAAGCAGCAGAAAAAGGTGGTTATGAGCATTTCATGTTGAAAGAGATTCATGATCAACCTAAAGCTGTTCGCGATACATTCGGTACACATATCGCTGAAGATGGTAAAACAGCAATCTTTGATGAGCTAAATTGGACTGCTGAAGATGTAGCCGCTTTCAATAAAATTCTCATCGTTGCATGCGGTACTGCATACCATGCAGGTCTTGTAACAAAACAATATATTGAAAACTTGGCGCGTATTCCAGTTGATGTGGAAATAGCATCTGAATACCGTTACAGCAACCCGTTGACTGATGATAAAACATTATGTATCGTTATTAGTCAATCTGGTGAAACATCCGATACATTGGCGGCTTTGAAAGAAGCTAAACGCCTTGGCGCCAAATCATTGGCCATTACCAATGTTGTTGGTTCCAGCATTTCTCGTGAAGCAGATAACAAAGTTTACACATGGGCTGGCCCTGAAATTTCTGTAGCGTCCACAAAAGCGTATACTACTCAATTAGTAGCGGGATTGTTGTTCGCCGTATACCTAGGTCAATTAAATGGTAAATTAAATCCAGCCTTAGCCGAAGAAATTCTTAGCGGCGTTAAAAACTTACCATCCTTGATTCATGAAATCTTTGAAGTAGACGAAGATATGAAAGCTTTTGCTAAACATTATGGCTTCAAATCTGATGCATTCTTCTTGGGCCGTGCTATCGACTATGCAGTAGCGATGGAAGGTGCTTTGAAGTTGAAAGAAATTTCTTACATCCACGCTGAAGCATATGCTGGTGGCGAATTGAAACATGGTACATTGGCTCTTATCGAAGAGGGCGTACCTGTTATCGCATTGGCTACACAAGAGGATGTTTACGATAAGATGATCAGCAACATCCGAGAGGTAAAAGCTCGTGAAGCTATTGTAATCGGTATTGGCATGAAAGGTGACGAAGAATTATCTAAACACGTAGACCACACAATTTATGTGCCTCGTGCGAATAAATTTATCGCTCCAATCTTAGCAGTTGTACCATTGCAACTATTGGCGTATTATGCAGCAATTACACGCGGTGCAGACGTAGATAAACCACGTAATTTGGCTAAATCTGTAACCGTAGAATAATATATAACCAACAGTGCTTTGGCACTGTTGGTTTATTTCAATATAGGGAGACTATTATGGCAGTTATATTTTCCGGCATCCAACCAAGTGGGGAGTTAACACTTGGTAACTATTTGGGGGCTTTACGTAATTTCTTAGACTATCAAGATACTGATGAATGTTACTATTGTATCGTTAACCAACATGCGATTACGGTACCGCAAGATCCAAAAGAATTATTTCAAAACACTCGTAATTTGGCTGCATTGTACCTTGCGGTTGGCCTTGATCCTAAAAAGGTAACATTGTTTGTTCAATCTGAAGTACCTGAGCATGTTAAGCTCGGTTGGGTTATGCAATCTATTAGCTATGTTGGCGAATTAGAGCGTATGACTCAGTACAAGGATAAGTCTCAAAAGCAAGGGGATTCTATTCCAACTGCATTGCTTACGTATCCACCGTTGATGGCGGCAGATATTTTGCTATATGGTACGAATTATGTTCCTGTAGGGGAAGACCAAAAGCAACATCTCGAGTTGACTCGTAATTTAGCAGAGCGTTTTAACCGTAGATTCGGTGAAACTTTTGTAGTACCTGATATCAAGGTCGGAGAAGGTGGCGCTCGCGTTATGAGCTTGCAAGAACCAACTAAGAAAATGAGTAAATCTGATGATAACCAAAATGCTACAATCCGTCTTTTGGATGCACCAGATTTAATCGTGAAAAAGTTGAAACGAGCTCAAACTGATTCTGATAATGCGGTTCGCTATGATAAAGAAAATAAACCTGGCATCTCTAACTTGATGGGGATTTACTGTGCTATTACAAAAGACAGCTACGAATCTATCGAAGAAATGTATGCTGGTAAGGGTTACGGTGTATTTAAATCCGATATTGCCGATCTATTAGTAGCAACCCTTGAGCCAATTCAACAACGTTACAATGAATTGATTACAAGTCCTGAGTTGGATGTAATTCTCGATGAAGGGGCTGCTAAGGCTCATGCTAAAGCGAGTCAAATGTATCGTAAAGTAGAGCAAGCTATGGGCTTGTGCCGTAAATAAAATCATATAGTAGACTTTCAATTTGTGAGGTAAACCATGACGAAACAAGAGGCGATGGAACGCTTTTTATCAGGTGCCGTACAACAGAGCTTAGAAATACATCGTGGTATACAATGGACCGGTCGCATCATCGGTCTAGTTGCGTGTGCGTTGATTGTAAAATATATGCCCTCAGACTGGGCGGAACGTGTATGGTATTATCTGTTGTTGCTCGTGATATTATGGACCCTTCATAGATTAGGTGAAAGTCAAGCTTTTATCTGTGAAAAGGGCCTCGTGTTAAAACGTAGGCCTTTTTCTGTGAAAGAATACTTTCACAGTTTATTCTATGGGGATGAATATTTCGTCTTTGTTGATTATGAGCATATTATTGGATTCACTGAGGAATGGCGTGAGTTGCAAGCAATGAATGGTCATGGTGGGATCTATGTGATACCACTTGATCTGCATCAGGTGGCGTATAAGGATAAAATGGCGATGATTGAGGCTATCCATAAACATACGCAGTCATAAAGTGTAAGTACGAAGCGTCATATAATATAGGCATACATAAATATAAATATAGGACTACAGAAACATAAAGCAAATGAATCTAGAATCATAAACTATATATGTGGAGAGTCTGTAAAATAAAAAATGCAAAATTCATCGAATTAACTATTTACAACTTTAACAAACTAAAGTATAATACAATCATTAAGTACGGAATCTAAATCTGTATTGAACATATTATTAAGTAGTAAATGGGCGATAATCGCCGTGGAGGATAGTTATGAATTGGAAAAAGATGATGGCCGTTGGCCTTGCAGCCGTGTCTATGATGGCATTTGTAACAGGTTGTGGTGGTGACGCTAAAAAAGCTAATACAGAATTGCCTAAGAAAGTTGTTATCGGTTTAGATGATAGTTTCCCTCCAATGGGCTTTAAAGATGAAAAAGGTGAAATCGTTGGCTTTGATATCGACATGGCTAAAGAAGCAGCTAAACGTGCTGGCATGGATGTAGAGTTCAAAGCTATCGACTGGTCTAGTAAAGAAGCGGAACTAAAATCAAAAAAAATTGATGCGTTGTGGAATGGCTTAACAGTTTCTCCTGAGCGGGAGAAAAATATTTTGTTCTCCAATACATATATGAAGGATAAACAATATGTCATTGTTCGTAATGACGATGATTCCATTAAAGGTAAAGCCGATTTAGCTGGTAAGGTAGTAGGCGTGCAACAAGCTAGTACTGGTGAAGCAGCATTGCAAAACGACCCAAGCGGTAAGACGGTTAAAGAAACAAAATCCTATGCGGATTTTGTAAGTGCATTTATGGATCTTGGTATTGGTCGTGTTGATGCGGTTATTGCTGACGGTGTAATCGCTCGTTATCTTATGACAAAAGAACCTGGTAAATACAAAATCGTAGAAGGTACTGACTACGGCGTTGATAATTTCGCTGTTGGTTTCCGCAAAGATGATACTGCTTTGCGTGACAAAATTAATGGTATCTTAGCTGAAATGAAAAAAGACGGTACTGCTGATAAAATTGCTGAAAAATGGTTAGGCTCAGGCGCAGACTTAGATAAGAGCGATGCTAAATAGTACAATTCGTGATATACTAATAGTACTATGGTCAGTAGGTACAACTGATAATTAAAGAACGAAATGTACACTAGAGAAGCGGCCAGATGGCCCTTCTCTAGTCGTGTTTTGAAGGAGTCTTTCATGTTAGATTATTTATTGCAGATTATCCCAACCATCGCTGATGGTTTAAAGGTAACCGTATCGCTATTCTGTATTGTATGGATTTTATCTATTCCTGGCGGCATTTTAATGGCTATGTTACGCCTATCTAAATTGCCTTTAGTAGATAAGCTTGTCGATGCTTTCGTATATTTAATGCGGGGCACACCGTTGATGCTACAAATTTTATTCGTCTATTATGCATTACCAATCATCACAGACGGTGCCATTCAAATGGATGATGCGACGGCAGCAGTTCTTACCTTCGTATTAAACTACGCAGCTTATTTATGTGAGATTTTCCGTGGGGGCATTCAATCTATCTCTCGAGGTCAGTACGAAGGGGCGAAGGTGCTTGGTTTTACCTATGCACAAACTATGCGTAAGATCATTTTGCCACAAATGTTTAAACGTGTATTGCCTCCTCTTGCGAATGAGACGATTAACTTATTGAAAGATACATCTCTTGTATATGTATTAGCGATGAATGATATCTTGCGTATTACAAAATCTATCGTACAACGTGACTTTGATATTTCTGCATTCCTCGTGGCAGCATTATTCTACTTGATCTTTACCTTTATTTTAACGAATATCTTCAACTACTTAGAACGAAGATTTGCTGTATACGAAGATTAATCTAATTCTATGATAGTTTGTCGTATGTAATGATGTAGCTAGTTTTATAGGTGAGATACTTTTATTTGATGCTATAGATGCGATTTTGTAGATGAGATATCTTTACTTGAGGTGCTGGTTATATACTTAATATGACGACGTAAGAGGTACTTATGACATTTGTAAATATGGAGCGTATTGAAAAACGCTTTAATAATCAATCAGTATTGCGCGATGTGTCGCTTAAAATGAATAGAGGAGAAATCGTTTCTATTATTGGACCTTCTGGTTCAGGTAAATCCACATTTTTACGCTGCTTGGGCCAGTTAGAAACGATTGATGGAGGCTCTATTACCGTTGATGGTACGGTTCTTGCTAGTACTGAAAATGGGGTTGTAAAATATGCTTCTCCTCAAACTCAGCATGAATTATTGCTTCGTATGGGGATGGTATTTCAATCTTTCAACTTGTTCCCGCATATGACGGTATTAGATAATATTATGATTGCTCCACGTATGGTAAAAGGTATGAAAGATGATGAAATCTCACCGATTGCGGAGCAACTACTCAATAAAGTAGGGTTATGGGAAAAACGTAATATGTATCCATCTCGCTTGTCTGGTGGTCAGCAACAGCGTGTAGCTATTGCTCGTGCGCTAGCGATGAATCCTGAAATTATGCTCTTTGATGAACCTACATCTGCTCTCGATCCAGAGCTTACTGGTGAGGTTCTTAAGACGATTAAACAATTGGCGGACGATCACATGACGATGATTATCGTAACTCATGAAATGAACTTTGCTCGAGAAGTATCGGATCGTGTTATCTTTATGGCTGATGGTGTTATCCAAGAAGAAGGAACACCAGAACAAATTTTTAATCATCCGCAGAACGAAAGAACGAAAGCGTTCTTGGATAATATGTTATAGGAGGTTCTATGAAGTTACGTTTATTTGCGGCAACCTTAGCTGTCATGGCTTTGGGAACGACTTCTATTATGGCGGAAGGTTTACAGAAGACACCTGATACACCTTTATCTATTGTGGAATCTCAGAAGGATTCCGCATCTATTTTGCCAGAACAATACAAATCCTATGCTACTAAGATGAACACGGTGGTGAAGGATTACAAAAATGGTTATATGTTCTCGATTCCTTGGCGTGTAGCTGATGGTGTTATGCTAGATATGGATGTGCGTAGTGAAAGCGAACATATTCAAGGGTATTCCTTTAATTTAGCGGGCCCTACGCAAGAGGATTCCTATACAGTATCTTTTACTAAGCGCAATAATACACCGCAAGAAGGAGTATCTCAAAAAGAATGGAATACAACTTGGTATGGTGTACCTATTAAGGGCATGTCTAATGAGGAGTATTTGAATATTTGGCGCCAACATAGCAATAACTTTGAGCATAACGATATTGTTGGTGGGTTCTTTACTAAGAAAGGTGCAGTTTCCGCACGCTGGGATAAGAGTACACCAAAATCTTATGCGGACATGACATCTACAGAGCCGGTTCAGTCTGTATTTGAAGCAGAATTTATCATGGAAAAAGATCCAACTCATCGGTACAATTTGTCTAGCACCTATGCTCCTGTTCGTGCAGAGTTTATGGAGCTAGGTTTGATGGAGCATACAATCCCATCCTTTGAATTGATCAATAAGCGCGGTTCTAATGCTATTAAAGGGGTAAAAAAAATATTAACCGGCACAAGCGATATCAGTGTTGCAGAAGGCATCAAATTTACCTATCCGAAAGGCTTTACCCGTCTTAATGAAAAGGGGAAGATTGCTTTCACTAAACATAATGTACGCCTCGACATTGAGTCCTTTACAATTCCAGTACAAGCTGTTAGCTCCGGCATGCCAACTATGATGGCTAAGCAGATGCTTGGTGATTATTATCTTAAACAATTGGTTGATGTGAACAAGGCCACGATTACTCGTTATGAAACGCATATCATTGACGGTAATGTGATGTTCTATTTGGCGGGCCATATGAAAAATCCAAATACGTCTGATACATCTGTAGCGGAACCAGTATCCTTTGGCGCAACGATTATTCTTGGCAATGAAGGTAATGTGGCAGTAGCTCGAATGATTGGTCCATCCGGTAGTAATCTTGCTACTCAGGAACTTATAGATATATTAGATGGCTTTAAATTGACGACTACACTCAATACAAACCAATCGTCTCAAGTTCTTTAATATACGCATAATATTCTTTTATTTGTATAATTCTGTACGATTTGTGCTATAATGTAATAAATCCTCAGAAAAAAGAGGAGTTTTCCTTGATGGTCTAGAATATATTAGTATAGGCTAAACGATATTTGATCATATCCCCTTTGAGGGATTAGGAATAGGAGGGGTTATTATGGTTACCTACAAAACTATTGTCGTACCTACTGATGGTTCTGAAAATGCTAAACGTGCGTTGGAACATGCTCTCGCTGTAGCGGATCGCAACCAAGCTGAATTGATTGTTGTTCACGTTGCAAATATTGTGTCTGCTATTTCCAATTTTGATCAAACACCAATTTCTGGTGGATACGTATCTGAGCAAATTGCTGAGGATATGGAAGAAACTGGTAAGGAAATTCTTAATGATGTAGTGAAAGAAATTCCTGCAGGCGTAAAAGTTAAAAGTGTTTTCGAAGTTGGCTCCCCTGGTCCTGCACTACTTGCAGTGGCAAAAAAATACAATGCTGATCTCATCGTAATGGGTAGCCGTGGTCTTGGCCCTTTGAAAGGCTTATTCATGGGTAGCGTAAGTAGCTATGTAACTAGCCACTCCACTTGCCCTGTATTAATCATTAAATAATTTATATCTTATATAGATATGATAAAAAAAGAGACTTTGGTTTCTCAAAGTCTCTTTTTTATGTTAAAAATGATATAATGTTTATATGTATGCCATACATATTGGCGTTATACGTTAAGACGTATCGATTAGTGACACAGAAGAGCTACAAAAAAGAATGGATAGGATTGAAAAAGGGGGATTATATGACCGACAAACAAGAATCATTGCTGAAGCTAGCAGAACTGTTTAAAATCTTGGGTGATCCTACACGCCTTAAAATAGTAGAGCTATTACTAGAAAATGAAATGTGTGTTAATCACATTGCAGAAACCATGGAGATGGGACAATCTGCTATTTCTCATCAATTGCGTGTATTGCGTCAAGCACGCCTTGTTACATATCGTAAAGATGGGAAAACAGCATACTATTCTCTAAACGATGATCATGTTGAATGTTTAGTTCGCATGGGGATGGAACACGTAGCTCATCAATAATTACATTTTGGTATCATGAACACATTTCGTCCTATTTAGGAGGGAATGTGTTTTTATATTTAATATAATGGGAAAAGATAGTAAGCAATTGTTACAAATAATGGCATTGTTATAGCTGATAGAATAGTTGTGCCCATAACGATTTGGGTAGCGTATTCTGGGTTGTTTTTCATTTCAATAGCGATGAGTGACATATTAATAGCCGTTGGTACGCTATAGGTTATAATGATGGTTTGTGCCGCTATTGGATGCATAGGGCCGTAGAACATAATGAATAGTATGGTAATACCAGCTGCTATGAGTGGGCTCACAATGAGTCGTAATGTGGTAGCAAGCATGACATCTATCTTAAAGAAGTTTAGTGGTGTTCTGTTAATTTGCACACCTAAGGCAATCATAGCGACGCCAACGAAGGCATTGGCAAATATATTGAGCGGTGCAAAGAAGAAGAGGCCGTGCAAATCAAAAGGGAGTAGGTGGCAAAGTAGTGCCAGTGGAATGGCATATATCATGGGCATGTGAAATACGACTTTTAGTGCATCCTGAGGGGTTAATCGTCCTGCTCCCGCTTGGTAGAAACCGTAGGTATTACTGCTAATAGTTTGGATAATCATGATAGATACAACACTCACTAAACCTAGATTAGCATAGGGTGTAGCACCATCGATGACGTAGGGAATGTTAGTAAATACAAAGATGGCAAGAGCGACACCCATGTTCCCAACATTATTGAACATGACGCAGTTTTTCAGAGTTGCAATCTTAGCCACATCATAACCTTGCATCTTTCCTACTACATCTGAAAGAATGGAGTTTAGTATGAGTACACAAAGCGCACAGAATACAATTTCCAAGGTACCTGAGTTAAGTTTGGCTTCGTACATCGCTCGAAATATAAAGGTGGGCAGCAGTATATAAAAGTTTAGTTTACTCAGTGTATATAGATCGAGTTTAAATTTTCTATCTAATACAAATCCTACCCCTATAAGTACTAGGATAGGTACCATAGAGTTTATAAAGATATGGCCTACTAATTCGAATAGATTCATCATCTCACCTAGAGTTTCTCATTAATATAAAGGCATAGTTTTAATGTATCATATAAATATAAAGCAAATATACAGTTATCTTATATAAGTTAAAAGTGAATAAGCATTATAGAATGTGCTTATTCTTTATAATATTATCATACCATAGTATGTATTTTTTGGGATTTAAAAAATTATTGATTATGATTACTTATCATAATCATCAGAAATATCTATGCAATATGTGTTTTTGGATATACGACTTTAGCTATCGATTTATAGTATAATATGAATATATTGTATATTTTAGTTTAGTGTTAGATTATGTATCTCTAGGGTGAGTAAGCATAGCTTTATAGCATGGGTCATAAGGGATACACAGGAGGAATTATGAAACGAATTTTATTAGTGTTAATGAGCGTTTTCATGCTTGCCTTTTTAGTTGGTTGTGGTAATGATGCAAGTAAACAAGCTGAGTCGGCTAAACCAAGTACATCGGAAAAGATTACTGTACAAGCTGCAGCGAGTCTTAAAGGTGCTCTTACCGAATTGGCAGATGCATACAAAAAAAGCCATAACTTAGCAGATGATCAAATTGCTATTAATTTTGCTGGCTCTGGTACATTACGTCAACAAATCGAACAAGGTGCGCCAGCTAGTCTGTTCATTTCTGCTGACGAAAAAAACATGAAAATGTTACAAGAGAAAGACTTAGTAACTGACGTAAAACCATTTGTAACTAACGAACTCGTTCTTGTAGTTCCAAAAGGCCAACCTAAAGTTGAATTAAATCAAATCGCTTCCGTAAAACGTATCGTGTTAGGTAACCCTGAAACAGTACCAGCTGGTAACTATGGTAAACAGGTATTAACAAAACTAGGCGTTTGGGAACAAGTAGAACCTAATGTAGTGTATGCGAAAGACGTTAAAGCTGTAACCGCTTCCATTAGCCAAGGTGCTGGTGATGTTGGTTTCATCTACAAAACTGATGCTATTGCAGCGGGTGATGCCGTTGAAATCTCTGCTGTAACACCTGCTGACTCTCATGATCCAGTTATCTATCCAATCGGTATTATCAAAAAATATGACAACGCATTGGCAAAAGACTTCTACCAATACGTAATGAGCCCAGAAGGCCAAAAAGTATTAGAAAAATACGGTTTCTCTACTTCTAAATAAGAGTAAAACGCTAGCTTTCAGGGCTAGCGTTTTCTTATGATACAATAGAGACATTATTGGTATTACTAATAACATTATTTCTAAGGGTATGCTATTTTTAACTGTATGTAATTTCTAGCTCATTTGTAGTGATGACTGTTAAATAATCTAGTATATGATATGATTTTAGGCATATAATTTGCTTAAAAATATTTTGGGACTAATGGATATAGCACATATTGTAGAGTTGTTGTGTATAGAAAGGGGGCGTGACATGAGTCCATTATGGCTATCACTATGGGTAGCAAGTATAGCTCTTATCATAGTGATTGTAAGTGGTTTAGCCGCATGTTATTGGATGAATCGCTGTAAATGGAGTGGCATGGCTATTATTGATGCACTTATTACCTTGCCGCTTGTATTGCCACCAGTTGTTGTTGGCTTTGCTCTTCTCATGGTGTTTACGCCAGGCTATGCCTTTGGCGCATGGCTTGAGGCGCATGGGATGAGCGTTGTGTTTGCCGCATCTGGGGCGGTGGTAGCATCTTCAGTTATTGCGTTTCCATTATTTTATCAGACGGTGCGTTCTGCATTACAATCTGTCGATCATAATATGGAGGACGTAGCGCGCACATTGGGTGCTTCAGAGTTACGTATCTTTTTTACTATTTCTGTACCACTCGCTTGGAAAGGCATTTTGACGGGCAGTATTTTAGCATTTTGTCGTGCTATGGGCGAATTTGGAGCTACAATCTTGATTGCCGGTAATATTCCACGGGTAACACGCACCATGCCACTTGCTATCTACTCTTATGTAGAGGCAGGGCAGTACATGGATGCCTTTGAATTAGTTATATATATATGTGTTCTTACATTGGCATTGTTGAGCGGGATTCACCTCATCACAAAGGGGTCCTTGTTCCGGCACATTGATAATAATTAGGAGGTCCGATGATTACATTTTCCTTTACCGTAGCTAGACCTTCTGTGACTGTGAAAGCCGATGGTGTATTTTCTTCTGGTATTACCGTGTTAACAGGCCAATCTGGCAGTGGTAAAAGTACATTTATTAAGTGCATTGCAGGTCTTGTGAAACCGACTACAGGTAGCATTCAATATGATGAAACTATATGGGTTGATCGCGACAAAAAAATCTGGGTACCTGCTCAAGAACGTCAAGTTGGCTATATGCCACAAGGTAATATCGTATTTCCACATTTATCGGTGGAACATAATATTACCTATAGTAAACGAGGCACGTCAGAGATGTGTGACAGCTTATTAAAACGCTTAGGCCTTGAGAAATATCGTAAAACGAAAGCAGGTAGCTTGTCTGGTGGTGAGCAGCAACGCGTTGCATTGGGGCGTGCTCTTTACTCTAAACCAACCATCTTGCTTCTTGATGAACCATTATCTGCACTAGACTGGAATTTACGTAAGCATGTTCGAGAGGATCTTGTTTCCATTATTCGCGAATGGGATGTGCCATGTGTATGGGTTACCCATGATGAAAGCGAAGCCGAAATGGTTGGAAATCGGCACTGGACCTGTGAAGATGGGCTTATAGTAAGGTGTTAGCAGTTTTACTTATGAATCCAACGATGGATGTTACGATAAATGCTATTGTAAAGGCTGGTAGTGTTGCACCTATGGAGCTTTCACTATGCAACATATAATGGTATAAACCTACGGCTATAGCCCAAATCAACCCGCGAACTAGATAAGCCGATAGCGTTTGCACTTGTTGGCGATTGACAAAATAGTCTGCCAACAAGATGGCAATCATTGGAGCAAAGACGGATCCGATGAGATATAGGAATTCTGTAATATCGTCCATCGGATATAGGATGGCTGCAATGGCGCCGACAATGGTTACGATAACAGCTACGCCTTTACTAGATGCTCCATTATAGATAGTCGTACTAGATACGCCAGCTGAGTAAGCGTCCATGAAGGTCGTAGTTACAGTGGAGAAGATAATGACGATGAGTCCTGCAAGACCAAGGCCTGCGTTCATCATAATAGTAATGATAGAGTCCCCACCGCCGAAGATCGCCGCGCTAAGGCCCAAGGTGTACATGGCGACACTCGTTACCGTGTAGATGGTAGCACTTGTTAGTGATGCGGAGAAAGGGCTTTTGCTTTCACGAGTATAATCACTGATGAGAGGTAGCCAAGACAGTGGTATAGCGATTGATAGCTCAAGGGCTGCTATAAAGCTCATATTGCCATTAGTCATGAAGCTACTGTCACTAGGCCATTGAGAAATCATGTGAACTCCCATGTAGAGTGTGAGGCCTAGTAATAAAACAGATACGATAGCTTGAATATAGCCTGTATTGTGGAGACCGATGAAGAGCCATAAAATGACGAGCGCCCCAATAGCAATAGTCCAAATCATAGGAGATAGGGGCGCCAGCTCTTGTAAGGCAAGCATAGCATCGTAAATCATGATACTAGTCCAACCGATTAGTTGGATCATATTTAAAAAGGCAAAGCCCTTTGCCCCTAAGGGACCAAAGCTAAAGGCTGTCGTGTTCATACTGCCTTGCCGCAAACGGCCACCGATGAGTCCTGCTCCAAAGAGCAGAATACCGCCGATGATATGGCCTAAGATGATGGCATATAGTCCTTGAGTGAGGCCTAAGGGTGCCAGATAGGTGCCGGTCATAATCTCCGCTATAGATAGGGCGGCACCAAACCATATCATGGCGAACTGTGGTTGTGTAATGTGTGTATCTGTCATACGTCCTCCTTGCCAGGAAGTCATAGAAAAAGCCGAGCTCATGGGAACTCGGCTTTTAATCCTCTATGTTCCCTACGTTGGCATTATCCAAATCAGGTTATGGGTTAAAGCATTAGCTTACTCTCAGCCCACTCGTGTGAGCACCCCGTTATGGCTTCATTATACGAGGTGGTGGGAGAACCGTCAATTCTTTTGTTGCATAGATTGTATAATGATGTTATAACTAGAGTATAAAAATATATGGCCACTAGGGGTGCTTTTGCTGAGATTGATCATTCAAAACCCTAGACCTGATCCAGATAATACTGGCGTAGGGAAGTGGAATGAAACATAATACCAAACTATTACGAGACCATTCCATTTGAGGTGGTCTCATTTTTTATTTAGTTGGAGGTATTATGAAAAAACTGATTATTGCTAGTATATGTGTGGCCTTGGGTGTCGTCTTATCGACTACGTCGATTCCGATTGGGCCTGCTCGAATTTTTCCATTTCAACATATGATAAATGTGATTTTAGCCGTTGTAGTAGGGACGAGATTCTCTGTAGGTGCCGCCTTTAGTACCTCTTGTTTACGTAATGTACTAGCGCTAGGTTCTCCCTTAGCCTTTCCAGGCAGTATGATTGGCGCTTGGTTATCTGCGTATCTATATAAGAAGTACAATGCCATATGGGCGGCGGCTTTAGGAGAAATCATAGGTACAGGTCTTCTCGGGGCTCTTATTAGCTATCCAATTGCTAACTTCTTACTAGGTAAACCGTTGGCGTTGTTGACTTTGATTACATCCTTCTCCATGAGCTCTATTAGCGGAGCTTGTATTGGCTTCGTGGTATTACAAATCTTATCTCGACGTAATTTGTTACATAAGGAGGCATAATGAAACTACATACAGCATTAACAATTGCCGGTACCGACCCTAGTGGTGGCGCTGGCATTATGGCCGATCTAAAATCCTTCCAAAGCCGCCATGTATATGGTATGGCAGTGGTTACCTCCGTAGTAGCCCAAAATACAACAGGGGTTCACCACGTAGAACACCTATCGCTAGAAAGCATAGAAAAACAGTTACACGATGTATATTCAGATATTCTTCCTCAAGCCGTTAAGACAGGTATGATTGCTTTACCAGAGATGATGGATCTCATCTATCCTTATGTGAGTAAGAACATCCCTTATGTGATGGATCCAGTTATGATTGCCACCAGCGGTGATCGACTTGTATCGGATGAGGCCGTCGATTTCTTAAAATCTAAACTCATTCCGGTCGCTACAGTTATTACACCTAATCGTAGCGAGGCAGAGGTGTTAGCGGATATGTCTATCTCTTGTGAAAGTGACATTACAACAGCAGCTAAGCGTATTTTACATGAATTAGGACCTCGAGTGGTTATTATAAAAGGCGGCCATATTGGAGATGATGCTACGGATTATGCTTTCACCAAAGATGGAGATGTGCGTACGTGGACAAGTCCTAAATATGATACTGTTCATACTCACGGTACGGGTTGCACCTTCTCGGCGGTTATTACGGCAGAGCTCGCCAAAGGGCGTGATGTAATGGATGCAATTGGCATTGCAAAGAACTATATTTCCCTTGCGATTAAGCATAATCCAGCACTTGGAAATGGCTGTGGACCTGTTAATCATATGGCTTATGGGTTATTGGTAAATGGCCCTCAAACGATGGATGAACTTTTGAAAAATGACTAGAGGAGATAGTTATATGACCTACAACAATCCAAATATAAATGGTTCAAATTGGTCCGAACTGAATATATTAGAGTCTCTACGCAAAAAAAATCCTCTTGTTATTTGTATTACCAATGATGTGGTGCGGACCTTTACAGCTAACGGTTTGCTAGCCATCGGTGCATCACCCGTGATGAGTGAGTGTAGCGAAGACTTAAAAGACCTTATCGTTCATGCTTCTGCACTGCTCATCAATATTGGGACCGTTACACCAGATAAGGTTACTTATTACAAAGAGGCTGTTAAATTAGCGAAGGCTCATGAGGTACCCATTATACTAGACCCTGTGGGTTGTCACGCCGGGGCTTATCGATTATCTGTTGTTTTAGACTTGATTAAAACTGGTGCTATTTCGTTGCTACGAGGGAACCAAAGTGAAATTAAAGCCATCTATGATGCTCTTAATACAAATCATAAGATTGATAGTTCTCTTTCGGGTAAGGGTGTAGATGGAGAACAAGTTGAGGATAGCGCAATTATAACGTATCGTCTTGCACGCCAAATTAACTGTCCTGTCGTCGCAACGGGGGAAGAGGACTACGTTTCTGATGGAACTCGCGTATTTGCAGTTCCTCATGGTCACTCAATCATGACAGCGGTAACAGGGACCGGCTGTCTATTAGGAGCTGTCTTAGCTGCATTCTTTAGTTCCTATTATCCATTTATGGATAACCTGTCTATCGGTGAGTTTCTTGCGTATGCACTGGCTTACTATGGACTTGCTGGTGAAAGTGCGGTTAAGGTGAGCGGTGTAAAACCTGGCATCTTTAGTGTGGCATTTATGGATGCCTTATATGAATTCGATGATGCGATGCTTTTATCTAAAAATCGAATACGCCCCGTAGTTGTACCTGATCAATTAAAGGTATATTTTATTAGTGGTACACAGGATGTAGGATTTAATGAAAGACATTTATTGGACACTGTTGAAGCTGCTTGTCGGGGTGGCGTTACATGCTTTCAGTTTAGAGAGAAGGGCATAGGAACATTAGAAGGACAACAGAAACTAGAATTAGCTCAGCAGTTAAAAGAAATTTGTGCCGTGTATAATGTGCTTTATATTATTAATGACGATGTAGACTTAGCAGTGGCTGTTAATGCTGATGGTGTTCACGTAGGACAAGAGGATATGCGTTTAGAAGACGTTCGTAATCTTGTAGGAAATAAGGTTGTTGGTATATCCATTCATTCTGTGGAGGAACTTCATAAGACTGATGTAGTGTATGCAGATTGTGTCGGTGTAGGTCCTATGTATGCTACAAGTAGCAAACCTGATGCACAAGAGCCATGCGGACCAGATTGTATTACTGAGTTACGAGCAGAAGGCTTAACATTACCTTGTGTTGGTATAGGTGGGATTACGTTAGCTAACGCAACGCCTGTTTTGCAAGCTGGTGCCAGTGGAGTAGCCGTAATATCTGCTATTGCTCATGCAGATAATCCATATGAAGCAGCAGAAGAATTTAAAAATTTAGTAGATAAAATAAAAATCTAGCAAAAGAATGCAAAAAAAGACGATGACAAATGTCATCGTCTTTTTGTTAAGGAAGTTGTCAGTACTTACTGTAAGTTTAGATTGTACTTACAGGTATAGTTTTATTAAAATCTGTACTTACAGGTTATTAATCTAGTTAGTGTCGTACTTATAGATTAGATGGATTCAACGAAACGGTGGAAGAAAGCTTGTGGGTGTGCACATACAGGGCAAACTTTTGGAGCTTCTTCACCAACGTGTACGTAACCGCAGTTAGCACAGATCCAAGCTACTGGTTCGTCATTGTGGAATACTTTGTTACCGGATACTTGAGCTGCTAATGCAAGGTAACGAGCTTCATGACGAGCTTCGATTTTACCAACTTCGCGCATTTGGAAAGCGATTTTAGCAAAGCCTTCTTTTTCAGCTTCGTCAGCGAATTCTTTGTACATTGTAGTATGTTCGTAGTTTTCACCAGCTGCTGCATCGCGAAGGTTAGCTTCGATATCAGCGGAAATATCGCCACCATGAAGAGCTTTGAACCACAATTTAGCATGTGCAGATTCGTTGTGAGCTGTTTCTTCGAAATAGTCAGCGATTTCGTTCATGCCAGCTTTACGAGCTGCACTAGCGTAGAATGTATATTTTTGGAATGCTTGGGATTCGCCAGCAAATGCTGCTTGAAGATTTTTTTCAGTGTTAGAACCTTTTAATTCTGCCATTTTAATACTCCTTTGTACTTACGATAATTTTCAAAATTGTTACTTAACGTATATATTCATAACCACTTGGTTGTGAATGCAATGGAATAGAATACTTATTCTATCAATTTCGAGGGCGACTTCGCCTTAGTAAGAAAACTTATTCTTAGATTAAATAGACACTTGCTTAACTCTTAAAATAGTACTTACTTATTTGTGTGTTTCGGCACTTGCCGTCTTAACAGTTTTATATACAATGTGTTATCCGTACACTTAACGAATAATCATTGTTGACTATATTGTAACATACTAAATGAGAAATGCAAGTCTTTTTGTAAAATTTATTTCGAAAATTTTCTAAATGATAAATATTATCAATGTAGTAAAAATGTGGGTTTATAAAGATTGAATAGTATGGGATTTATAAAAAATCTTTATTTTGATATTGAGAATGATAACTAAATGAAAAATCATTATTGTTTAGTTATTAATGTTGATTTCTTTAGATGCACTAATATTTCCCTATAAAATATAATGATTAAGATAAACATTTTTGTGATCTTTTGGTGATTATATAATACTATTTTTCTTGTGTTATGGTTTTAATTATAAGAACAGCAGACATATCAAATCTGTACATTATATATTTAGGGCGAAAATTTTATGGTTATGTAATAGACGATTGAACTATAGAATCAGGATATATTTATAGAATCAACTATTTTATGTATAATAAATATATAAATACTGACAGAAGTTAAAGGAGGCGCTATGGCATTTGTTAGATATTACGTAGGCGATGTAGTGAAGATGAAAAAATCACATCCTTGCGGCAGTGATGAGTGGGAAGTTAAGCGAATCGGCACAGACTTTCTCATCGTATGTAATGGATGTGGTCATCAACTCTTGATGCCGCGCCCTAAATTTGAGAAGGCTGTTAAGAAAATCATCTCTCGATTGCCGGAAAATGAGTAAGGAGGGATTATGGTACGACTTACTGATTATGTGACAAGTGGAGGCTGCACGTGTAAGATTGGGCCTCATATATTAAACCGTGTGCTGAAAGCTGTAACACCCGTTACTAACGAACATGTTCTCGCAGATATGACTGGTGCCGATGATGCAGGTGTATATCAAATCTCGGATACCTTTGCATTGGTGCAAACCTTAGATTTCTTTACACCTATGGTTAATGATCCTGGTTTATTCGGTAAAATTGCAGCTGCTAATGCGCTAAGCGATGTGTATGCTATGGGTGGAACTCCTTTAACAGCGATGAATATCGTAGGCTTTCCGGTTCCTCTCGTCGAGCAAGGTGTTTTGACGGATGTGTTAAATGGGGCTGGTTCGATTGTAG
The DNA here is from genome assembly GCF_003603295.1 of Veillonella sp. AF13-2. Classification (NCBI taxonomy): domain Bacteria; kingdom Bacillati; phylum Bacillota; class Negativicutes; order Veillonellales; family Veillonellaceae; genus Veillonella; species Veillonella sp. AF13-2. The sequence continues at coordinate 301,804 of NZ_QTMT01000003.1, forward strand.
CCGAGGCTGGTGCAGCCATCGTAGGTGGACACAGCATTGAAAATAAGGAACCTATCTTTGGGATGTCTGTGACTGGTCAAGTAAATCCCCATCAGATTTGGAAAAATAAAGGTGCTCAAGTAGGGGACGTGTTGGTGCTAACAAAACGCATTGGTACAGGTATTATGAATAATGCGTTGAAAGCAGATTTATTCCCTGTAGGCACGGAACAGGCCGTCACTAGTATGAGTACTTTAAATCGTGTAGCGGCTGAGGTGGCGCATAACTTTACAGTTCATGCTTGTACAGATGTTACAGGCTTTAGCCTCATGGGACACTCCGTAGAAATGGCGAGTGCTTCTAATGTGACGATTCATATTAAAGTTTACGACATCCCTCTTTTTGATGATGTCATCGAGGCGGCTCAAATGGGGTTAATTCCGGCTGCATCTTATGGTAATCGCAAGGCTATAACTGAAGTACAAGTTGATGAGGACTTGGATCCTATATGGTCGGATATTGTATTTGATCCTCAAACCTCTGGTGGGTTACTATTCTCTGTTCCTGCTAGCGAAGGTGAGCCGCTTGTTCAGGCCTTTCATAAGGCGGGTATTGACTGTGCTGCTATTGTGGGTACTGTTGAAAGCTTCAGTGGTTTAGCGGTACGCGTTACAGAATAAAATTATAAAAATCAGGTCTATACTATTGAGGATAGATATTTAATTAAATTATTATTAGCTGATAGCTGATAGCTGATAGCTGATAGCTGATAGCTGATAGCTGATAGCTGATAGCTGATACTTT
>NZ_QTMT01000003.1:302596-441598 GCF_003603295.1 Veillonella sp. AF13-2
CTTTCACAAATTATATAATGTATATAGAGGTGTATGATGAGCAATACAAAGGAATTAACGGTAGATGTGCGCGGTAGCTTGTGTCCAAAACCTGTTATTGAAACTAAGAAGGTAAGTGATGCGAATCCAAATGCTGTTATTATTACAATTGTAGATAATGAAGTGAGCCGCGATAATGTAGAGAAGTTTGGTAAGTCTCGTGGTTATGGTGTAGGTATTCGCCAAGATGGCAAGGATTTTTATCTTACTATGACACCAAATGCAAATTCGGTAACGGAAGTAAGTTGTGAACCTATGAACTATGGAAATCGCGTCATTTTGATGACGAAGGATTATCTTGGTGAAGGTAGTGAAGAGCTTGGCCGAAATTTGATGAAAACCTTCTGGGTATGTATGCTTGAAGCTGACGTAAAGCCTTCTAAGATTTATTTCATCAATAGCAGTGTTAAGATGGTAGTCAATGATTCGGTTCATTTGGAAAATATCAAGAAATTAGCTGAGCTTGGTGTAGAAATTGCAGCATGCGGCATTTGTCTTGATTATTTCGGTGTAAAAGATAAGCTGGGCGTAGGCAGTATTACTAATATGTACGCTATTACAGATGCAATCCTTGGAGATAATATTGTTAAGCTATAATATTAGTATTTTATTTTGATATATCGATTTAGAGCTACTGATTTAAAGTAGATTTCTTATTTCTAAAATGAATCATTGAGATGAAAGACATTTAATCGTATCTACTTTGGTAAGAGGTGAGGCATTGGAAAATAAAAAATTACTTGTCGTTTTTACATCCTATTATTTTGGTGATAAAGCGGATAAAGTATTAACCGAGTTAGATGTGCCTCATCAGTTGATGGCCACACCCCCAGAACTTTACGATATGTGCGGTTTATCTATTGCAATAGACTCAAGTATAGTGGATCAAGTAAAGACCATTTTAAAAGAACATAAAATTAGTATGTCTGGCTTCTTTTGGTATGAAAAAGGAGAGCTAGCCGTACCGTATAAAGTCTAGACGTTGTCTAGGCTTTTTTTACTTTAGTGTCCATCTTCATATAACTTGAACGATGAGTGTGGTACTATAGAAACATGATATATTTTATCAATTACAGATATTAATTATGGAGGTATATATGAGTAAATATGAAATAGAAAATGTAAAATTAACAGCCCCTAAATTTGATCGTAAAGATTTAGAATATGCTATGACATATCGCTATGCATGTAAGAAATTTGATAGCGCTGAAAAGATTTCTGATGAAGATTGGCAAGGTATTTTAACGGCGGCGCGCTTGTCTCCAACCTCCTTAGGTTTTGAAGCTTACCAATTATTAGTTATTCAAAATCCTGAAATCCGTGAAAAGATGAAAGCTTATGGTTGGGGGATTCAAGCTGGTCTTGAAGCGAGTCATTTCGTAGTGTTTTTAACACGTAAAAAGGTGGATTTGGAATTTGATTCCCCTTATGTACGCTACATTCAAGAAGAGGTGAAACAATTACCTGCTGAAGTCGATGCTATTTATAAAGAAAAATATGCTCAGTTCACAACTGAAGACTATAAAACATTTGAGTCTGATCGTGCTGCCTTTGATTGGTCTTCTAAGCAAGCGTATATTGTAATGGCTAACATGATGACTATGGCTGCTTATGAAGGTCTTGATTCCTGTGCATTGGAAGGCTTTAATCAAGATAAGATGACAGCTTTTTTAGGTGATGAACTAGGGCTCTTTGATACAAAACATTTTGGTATTGCCGTTATGGCTGCTTTTGGTTATCGCGATGAAGAACCGCATCGCAATAAAACACGTCGCACAATGAATGAAATTGTTACAGTAGTTTAATCGATTGCGACTTTTATAACCATATCGAATTTCTTCATCTAATCTTTAGAAATGAATGGTATATTATAAATATACACATTATTTATTATATTTATAAAGCCCGTATAATTTGGTAGGATATTATAAATATATTGATTAAATAGGAAGGAGTGATCGTATGTTATGGTCAATTATTGTTGGTGGTTTTATCGGTTTTCTTGCGGGAGCCATCACTAACAAAGGTGGAGCAATGGGCGTTATTGCCAATGTTGTTGCTGGTTTAGTTGGTTCGTCCGTGGGTCAAGCAATATTTGGCACATGGGGTCCTAGCTTAGCTGGCATGGCATTAATTCCTTCTGTTCTTGGCGCTGTAATTGTTGTTGCTGTTGTTTCGTTTTTCTTCGGGAAAAAGGGATAGTAATCTATTTTTAAAAGTATAGCTAACATATATAGCTAACATAACTAAACATGATTTCATATGAAAGGATTCATAATTATGGCATTAGAAGATAAATTAAATCAAGCTAAAGGTGCATTAAAAGAAAATGCCGGTAAATTAACTGGTGACAAAAAATTGGAAGCAGAAGGTGCTGTAGAAAATACAGCTGCAAAAGTTAAAGATGCTGCACATGATGTTGCTGAAGATCTCAAAAAAGCAGCTGAAGATGTTAAAGATGCTGTAGATGGTGCGATTAGTGGCGTCAAAAATGTTCTTCATAAAGACGATAAATAATATTATATAAAGGTTATAATTAGTAATAAAAAACCAGTAAATCCTGAGATTTACTGGTTTTTGTTATATAAGTTTGTTTATACATTGAAGCGGAAATGGGTTACATCGCCGTCTTTCATAACGTAGTCTTTACCTTCAAGGCGTACAAGGCCTTTTTCTTTAGCCGCGTTTTGGCTACCGCAAGCTTGTAGATCATCAAAGGAGACAATTTCAGCGCGGATAAAGCCTTTTTCAATATCCGAGTGAATTTTACCAGCAGCTTGAGGTGCTTTGGTACCATTTACGATTGTCCAAGCACGAGCTTCCATTTCACCAGCTGTGAAGTAATTGATAAGACCTAAAAGTGCATAACTTGCTTTGATAAGTTTAGTTAAGCCAGACTCTTCAAGGCCAAGATCTTCAAGGAATGCAGCGGATTCTTCTTCGGATAACTCTGCAATTTCGGACTCGATACGTGCGGACACAACAACGATACCAGCGCCTTCGTTTTTCGCATATTCCTCTACGCGTTTTACATATTCGTTGGCAGAATAATCAGATACTTCATCTTCAGAAATATTGGCTACATAAAGAGATGGTTTTGCTGTAAGCAATGTCAACTCTTTGATCATTTCCAATTCGTCTTCATCAAGACCTTGTGCACGAACGGGTTTTGCTTCACCTAAACCTTCGATGATGCGTTCTAACAATGGTAATTCAGCACGTGCATCTTTGTCGCCAGATTTAGCAATTTTTTCAATACGTTGTTTTCGTTTTTCTACGGATTCAAGGTCAGCTAGGCAGAGCTCAGTATTAATGATTTCAATGTCGCGAATTGGATCAATAGAGCCAGAAACGTGAGTGATGTTAGGGTCATCGAAACAACGAATAACTTGTGCTATCGCATCTACTTGGCGGATATGGCTAAGGAATTTATTACCCAAACCTTCGCCCTTGGATGCACCTTCTACGAGGCCAGCAATATCTACGAAGCGCATAGCAGCAGGGAGGATGCGTTTGGAACCGAACATTTCAGCCAATACAGCTAAACGATTATCTGGAACGTCAACGACACCTACATTAGGTTCAATTGTACAGAATGGATAATTGGCAGCTTCAGCGCCCGCTTTTGTGATAGCGTTGAATAATGTACTTTTACCAACATTTGGAAGGCCTACGATGCCTACTTCTAAATTTGTGCTCATGGTACCACCTTTTATTAACAAATTGATTTCGTTCTTTGTGAAAGTTTATAGCAATAGTTTGTTATAAACCTTATCAAATAAATATTATACCATACTAATAGGATGGAATTACTCAATAAATATAAAATAGATTATTTCAAAGTGCTATAATATAAATAGAGTTAAATATATTACTTAAATAATGTGATAAGTTCATATTAAAATATAGGATTAATATAGATTTTTATTCGCCGTAACTATATAGATATAATTTATAGGTGTATATATTAATAGGGTATGGGATGTATCCAATCATGTTAATGAATATATTTTTAAACCTATATAGTGAAAGCTAATAGGAAAGGAAGTTCAGTATGTTTTCCAAGCTATTTGATAGTTTCTTAGTCCATTATTTAGAACGTTTCAATGATCATTGTTTTACCGTAAAAATTGGAGATAATGAATATACAATCGGTGACGGAGAATCCGAGTTTACCGTCATCGTTAATCGCGATATTCCCAAGAAGGATTTGTTAATATCCGCAGAACTCGCCCTCGGTGAAGCGTATATGCGTAAAGATATCGAAATTGAAGGGGATTTGTTTAAAGCCCTTTGTGTAGTCCTTGGTCATGTAGGTAAGGACTCTATCAATCGTAAGGTACTTAGCTCGCTCTTTAATGCAGGTCTTAAAAAGAAAGATCAAAAACAACAAGTATCTTCCCATTATGATTTAGGCAATGAATTCTATAAATTGTGGCTCGATGAAACCATGAGCTATTCCTGTGCGTATTTTAAGCATGAGAATGATAGTCTCAAAGATGCGCAATATCAAAAGGTTCATCATATTCTCGATAAATTGTACTTAAAAGAGGGTATGACTTTACTTGATATTGGTTGCGGATGGGGATTCCTTCTCATTGAAGCGGCTCGTAAATATGGGGTTAAGGGCTATGGGTGTACTCTTTCCGAAGAACAATGGAAAAAAGGACAGGAACGCATTAAAGAATATGGTTTTGAAGGACAGGTTGAGATTGAACTTATAGATTATCGCGACGTAGCAGCTTCCAGGCGTACCTTTGACCGTATTGTCAGCATCGGCATGCTTGAACATGTAGGTCGGCCTAATTTTCCTCTGTATATGGAGGACGCATCGGATATGCTTAAAGACGGTGGTTTGTTCCTGCTTCACTACATCAGTGATCCTTCTGAAAAGGAAACAAGTGCCTGGATTCGTAAATATATCTTCCCGGGCGGATGTTTGCCGTCCCTTCGCGAAATGGTCAGCCTCGCTTATGACTATGATATGAATGTCATCGATGTTGAAAGTTTGCGGTATCACTATTATAAGACTTTAATGCATTGGTATAACAATTTCCAAGGCGTCCGTGAGCAAGTAGAAGCGAAACGAGGCAGTGAATTCGTACGCATGTGGGATCTGTATCTTTGTGGATGTGCGGCAGGTTTCTACATCGGTAATATGGACTTGCATCAAATTCTGATGACAAAAGGTGTTACGAACGAGTTGCCATTAACACGTTGGTATTAAGTAAGTGTAAAAAAAGTTTATAGGACAAAAAAGAGACCATCTTAAGATGGTCTCTTTTAATTAGCGGCATTGTAACTATTTTATATTTGTAGATTACCGAAAGCACGTTCTGTAAGTTTCGTTAAAAATTTTATTGAATGAATATCATATATAATTGTAAAAGAACTTTATCATTCTTTAGTGCCAAGTACTATAAACCCTGAATAGGATTTATTATCCTCTTTTCCTACAATGATTTTGGTACGAACATCAAAGAAATCATTCAGATTATTTTCTGTTACAGTATTCTTGGTGGTACCTAAAATATAGTTATTAGGTTTTAGCATTAAAGTTTTATCAGATATTTGAAGTGCATGATCAGGATAATGTGTGTTCATAATGCAAGCAAGATTAGATTCATCTACGATGTTTCGAATAAGTGAAAGCATGGTATACTGATTTTTAAAATCTAAATGTGATTCTGGTTCGTCCATAATGAGCAGTTGCGGTTCACTCGCTAGTGCTCTGGCAATAAATGCCAATTGCAACTGACCTCCACTTAAGCTTGATGCTATTTTGGAAGCGAGTGAGGAAATACCTATTCTTTTTAGGACAGAGTGGACTATTTCATAGTCTTTATCTGTAGGTACAGAAAACATACCAATATGTCTACTGCGTCCCATTAATACGATTTCTTCTACCGTATAAGGAAATGATAACTCTCTTGCTTGCGGAACATAGCCAATAGGAGCATTATCATGGGGACTAACTAGTTTATTATTTATGTATATGTTGCCTTCTTGCAACTGCTGTATACGGGAGATACATTTTACTAATGTTGTTTTTCCAATCCCGTTCCTGCCTAAAATAGTCAATATTTCGCCCGATTTTATTGTGAAAGAAATGTCTTTGAAAATATAATCTTTTTTATTATAAGCAAATGAGCCGTTTCTCAATTCAAAAATCATTTCCAATCACCTCGTGTACGGTAAAAAAGACAAGCAAAGAATGGGGCCCCTACTAAGGCGGTGATTATTCCTATTGGTATTTCTGCAGCAATAGCTGAGCGTGCGATTAAATCCACGATAATCATGAAAATAGCTCCGACAATGATGGAGATAGGAAGTAGTTTCTGATGATCTACACCTATTAACATGCGACAAATATGTGGAATGACAAGTCCTACCCAACCGATAATTCCTGTGATGGTTACGCAAGCTGCAGTTATTAACGTGGCCATAGCAATGATAATTAGGCGTAACTTAAAAGGATTTACCCCGAGTGCTGTAGCTTCTTCATCTCCCATAGAGAGAATATTGATTTTCCAACGTAGGAAGTATAGTACAGCGCATCCAAAGATGATAGGAATAGAGACGAGTGAAACATTTTCGTAGGAAGCTGTAGAAAAACTACCCATTAACCAATATGTAATTGCTGGTAATTTGTCATACGGGTCAGCTACATATTTAATTAGAGCTATTAATGCTCCGAAAATAGCAGAAACAATCATTCCTGATAAAACCAGTGATAATGACGTGATTTGGTTCCTTAGTCGAGCTAGACTATATGTGAGGCAAACACTGACAATACCAAAGATAAGTGCAAATCCCGTAGCATATATATTTATTCCAGAAATTAATATTCCCAGTGCAGCGCCAAAGGCTGCACCGGAACTAACACCTAATATATCCGGACTGACTAATGGATTTCTGAAAATACCTTGAAAAACGGTACCAGCAATTGCAAGGGCCCCACCAACAAGTATGTTTAGTAAAATTCGAGGAATACGAAGATTCCAAATTACGGCGGATTCCATATCAAATGCAGCGGCAGAGTTTCCGTTTGATAAAATATTTATAACTTGTGTAGGCATTAGCATATATCGTCCAGTCATCAAGGATACTAATACAGTAAGAGCGAGAAATACTAAAAGGCAGAAAAATATAACTAGATATTTATTTTGAGAGCTCATGAGTACTCCTTAGTTAAAATGTGGGAGTGTTATTTATAGAAGTATTTAAGATGGTATTAATTTCACTATCTGTGAGATTATAGTGGTAGAAGGTACTGTAAAATTGTTTTAAATCGTCACGTAATATATAGTCATTAAAAGTGTCAGGTTGAATGAGTTGTCCCATCCATTTCATCATTAATGGTGTTTCTACATTAGGTGCATCCCAACGATAGATTCCCATAGGTGCTTTATAAACTCGATGCGTTTTTACAGCTTTTATGTTACTCCAATTTTGACCTTCAAGCTTATCCTGATAAATATCATCAGGTGTAATAGAATCAAAGTTGCTTAATATAATTATATCGGGATCCCAGGTCATGATTTCTTCCATTGAGACTTTAGTCCAGCTACCTTTTGTATCTTTTGCAGCATTTTCACCACCTGTCATAGTAATCATGAGTTGGTTGACAGATTTGTTCCCTGCGACAGTTAAATTCTTATTTTGTAAATATAATACTTTTGGCTTATTTGGTAACGCAGAAGCATTTTTTTGTTTAAAATATGCTTCTGAATCTTTATGGTATGAGATTAAGGCTTCAGCTTGTTCCGGCTTATCTAGAATCTTCCCTAATAGACGAATTCCGTTTTGAATATCTTCCAATGTTCCATACTTTATGGATACAGCAGGTATACCTAGCTCTTTAAGTTTTTTTGCTACTTCTGGTTGATAATCCCAAATGATGACAACATCAGGCTTTAGCTTAGCAACTTCTTCAAAATTAACATTGAAATTGTTGTCTACAAATGATGAGTTAACATTTTCTAAATCAGGCGCTAACGTCTTAAATATACTGGCTTCATATGATTTTTTAGCTGATGGATGGATACCTACTATTTTTTTATCGCTACCATCAACTGCATATACAATAGAGGTCCAAGGGATAGGGACGATAGCGATACGATTAATTTCTTTCTTCATAGATACGTCTGTACCGGTTAAATCTGTAACGACTTTTATATTATCGTTGGGTTTATCGTTTGGACCAACAGAATTGGTACAACCGGCAAATAGTAGAGGACATATTAATAATCCTGCTATAAGACTATTGTGTATAAAATTTTTCAGTTTCATACGGCACCTCCATGATGGATATAAATTAAATAAATTTATCTTAGCATTTAAAAAAATAAACTTCTAATTCCTAATTTTTATATACATATAGAAGAATATTATAAAGTTAAAATATGTAGAAAATATCCGGTAATAGAGTTTCTAATAGTATTTTTTGGGTATAAAAAAGGCCCTCATCTATTAAGTTTATGAGGACCTCACTCTATTATAGAGAATGTGCTCTTAATTCTTCAGCAGATTGTGTGGAAATCCAAGCCGGTGGAATGTCGAATACTGTATAGCAACCTGTGCCGCCGTGTTTAGCAAGTCGGTAGAGACCACGAGCGTAAGCAACAAGTGCAGAGCCTGTGAATTCAGGGTTAGAGTCAAGTTTCAAGGAGTACTCAATAACGTGACGTGTGCCTTCTGTACTTTCACCAGAGCGAAGAACGAAGCCACCATGTGGAATGCCTTTGTGGTCGCGATCAAGTTCTTCTTGGGAAATGAAGTTGACTACAGTTTCATAGCCTACGAAGTAGTTTTCCATAGTTTTGATTTCGTTTTCGATTTTAGCTTTGTCCGCATCAGGAGCCGCTACTACATAGCACTCACGAAGGTGACCTTTATAGCCATCAACATCTGGAGTTTCGCCGTTACGGATAGCTTCTAGGTATTGTTCTTTAGGCACAGTATATTGACGAGCATCAAGAACACCATCGATACGGCGAATGGCATCGGAATGACCTTGGGATACACCGCGACCCCAGAATGTGTAGGATTTACCTTTTGGTAAGATTGCTTCCGCGTAAACGCGTTGCAAAGAGAACATGCCTGGATCCCAACCACAAGAAATTAATGTAGCAGTTTTGGCCTCTTTAGCTACTTTATCTACATTAGCGAAGTGTTCAGGAATACGTGCATGTGTATCGAAGGAATCGATACAGTTAAAGTATTTTGTTACCATCGGTGTTTGTTCGATAAGATCTGTTGCAGAACCACCGCAAAGAACCATTACATCGATTTTGCCTTTAAAGTTAGGAATATCTTCCATCGTGTAAGTAGGTACACCAGATACAGTTTCAATACCTTGACGGCGAGAAAATACGCCGATGAGCTCCATATCAGGTTGTAACTGAACAGATGCTTCTACGCCACGAGCTAAGTTGCCATAACCAACGATACCAATACGAATATTCATATTAGCCTCCTATATAAGTTGAAATTTAATAATTAACATATTTATTATAGCATAAAATTAATAGCTTTTAATATTTTTCTATAGAATTTATTAGAGGGTATAGAAAATAATTAATATCTAATTTAAACAAGTAATTTGTGCACAACTGTATCGATATATATCGTGTTGTTATAGGGGACAAATAAAAAATCATTTGAGTAGAAATTGACACATATACCCTGAATCTAGATACAATTAAATTGGTTATATTAGCTAGTTATGTTCATAGTTGAAGTGTTAAGGAGGTATAACATGAGAAGAAATGTAAAAGCTGCTGTTATTGCTGCATTAATCGTAACAGGGGCTAATGCTTTTACCATGGTATCAGCCACAACTGTGGAAAGTCATACAGATGGGAAATCCATTGGTCTTAATTTGTGGGGGGAAAAGAGACATTATACAGATGACTTAACTGTTAATGTATCAGGTTTAGGTGTAAATGGAACAAAATATCATAATAATGTTACAGGTATTTATGCCCTTGATGGGACACAAGTTGCTATCGATAAAAATGTAACTGTAACAGTTAAAAACCCAGCACCTGCAGAAAGTGGTGCGAAACGTAGACCTGATTTGGCACATTATTATATGAGCGGTATCTATGCTGGTTATGGTGGACTTACTAATGATGGAAATAACGATGATACTCGAATTACCGTAAAGGGTAATGCTAAAGTCGATGCTGTTGGCGTTGGTTTGCAAGCTAATAAAGATGGATATATTCGCATACTAGGTGGGGCTGATATAAAAACATATCCTTTAGATACCTCTGATACCTATTCTGCATTATCTGAAGAAGGTTTTGTTTATGTAAATACAGGTATGGATGGCTTACATCCGGGAACGAATGATGTGAAGATGTATGGTAATATAGGATTTTTAGATAAAAACTATGGTATCGACAAGAATCCACATAACCATGGATCTGAAATTTCTTTAGGTTTAACAACACCAAATTCTAAATTGGTAGGGGGCGTACTTAATGAATTTGATGAAAGCAACAACAATCCGTACCATGGTGGTTTGCGATTATACTTACAAAATGGTGCGACTTGGCGCAATGAATGGCTAGGAGCTGAACGCGTATATCCTACACAAGGTCGTCCTAATAATGCAAACTATTTATATACAGGTAGTCGTGTAGAACATTTTATTGGTGGTAAAGATATAAATAGTCAAGGTATTATCCAAGCCGTAGATCCACGACCTATTACTATTAACAACTATGCTGGTCATGCAGCTATCGACTATGAAAAAGGAGCCCCTGCGACTGCACAAGGTAAGGGCAAAGTCGTTATCAACCATGCTGATAAAGGTTCTTCTGTGACTATGCGCAGTTCGGTAGATGCACTTAAAGGGTCTGTAAATGTAGATAACTCAAGAGGTACTTTGCAGCAGTTGGCTAATAAATTAACATATACCGGCTTTACCAAGGGTGAACGTAATTTAAATGTGAATGTTCAAGTCGATTCAGGCCTTATTAGCCCTGCATATTCCACTAAGCTTGGTACAGATAGCTTTACTGTTGATGGGAAACCTAGTATTACTGACCAAGCGGTTGTGACAGCTCGTGAAAGCGAAGTTGTTTCTGGTGCTAAGAGTGCGTTAGCCTCCTCTGTGATGCAAATGAGAGCCGATACGAATGATTTACAACGTCGCCTCGGTGATGTGCGACTCAACTCCAATAAGCATGGTGTATGGGGAAAATACATCGGTGGTAAATCTAAAATTACGGACAGCGCCTATGTAAATCAAACCTATAACATGGCACAAGTAGGCTATGACACATTGCGTGGCGATTGGACTATTGGTGGGGCCTTGTTATATGGTACAAGCAATAGCGATTACGCTTTAGGTTCTGGATCCGGTAAAACCGCAGGTTTAGCATTATACGGTGCAAAACAATATAATGATGGTCGTTATTTGGATGTGATTGGTAAAGTAAGTCGTTTGAAAAATGATTTCACTGTACGCAATAGCTTGGGTACAAGTTTGAGCGGAGATTACCACAATACAGGTACCTCTTTGAGCGTTGAATATGGTAAACGAATCAAGAAAGACAATGGTTTTTACATCGATCCTAACGCAGAATTGACGGTTAGTCGATTGTCTGGTGTAAACTTTGATGCTCGTACAAATACAGGTAGCACAGTGCATATTAACTCTGATGCGGTAAACTCCGTTATTGGTCGTATTGGTGTAGGCATTGGCAAGGAAAGTAAGAATAGCAACCTTTTCCTCAAAGTAGCATTAGCGCATGAATTCTCTGGTAAAATGAAAGCTACTTATAGCATGACCGGTGAGCCAACTACAGGCAGTGAAGTGAACCTTAAAGATACATGGTTAGATCTTGAGTTAGGTGGTTCATGGAGTGTACGTCCTAATACATATATTTATGGGACTTTCACTAAAAACTTTGGTGCTATCGTAGACAATTCCTATCGTATTGACGCAGGGATTCGTCATAACTTTTAATTAATGGTAAATATAGCGGACACAAATAATATGGGGATGTTATTTGTTAGTACTATAGTGTTAAGGAATACTAGAATTAAATATTCATATATGTAAGGGTATATAAAAAGACCGACTACATTCCTATTGAAGGACTGTAATCGGTCTTTTAGTTTTATAGATATAAACTATTTTAAATCACATAATCCAGATTTAATGTAATCTAAATATAAATCAAGATATAAATCTAAACCTAAATCTAGACATAATTATATTAGAATTGTAATGTTTTGATTCTTTCAACGGCGCGAATTGTATTTTCACGGCTACCAAATGCTGTCAAACGAAGGTAACCTTCACCATGAGGGCCAAAGCCAGAGCCTGGTGTAGATACGATTTGAACTTGTTCGAGCAAGATGTCGAATAATTCCCAGCTAGTCATGTTGCCAGGCGTTTTTAGCCAAATATATGGAGCGTCCACACCGCCATATACAGTAAGGCCGATAGATTCAAGACCTTCTTTGATGATGCGGGCATTTTCTTTATAGTACGCAATGTTTGCACGTGTTTGTTCACGTCCTTCTTTTGTGTATACTGCTTCTGCACCACGTTGAATGATGTAAGGAACACCATTGAATTTAGTGCATTGACGACGGTTCCACATAGGGTTTAGCGGTTGGCGTTCACCAGATTTAGTTTTGCCAGTTACCTCTTTAGGTACTACGGCGTAAGCACAACGTGTACCAGTGAAACCTGCAGTTTTGGAGAAGGACCGGAACTCGATAGCTACTTCACGAGCACCTTCGATTTCATAGATAGATTTTACAGTGTCTTCTGTGCTGATGAAAGCTTCGTAAGCGGAGTCAAACATCAAAATGGCATCATTATCTTTACACCATTTGATCCATTCTGCTAAACGAGCACGGCTCAAAACAGTACCGGTTGGATTGTTAGGTGAGCAAAGGTATACGATGTCTACATGTTCAGAAGGGAATTCTGGAGAGAAGTTATTTTCTGCGTAAGTAGGGAGGTATACAACCTTTTGGAAGATGCCATCTACAGCTTCGCCAGTACGACCACCCATAACGTTGGAGTCTAAGTATACTGGGTACACAGGATCTGTGATAGCAATGATGTTATCTTCGCTGAATAACTCTTGGATATTACCAACGTCAGATTTTGCACCATCGGAAACGAATACTTCGTCAATAGCGATATCTACGCCTAATGGTTTGTAATCGCCATCAACAATAGCTTGACGTAAGAAATCATATCCTTGTTCAGGACCATAACCTCGGAATGTTTCTGCTTTTCCCATTTCTTGAACAGCTTTACTCATAGCATCGATAATTGCTGGAGCAAGAGGTAATGTAACATCGCCGATACCAAGACGAATAATATCTGCATCTGGATGAGCAGTTTGGTACTCATTTACCTTTTTAGCAATATTAGCGAATAAATAAGAACCTTGTAGGTTTAAGTAGTTTTCATTGATATTAGCCATGATGACTCCTTTTTATAATCAGATTTCTCTATATATAGTAAATTATATAGAATAATGACGCAAGGATTTTCTATAGAATTTTTCCTTAATCTAAATAGTGTAAATGTTTTTAGTATAAAAGATTATAATATGAGGAATTTATTACTCGTTGATTGTATTAAAGTAGAAATATAGGAAGATAGTATTCGCATAGAATTTAATTTCTTCATTATTTACTCATAAAAAGACAGTTGATATAATGAATTTATAATAATACATTGATCTATTGTGTATGATATGGGGTAGTTTTAGTAGTTATGTGCAGTGAGGTAAATTGCTATTAAGGGAGGCATTTATAATGTTAAAGTCTAAAGAGGTATATGAATTTATTTGTAAAGGTATTAATCGAAAAGATAAATTTGATGAGTTTGAAACCCTTTTTGGGCAATCTAAGAACGATACAACAGAAGATACTGTTAATATAAAAAAAGTAAAACAAAAAGATAACGATGGGGATATAAAAAGATTTGCAGCAAACTTTTATAAGGCATCTATTGTAAATTATAAAGGCTATGTACAAGGAACGTCGCAAGCGGACAAAAATCGCTATAGTGAAGTTATTGCCAGTACTCTTTTATCAAAAAATCTTTTAAGTGCATGGACAGACTTAAAGCCAGTACGACCTAATCATTTTGATACAAATCATTCTCCTTCCGAAATAGTAGATATGAAAAAGCTGCAAGGCACAAATCGTAAAGAAGAAATTTTAGCGAAATTGTTGTTTTATCAACGTGAGGTTGATGGATTAGGCTATATCTTTGATTATCAAACACCATTAAAGGTGACACAAAATGATTCTTACGGAAAAATAGATTTATTAGGCTATAACACTGATGACGATTGTTATTCTGTAATTGAATTAAAATATCGACCTTCTGGCAGTGAGGAAACTTTACTACGATGCGTTTTAGAGGCATATACATATTATAAGTTGCTTGATATAAAACAGATTGAATCTGCTGTCAGCCATGATGGTATACAGGATTTAAAGAAATTACCTGAATATAAATATACGAATGAAGCTGAGCTAGTCATTTTGTTTGATGAAAAATCTTGTACCAAAGATGACGGTGGAATAGAAACTAATTTGATGCTTCGTATTGATTCAAAGGCAGTAACGGAAGATAGTTATCCATCCAAAACTGTTGTGTCACAACAGTTTAAAGAATGCAAAGAACTGATAGATTCTGGCAAACGTAAGCAGTTACGAAATTTATGTGAAAATATTTTGAAACAAGAGCCTGAATTAAAACAAATTCGTTTTGTTGTATTACAAGCTCAAAAAGTAAGTAAAGCACCTTATAAAAATAAAGTAGATAATTGGTCAGAAAGTTTAGATCGTTTATATCGAGCAGAAACATTGCTTACCATTTCTAAGTAAAGGTTGAATATGAATATTGTTGTTCATCGTGGCACACATCAGATTGGTGGTAGTGCTATAGAAATTAGTACAGCATCTACTTGCATTATGTTAGATTTTGGTAATGAATTAAGTTTAGATGAAAAGTACACACCTATAAATCTGGATATAGACGGCGTTACAAAAGGAAAGCCGGATTGTGACGGTATTGTGATTTCTCATTATCATATGGATCATTTAGGCCAATTAACCTCTACAATACCAGACGTTCCATTATATATGGGTGAGTTAAGCAAGGAAATCGCTCTAATAGGTGCTGAATATCAAGACAAAGATTTATACTTACGACTATTAGGTGCTAATACATTTCGTGGAGGAGAAGCTTTTTCTATTGGCGACATACGCATTAGACCTTTGGTTATAGACCATAGTGCTATTGATAGTTATATGTTTGTCATTGAAGCAGAAGGTAAACGTGTTTTATATACAGGTGATTTCCGGATGCATGGGTTGCGCCATCACGTATTAGACAAATTAGTTAACACCTATATAGGTGAGGTTGATGTATTAATTACAGAGGGCACCTCATTGTCTAGAGACGCAGATGATTGTATATCTGAAGCCACAGTATTAGACGATATTTCTTCATATATTCAAGATGGGAAATATGTTTTTGTTATGTGTTCCTCTACGAATATTGACCGTATTATGGGGATTTGGCAGAATATGCCAACTGATAAAGTACTCATTTGTGATGCTTATCAGAAAAGAATATTAGATACTGTGATTAATAATGTATATTATGAAAGTTCTTTGTATCGTAGACATGATAGCCCATTAGTTATTGATAAAGGAAGGTATCCTAAATACTATATGGAACATGGATTTGTATCCTTAGTAAGAGGGACAGAAAATTTTATTTCTAAAATTAAAGAGTTCCCTAAAGATGATGTACGTATTATATATTCCATGTGGACAGGATATATTGAGGAGAATTTAGCATTGAAAGAATTGTTAGATACATATCCATCTTATATATGTCATGCTAGTGGTCATGTCTCAAAGGACGATTTAGTTCAGTTCATAGAAATGGTTGATCCTGATATTGTTATTCCGGTTCATACTGATATCCCTGAAAAACTAAAGAGAATACTGCCTAATAGAAATGTTTATGTCGTTAATGATAAAGAGCCATTTATCATATAATTCCTTTAAGAAATTCTATTTATGTTGTATAATAAATAAAAAGAGAGCCATCGACGTGTGGTAGCGTTAGGCTCATCTTATAAATACTTTTTAAGGGTTGCCTAGCGTGCGAGTATTTTGAATACTCTGTTGCGTTAGGCTTTTGTCTTTATACTATTTGAATAGTGCAAAGAGTGATATTACTATAGACCAATTATTGCGTAGTATTTTACTACGCTTTTTTATTGAAAAAATCAAAACTTTATATAGCATTAATTTTATTTCTGATATAATCTAAATGAATACATATTATAGTGCGGTTTTATATGAAAGTGGTGTCTTTATGCTGACGATTAGCAATAAGGGATGGCTTTTTACGTCTATATTAAGTGCTTTGATGGCGTTTACATCGTTGTCAACGGATATTTATTTGCCAGCTATGCCTGAGATGGGGCGTGACCTCAATGGTGATGCGGAGCTTACGTTGACGGGTTTCTTAATTGGGTTTGCGCTAGCTCAGCTTTTTTGGGGCGCCGTTAGTGATAAAATTGGTCGTAAGAAGCCACTTATTATAGGGATAGTTTTATTTATTATTGGTTCTGTAGGTTGTGCCTTGAGTTCCTCTATGATGGAGTTATTGGCTTGGCGTGTGTTTCAGGCATTTGGTGCCTGTGTAGGACCGATGCTATCACGGGCTATGATTCGGGATTTATATGGTCGGACTGAGGCGGCTAAAATGTTGTCTACATTGGCCATTGTTATGGCTATAGCGCCTATAGCAGGCCCAATGTTAGCCGGACATTTACTTGTATGGTATACATGGCATTCTATATTCTGGTTGCTTGTTGGTATAGGGCTTTTAATGCTCGTTGCCGTATTAGTGCTTCCGGAAACACATCCCGTAGAGAAGAGGAGCAAAAAGTCCATAGGTCATACCTATAATAACTATTGGATTTTATTACGCAATAAAGGGTTTATGAAATATACCTTATGTGTTAGCTCATTTTATATTGCCATTTATGCGTTTTTAACGGGATCGCCTTATGTATATATAGATGTGTATGAAGTGCCTAAAGAATATTTTGGTTATCTCTTTTCTGTCAATATTATTGGTGTTATGTTGTTAAGTGCCATTAATCGTCGTATTGTAAGTGCTATACGCCTTGATAGACTATTGAAATATGCCACACTATTTGCTGCTGTTTGTGTGTCCATTGTTATGGGCTTGATGTTCTTAGGTTACCATTCATTGTGGTTAATCGTTATTGGCTGTTTTTTATTCTTCTCCATGAATGGTATCATTGCCGCTGTAACTAATGCATTAGCTTTAGATAGAGCAGGTAGAATGGCTGGATCTGGGGCGGCACTATTAGGTGCCATGCAATATGGTAGTGGTATTGTGTCATCGTTGATACTTACCTTCTTACCAAATGATACGGCCTATCCTATGATGGGTGTAATAGCCATATTTGTAATTATCTGTGCTATGATTGCCTTTCCTGAGGATGAAAAATATAATCGTATATAATATTGGTAAAAGCAAGAGTTTTAATTTGAATCCTTGCTTTCATCATTTTTTTAGGTTATAATAGTAAGGCTTATTGATGGTAAGCACTTCCTACCCCTATGTGTCGATAGGGGCATTAGTCCGAAAGAGGAGGTGATTTTGTATGAACAAATACGAAGTCATGTTTATTGTGAAACCAGCTGAAGAGGAAGCAACTAACGCTGTTATTGAAAAAGTAGAAGCTTTAATTGCTCGTGTAGGCGGCACAGTAGAAAAGGTAGATCGTTGGGGCAAGCGTCGTCTTGCTTACGCGGTGAAGAAATTCACTGACGGTTTCTATGTATTGATTAACTTTGAGGCAGCTCCTGCTGAAATCAAAGAAATCGATCGTGTATTGAAAATCAACGATGAAGTCCTAAGACATCTAATTGTTAAACACGAAGCATAATTAAAGCCTGGAGGAAAACATGAACTCTGTACAAATTCTAGGTAATTTAGCTCGTGATCCTGAAGTACGCTATACCAAAACTGGTCGTGCTGTAGCAACTTTCACAGTAGCTGCCACAAACACCTATATTGATTCCACAACAAATGAGACGAAAGAACAAACTGCTTTCATCAACTGCGTTGCTTGGGGTAAACTTGGTGAAGCGGCAGGCAATCTTCGTAAAGGCAGTCGTTGCTTTGTAGAAGGTCGTTTGCAAACTCGTTCTTACGAGACTCAGGACGGTCAAAAACGGTACGTTACTGAAGTGGTAGCGAACTTTGTGGGCCAATCCCTTGATATGAATACTAATTCTTTCGAAGGTGGGTCCAATTTTGATAGTTTCAGTACAGGCGGCGATGACGAAAACATTCCGTTCTAGTGTCAGGGACTCCTACTAATTCGAAAAGGAGGATTCGCAATGAGAAGAGATAGAGGCAGAAAGCCAAGAAGAAAAGTATGCGTTTTCTGTGCAGACCATATCGATCAAATCGACTATAAAGATGTTGCTAAACTTCGTCGTTTTACGACTGAACGCGGTAAAATCTTACCTCGTCGTATTTCCGGTACTTGCGCAAAACATCAACGCAAATTGACTACATCTATCAAACGTGCACGTGCAATTGCTTTATTGCCATTCACTGCTGAATAATTGATGAATCAAGGCGGTACAACCATTTGGTTGTGCCGCCTTTTTGCTATACAAAAAAAGGAGTTATCCGTTGGATAGCTCCTCTTTGTTATACAGCTTTATATTTTTTAGGTGGTTCACCATTTTCGGCGGCTTCTTTATCGGCGCGCCATTTGCGTTCGAAATATTTATGATACTCAAGTGGGATATCATCAGGGGTTGCTATTTCATAAAAGCTGCAAGTGCCTCGACGTTGTGCTTCTTCATAGAACCAGGTTTTAAACTCTAGCATAGATAAGCGAGCTTGTAGGTGCTCAATTTCTGCTAGCACACGATCTCGTTGATTTCTAATAATAGATAATCGATTGTTGATGCGGCTATCGCCTTCAACGCAGCAGTCGATAAAATGTTTGATTTCTTTTATAGGCATACCCGTACGTTTCATACATTCGATTAATTCTAGCCAATCCATATTTTCTTCGCGAAATATACGGATACCTCCACTAGAACGTTCTACGAAGGGCAATAAGCCCTCCTTGTCGTAATAACGCAAAGCAGAGGGGGCTATGTTTAGTTTTTTTGCGATTTCGCCAACAGTATATGTCATTGAATCTCCTAATATATATATTTCATTTATAGATGGATATAAAAATTGTAAATGTAAGATGTATTGACTTAAACCTAACTTTAAGTTTTATACTTGGTACATACTTGAAGTATAAAACTAGTTATTTTTAGTGACAATCTTTATAATCTTTATACTATTTTATGTATAGTGATTGTAGTTGAAGTAATTATAATTTGTATTGAAAGGATTACCATGAACTTAATTGATGTAAAATCTCCAGCCGATTTAAAAGGCTTATCCATCTCTGAATTAACAGACTTAACAGCACAAGCTCGACAAGCCCTTATGACAAAGGTATCTGAGCACGGCGGCCATTTTGGTCCACCTATGGGCGTAGCAGAAATGATCATGGCCTTGCACTATGTATTTAACTCTCCTGTAGATAAGATTGTATATGACGTATCTCATCAATCCTATGTACATAAGATGGTTACAGGTCGTGCATTGGCGTTCTTAGATCACGATCATTATGATGATGTAACGGGCTATACAGATCCTACTGAAAGTGAGCATGATTTCTTTAACATTGGTCATACATCCACATCTATCTCCTTAGCATCTGGCCTGGCTACTGCTCGAAATTTAAAGGGCGACTCTGAAAATATTATCGCTATTATTGGTGATGGTTCTTTATCTGGTGGGGAAGCCTTTGAAGGTCTAGATTATGCGGCCACATTAGATAGCAATATGATTATTATCGTCAATGATAATGACCAATCCATTGCAGAAAACCATGGTGGTTTGTATCGTGGCCTTCGTGAATTACGCGAGTCTAATGGTGAAAGCTCTAATAATATTTTTAAGGCCCTTGGTTTAGACTATCGTTTTGTAGCAGAAGGTAATGATTTAGAAACATTGATCAATGTATTCAAGGATGTAAAAGACATTGATCATCCAATCGTTTTACATATTGTTACTCAAAAGGGTAAGGGTTATGCCATTGCAGAGCAAAATAAAGAAGCCTTCCACTGGACAATGCCTTTTGATTTAGAAACAGGTAAACTCAAAAAGGAACATCATGGTCCGACCTATGCTGGTACAATTGCGGACTATTTGATGGAACAAATTAAGGTAGACCCAACGGTAGTAGCTATTAATGCGGGTACACCAGGAGGTTTTGGTTTTACTCCTGAATGGCGCAAGGCGGCAGGCAAACAATACATCGATGTAGGTATTGCAGAAGAACACGCCATCGCAATGAATTCTGGTATCGCTAAAAATGGTGGTAAACCAGTATTTAATGTATATAGTACCTTCCTACAACGCGCTTATGACCAATTGGTTCAAGATCTTTGCGTCAATAATAACAGTGCAGTCATCATCAATCATATGGCATCTGTATATGGAATGAACGATGTCACGCATTTAGGGTTCTTTGATATACCTATGCTTACTAGCATTCCTAATTTAGTATACTTAGCACCTACTAATAATGAAGAATTGTTGGCTATGACCGAATATGCAGTGCATCAACACGAGTATCCTGTGGCTATTCGTGTTCCTGTAGGTGAATTTACATCTACTGGTGTAGCCGATACGACTGATTACAGTGTTTTAAATAAATCTGAAGTGACTCGTCGTGGTGAACACATTGCCTTATTAGGGCTTGGTAATTTCTATCATCTAGCTAACCAAGTGGCTGATGAATTGGCTAAAGACGGCATTAACGCAACCGTAGTAAATCCTAAATTTGCTTCTGGTCTTGATGAAGCATTACTGGAAGAATTGAAAGCAAATCATTCCGTAGTATTTACATTGGAAGATGGTGTAGTTGAAGGCGGTTGGGGTCAGCGTGTAGCTAGCTTCTATGGTCCATCTAATATGCGTGTTAAAAATTATGGTATTGCTAAAGAATTCCAAGATCGTTATGATGCAACTGAATTGTTACGAGAAAATGGCGTTTCTCTAGATCAGATTGTGGCGGATGCAAAACAAGTGTTATCAGTTTAGTTTGATAAAATATTAAATAAATAATTCTCTGTAAATACAGTAGAAATCTGGAATTGGTAGATTTCTACTGTGTTATTTTTTTATTTGTTCAATTTCATTCTATAATTAAGCGTGGTTTATAAATATATAATTTTTATAGATAAATATATATAATTTATTAAAAGATTATAGATTTTTTTCGAATAGGACTATAAAAATTAGATGAAGTATTATATAATAATATCTACAGTATGTATTACAGTAGAACAGTAAAATAAATCCATTGATAATATACGCTACTATTGCAGTATTATACAATTAGTATTAATGATAAGGGAGATTGTAAGACTTTGAAAAGAGTATTAACCTTAACATTAGCCGTGGCCATCGTTGCCGGTGGCTATATGTTTGAGGCTAATGGGGCGGGAGAACAACCTTCTAAACAGGCACCATCTATATCTGAGATAAATATATATACGCCAAAAGAGCTTAATGCACGTCAGAAAGACTTGGTTGAAATCGGCCGCTATACTGCGTCTGGTGATCAAGGTGCATTAAAGAGTGTAATTGCATCTGCTATTGAGCGAGGCACGTTGACGCCACAAGAGGTGAGTATTGCCATTCGTCAACTTTACTCTGCTGCTGGCTTGAAACAAATGAATGCTGCTTTAGCTACATTTGATCAATTACGTGATGAACGCCCTGAGTTTGGCGATGAGTACGAAAAATTGGTTCCAAAGCAAACAGGACTTAGTGCTTTATTGGGGAATGGCACTAATGGGGCACCTTTAACAAAGCCGAAAGCTGAGGAAACAAAAGAGGGGGTTCAATATAATACGTTCCGTATGAAAAAACCAAAACCTCAAAATCGTAATCGTTCACGTTTAGGTAAATTGGACCGTGAATTGGTCGCTGCGGCAGCACTAGGTACTCGAGTTGGTAAAAATAATCTTTTTACTGCAGCTGAAAAGAGTTTATCTGAACTTGGCCTAAGTCAATATCAAATTGAAAATTTAGAAGCTATGATTTTCCAATAAAATGTAGACCTACTTCTTTCGGAAGTAGGTCTTTTTTTATGGCTTCTACTTTCACAGTTTTAATGATTAGGGTTAAATCCATAGAATGTAATTGACGTTTAAGGTCCCCTTTTCTATAATTAATAAGATAGGTATATGACCTGTAATAATAAATATAAACAAATATAAATATATTATTAAAAATAGATGTAAGGAGAAAGTATGCGCCTTCGTAGAAAACCATGGATTGATGAAGCTATCCACGAATATGACTCTCACATCATTTTGTCTGGTCAAGAAGAGTTTAAAGGCAAGTGGCGTGAATTATTTGAACATCCTGAGTACCCATTATATATGGAACTAGGGACGGGGAAAGGTCGCTTTATTGCGGGGATGTCTGAAGCGTATCCAAATGCTAACTTTGTAGGTTTTGAAGTACAAATGGGTGTTATCTATTATGCAGTACAAAAAATCTTTGAAGGAGAGCGAAACAATGCAAAGGTCTCTCTATTTGATATTGCAGGTATCGAAGAGATAGTGGCACCTGGAGAAGTTGATCGTTTCTATATTAACTTCTGTGATCCTTGGCCTAAGGCTAAACATGCAAAACGCCGCCTTACATATCATACATTCCTCGATCGTTATGCCCGCCTTTTGAAAGATGGTGGAGAAGTTCACTTTAAGACAGATAATGAAGGGTTGTTCATGTTCTCTCTTGAAGAGTTTAAAGCGTGTGGTTGGGAGCTTAAAAATATAACGTATGATTTACATAGCACAGACCTTCCAAATGTAAAAACTGAGTATGAAGAGAAATTTAGTAAAAAAGGACAACCTATTTTTCGCTTAGAAGCAATTAAGCCAAAAGTTCAAAAGGAGGCTTAACATGCAAACACCGAATAAGGGGGATAGTCGGTGGGGCTCACTCTTTAAAAATGACTTACAAGGTATGCTCTTACCTATTCTTCTCATTACAATTATAGGCAGTGTAAATATCTTTAGTGCTACGTATATCAGCTCTATCTATGAAAATACGGGATTATTAGGATACTTTTTAAAACATATGACATTCTTGTTTTTGTCTATGGCGGCAGGTGTTATATTGTATCGTTACGATTACCGTCAGTTACAGAAGCCTCACATGTTGCAAAGAATTATGATTGCTACACTAATTGGTATGATTTTGGTTCTTGTGATTGGTGCAGTCATTAATGGTGCACGTCGTTGGATTGTTATTGGGCCTGTATCGATTCAACCTTCAGAATTTGCGAAATTGGCTGCCTTGATATGGACGTCGGCTAAATTGAGTACCATGCGGAAATGGGGAAAACCAAAGCATACTAACCCTCTCATTAATTTACAAGGTTATTTTAGTGAACGTATAAGTTATATGTTGCCAATGTTAATATGGCCAATTATATTTGCAGGCTTAACAATCTTGCAACCAGATATGGGCACGACCGTATTGATTTTTGGCTTTTCCTTTGTGCTCATTTACTTAGCGGGCTTTGATGGAAAATTCTTTGGCGGAGCTTTTGTGATAGCTGGATTTCTTGGCTTTATTGCAGCTCGTATGTCGCCATATCGCTGGGAACGTATTCAATCTTGGTTTGATCCTTGGCCTCATGCGCAGGATATGGGGTATCAAACAGTTCAAGGGCTGTTGGCCGTAGGTTCTGGCGGTATTTTAGGCGAAGGCTTTATGCAGGGTACATCAAAGTATTTTTACTTACCAGAAGCACATACGGACTTTGCCTTTGCTGTATGGGCCCAAGAAATGGGTTTCGTTGGTGCAGTGTTTGTTGTCGTTCTGATTGCAGCTTTTACCTATTTTGGGTTCCGCATTTCTAATAAGGCTCGTGATGAATTCGGAAAATGGTTAGCAATGGGCATAACATTGCTTATCAGTGGTCAGGCCTTGTTTAACATCGCTATGGTATGCGGTATCATGCCTGTAACAGGGGTACCATTACCATTTGTTAGTTATGGTGGCTCTTCATTGCTGATGAATTTCATGGCTATTGGGTTGTTGGCAAGCATTGGTCGTCGTAATGTAGAAGGGGTAAAACAAGTTGGTACAGCTGAACCATTACCATCTTTGCGTGAAGAAACACAAAGTCGTTTCAAGCCTTCTGCTACGACGCGTACTAATAAGACAAATATGCCTGGACCGTTTAAACCACGGCCTTCTAAAAAGTCGACTCGTAGATAGATTAAATTTGAACGTTAATATCTAACGTATGTATCATAAGATGAATCTGTTTGTGTAAATTCATAGAGTATATTTAAGGACTGTACTATATGAACTTAGCATCGTTATATTGTGTGTGAGGAGAAACGATGAAAGATTATATTGATATTCAAGAACGCCCATCATGGGGCCGAATGTTACCACTTAGTTTTCAACATTTATTTGCCATGTTTGGCTCTACTGTATTGGTACCGTATTTATTAAAAGTAGACCCTGCAACAGCATTGTTTATGAATGGTATTGGTACATTATTGTACTTATTTGTGTGTAAGGGTAAGATTCCTGCATATCTTGGTTCTAGCTTTGCCTTTATTGCGCCTGTAGCAGGTGTGTTATCTGCTGGTCTTGGTTATGAAGCGGCAAAAGGGGCTTTCGTTGTATTTGGTCTATCTTTTGTAATTTTATCTGTTCTCGTACGTTATATTGGTACACGTTGGATTGATAAATTATTCCCACCAGCGGCAATGGGTGCTATCGTAGCGATTATCGGCTTAGAATTAGCGCCAGTAGCGATGAGTATGTCTGGCCTTATCGGTAATCAAGATTTAGGCATGAGCCATAGCCAAGCTGTTATTATCTCTATGTTTTCCTTAGTTGTTACCTTGCTTGGCACTGTTGTTTTCCGTGGTTTCTTAGCTGTTATTCCTGTTCTTATCGGTGTTGTTTCCGGTTATGTATTGTCTGCTGTGATGGGAGTTGTTGACTTCTCTGGTGTAGAAGCTGCTCCTTGGCTTTCATTGCCTCAGTTCTATGGTATGCCTGTATTTGATATCAATGCGATTATCATGATTATGCCGGCGCTCTTCGTAGTATTTGCAGAGCATGTTGGTCATTTAGTTGTTACTAGTAATATCGTCGCTAAAGACTTGATGAAAGAGCCTGGTCTACAAAGATCCTTGCTTGGTGATGGCCTTGCAAATATTCTTTCTGGTTTCTTTGGTGCTACACCAAATACGACGTATGGTGAAAACATCGGTGTACTTGCAATTACTCGTTGTTTTAGCGTATGGGTAATTGGTGGTGCTGCAGTTCTTGCGATGATTATATCCTTTGTTGGTAAAGTGGCAGCACTTATTCATGCTATCCCAGTACCTGTTATGGGTGGGGTTTCTATTCTCTTGTTCGGCATTATCGCAGCATCTGGGTTGCGTATGCTTGTAGAACGTAAGGTGGATTATACAAACCCTGTTAATATGATTCTTACATCCGTTATCCTTGTGGTAGGTCTTAGCGGCGCAGAACTTGCGGTTGGTCCTGTAGTGTTAAAAGGGATGGGTCTTGCTACTGTAGTAGGTATGGCGATGAGCATTTGTTTGTTGATCCTTCAAAAAACAGGCGTTGGCAATGACCAATTGAAAAAAACAGAAGTATAACTTTATACGACTTTAAGCTCTTGGCATAGAACCTTGAGATTAAGGTGAATTGACTTGTATTCAATATAATAAACGACTACTGAATCAGATTGTATCTGTAAAAGTAGTCGTTTTTGTTTAGTATCTTTATAATTTATCTTCAATATTGTATAATAAACATATAAGTTGTATAAAATTAATTTTAGAGAGGAGGGCCTATGGAGTTTTTAATATGGATGGCTATCGGTGTTTCTTTGATGGCTGTAGAACTTGTAGTACCAGGCGGTATTTTAGGTCTTATCGGTTATTGCGCATTCCTATGGGGCGTTTATGTAGCTCTTGGGGAAGGTACGGTAGCATTGTATGCCGTGCTAGGATTAACAGCCTTGTTAATTGTCATTATCATTGTGTTCTTTAATCACTTTGAGAAGACTTGGATAGGCAAATTGTTTACCTTAGGGCAACGGTCTACGACAAAAGCCGGTTA
Source organism: Veillonella sp. AF13-2 (assembly GCF_003603295.1). Classification (NCBI taxonomy): domain Bacteria; kingdom Bacillati; phylum Bacillota; class Negativicutes; order Veillonellales; family Veillonellaceae; genus Veillonella; species Veillonella sp. AF13-2. The sequence continues at coordinate 328,968 of NZ_QTMT01000003.1, forward strand.
TGTATCTAATGATGTATTAGAAGATTTGGCTGGCAAGGAAGGTGTAGCTCATACAACACTACGCCCTGCAGGTATTGCTAAGATTAATGGTAATTTGGTAGATGTTGTAACCGAAGGTGACTTCATCGATGCCGGTTCACCTATTGTGGTCCTTCGAGTTGTAGGTGGCCGCAATATTGTTAGAAAGCGAGATTAAGCTTTCACAACATCGTCGTAAATCATGGAGGTTATTATGGATGTAGGTATTTTAATTTTGATTCCCATTCTGCTGATTGGTATTATGGTATTCTTATATGTTGTGCCATTAGGCCTTTGGGTATCTGCTTTAGCAGCGGGCGTTAATGTTGGTATTTTTACACTTGTAGGTATGCGCTTACGTCGCGTAAATCCGTCTCAAATTGTAATGCCGTTGATTAAAGCTAATAAAGCGGGGCTTGATGTGAATGTAAATCAGTTGGAAGCGCATTATCTTGCAGGTGGTGACGTTGACCGCGTTGTAGATGCTTTGATTGCCGCTGAACGGGCATCCATTCCGTTGACCTTTGAACGTTCTGCAGCTATTGACCTTGCCGGTCGTGATGTATTGGAAGCGGTTCAAATGTCCGTTAATCCTAAAGTGATTGAAACTCCAATTATTTCTGCGGTAGCAAAAAATGGTATCGAATTGAAAGTTCGTGCTCGTGTTACTGTACGTGCGAATATCGATCGCCTCGTTGGTGGTGCTGGTGAAGCCACAATTATTGCCCGCGTAGGTGAAGGTATCGTAACGACTGTAGGTTCCTCTGAAGAACATACAGATGTATTGGAAAATCCAGATCACATTTCCCGTACTGTATTGGGTAAAGGCCTTGATGCGGGTACTGCATTCGAAATCTTGTCCATCGATATTGCTGACGTAGATGTGGGACGTAACATCGGTGCTCAATTGCAAACTGACCAAGCGGAAGCAGATAAGAAAATTGCTCAAGCTCGTGCCGAAGAACGCCGTGCAATGGCGGTTGCGACAGAACAAGAAATGCGTGCTAAAACACAAGACATGCAAGCTAAGGTTGTGGAAGCACAAGCTGAAGTTCCTAAAGCATTGGCAGAAGCTTTCAGAAACGGTAATCTAGGTGTTATGGATTACTATAATATGAACAATATTATTGCAGACACTAAAATGCGTGAAAACTTAGCAGATGGTGAATAGGAGTAGCTATGGACTCTATTTTGTCTTCAGTGCTATCCATCTTTTCGCATAATCCAATCTTTGTTTTAGGTATCATCGCGTACATTGCTTTTTCCATTATAAAAAATAAGAATACTGAAGAGTCTGAAGAATATGATGAGTATGAAAGCTCTGGTGGCGGAACTTGGGAAGATATGGAGCGCGAATATGGCATCTCCATAGAACGCAAGGTAGATGAACCGTCTACGGGTGATTTGTCTAAGGTTGATGACTTTTATCGGGATTCTTATGAAGATAAACCGATTGTAACTCAGCAACCAGAAGCTCCATCGCAAACTATGGAGGACATACATTTCAATGAAGAGGCTGCAGCAACTCAACGAGATATTGAAGCCTTATCAATGAAAAGTTCCAGTAGCAATCCGAGTTATACTACCAGTAAGACTCGCTTAGATAGAGAAGCTGTTACGGGGCCGACCTTAAGTGAAAGACTAGCTGAGTTTAAACGAGATAAAGCAGCTAAAGAGGGACAAGTTCTTGTTGAAAATGTAGGTATTACAACTGCGCCTACTGCTCTAGCTGCGACTTCAACTCGTGGGCGTAAATCTAATCATGCTTTAAAAGAGGGCATGAAATGGTCGATCATTTTAAGTAAACCTAAAGCTCTTGAACGTAGATACCGCTAATGAAGCAATCTATTTATAAGCGTATAAACTAATTATGGTTTTATTAGAACATAAATAATAACGGATTGTGCACTGATGTGGTATAGCAACCATACTGTCACATATCATAATGTGGGGCATATAATTACATATTGAAAGAGGTTCCTATTGGTCACCTATGTGACTATTAGGAACCTCTTTTTTATTGTTTTTTCTTAGTGAAACTTTCACAATAATAGGGGAAGGAGTTCGTTCATAAGGAAGGGCAAAATTATGTATCGAAATGTGCGTGTTATACCAAAACAGCTGTTGCAGCAATTATATATAGAGAAACAATGGAGCGTTCGCGATGTGGCGGATTATTTTCAATGTAGTGTTGATACCATCATGCGCCGTATGAAAGCGTACGATATCGAACGGAGGCCTCTGAAGAAAGAAATCAATATGGTCCATGTACAAGCTTTGTATGAGACCGGTAAGTGGTCGCTCCATTCATTAGCAAAGCGTTATGATGTGTCTATTACGACGATGGCGAATCGCTTGAAGGAATATGGATTGGTTTGTCAGCAATCAAATAAAAACGTCTCTATAGATGTAGTGCGTATATGTAGGGCCTATAAAAGTGGAAATAGTACAGATGCCATTGCTCGTATGTATGGTATATCGCGATGGAAAGTTCACCATGTATTGCGGCATATGGGGAATTGCTTACTTCCTAAAGTTCGAAAGCCTATGCGCGTAGAGGAGATGGCTTATTTATATATTCATCATCACATGAGTACAGATGACATTGGCCTAGCTTATGGGATACGTGGTTCTACAGTGGCAATTTATTTGCGAGAGCAAGGTATAGAAATAAGGGCAAATACTCTTGATCTAGACGAAAATAAGATTAAAAAACTCCGTGCTCAAGGTTATGGAGTTGCAAGGATTGCACAGGTGATGGGTTGCTCTACCTCTGCTGTGCGAAAGCGTCTAGCTATGAAAAAATATATCTCTCCTTGATGTAGTGTGGTAGATACTATATACTTAAATTTATACAATGATGGGAGGAATATTATGCTCGAAATTATATCTGCTTTAACACCGTTTTTATTACTGGGCTTAGTGGCTGCTGGTTTATCTCGACTTTCTGGGGTAGCCTTATCTATGGTTGTAGTACCAACTTTATTGATTTGGGGTGCAACTGCGGTTGACGTAATCGCCTTTATGTTGCTCTTTGTGGTGTACAACAACTTCACTATGGAAACACAAGATATTCGTTTAGATTATAAAGATCTTGTCTTATTCCCTAAATGGCGCTTGTGCATTCCCTTCATTTTGAGTTTGGTAAGCGCGTTCTTTGTTCCTGCTGCAGGCATTGCTGTTTTTATGGCTTGCTTTGTTTTAGAGTTATTGGCTACTGTGTATAAACGCATTCCTGAAAATAAACGACCTCGTTTACAGCGTGTAATAGTAGCATCGATTTTGAGTGCTGTTGCAACAGCTGTAGGTGCTTATATAGGTCCTAAAATTCCTAGTGAATTCTACTTTGTCTGTGTAGGCTTAGCCATTTTAATCATTACAGACTTTGCATGGTATGCCGGCAAGCATAGAGATGCTTTTAGAAGCGTATGGGATAGCATTTGGGCTGGTTTTAATATATTCTTAGGCATGTTTGGCATAGAGGCTTCATATTATCCAGCTGCACTTACGCGATCTATTCCAAATCCAATGGATCGCATGTTGCCTATGGTTACTGTAGTAGGTGGCTATGCAGGCCTTATGGTAGTATTCGGTTTTTATAACATTTTTTCTATACCGTCTTTGATTACAGCTATTGGTGCTGCTATAGGGATACGCCTCTTTGGTATGTATGAATTTCCTCGTAATGGCAGTTTCTCTTATTTAGCAATCGGTTTTGCCGTGGCTGCCGTAATTTGCTTGTATCTCGTATCTCCGACACCAGTTGGTTTCGATCATATTAATACCTTAGTTTCTCAACCAATTGGCCAATAATAATAGATAATGTAAGTCTATTGATATATTTTAATGAGTTCTTTAGTTGCTTTCACCTAGGAGCTAATTGGATTATAATGTGTGATATATCTCATATATTGTATTGAAAATTAAGTTCATATTAGAATGTGAAAGGAGTTGATGCTATATGGCAGAAACAATTGAAACAAGACCATTCCCTCCATTCTTACCAAAGAAGGCAACAGTCATGATGATGGGCACATTTCCTCCAGAACAATCAAAACGTGCTATGGAATTCCATTATCCAAATTTCCAAAATGATATGTGGCGTGTTTTTGGCCTCGTATTCTTTGATGAAAAGGATCATTTTAGAAATGGTGAGGAAAAAGCGATGGATCCTGAGAAGATTAAAGCCTTTTTGTCTGAAGCTGGAATTGCATCTTGTCCTACTGTTTTGAAAGCTATTCGCGAAAAAGGGAATGCATCTGATGCATTTCTTAAGGTCGTTGAACCAGTTCCACTTGCGGACGTACTGGAGCAAATCCCTGACTGTAAGCATATTGGTACAACAGGCGGCAAGGCTACGGAGATTTTATTGAGCCTTTTACCAGAAAAGGTTAAATTACCTAAAACTGGTGAAACAATTCCTTTTGTATTTAATGGTCGGGAATTGACATTGACACGTTTGCCATCTACATCACGTGCCTATCCGTTGAGCCTACCGAAAAAGGCTGAAGCGTACAAGAATTTCTTCAAAGCTTGTGGTCTAAAAACAAAATAAATATTTAAAGTAGCACCTTTAATAGTTGGCTTTGAGTCTTTTGGTCTCATCTGTCGCTATTGAAGGTGCTTTTATATCGTAAAAATATATGAGGTATTAAAATGGAAATTAATGCATATTTATTGTGAATATGTAGTTTGTTATAAATAAAATTGATGAGATATATAATATTTTAATTCTTGTTTTTTATAATGAGAGGTTTATAATTAACCGTTGTCGCAAACTGGTTGACAATAATTTAAAAAATGGAGTTGATAATATGGATAAGGCTAAGGAGGCCTTGTGGACAAAATCCTTTGTCCTTGATACTTTGATTAATTTCTTAGTATTTTTAATTTATTATTTATTAATCGTTATTATTGCGGTTGTAGCAAAAGATAATCTTCATGCTACGGCTAGTCAAGCGGGACTTGCTGTTGGTATATATATTATTGGCACCGTTGTAGCCCGTTTGTTGGCAGGGCGGTTTATCAGTATCCTAGGGTGTCGCAAGATGCTCTATTTAGGGTTATTGATTTACTTGATTTCAACGGCTATGTATTTCTACACACCTAATTTACTAATGCTTGATAGTGTTCGTTTCTTAAATGGTTTTGCTTATGGTATTACATCTACTGCTACAAGTACTATCATAGCTGCTATTATTCCTACGTCACGCCGTGGGGAAGGGATTAACTATTATGGTTTATCTACCTCTCTAGCAGCTGCAGTAGGGCCATTCTTAGGTATCTTGATGCTTCATAGTCTTGGTTATGATTTCATCATCGCATTCTGTGTTGCACTTATCATCCTCTGTGGTATTGGCTCAGTAATCATGAAATTTAATGAACCTAAACTTGGTATCGAATCTGAAGCACATAAGGGCATTAGAATCTCGGACTACATTGAACCACGGATGAATTCAGTCAGTCTTGTTTCCATTCTAGTCGGTTTTGCCTACTCTGGTGTTATTGGCTTTATGGCAGCCTACACAAAAGACCTAGATCTTATTATGGCAGGTACCTTCTTCTTTGTTGTATATGCTGTAGTTATTACTATAACAAGACCATTGCTTGGCATTGTGTTTGATATGAAAGGGGAAAACTTTGTTCTTTATCCTTGTTTTGTATCCTTAGCACTTGGTATTTTCTTATTATCCATCGCTCACTCCACATGGCTTGTGCTTTTATCGGCTGTGTTTGTTGGTCTTGGATATGGTACATTTATGTCCAACGGACAAGCTGTTACTGTTAAAATAGTACCTGTTCATCGTATTGGTGTTGCCACATCCACATACTTCATTGCCTTGGACATGGGGCTAGGCTTTGGCCCCTATATTTTAGGCGCTGTTAAAGAGGTTGTAGGTTATACTAGTATGTTCCATGTAACCGTTGTTGTGGCGCTCCTTGCACTAGTTGCTTATTATTTATTATATGGTCGTTATGTGGGGACTGAAAGAGATCTTTCTTTAAAAGCTCGCGCTGAAGAGGAAGAAATTAGAAATCGTAAGCGTAATAATAAGCTTGCGTAATATGTAAATTAAAAGGACTATACGAGCCTAGGCTCGTATAGTCCTTTTTGTTATCTACTACTGCTTTGCTAATGCTATTATTTTTCAATATTTACAATATTAACGATAACTTCAACAGCTTTTTTCATATCATCGATACATGCAAATTCATGACGACCATGTAGGTTTTCTACGCCTGTAAAAATATTGGGTGTAGGAATGCCCATGAAGGAGATTTTAGATCCATCTGTGCCACCGCGAATAGGATCACAAATAGGTGTAATCCCAGCTTTTTCCATTGCTGCTTTGGCTACATTTACACATTCCATATTGTCTTTGATGATATCGTACATGTTGTAGTATTGGTCTTTTACAGATACTTCACATACTTCACGACCATATATTTCGTTCAATGTTTGACCTGCTTGTAAGAAGAATGTTTTTTTTGCTTCAAACAATTCCTTATCATGGTCGCGGATAATGTAGTTCATTTTACCGCTATCTACTTGTGTTTCCATGCTCATGAGCATAAAGAAACCTTGGCGACCACAGGTGTGCTCAGGAACAGCTGCTCCTGGCAATAAAGCGTCAAATTGCATAGCTAGTTTAGCACAGTTGATCATAATGCCCTTGGCTGTGCCTGTGTGAACAGAAACACCTTTCAGGGTAACGGTACCGCCTGCGGCATTAAAGGTTTCGTATTCAAGTTGGCCTAGACTTTCACCATCGATAGTGTAAGCATAGTCTACAGGGAATTGTTTAACATCGAAGTGGTCTGCGCCAGTACCGATTTCTTCGTCTGGACCGAAAGCACACATGATTTTACCGTGTTTGATTTCTGGATGAGCTACGAGGTAGGCGAGAGCTTCCATGATTTCACAGATTCCGGCCTTGTCGTCACCACCGAGGAGTGTTAAACCGTCAGTTACGACTAAAGATTTGCCAATGTAATTTTTTAGATTTGGAAAGTCGGCACGTCGGGTGAAGATTTGGTGTTCTTCGTTGAGGCAAATATCACTACCATCATAGTTTTCTACGATACGAGGTTTAATATTTTCTGCATTATAATCAGCTGTATCCATATGGGCAATGAAGCCGATGGAAGGAGCTTTCTCATCAGTGTTAGCATGTAATGTGCCGATGACAAAACCATTTTCACGATTATAAATAACCTCATCTAAACCTATTGCCTTTAAATCGGGAACGAGCACATTCGTAGCAAAGTCTACTTGAGTTTGAGTACTAGGAATGGTTGTACTTTCCTCATTAGACCGTGTATTTATGCTCGTATAGCGTACAAAACGTTCGACCATTGATTCCATAATGAGCCTCCTCGTAAGTAAACATACGTGTTATACAGGGCAGTATACGATACCGTTACATAATAATAGAGATTCTTAATATACTTTCATTGTAGAACAGGGACGCCAAAAATGCAAAATAATTATTTATAGGGGGTGTGTTGTTTTATTCGCATAGTGCATAGAAAACCATTGAACCATGTGTAGTACCGTGTTAGTATAAAGGTGAATAGTTATACGTTTGTACTTTTTCTGTTAGGAGGTTTTATTATGTCGGACGAGGTTCGTTCCATTCCGCCCATAGAACCGGTGTTAGATCCTAAGAAAGATTACGTAGAGATTAACTCATATGTAGTCTTCTGGGGCTTGTTCTATGCGGCAGTTTTCACATTGGCTGTTGGCTATTTATGTTTGAAAATCGGTCAAACAGTAGATGCCTTTGCACCAGTATCTGTACTTGCTATGGGTACAGCAGTTATTTTAAAGCGGCAAAATGCTTTTGCCGAAACGGTACACATTCAAGCTATCGCTAGTTCTAGTACGAACACATTAGCAGGGGCTATGTTCTTCTTGCCAGCTCTTTATATCTGGAATGTAACAGATGTATCCTTTGTACAAATGGCGATTCCTATCATTCTTGGCGGCGTTTTAGGTGTTTTATTATGCGTTATGTTCCGTCGCTATTTCGTTGAGGAAATGCACTATGTGTATCCGTTCCCAAGTGGTCGTGCTGCAGCGGAAGTATTGATGAGTAATGAAGGTAGCAAAGCAAAACTTATGCTTGGCTCTGGTTTAATTGCTCTCGTGTATGACTTTATTCTTAATAGTTTAGGGTGGTGGCAAGAGGTTATTCGCACTGCTACCTTTAAGTGGGGGGCAGCCCTTGCAGATCAAACTAAGCTAACCGCAGCGGTAGATACTGATGCAGCATTGCTTGGCCTTGGTTATTTCACGGGCCTTCGCTATGCGGCTATCATTGCAGCCGGTTCCTTCTTCTCTTGGTTTGTATGTATTCCGATTGTGTACTATTTAGCGCCTGAACATATCATGCAAATTGGCGGCCATGCAGTTCCATTAGGGGAGGCCCCAATTCGTAAGGTATTCCTTGATTATGTTCGTCATATTGGTATCGGCATGCTCGCTATGGCAGGCATCATCGGTCTAATTACAATGTCTAAAGTGGTAGCAAATGTTGTTAAAAATGCAGTGCTTGACATCTTTAGTTCTAAAACTGTAGATGTTAATTTGCTTCGTACACAACGTGATGTACCTACATCTTGGATTGGTGCTGGCATCTTGTTATGTACAGTTTTATTTGCAGCATATTTCCATTTTATGTATGCTGAAAGCTTCGGACAAACAATTGTAGCGTTCTTAATCGTTCTTATTATGTCCTTCCTATTGTCTGTAGTGGGGATTAGCTCCATCGCTTATACAGGTACAGAACCAGTTTCAGGTATGACAATCTTTATGATTATCATCTCCGCTGTATGCTTAACCGCAGCAGGTATGACTGGTAAGGTCGGCATGATTGCAGTCCTCATGATGGCATCTTTTATCGGTACTACTATTGGGATGGCTGGTAACTTCATGTCTGAACTTAAGGTGGCACATATGACAGGTGCTACACCTAAGAAAATGGAACAATGGCAAATCGTTGGTACTATTCTTTGTGCCGTACTTTCTGTAGGTGTTATGATTCTTTTGAACGATGCTTATGGATTTGTAGGAGATCATGCATTAAATGCACCTCAAGCGAACGCTATGGCTGCCATCATTGAGCCAATGATGACTGGTGGTAGTGCTCAATGGCCTCTATACATGGCTGGCGCATTATTTGCAATTATCTTGTGGATGGTAAGAGTTCCACCATTGGCATTTGCTTTGGGCACATATTTGCCAATGGAAATCAACACACCATTACTTATCGGAGGTTTGATTGCGTATCTTGTACAAAATAGTACAAAAGACAAAGAATTGGCAGATCTTCGCTTCTCCAAAGGTAGTACAATTGCCTCTGGTCTCGTAGCTGGTGGTGCTATTGGCTCCTTGTTCAGTGCGGTGCTTCGCATTGCAGGTGTTGATGTATTTGCTCAAGCTTGGGTAGAAACACCTGAAGCGACATACCTCAGTATCGTAATGTATTTATTACTCTGTACGTTCTTGTACAAGGTAGCTATGTATATAAAAGCTAAACATGCTAAATAAATTACATACTATATATCCTAAATGAATTGAATAGCTTATTTATTCTATAAATAACCAGGAATCCTCCATTTTGGAGATGACCGCCTTTATCAAGTTTCATCTATGCTTGGTAAAGGCGGTCTTTTTATATACTTAGGAATGTTATTTTCGATATAGCTAAAAACTATATCAATTCAATACCTATTGGTATAGTTGGATTTATTGACCCGTACTATATCGAATGTTATCATAAAACTATAATACCTTTAGAGGTATTATTTTTATTATGCTCATAAGTGTAAGTATAAATATATTAGTTAATTAAGAAGAACTCTGTTTCTAGATAGAACGGAGAGAAGTAAGGGTAATAATATGAAATTTAAGAAAATAGCAGCTCTATTAGGGGCTTTCACCATTGCTAGTAGTTTATTAATCGCAGGCTGTGGTCAGGAGGGGAATAGTCAGAAGGCATGGCGCGTAGGTACTGATGCGACCTATGCACCATTTGGTTTTAAAGACAAAGATAGTGGTAAATTAGCTGGATTTGATATTGATATTATCAATGCGATTGCAAACGAAGAGGGCATAGAAGCAGATATTCAAAATCTAAACTTTGATGCGCTTTTACCAGCATTACAAAGTAACACCATCGACATCGCTATTTCGGATATGACTATTTCTGAAGAACGTGCAAAATCCGTTGATTTTAGTAAACCGTACTATATTGCAGGTAATGGTCTCGTTGTGAACATTGATAACACCAATATTAATAGCTTTAAGGATCTAGAAGGTAAACGCATTGGTGTATCCATCGGCTCTACTGGTGCAGAGATTGCTAGCAAGATTCCCAATGCCGATGTACGTCAGTTTAATATCATTGTCGATGCGTTCTTAGAATTGCAAAATAAAGGAGTCGATGTAGTTATCAATGATACACCAGTAAACGAATATTATGTTAATGGTAAGGGCAAAGGTATCGCAAAGGTTACTGGAGAGGACTATGATGCGGCACCACTAGGTATTGCTGTGAAAAAAGGCAATACAGAGTTGCTTAACAAAATCAATGATGGTTTGGCAAAGATCAAAGCAAACGGTAAATACGCAGAAATTTATAAGAAATGGTTTGGTAAGGAGCCTCCAGCAGAGGTATTAAAATAGTTTGTAGATAGTACCAGAATGTATTATTTGATATAATATGCTAGGTAAGCCTCGTGTTATAAGAGGTATGTATAGAATGGGTGGTATGATGGCTAAACGAAGTGCATTTTTAGATATTATTAAGGAAAAGGGCGCCCTCGTCTTAGATGGGGCTTTAGGGACCGAATTAGAGCGTTATGGCTGTGATATTCAACATAAGTTGTGGTCTGCTAAGGTTCTCATGGATCAGCCAGATATCATCAAGAAAATACATATTTCTTATTTAGCTGCGGGTGCCGATATCATTCAAAGCTCTGGCTATCAAGCGACAGTAGCAGGCTTTAAAGGTTTAGGTTATGGAACGGAAGAAGCGATAGAGCTCGTTAAACTATCTGTTCGTTTAGCCGTGCAAGCTCGTAATGAGTTTTTAGAAGCAAAGGCGAGTGGGGCGCTTACATTGCGTGGTATTAAACTTGGCGAAGAGACTCCTGAGGGGGTTAGATATTTTTCTGAAGGTGCTTTACCTAAACCGTTGGTGGCAGCCTCTGTAGGACCTTATGGCGCTTTCTTGGCTGATGGCTCTGAATACCGTGGTTATCCTGATGTGCAAATAGAATATCTAGAGATATTCCATATTCCACGGCTAGCATTATTCTGCGAAGAACATCCAGACATATTATCCTTTGAAACTATACCGTCTTATGCTGAAGCGATTGCTATTGCGAGAGCTATGTCTGATCCGTTTACATCAAAAGGTATTCCCGGGTGGATTTCTTTTTCCTGTAAGGATGGGCATCATGTTTCTAGTGGCGAAACCATTATTAAATGTGCACAAATGATCGATAAGGTACATCCTATTACGGGGATTGGCATTAATTGTACTAAACCGGAATATGTAGAATCCTTGATAAAAGATATTCGTACTGTTACAGATAAACCGATTGCTGTATATCCTAATCTTGGTGAAAGCTATGATAGTAAAACTAAAACTTGGTATGGCGATGCTGCATCATTTGTAGACTACGTTGAGGTATGGCGAAAAGCTGGAGCTGAAATCATTGGTGGCTGTTGTAGAACAACACCTGAAATTATCGGTGATATTGCAAAGAAAATTCACAACTAATATAGTGTGATATACAAAAAGCTATTCGAGTATAATTCGAATAGCTTTTTCTTTATATGCAAATAAAAAAGCAGTACGAAAGCACTGCTTTTACTATGGCGGAGAGACAGGGATTTGAACCCTGGGTACGGGATAACCGCACACATGATTTCCAATCATGCTCCTTCAGCCGCTCGGACACCTCTCCATGTATTCTGCTGTGTAACAGGTACTTGTATAGTATATGAAAAAGTTAGATTTATGTCAAGCAAAAAAATAGTAGAATTATTGCATATTTACAAGGCTTTTAAAATACAATATTTGATTGCAATGATGGGGAATGATCGAAGGTTAAAACCTAATTTCGATTGTGTAAATTTGACATATAAACAGAAAAAGCCGCCTAAATAGGCGGCTCTTGTATTAGGAATTAGAATACGTCTTTAATTTCAGCAGCTTCAATGGATGCTTTAATATCGTCTGCCATTTTTTCAATTAATGGAAGATCTTCTTCTTTCAAAGAGGATTTGATATCTAGTGGTTCGGAAACGATTTCAATGTCTTTGAAGTCATTTTCGAAATGGGAAACCATTGTTTTCATCGCAGCGGAAGCCCAAGAGTGGTTACCAATGATGGATACTTTATGGTTTTGGAAGTTAAGGGCTTTTAATTCATGGATAAAGTTTTCCATAGTAAGGTATAGATTCAAGTTATATGTAGGTGCGATAGTTACCAAGTTAGTATATTTCCAAGCATCGGAGATGATGTAGGAAGCATTAGTTTTGGAAACATCGTAAATTCTGATATCTGTAACGCCACGTTTGGATAGTTGTTTAGCCAATTGTTGAGCAATAGCACGAGTATTGCCGTACATGGAACCAAAAGCGATAACAACACCTTTTTTCTCAGCTGTATAGCTGGACCAATGTAAGTATTTGTGCGTGATATATTGGATAGATTCAGGGGTGCGCCAGATTGGACCATGAAGTGGAGCAATGCGTTTGATATCAAGGCTAGAAATTTTGCGAAGCGCATTTTGTACTTGTGGTCCGTATTTACCAACGATATTTGTATAGTAACGGCGAGCTTCTTCTTCGTATGTAGCTACGAAATCGGTTTGATCAGCAAAGATATTACCATTAACTGTACCGAATGTACCAAAAGCATCTGCAGAGAACAATGTGCCTGTAGATTTTTCGTATGTACAAGTTACTTCAGGCCAGTGAACCATAGGCATAGTGTAAGAAACCAAAGTATGTTTACCTAAACAGATTTCATCGCCTTCTTTAATTTGATGGTATTGTTCTGGTTTTGGAGTGTTATAGAATTGCTCAAACATGCGGAATGTTGTAGCATTACCTACCATTTTACAATTTGGATACCGTTCCAATGTTTCCAATAATGTTTGGCAATGATCAGGCTCCATATGGTTTACGACGATGTAATCAAGTTCACGACCATTTAAGAGGTGAGTCAAGTTGTCGAAGTACTCTTCACGAATTTCAGCATCTACAGAGTCTACCACACAAGTTTTTTCATCGTCGATGAAATAGCTGTTATAGCTAACACCATTTGGAATAGGAAATAAGTTTTCGAAACGTTCTGTTGTCCAGTCATTACTACCAATCCAGTAGATATTATGAGTCATTTTCTGAGCACAATGCATAATAAAATCCTTTCTTAACCCACACTAGGTATGTATAGCTTTACATGAGAACTCATGTCTGTAAATATAGTATCAATTTATAATACTAATATTTTCGAAAAAAATCAATATTGAAAAAGCCTACTTGAAGAAGTAGGCTTTCACATGAAAGTTCATAGTGACCAATTATTTGAAGTATTTTACACCAGATGTAAAGATTGGCATTTCTAATTGGCCAGGAATATTTTTGCTAATACCGGCGCCACAGCGTTCGGAGTGTGCCATTTTGCCGAATACGCGACCATCAGGGCTATAAATACCTTCGATAGCAGCTACAGATTGGTTAGGATTGAAGCGACTATCCATGGAGGCGATACCATCAAAGTCTACATATTGTGTAGCAATTTGGCCAGTTTTATTGAACTCCAACACTTGTTGAGGAGACGCTATAAAGCGACCTTCGCCGTGAGAAATTGGTACTGTGTAAATTTCTCCAGCTTTAGCATCACTCATCCAAGGGGATTTTGTGGAAATAACTTTCGTATTAACCATGCGAGATAAGTGACGACCAATGGTATTGTATGTCAATGTAGGATGATCTGCAGTTAACGTTTCAATATGTCCACCAGGTAATAAGCCTAACTTGATGAGTGCTTGGAAGCCGTTACAAATACCTAATACAAGGCCATCTTGTTTGTACAAGAGGTTTTCTAAACCTTCTGCAAGGTATGGGTTGCGGAAGAGGGTGGCTATGAATTTACCAGAACCATCTGGCTCATCACCGGCACTGAAACCTCCTGGAAACATAAGAATTTGAGACTCTGCTAATTTAGCTTTGATTACGTCGATAGATTCTTTTAATTGTTCTGGAGTTTGGTTGCGGATAAGCACGATATCTGTTTCTGCACCAGCCCGTTCAAAGGCGCGAGCAGAGTCAAATTCGCAGTTTGTACCAGGGAATACTGGAATAAGAACTTTTGGTTTGGCACCTAGGGAGGTGCTGCGAGGTTTAGCGTGTTGATCATGAATGTAAGCGACTGCTTCACCAAAGCCGTTTGGTGCATGCATTGGGAAAATATCGTTTAGAGGTGCTTCATAAGCAGCTTGTATTTCTTTGAGAGAAACAGATTGTCCTTCCCATTCGATAACAGGTGTGGCTTGGGTTACACCGATAACTTTCACATCAGGTAACTCTAAAAGATAATTAACAGCTGTAATATCTACTTCAACGATGAAGGAACCAAGGGCTGGTTGGAAGATACCACGTTCAGCGTATTTATCGAATTTAACACCAATATTATTGCCAAGGGCCATTTTAGTGACTGCTTCAGGAATGCCGCCTTGATCAACTACATAGGCAGAGTAAACGCGACCTTTTTCAATTTGTTCTTGTAGTGTATCGCAGTTTTCTTTGAATCGATCCCAATCAGGGGTGTCATCGTATGTACGAGGTACATCGAAGAATACGAGGCGGTGATCTACACCTTTAAGGTCTTGGCTCACAATATTATCTACATGAGCTGTACCAACCGCAAAGGATACGAGGGTAGGAGGAACTGTAAGGTCCATAAAAGTACCGCTCATAGAATCTTTACCACCAATAGCGCCGATTTCAAGTTCTTTTTGTGCTTTATAAGCACCAAGTAAAGCTGCTACTGGCTTACCCCAAGATTCTTTAGAATTGAGGCGTTCGAAATATTCTTGTAATGTTAAGTATGCATCTTCACGACGACCGCCAAGAGCTACTAATTTTGCTACAGATAAAAGCACTGCATATTGCGCACCATGATAAGGGCTCCATGCAGATAACTCAGGCACAAAAGCGTGAGTCATAATACTCGCCGTTGTAGTTTCACCGTTTAGAACCGGTAATTTAGCAACCATGCCTTGGGTAGGCGTTTTTTGGAATTTGCCACCGAATGGCATGAGGACTGTATTGGCACCCACAGTGCTGTCAAAGCGTTCTGCTAAGCCTTGTTGGGATGCTGCATTTAAATCGGATACGGCTGCGAGCCATTTTTCCTTGAAGTTATCTGCACTAGCAGAACCACGTAAGAAGTAGGATCGATCTACTGGAGCTTTTACGATAGCTTCTTGTTGTTGACTAGCACCATTTGTATTTAAAAAGTCGCGGCTAATATCTACAATTGTTTCGCCATTCCAGTTCATAACAAGGCGATTTGTATTAGTTACCTCTGCCACAACTGTGCACTCCAAGTTTTCTTCGTCGCAGTATGCTTTGAATGCCTCTACATCAGAAGCAGCGATAACACAGGCCATGCGCTCTTGGGATTCAGAGATGGCTAACTCTGTACCATCGAGGCCAGCATATTTTTTAGGGACTAAGTCGAGATTGATTGATACACCATCAGTTAGTTCACCGATAGCGACAGATACACCGCCTGCACCAAAGTCATTACAACGTTTGATAAGTGTCGTTACTTCGCCACGACGGAATAAACGTTGGATTTTACGCTCTGTAAGAGCATTGCCTTTTTGTACTTCTGCACCGCATGTAGATAGAGAGTCAACGGTATGTTCTTTAGAGGAACCTGTAGCGCCACCACAGCCATCACGACCAGTTTTACCACCTAGCAATACTACAACATCACCGGCAGTTGGAGCTTCGCGGCGAACTTGGTTGCGAGGTGCGGCACCGATAACAGCACCAATTTCCATGCGTTTTGCTACGTAGCCAGGATGGTAATATTCTTTTACTTCACCTGTAGCAAGGCCAATTTGGTTGCCGTAAGAGGAATAGCCGCGAGCCGCTTCTTGGGTGATTTTCTTTTGTGGTAGTTTTCCTTCTAACGTATCTTCAAGGCTTGTATGTGGATCGCCAGAGCCTGTGATGCGCATAGCTTGGTATACATAAGCGCGGCCACTCAATGGGTCGCGAATACAGCCACCTAAACAAGTAGCTGCGCCACCAAATGGTTCGATTTCAGTAGGGTGGTTATGGGTTTCGTTTTTGAATAGTAACAACCATTCTTCAGTCTTGCCATTTACATCGACAGGGATGATGATTGTACATGCATTGATTTCATCAGATTCATCGAGATTTGTAAGTCCTCCAGCGTGGCGCAATTCTTTTACAGCCAATGTAGCCATGTCCATGAGGGAGCGAGCTTTTTTCTTAGTCGTGTAGAGCTCAGCACGGCCTTCCATATATTCTTCGAAGGCTTCCTTTATAGAACCGGTGAAGCGGCTGTCTTCAATGGTAATATCTGTTAACTCGGTCATAAAGGTAGTGTGACGGCAATGGTCAGACCAATATGTATCGAAGAGGCGAATTTCTGTAATCGTAGGATCGCGGTGTTCCACCTCTGCGTATTGTTGTCTAATCATTTGAAGGTCTGCTAATGTCATAGCAAGACCGTAGTTCTTGATGAGAGCTTCTAAATCAGCATCGCTCATCGTAGTAAAGCCATCGATTGTTGCCACCAGTTTTGGATCTTCTAAATCGAGAGCTAAGGTATTTGGTACGTCAAGGCTCGCTTCGCGGGAATCAACAGGGTTAATGTAGTAGGCCTTAATGACATTTTCTTGTTCTTTTGTAAAGGTGCCCTCGATAGCATATACGCGAGCACAACGCACGATGTGGCCGGATGTAAGTGTGAGCATAGAAATACATTGCTCTGCGCTATCAGCACGTTGATCGTATTGACCTGGCACATATTCAACAGCAAATACAAAGCCTTGTACACTTGGAATTTCTTCTAATACAGTATCTACAGGAGGTTCAGAAAAAATTAAATTTTTAGCAGACTCTAGATCTTTTGCATCTAAATTTTCGATGTCGTATCGCTCATAGATAGTCACATCTGTAGCAGGCATAGATAATTCCTGTTGTAAGGTTTGTAACATGCGTTGCGCTTCTAGGTTGAAAGATTCTCGTTTTGTTACGAATAATCGTTGTATAGCCATTGTAGCCTCCTGTAATGTATATAATTCCCTATGGGATATTGACAAATTAAGTATAGTCGGTCTAGACTTATAAGTAAAGATAATCTTACTAATGAAAAGATTAGAAATACTAATAAATATGAAAAGTTCATGAAGGTCATAAGACCTAACTTTCATGAAGATTTCTACATATTCATTATATATTGAGAGTCTATAGTTATAATAAGGTAATGATATGTGTATTTAAAAGTAAGACGTTACTATTAGTATATAACAGAGGTGAATAAAATGGCAGTATCTGCAGATTTATATAGAACCTTTCTAGGGGTAGGCTTATATTTATCTTTTTCCCGTGCCGCAAAAGAATTAGGGGTGTCCCAATCCGCCATCAGTCAAAGTATCAAACAATTAGAAGGAGAACTTAATATGCCTCTCTTCGTGCGTACTACAAAATCTGTAGGGTTCACGCCAGAAGGTAAAGAATTGTTTGATACGGTAGCTAAAGCTTTCTCTATTCTTGATAATGGTGTTACCCAATTACAAGAACGGGTTAGCCAAGCTTATGAAAGTTTAAATTTGGCTGCCACAGATACTTTGTGTCGCCATTTCTTATTGCCTTATTTCCACAAATGGCAATTACAAGAAAGTGAAATTGGCTTACATATCATTAATCGTCCGTCTCCTGATTGTGTAGAATTAGTACTCAATAAAGAGGCGCAATTAGCTGTGGTTAATGATTATGAGGGCTTGAGAGATAATCCTCAGCTAGAGGTAACTACGCTAGCTACCATTCAAGATGTCTTTGTTGGCGGTCCTGACTATAAAGGGGCAGGATTCTTTGATCAAGGGCGCCTTCTTAACGAGCCTATTTTACTCTTGCATAAAGGCTCTGCTAGTCGTACATTCTTTGACGATGTAACACATGGTGCTTGTCGTAAGCCTCGCTTTGAATTGGGTAGCGTCGATGTATTACTAGATCTTGTAGAAATCAACATGGGTATTTCCATGTTACCTAATCATGTGGTACAACAAAAAATGCAAGAAGGGACTATTGTGCGCATCGATACAGATATTCCGGTACCAACACGGGACATTGTGCTTGTGCGTTCTCGCTTGGTTCCTCAATCTGAAGGGGCTGCAAGATTTACGTCCTTGCTAGTTAATCGTGAAAGTACTCGAGATAAAGTTTTATAAGAAAAAGACATGTTTAAAGACATACTTTAGGAAAATTTCTTAAAGTGTGTCTTTTTATATATTAGTGTGAGTTTTACCGTGCTATATTATATTCCTATAAAGCAGTTGAGTTATATAATTCATATATGAAATATTTAAGTCTTATTTGCAATGATATTTATGGGGTATATTATAAGACTTTTACTAGATATAGGTTGACCCTAAGGGGTTGTTTACGTTAAAATTTAAAGATAGTTATGCGGAGGTATGAGCACATGGAATTATTAAAAGAACGCATTCGTGAAGAGGGGATTGTCCTCAATAATCGAGTGCTGAAAGTAGATGGGTTCTTAAACCATCAAATCGATCCACAATTGTTTAAGGCGATTGGTAAAGAAATCGCGGATCGTTACCGTGATGCAGGTGTACAACGTATTGTTACCATCGAAGCATCTGGTATTGCGTTGGCGTTGATGGCCGCGCTTGAACTAGACGTACCATTGGTATTTGCGCGTAAGAAAAAATCCATCCTTATGGTAGATGATGTATATCATAGTGTTGTGTACTCTTATACAAAAGAAGAGAATTATGATATCACTATTTCTAAAAAATTTTTACCAGCTGGCGAAAAAGTGTTGATTATCGACGATTTCTTGGCGTCTGGTGAGGCGGCTATGGGCCTTGCTAAGTTGGTTCAAGACGCAGGTGATGAAGTAGTAGGCATGGCGATTGCTATTGAAAAGTCCTTCCAACCTGGTCGTGAACGCTTGGAAAATGCGGGCTACCGTGTAGAGTCTTTAGTTCGCATTAAAGAATTCAAAGATAATGGTTGTGTGTTTATCGAAGACTAATTTGTCTGATTATTGTTAGAGGGAATTATGAATAAAAAAGCAGAAAAATTCGACTTACTTGTTGCTGACCTTAACAAAGGCGGTAACACTTGGTTTACAAAGGAAGAAATGACAGACGATCTTAATACAGTTGTATATCATGGTCTTTTGGATGTTCATGAGCATAGCTTGCCTGTGTTCATCGTTGTAGACGATTCTGCGTTCACCTATGTACGCATCGCTATCACAACAACATCTATTGATAAAAAAGTGATTCCTGCGGTATTGAAAGAACTTAACACGTTAAATCAAGATTACAAGATATCTAAATATTACGTGAGCAATGAAGATAATAACATTTATATGGATGTGTCTATACCATGTTTGAATGAACAATTTGATCCTACTGTAGTAGTGAATCTTATGCTTGAAGTTATTCAACCGCATTTAGATACTGTACATAAAGATATTCTTAAAGTAGCTGGCTTAGCTTAATAGAGGTTGTTATGAATCCTAAATCCTTATTATTTGATAAGTTTTTGAAAGAAGAAGAAATCATATCTTTTGAACGGAAGGATTTTGATGATGAAGACGGTACAGTAGTATATCGTTCTTATATCAAGTCTCCTTTATGGGATATGCCTTTATTCGTCATTCTCGATAACAGTATTTATAGTGTAGTTCGTTTAGTGTTAGGTCCTGAAAAGGTAACGGCACAAAATATGAATGCCTTGAATGCATTAATTAATCGAGACAATGCGACATATAAAAATTACAAACTATATATTGATGAACAAGATTCTAGCCTATACTTGGATTGCGTATATATGTGTGGTGATGATGCGTTCGAGCCTGCATTGATGTATGCGTTGATGTCTTCTATCGTAGATTATATTCCTGAATCTGTAGGTGAATTGAAAGCTGCCTTTGAAAGTGGTACTCACTAATCAATAATAGATACAAGTTAAGTGATCTAATGTTCGGAATTATGAAAAGAGGATAACCTGTTTATAAATGGGTTATCCTCTTTTTGTATGGATAAGAAAAAACATATAAATATTTTAATCGATAGAGTAAGTTTGTGTTATTATAAGATTGAAAAGGCAGTATTTTATTTTATAGATTTATTTAAAATTATTTTATATGATGCAATCTATATTTTTTTCAATAGTTCGGAATATAACGAATGATAAAAATATTTAATAAAAAAATATTCGAAAATAGTATTGATTTTGTAAATGTTAGGTGTTACAATTTGAGTACAAGAAGGAGGTAGCACCGTGAACTATGCAAATCAACAAACTCAAAGCAAGTCTACGGAGGCTATTTGCGCGTATTTGTCCCAGTCTGTTTTGGCTGGGCTTTTTTATTAGGAGGATCTATGAAGGTCGGTATTATCATGGGCAGCAAGTCTGACCTAGACACAATGAAAAAGGCATCTGCCGTACTTGATGAATTCAAAATCCCTTATGAAATGGTTATTGCCTCAGCTCATCGTACCCCAGAGGCTGTGAAGAACTTTATCACACGACTTGAAGATGAAGGGGCTATCGCTTTTATTGCTGGTGCAGGCGCAGCGGCTCACCTACCTGGTGTGGTGGCGAGCTTCACTACACTACCAGTTATCGGCATCCCACTTAATGCAACCGCATTAAAAGGTATTGATTCTCTACTTGCTATTGTACAAATGCCATCTGGCATGCCTGTAGCAACTATGGCTGTAGATGGTGCTAAAAATGCAGCGCTCTTTGCAGTACAAATTGGAGCAGCTTTCAATAAAGATCTGAAAGAACAATATAAACAATATCGTAAAGATATGGCTGAAAAAGTCTTAGCAGACAATGCAGAATTACAAGGTGCTATTCATATTTAATCATGTAAATCATCGGCGATTAAATATTGGTTAATAAAAACAGTTTATTGGATACCTATCATATAGTTTGTATCATTAATTTATGATAAAGGAGAAAGATCATGGCTAACATCGATTTGGAAAAATTAACATTATTGTACGAAGGCAAAGCAAAACAAGTATATGCAACAGATAACAAAGATGAGTACATCGTTCATTACAAAGATGATGCCACTGCATTTAATGGCGAGAAACATGATACCATTCTTGGAAAAGGTGTTTTGAACAATAAAATTTCCTCTTTCTTCTTTGAATTGTTGAAAAAAGAAGGCGTACCAACTCATTTCGTTCGTCGTGAAGATGATCGCAACCAAACAGTACTTGCATTGAAAATAGTTCCTCTTGAAGTTATTGTTCGTAATATTGCGGCTGGCTCTATGGCTAAACGCTTTGGCATTGAAGAAGGAACTCCACTTAAACATCCAATCCTTGAATTCTGCTACAAAAATGATGAACTAGGCGATCCATTTGCCAATGAATCCCAAATCACAGCACTTGGTTGGGCTACTCAAGAACAACTTGATGTAATTTCTACAATTACTTTAAAGGTAAATGATATATTGAAGAAATTTTTGGCTACTAAAAATGTGACACTTGTAGATTTCAAGGTAGAATTTGGTACCCATAATGGTGAAGTTTTATTGGGTGATGAAATTTCTCCTGATACATGCCGTTTCTGGGATGCTACAACTGGTGAAAAACTTGACAAAGACCGTTTCCGTCGAGATCTTGGTAATATTGAAGAAGCATATAAGGAAATGTTATTCCGTCTTACAGGTGAGCGTGCCTAATAGGGGGGAAGATGAATTACGATTCTGTTTTTGATAAATGGCACGAAGAGTGTGGTGTGTTCGGCATCTATGATAGGACCGTTGATGTAGCACGCTATGTATATTGGGGGCTATTTGCTCTCCAACATCGTGGTCAAGAAAGTGCGGGCATTGCTGTTACCGATGGTCATGATGTTGAACTGAAAAAAGGCATGGGCTTGTTGACCGAGGCTATCAAAGAATTACCATCTTTGCCAAGCTATATGGGGACTGGTCATGTGCGGTACTCTACGACTGGGTCCAATAATCCGCGTAATATCCAGCCTTTGGTTATTCACTACCAAGGCGGTCAAATTGCGGTGGCTCACAATGGAAACTTAACGAATGCCTTATCTATTCGAAAACGTCTCGAAGCCGATGGTTCCATCTTTCAAACGACGATGGATTCTGAGGTTATCGTGAACTTGATAGCCCGTTCTAAAGCAGAAACACAAGCGGAACGGATTGCCGATGCGGCGCGTCAAATTGAAGGGGCGTTCTCTTTAGTCATTACTACGAACGACTCTTTGGTAGGTGTACGAGACCCTCAAGGATTTAGACCACTTTGTTTAGGTAAAACTGAAAATGGTTATGTGCTCTCTAGTGAAAGCTGTGCTTTTGATGCGATTAAGGCAGAGTTTATTCGTCATATAGATCCTGGTGAAATGGTTATCATCGATGACTCTGGTGTGCGTAGTACTATCTATGCGGAACCAGAAAAAATCGATAAAAAACTTTGCGTCTTTGAATACATCTATTTTGCACGTGGCGATAGTCATATCGATGGTCAATCCGTATATCAATCTCGGCTAAATATGGGCCGCGAACTATATAACGAAACTAAGTATGATGCGGACATCGTAATGTCCATTCCGGATTCCGGTACAACGGCTGCATTAGGTTATGCTCGTGCATCGGGTATCCCTTTTGCAGAAGGTTTAGTTAAGAACCGTTATAGCGGTCGTACCTTTATTAAACCAAATCAAGAGGAACGAGAATTAGCTGTTCGTATGAAGCTAAATGCATTGCCACATATTGTTGGAGGTAAGCGTATCGTCCTTATTGATGATTCTATTGTGCGCGGTACTACGAGTGGTATTATTGTAAAAATGCTAAAAGAGGCTGGTGCTAAAGAGATTTATATGTGTATTAGTTCTCCAACTATTGAGTATTCCTGTCACTATGGCATTGATACATCGGTGCGTAAAGAACTTATAGCAGCTACTCATACAGTGGATGAAATTAGAGATTTTATCAAGGCTGATAAATTACATTACTTGTCTCGTGAAGGCCTATGTCGTGCTGTATCTGATGTAAAGCCAGATGATTTATGTTTTGCATGTTTCAATGGTGATTATAGTGTAGCGGTTCCTGCGGACCAAGAGGAAGGGGTCAAATATGTGCTCGAATAAAAATAGTTTAACCTATCGTGATGCAGGTGTTGATATCGATGCAGGTAATCGCGCCGTAGAACTGATGAAAGAATCTGTTAAACGGACGTATACACCGGGTGTTGTTGGTGATTTAGGTGGTTTTGGGGGACTCTATTCCTTAGCTGGTCATGCTATGTCTGATCCTATGCTCGTATCTGGTACAGATGGGGTGGGTACCAAATTACGTCTCGCTATTATGATGGATAAACATGATACTATCGGTCAAGACTGCGTAGCTATGAGTGTTAATGATATCCTCGTACAAGGTGCTACACCTTTATTCTTCCTTGATTATATTGCGGTTGGCAAACTAGAGCCTGTAAAAGTGGCGGATATCGTACGTGGTGTAGCTGAGGCGTGCGAAGAATCAGGCTGCGCTTTACTAGGCGGTGAAACTGCTGAGATGGCAGGTTTCTACGATGATGAGGATTATGATGTAGCTGGTTTTGCCGTTGGTATCGTAGATCGTCCTAAATTGATTACTGGTGAAAGTATCAAGGCAGGAGACGTTATTCTTGGGTTACCATCTTCTGGGGTTCATTCTAATGGTTTCTCGTTAGTTCGTAAAATTGTATTTGATCACAAGGGTTTCTCCATTGGTCAAGATATTCCTGAATTTGGCAAAACACTGGGAGAAGAATTATTAACGCCAACGCGCTTATACCCTAAAGCTGTATTACCGTTGATTAAAGAAGATTTAATTAAAGGTATGGTTCATATTACGGGCGGCGGTTTCTATGAAAATATTCCTCGCGTCTTACCTACGGGAGTAACGGCAGAGATCGATTGTGATACATGGCCTCGCCTTCCAGTTTTTGAAAAGCTACAAGAATGGGGCAATGTAGATTGGCATGAAATGTACCGCACTTTTAATATGGGCATTGGCATGATCCTCATAGTGGACGCTGCGGATGTGGATCGAGTAAAGGCAAATCTTGAAAGTCGTAATGAAGCGGTATATGAAATTGGTCATATCGTTAAAGTCGAAGGTCCAGTTGTTGTAAAAGGGGCGGTATTTAATGACTAGTTCCGTAGCTAAAAAGCGTCTAGCTCTATTCGCAAGCGGTAGAGGATCCAATGGGGAAGCCCTTTATAAAGCCATGCAAGAAGGATATATTAATGGTGAGTTTGTAGTTATCATTACAGATCACGGTGATGCAGGGATTGTTGAACGTTCTAAACCTTGGAATATTCCACTCATTGTCATCGAGCGTAGTGACTATGATTCTAAAGCTAGCTTTGAACAAGCCCAGTTAGATGCGTTAGAGCTCTATAAGGTAGATGGTATCGTTTTGGCTGGATATATGCGCATTGTAGGGACTCCATTGATTGAGCACTATGAGCATAGAATTTTAAATATCCATCCTGCCTTGTTGCCATCCTTTCCGGGACTACATGGACATCAACAAGCTATTGATGCGGGAGTAAAGGTAACCGGTTGTACGGTACACTTTGTTGATGCCGGAATGGATACGGGGCCTATCATTATGCAGAATACGGTTCCTTTATTATCGGAGGATACAGAGGATATCCTGAGTGATAGATTATTGCCTATTGAACATAAAACATATAAAGAGGCATTACGACTATTTTGTGAGGATAAGCTCACTATAAAAGGTCGTGTTGTATATATTGAAGATTGATGTGTAAGCAAAGGAAGACGTTAGATGATTAAAAATGCATTACTTAGTGTTTCTGATAAAACAGGTATTGTAGACTTTGCGAAAGGTTTAGTTGATTTAGGGGTAACCATTTATTCCACAGGTGGGACCCTTAAAGCCATAACCGAAGCAGGTATTCCGGCAAAATCGGTAGAGTCTTTGACTGATTTTCCTGAAATGATGGATGGCCGCGTAAAGACATTACATCCTAAGGTGCATGGTGGTATTTTGGCGATCCGTGATAATGCGGAGCATCAACAAGCTATGGCAGAACATGGTATTGAACCAATCGACCTTGTTGTAGTCAATCTTTACCCGTTTCGCGAAACCATTGCAAAACCTAATGTATCCTTAGAAGAGGCCATCGAAAATATCGATATTGGTGGTCCTACGATGGTTCGTTCTGCAGCAAAGAATCATGCCTTTGTGGGTATCGTAGTAAATCCAAATCATTACGATGAAATCTTAGAGATGCTCAAGGATCAAGGTGAATTGACTAAGGAATATCGCTTTGGACTTGCCAAAGAAGCCTTTGCTCATACGGCGGCTTACGATGTGGCCATCGCTAATTATATGAGTGGAATCTTGAATGAAGGCCCTACACCTCCAGAATATTTGAGTGCTTATGAGAAGGTAACAGATCTTAGATATGG
Source organism: Veillonella sp. AF13-2 (assembly GCF_003603295.1). NCBI lineage: Bacteria > Bacillati > Bacillota > Negativicutes > Veillonellales > Veillonellaceae > Veillonella > Veillonella sp. AF13-2. The sequence continues at coordinate 354,779 of NZ_QTMT01000003.1, forward strand.
GGAAAATCCGCATCAACAAGCCGCATTCTATAAAGAAATTGGTACAGCTCATGGCATGGGGGCCTTGAAACAATTACATGGCAAAGAGCTTTCCTATAATAATATTGTAGACATGGAAGCGGCATGGAATATGGTATGGGAGTTTACTGAGCCAGCTGCATGCATCATTAAGCATACGAACCCATGTGGTGCCGCTACTGCAGCTACATTACATGATGCCTATGTAAATGCTTACGAAGCTGATTCCGTATCCGCCTTTGGTGGTATCGTAGCCTTAAACCGTGAAGTAGATGCAAGTACAGCGGAGGAAATGAGCAAAATTTTCTTAGAAGTTATTATGGCACCTGCTTTCACAAAAGAAGCATTAGAAATCCTTGAAGCTAAGAAGAATATTCGCCTCATTGAACTATCTAAGCCGGAATCTGGCCAAGTGACAGTGAAAAAGGTGTCTGGTGGTTTATTAGTGCAAACAGAAGACGATATCCTAGAAGACCGCGCCAATTATAAAGTTGTTACGAAGGTACAACCAACAGAGGAACAATGGAAAGCTCTTGAATTTGCATGGAAACTCGTAAAACATGTAAAATCCAATGCGATTTTGATTTCTAATGAAAAGCGTACTCTTGGAGTTGGGGCCGGTCAAATGAATCGCGTAGGTTCTGCAAAAATTGCTCTTGAACAAGCCGGGGAAGCCGCTAAAGGCGCTGTATTAGCATCCGATGCATTCTTCCCATTTGGCGATACCGTAGAAACAGCGGCAAAGCATGGCATTGCAGCTATTATTCAACCAGGTGGCTCTATTCGCGACGAAGAGTCCATCAAAGCGGCTGATGAAGCGGGCATCGCTATGATATTTACAAATATTCGTCACTTTAAACATTAACTAGTTAAGAATTTTTAGCGGATTGTTAAACACGATTAGGGCAAAATATCTATTGAACGGTCAACAATTATTGATGTTTGGAGTGGCTCCGTTATGTGTTTATACTATTATGAATTTGATGGCGTTTAGGCGCCGATGGAGGACTTATGAAAGTATGTGTAATCGGTAGCGGCGGCCGTGAACATGCATTGGCGTGGCGATTGTCCATCAGCCCTAGCGTAACAAAGGTATATGCTATTCCTGGTAGCGCGGCTATGTCAGATTGTGCAGAGCTAGTTGGCATCGATTGGCAACAAAGCAATCATTTAATTAGCTTTTTGAAAGATAATCAAGTTGATTTAGTTGTTGTTGGGCCTGAGGCTCCTTTAGTAGCGGGCTTAGCAGATGTACTTAATAAGGCGGGGATTCCAGTTTTTGGTCCATCCAAAGCAGCAGCTCAACTAGAGGGATCAAAGGTGTTTGCTAAAGACCTCATGAAAAAATACAATATTCCCACTGCTGCGTATGGTGTATTCCATAAGGTAGATGAAGCGAAAGCTTTTATTGCTCAAACAGGAGCTCCTATCGTTGTTAAAGCTGACGGCTTGGCAGCAGGGAAGGGTGTTGTAGTAGCCATGACCATCGATGAAGCGAATGTAGCCGTAGAAGATATGCTCAGTGGTAATCGATTCGGTGATGCAGGCAGCACCGTTGTTATCGAAGAGTTTATGGAAGGCGAAGAGGCTAGTTTATTAGCCTTTGTAGATGGCAAGACCGTAGTTCCTATGATTGCCTCTCAAGATCATAAACGCATCTTTGATGGTGATAAAGGGCCTAATACAGGTGGCATGGGGACCTATGCACCGGCCCCCGTTCTTACAGATGCATTGCGGGACGCAGCGATGAAAACCATCTTAGAACCTATGGTAGCGGCTGTGGAAAAAGAAGGCATGCCGTATGTAGGCTGCCTTTACGCGGGGCTTATGATTACTGACGAAGGTCCTAAGGTGGTAGAATTCAATGCGCGCTTTGGTGATCCTGAAACACAAGTTGTATTGCCGCTACTGGATAGTGATTTAGGTGAGATTATGATGGCCTGTGCTAAGGGCACATTAACCTCTAATATGGTGAAATGGAAAGATTCCTCAGCGGCTTGCGTTATCCTTGCTTCTAAGGGCTATCCTGAAACTTCATCTAAGGGCGATGTCATCAGTGGGGATATTAAACAATATGACACAACCATTGTATTCCACTCTGGTACAAAGCTTGTTGGTGAAAATTATGTCACTAATGGCGGTCGTGTGCTTGGTGTTGTCGGACTTGGCAAAGACCTTAGAACGGCACTTGATAGAGCCTATGAACGTATAGAGCATATCGACTTTGAAGGCATGCAATATCGTACAGATATTGGGGCTAAGGCTTTTAAATAAAGTAACAACATTTTGAATATAATGAAAACCTCTACATTCATGTACGACGCATGCGGTGTAGAGGTTTTATTTTCTACCTTTTAACTGTTACCTATGATATAATAAATTAGATATAAAGAGGGCCCATCGACGTGTGATGGCGTTAGGCTCATCTCAAAAATTTGGAAACTTATTGATGACGCCTGACGTGTAGAAGTAAATCTTCTACACGTTAGGTGTTTTTACTATAGTCTATTTTATTTCTTAATAGTGATATACAACTATGATATATAATAAAGAACCGTTAGAACTGAATAGTCCGGTAGCCTTTTGGCTGAATTTTCCCAACGAAGAACGCGTATTCTGGGTGGATCGTCAAAGTGACCGCATCGTTGTAGGCGCTAAACGTTTGGCGACGGTCAAAGATGATGAAGATCGCCATAATTACGCTTACGTGTTTTATGGAGATACTTTTTTTGAGAACTCTAAGGACCCTAAATGGGCTGGCATGGGTCATGAAATGATTGCTTTCACCCATTACTACATCGTAGAAAATGGGGAGTCTTTCTACTTGCACGCTGGTGAAAGCGTCCCTATTACGGATTTCGAGGTGCCTCGAGTTCGCCATAACTACAAGGAAACCAGTGATGATAAGGCGGCTTGGGATAGTTTGATGAACGCTATCGCTGATGGTATTAGTAGTGGTGAAATGACGAAGGTCGTTTCTTCTCGAGAGGTACAGTTTACTAGTGAAACACCATACAATGTGGCAAGTATTTTGGCAAATTTAGTAGATAATAATCCAAATTGCTTTATCTTTGGTTACGAAAAGGATGGACGCACCTTTGTGGGTGCATCGCCAGAGATTCTAGTTCGCCATCGAGGTAGTGAAATTCTCAGCTATGCCTTGGCGGGGACAGCGCCTAAACATGGACCAAATGCGTGGACTAAGGAACAACTGTTAACAGATAAGAAAAATCTCTTTGAACATAATATCGTCCGTGACCGTATTGTGGATATCATGAAATCTATTACTCCGGAGGTTATAATAGGTGAAACGGGTATCATGGAGCTGGCGCATCTATATCATTTGCGCACCATTATTACTGCTAAGGATAGCACAAAATCCCTCGTAGAATGGGCAAAGTTGCTCCATCCTACACCGGCTCTCGGTGGTGAACCGCGAGAAAAGGCGTTGGCATTGCTACAAAAGTACGAAGCTCATGAACGCGGCATGTATGCAGCACCTTTTGGCTTTATGAAAGATATGGGGGACGGCATTGTCATCGTTGCTATTCGATCTGCCCTCATTATGGATAATGTTCTTTATGCCTATGCAGGATGTGGCGTCGTAGCCGATTCTGATGCGGATGAAGAATATGCAGAAACTAATAATAAAATGCGCACCATTTTGGATGCGTTATGATAAATTTCCAAACCCTTAGAAGTTGTTGAAAGGGAATATAATGAACGAATATATTGCTGCCTTGGTAGATGAGTTTTACCAACTCGGCGTCCGGCATGCTGTGTTTAGCCCTGGTTCTCGTTCCACGACGATGGCTATGCTTTTCACGGAGTATGAAGGCTTTGAAACATATATGAATATAGATGAGCGCTCTGCTAGCTTTATGGCACTTGGCATTGCAAAGGCTCATAAAGAACCAACTGTGTTAGTTTGTACATCCGGTTCCGCAGTGGCTCATTATTTGCCCGCTATTTTAGAGGCTCAATATAGTGGGGTACCTCTTATCGTATTGTCTGCCGATAGACCTTATACCTTGCTACATACAGGGGCTCCACAAACAGTAGATCAACAAAAAATCTTTGGTACAGCTGTAAACTATTATGAAGAATTATCGGTGCCCCAAGATGAGCATTACTACACATATCCACGACAAGTAGCACGCAAGGCGTATATGAAAGCTATAGATACTAAAAAAGGACCCGTGCATATCAATATACCTCTCTTTGAGCCATTAGTGCCTGAACTGGACCGTAAGCACTTTGAAGCGGGACGTAGCCCTTACAAAGTATTTAAACCTAATTACGGTGATGTGTTTAGCTATCAGAATAGAAGTCTATTGCTTGCACAGTATAAGAGAGTTCTTATTTTAGCTGGTCCACAAATTGATGTAGATGAAGTTGAGTCTATTCATTCCTTTGCGGAGAATTTACAAGCTCCTATCTTGGCGGATCCATTGTCCAATGTAAGACGCTGGCATAAGACTGATGCTATTGATGATAATCATGAATTTAATATCAATCGTAGCAACGATACAGATATGACTCAGAAAAAACAATTCTCTGATGTTGTGATTTCAACGTATGATGCATTTTTAGCGGATAAAGAGTTATGGCCTGTACTAAAGCCGGATTGCGTGATTCAGTTTGGCCAAATGGTTGTGTCTAAACGCGTGCAACAGATGGTGGCAAGTTGGGATAATGTGGAGTATATAGAGATAAATCCTACAATGGACTCCATGAATCCAACGGGGAAAACCACCATACACATGCAAGCAAGCATCGACATGTTTACGCATTTGTACGCTGTAAAGAACGAATCTAATGCATATCTTAATAGTTGGCAAAGTTTAGAAGTAGCTGGCAAAGCTCAACTAAGTACAGCCATAGAAGAACCAAGTTGTTTTGAAGGTCGCACGATACGCGAGTTGCAACAGCATATTCCTGACAATAGCCAATTGCTTGTGGCGAATAGTATGACCATTCGCGACTTTGATTACTTCTGGTTCTCTGGTGAATCCGATGCCGTTCTTTACGGTAATCGTGGTGTTAATGGTATCGATGGTATCGTTTCAACTGCACTAGGTCTTGCCACAAATGGTCAGCCTACATATCTCGTAACGGGAGATTTGTCTTTATTCCATGATCTAAACGGCTTAGCGGTCGCTAAAACGCACAATCTAAATTTGACGATTATTTTGCATAATAACGATGGAGGCGGTATTTTTGAATATTTACCGCAAAAGGGAACAAAGCATTTTGATTATTTGTTCTCTACGTCACAAGGCTTAGATTATAGTGGGGCCGCTAAACTCTATGGCTGTGGGCACACTAAAATCTCTAGTCCTGATGAATTGAGTCATGTATTAGCTAAAGTTAGCACGGAATCTGGTGTTCATATCATTGAAATACCTACAGACCGGGAATATAGTCGTCAGTTACATAGGAAATATACAAACGTTTCAGTTGATATGGAGGCATTACTATGAGTCAGTATTTTTGCAGTATTGTAGATAATGCTTTGTGTAATCCAGCTCAGCGGATGTATTTTGACTTGGGAGAGTATCGCTACGGTTTGACTGTGGTAGGTGAAGGGGAACCTATTGTATGTTTCCACGGCTTCTCTGAATCAAGCTATACTTGGGATGCTATTAATCTGCCGGGGTATCGCGTGGTTCGTATTGATTTAATCGGACATGGCGATTCAGATATTCCTGATGAGAATCAGGCTTACACCATTCCTCAAATGATAAAGGACTTACACACAGTTATCTATTACATGGTTGGTGAAAGCTATTACCTCATGGGCTATTCTATGGGGGCTCGTATTGCACTTTCCTATGCTTTACAATATGAACGTGAAATCAAAGGTCTTATTCTTGAAAGTGGCTCGGTAGGCATCGCTTCTGACGCTGAGCGAGCAGCACGCCGCAAGGCGGATGAAGACTTAGCAGTTCATATCGAAGAGCATGATGGTGCTTGGTTTGCTGCACGATGGGCGGAAGCACCTATTTTTGAGAGTCAAAAACAGCTTTCAGAGGGGGTAGAAGAATTAATATACTTACGCCGTTCCAATAATAGCCCATATGCCTTAGCTTGTACGTTGCGTAGCTCAGGGCAAGGCGTAATGCCTTATGTAGGGGATAAATTAAAAAATTTCTCTGTTAAAGGTTTATATGTGAGTGGCGCATTAGATACAAAATATACTACAATAGGAAGAGACGTATTTGGCAAGTTGCCAAGTTTTAATCATGTCATCGTCGACGGGGCGGGGCATAATGTACATATAGAGAAACCGCAGATTTTTGAACGAGCGGTATTGGATTTTTTACAGAAGAAAGGTTAAGTCCATGAGCAAATTTGATTGGAAAGTATTGGATCGTAATTATGAAGATGTAATTTACGAAACATATAATGGCATTGCAAAGATTACTATTAACCGTCCAGAAGTGCGTAACGCATTTCGTCCTAAAACAGTAATGGAGTTAATTGATGCTTTCACAGTAGCTCGTGAAGATAACGAAGTAGGCGTAATCGTATTGACTGGTGCTAACCACGGTAAGGGCGAAGATAAAGAGGCATTCTGCTCCGGCGGTGACCAAAGCGTACGTGGTCACGGTGGTTATGTAGGTGAAGACAATGTGCCTCGCTTGAACGTTCTCGATTTACAACGCTTAATTCGCGTCATCCCTAAACCTGTTATTGCAATGGTTAATGGTTATGCTATCGGTGGCGGTCATGTATTGCACATCGTATGTGACCTTACAATCGCTTCTGAAAATGCTAAGTTCGGTCAAACTGGTCCTCGTGTAGGCTCCTTCGACGCTGGTTATGGCGCAGGTTACTTGGCTCGTATGATCGGTCACAAACGCGCTCGCGAAGTATGGTTCTTGTGCCGTCAATACACAGCAGCTCAAGCATATGAAATGGGCATGGTTAATACTGTGGTACCATTTGACAAATTGGAAGAAGAAACAGTTCAATGGTGTAGCGAAATACTTGAATTATCTCCAATGGCATTGCGCATGTTGAAAGGCGCTTTCAATGCCGACACAGATGGCCTTGCAGGTTTACAACAATTCGCAGGGGACGCTACATTGATGTACTATACAATTGATGAAGCGAAAGAAGGTCGTGACGCGTTCAAAGAAAAACGGAAACCTAACTTCAAACAATTCCCTAAATTCCCTTAATCGGGAGTCGATACAGTCCTATATGACGGACTATATTAACGGTTAAAACGACAAGTGCGCCTCTATAGGAGGCGCCTTTCTTGTAATATCTCTTTATTTATCATATTTCAATTATTATTTTTTTAGTTATTACTTATTATTTACTATTTATTGGTAATTGGTAATTAATGATTACGTATTAGTGATTAGGTTTAGATACGAGGTGAGATGATGGAGTGGTTACGTTATGGTGCACAGCACTATCCTAATCGTAAATGTATAAATGAATATACCTATAACGATATATACCGTGGTGTACTCCATGTGGCTCGTAATTTACTGCCTTTAGACGCATCTCGAGTGGCTATCTTATCCGATAACTCTGTGACCATGGCAATGTATGTGTTGGCTGCTATGCTAGTTCATAAAGAGGTACTTTTACTTAATGTACATCTTAAGCCAAAGGAAATAAAAAACCAATTGGATCAATTAGGTGTTACCACCGTATTACATAGTAAAGAACGACGTAATCAATTATCTCATTTTGTTGATTCGAAGGCCTCTAATTCAATTGTTACAATTGAGTTTGAAACTCTAGAAAGAATTCTATCGGATTTAGTGGTCGAGGATTCCTTTGATTGGGTCTTTGTGGACACAGATATAGCTGCTATCATGAATACGAGCGCTACTACGGGGCAATTTAAGTCTGTACCGCTTCGATGGGGGCAGATTAAAGCTCATGTACAAGCATCCCAAGAGGTACTAGGGAAAACGGAGCAGGATAATTGGTTAATGGTACTGCCTCTGTTTCATGTGAGTGGTTTATCTATTTTGATGAGGTCTCTTTATAACGGGACGGCTGTCACTATTTTGCCTAAATATGATGAAACTCAAGTTCTCAAACTTATAGAATCTGAGCAAATCAATATGATGTCCTTAGTGCCTACCATTTTGACTCAATTAGAGCCACATATTACGCACCATGCATTACGTGTTATATTGCTCGGTGGAGAATTCATTCCCATGGCTCTCATCGAAGCTTGTGAAAAGAAATCTTTGCCTATCTATAAGACCTACGGCATGACGGAAACCTTTAGTCAAAGTGTGACCTTCTCTGTATTGGAGTATCCTCATAAACGAGAATCTGTAGGTAAGCCATTGCCTGGCATGCAGGTTCGTATCGATAATCCTGATACAGATGGGGTAGGCGAAATTCATTTGACGGGCCCGATGGTTATGACTGGTTACATCAACAAGGAACCTATCGATGGAGACTTTAATACAGATGATATTGGTTACATCGATGAAGACGGTTTCGTTTATATTTTGAATCGCCGTAAAGACCTCATCATTTCTGGGGGTGAAAATATTTACCCTAAAGAACTAGAGGATTTGGTCTATACGTTGCCATCGGTAAAGGAATGTGTCGTTGTGCCTGTACCTGATGCTAAATGGGGACAAGTGCCAGCACTCTTTGTGGCCTTTCATGATGGTAAAAGTCTGCCACCAGAGGATATTCTAGCCTTTATGACAGACTTTTTAGCAAAATATAAGATTCCGAAATATGTAAAAGCATTAACCGCATTGCCTCGAAATGGAACTGGCAAAATATTGCGTAATGAACTGAAATTATAAAATTGAGGCGCCTATGAATAATATTTTAAACTTTAAAAGTATAACTACATATCGCCTTAAATTGCCACTGAAGTTCAATTTTAAGACTGCCAAGGGCGAGGTGAAAGAAAGAGAGACTATCGTTGTTCGTATTGAAGACCAACAAGGGTATGTAGGATATGGGGAATGCGTAGCTTTCACAGAGCCATTCTATACATTTGAGACCGTAGAAACCTGTTGGAAAGCTATGGTAGACGATTATATCTTTAATTTGCGCTTGATGCGGCCTAAACCACTGATGACCTATGTACGACAATTACAGTTTTGGCTCAATCGAGATAATATGCCTATGGCTATTGCGGCTCTAGAAAATGCGCTTATTCATCTTCATTGTGAACGGATAGGTGTAAATTCTGTTTCCTACATTATGGATCAACCTTTACAAGAGACAATTGAAAGTGGTATCGTCGTCGGTGATGTGCCAATAGACCAATTACTTGATGTTGTAGCGCATCATGTAGTAAATGGTTGTAAGCGGATTAAATTAAAGGTAAATCCTATAGATGGTTATGAACGCGTAGCTTTAGTTCGCAAACATTATCCGGATTTGGTCTTAGCGGCTGATGCAAATCGAAGCTATTCATATCAAGAAATAGATAAGGTCCGTCAGTATGATGATTTAGGTCTAGCTTGTATTGAAGAGCCCTTTGCGATGGCAAACCTTCAATCTTATAAAGATTGGAAGTGGGAGCGTCTTAATCATGGTGATTGGAAAATCTATACGCCAATTTGTTTAGATGAGTCCATTTTAGGATATGATGATTTGTCCTATGCTATCGAATATGGTTTGATTGATGTGCTTAATATAAAAGTAGGGCGCATGGGGGGGCTTATTCCAACAAAAGCGGCTATTAATCTATGTAGAGAACGTCATATTCCCTATTGGATTGGTAGCATGGTAGAGTCAGGGGTTTCTAAAATGCTTCATGTCCAGCTATCCGCATTAGGAGATTCCTATATGGCAGGGGATTTATCTGACTCAAATAGATATTTTGGACAAGATCTTATTTTCCCAGATTTAACATTTAAAGATGGTGTTATGCATGTTCCCGATGGAGATGGACTAGGTGTAACAGTCTTTGATGATAGACTAGAGGCGTATTGTGTGGAGAAACGAACACTATGAATTTAATTGAATCCTTACAAATTGATGCTCCTCGTATGACGAGTGATAACACATGTATTGCAAAAATGAATTTAACTGAGTTTCACAAACAACCACAAGGCTATTTAAACGGTGGTGCTACATTAGCTTTTGCAGAAATTATTGCAGGTATGATGAGTAATGAACTGGTAGGTTCTCATAAATTTGGTGTAGGACAATCTGTAACTGCTAACCATCTACGCCCTGTAAAGTGTGAAGGATCCTTAACAGCGTTAGGAACTTTACTAGTAAAAGGTAAGACATCCCATGTGTGGCGCTTTGATATGATAGATGATGCACAACGCCTTATTTCACAAGTGACTGTAACCTTGGCTATTGTAGATTTTGATAGATAAAATCTCATTTTTAATGGATTTAGTTATATTTGCTAATTAAGTTATGTATAATTTCGTCCTACATGAGAACTTACGATTGTTAAGATTATAGGATAATAAAAGGACAGTATATACTTTTCAGTAGATACTGTCCTTTGTTGGTTTTACAATGTAAATGGCTCGTCTAGAAAAACGACATAGATTTTTTTTACATTTTCTAAGATCTGCAATTTAAAATGTTAGAAAATACAAAGATATTTATTTTCTAGTGATAGTATATAGGTCCTCGATATCAGGAATATCGTAAATTACCCATGTTCCATCTCCTAAATGACGCATCAAAACTCTTATATCTTTTGTCATATTCTTTTTATTATTTTGTATCGTTACAGTCACAGTAGCCGTATCACCATTATCTTCTGACTTCAGGTTTTTAACCTCTACATCATGTTCCTTAAATAGGCGACCTTCTACAAGACGATCTACCATAGACTTATTATCATCATTTGCTGTAGTAGTATTATTGGTAGGTGATTCAGATTTAAAACTGTCAGGATCTTCGATATATGTCCGTATTACGTCTTCGATAAGAGCTGGTCCAAATGTTTTGGTAGCTGCTATTGTAGCTTTACCAAGTGGGGTAGATGTATCGACATATTTATTGCCTTCTCGTTCTACAATGTTTTTTACAATGGATTTTATATCTACGTGGCGTAATGCTTCGTCTGCATCTTTATCTTGTACTGCTTGGTGAATGATTTTTAATGTGTAGGCTGGTGTATGTGGTACATACCATAAGAAGTACCATGCTGCGGCCATCGCTCCTACAATAGCTATGATAAGAGCGATAATAATACCTTTTGAATTGAACTTATTCATAGCGAATCCTTTCATGTTTCTATAGCGGCATTTTCATATTGAATATATACATATTGTAGCATATTGAGTAAAGAATAGGATGATTTCTAGTAAAGGGTATACCTATTATAGCTTATAGAGAAAATTGTACTATTGCGAAAACTGACGAATTATGACGATAAAGGGTGGATTCCTGTAATATAATATAGATATACTTTTATAAAAGCTATAAAATAACGATTATCAAATATAATCAATTATTTTCATAGATTTGTAATAATATTTTTTAAAAAAATAGTTGCATTGCTCTAAAATCCATGATATTATGTACAAGTAGTCAACGCGAGTTGATACGCGGCCCCGTGGTGTAGCGGTTAACATGTCGCCCTGTCACGGCGAAGATCGTCAGTTCAAATCTGATCGGGGTCGCCATTTTTTTTTACAAAAAATCATGCCTCGGTAGCTCAGTTGGTAGAGCAACGGACTGAAAATCCGTGTGTCGACAGTTCGATTCTGTCCTGAGGCACCATTTGTATTCCATGCGGTTGTGGTGGAATGGCAGACACGCCATCTTGAGGGGGTGGTGAGCTAACGCTCGTGCGGGTTCAAGTCCCGCCAACCGCACCAAAAATATAAGGACCTACAGTTTACTGTAGGTCTTTTTTTCGTTATTTTGATATTAAAATATATTTAATGAGTTTATCTTCTCCTTTTAAATCTGAGAAGTGTTGGCAGGTTTTCACAATCCGTGTACAATCATAGTAATTAGTAATATACATTTATATATAGTTTTCAATATGAGAGAAGATTATGGTTTTTAATTATGGCGAGACATTACGTATCCGAAGGGATTTATATACGATTTTAGGCAAAATACGCTATATTGATACTCATGGAAAAATTGGGTATGAGTATAAGTTAGTTAGACATAAGAATAATGCAGAGTTTTGGCTCAGTTGGGATAAGAAGCGAGATGCGTACCAGTTTCCAAGTTGTGTGGAAAAGCGCTACCAGCCGATATGAAACTCGTAGATAGTGGTTATGAGATGGTAACAGGCACTTGGGGTGAGGTAGACGTAGGTACTACTGATACTGCTAAATATAAAGAGTATGAAAATGTTGATGGTACTGCTACATTTTCTGTTCAAGAGTGGGCTTTTGAAACGGAATACTCAAAAGGCTTTTACATTAATAAAGAATACGTATCTGTCGAAAAGGATTCAGAGGTAACCGAGTCTATTCTAGATAAAATGGATACGATTAAGAAGCTAAAGTTCATAGGACCAATCGGTTGGATTTTGGTGAACTTACTACTTTATATGCCAATCTTTGATATAAAAATATTGAATGATGTACGGGATGTACTTATATGGCCTTATATAGTAGCTGGGAGTATAGTCCTTGGTATCATTGTGTTATCTGTCCTTATTATTAGAAGAATTATCCGTTGATGTAATTACATATCGATTATCATTGTTGACGATAGGGCTGTCCACTGATCTATAAGCTCATCATAGGTGTTATTAATTCCTATATTTCGGGCGATACAGTTTGGTAATACTCTATTATTATTGATTAATATATAGAAGCGACAAAAATGGCGTTAATACGCCGTTTTTTATAGAGGGAATATATGAAAAAGAAAAATATATCATTAACGATACTTTCGCTAGCGATTTCAGTTCAACTTGGTTCTGCTGCAAACCTACAAGAACCAGTTAAAAATATAAATGTAGGTATTGTAAGTGATATAAATTCAACAGAAAATTTAAAATTAGAGCGGATTGAGGTGATTCCTGGTGCTATCAGAAATATAGTAAAAGATAGTGCAGGAAATCCAAGGAAACTTTCAATTGAAGAACTGGTGTTATTAAATGCGCAAGAACAGGAGCATTCTGCTCAGCGACTAAAAGTATCACAAAAAGCAGATTTTGGAAATCAGTATAAGACATTTGATCCTCTTTACAATGATAAGGATGAAAAGTCGCTCAAACAAATTAAAAACTATAATAATGAAAAAACACGTAGTTAAGGCTATTTCATCGGAGGTCGAGATAAACCATTACGTGTCGTAAGCCCATATATGAAAAAGAATGGTCAGGGGGAAGTTAAATTAACAAATTTAGTTGATACACTCAATTATCGGACACGTTCGGAGAAAAAAGTAGCAGATGAAAAGAAACTTCGAGAATATTTAGATAAAAATAAAGGTAAAGAGCACAATTTATATACGGCTAGATCAAAAGCTGAGATTAAAGATTTCTTAGAAAGTTTCCTTAAACCTATAGAGTTAATTGAGTATCCTATCAACGATCCTAAGAATTATAAAGTGATTTCTACAATTCCTGGTTTTCCTAAAAGAATACCAAGTTTTGCTAAGAATATTCATATGCATAGTAATCCAGGATTTTTGCAAGGCGGTTCACATATACAACTTGCATTTGGCGGTACGTCTGAGCAATTAAAGTCATATATTGATGAAGCACGTATAAATTCCAAATTAGTTATTTCCAAATCTGATTTAGAAAATGTATATGTAAAACAATATGTTGATTCGGATATGACTCATGCAGATACTTTAGCACAATTGTTGCCTAAATCCATGGTGCTTGTTGAAAGTACAACGGTTCCTATGGGGAAATTTATTCAAAATAGATTGGATAATCCTATTGATAAAACTGTTGATGAATTATATGAGTTAGAAAATTAAATTTTGAGTGAATTTAATAAGGTTAAGATTGATGGTGAAGATCGGGATGCAAAGTTTAAACGGTATGTCGAGACTCGTAAGCGCATAGAAGCTGAGCGAGATAAATTAAAACCTAAACAAATAAACCAAACTAGTTTATCTAAGGATAAATCATATCCAACTTATACGGAAACTGAGAATCGAAGACTTCAGAAACAATATTTACATAGATTATCCTTTAACGAAGACTCTGTAAAAATACCTGATGAGTATGTGATTTATCTATTTGATTTTGGTGGAAGTTGGAATCATCCATATGCATTGGGAGCTGCAGTCAGTCCTAATAAAGATTATATAATTTATTTTTGTCAACAAGGTTGATAATATAAAAGGTAGATAAATATTTTAGATTTTTATATAGGAAGTGTGATAGCTATGAAATATTTACGCCGTGAACTTAATCAAGTGGAAACAGAGTATTTAAAACAATTTGGTGAAGATTCTTTAAATCGTGTCATCCTTCATGATCCTGATACAAAGGATAAACAAGATGTGCAAGATACTATTGATATTCTAAAAGAAGCAATTGCGAAAAATAAACCTCTAGAACAGGTTCCAGAGGATATGTGGAAGCTTATTGAGTTTTAATGTATATGAATTCCATAAATAAAATAAAAAGGCACATTGTCATATGAATAGGCTATCTAACAATGAAATAATTTTAGATGGGTGTTCAATACAATGTGCCTTTGTTTTATAGTTTGTAGAGTTCAGGTTTGCGATCTCTAAAAATGTTAATTTTATTGCGAATATCCTCTACTACGGTGAGGTCGATATCTACAGATGAGATGCCCTCCCTAGTGTCCATTTCGAGGAGGTTTGTACCCCATGGATCGTATACAGCGGAGTGACCAGTGCTTTGAACTCGACCTATTGTACCACAGCCGTTGACAGCACATAAGAAGAGTTGGTTTTCAATAGCTCGCACTTCGTTTAATACTTGCCAGTGGCGTAAACGCATAGTAGGCCATTGAGCAGGTACAAATAATAACTCTGTATTTGATAATGCAGCCATTCTTACGAGCTCAGGAAAGCGAATATCGTAACAGATGACGGTGCTACAAGTGATTCCATCTAGTTCAAAATGCGTAGTATGGGTACCGCTAGCAAAATAGGTATCCTCTTTAGCAGGGCTAAATCCGTGCATTTTAGAATATTCTCCTACGAGCGTACCTTCACGGTTGTAAGCATAGGAGGTATTAAATACTAAATCCTCTTTTGCTACGGCTACAGAACCGCCCACAATGTTTACATTGTGTTCTTTTGCGAATGTACTTAATAAAGCTTTTGTTCTTTCTCCATTTCTGTCAGAAATATTGATTAAATCCTTAGATGGATGAAATCCTGTATTCCATGTTTCGGGCAAGACGATAATGTCAGGCTTTTCTGATAGGGCTTGTGAAAGTAATTCTTGGACGCGCACATAATTGTATTCCACTTCGTTTACATGGACGTCCATTTGTATAAGGCTTAAGCGTTTTTTCATAGAGAATCCTTTATCTATTAGATGAGTATAATTCTAGTAATGTGTATTATAATTAGAATATTAAAGCATTATTGAGTGTATTACAATATAAGAGTCGATAAAGCTAGTTTAATTTTTTTACAATCTTTTGATAATAATGGTTTGCATACTATTTATGGAGATATAGGTTATTACTTTAGATAATGTTAGATCTTTTGGTGAAAATATGGAAATAATAGATGTTATAAATGCGCGAACTAGCGTACGTCGGTATAAAAAATCTTCTTCGGTTGGAGAAGACATAATTCAAAATTTGGTAGCCCTCGGAATGCGAGCTCCATCGCCTAAAAATCGTCAGCCCTGGCAGGTTATTCATGTGACGGCAGTGGAGAAAGAACATTTTGTGAATTTAGGCTTTCAGGTGTTAGAGCAATATAAAGAGCGAAAAGAACATTTTGGCAGCTTAGAAATTAGCCTTAAGGCTATGCAAACAGCTAGCGATTTACTCTTTGTAGTTAATCCTTATGATCACTTGCCTGACTATACTCGCGTGTGGGAGAAAAGTGATCTACAAGCTATTGGTGCTTTTGTAGAGCATATTCTACTGGGAGCTAAAGCGATTGGGTTAGGCACACTGTGGATGAATGATGTGTATTTTATGCAAAGTGAAAGTAAAGCCTTTTTAAATATTCCTCACGATGTACAGGCAATCATTGCTATAGGTATTCCAGATGAGTCCATGTATCCTAGACCTCGGAAATCGATTGATGAAGTACTAATAAAGCGTTAATTTTTACTATTCTTCATGGAAATGTTATAATATTCTGTATATAATTGTGTTCTAATAGAGGAGGACCTATGAAACGGATTCCGTTGGTAACACTGTTAGTTTTGGTATTGGCAATGGTGGTGGCAGGTTGTGGATTGCTTTCACAAAAAACAGAACCTACTAGTTCAGTACCGCCTGCAAAAGAAGTTAAGATGGTACATCCAACGGGGATTCCTGTTCTTATGTATCATAAAGTCGGCGACGACAAAGATAATGATGCAGTTATTCGGGAGGATTTGTTTAGAGAACAAATGAAGTTTCTCAAGGATAATGGCTATAATCCATTGACGATGGATCAATTGTATGATTATGTTGTAAATGGTGCTGCGGTGCCTGAAAAACCTGTTGTGTTAACCTTTGATGACGGTTATGCAGATACGTATTCTATCGTATATCCAATTATGAAAGAATATGGATTCCCGGCGACTGTATTTATCAATCCTGGCGATGTTGGGACGCGTCTAACTTGGGATCAAGTGCGTGAAATGCACAAAAATGGTATTACTATTTCAAACCATGGTTTCCAACACATAGAAATGGGTCAATTGTCGGAAGCAAAACAAATTGAAAATATAACAAAGGCCCAAGAGGCACTTGCTAAAGAAGTAGGCATTAAGGATAATCCTTGGTTCTGCTATCCATATGGAGATAAAAATGAATTCACCGACTCAGCATCTAAGAAAGCTGGCATTAAAATGGGGATGGCTATGAAATCTGGCTGGGCTCATACTGGTGATAATCCATATAATATTTTGCGTGTTTGGGTAGGCAATGCGGTGGATATCAAGCATTTTGAAGAACGCATTAGCACCGAACATTTCACTGATTTATAAGGAGAAATACATTGTTCAAAAAGAATTGGGTAAAGTTCATCATTATGGTGTTCTTATTTACCGTTGTCACATCACCCTTCGTGGTGCTCTTTGGACCATTTAATAATGTAAAGCGCGCTGTAATTGGTGCTATCTTACAATCTCGCCATCCTCATTACATTACATGGTTGTTTAATGAAGACGAGTTACAATCTATTTTGGGGACTGTAGGGGTTGTTAAAAGCCAAGATTTGTTCAAGTTTAATGCTCGTGAAGATAAGACTTTAAATCTTGAAAAAATCCAGTCTGCTCGTTATGTAGGCTATATTTTAGAAATTCCTGATCCTCGTCGTATTCAAGTAGGTACAGCGGCTAATATTCAAGAAAAAGGCGATACTACAAGTAATATTGCAAAAATGAATAATGCTGTAGCAGCGATTAATGGTGGTGGTTTCCACGACCCTAATGGTACTGGTACAGGCCGTTTGCCATATGGTTTCATCTTGCATGACGGTGAGTACGTTATCGGTAAGGATGTAGGCCCTGATGAAGACGTAGACTTTGTAGGTTTCTCTAAATCTGGTAATCTTATCGCTGGTAACTATGATAAAACTCAGCTCAGTGATATGAAGGCCATGGAAGGTATTACCTTTGGTCCGCCTCTTATCGTTGATGGCAAGAAGATGATTACCGAAGGTGATGGTGGCTGGGGCGTAGGTCCTCGTACTGCTATCGGTCAAAAGAAAGATGGTACAGTGCTATTCCTCGTAATCGATGGTCGTCAACCAGGGTATTCCATTGGTGCTACCTTGCGTGACGTACAAGATATTCTATTTGAAAAAGGTTGCTACATTGCAGCAAATTTAGATGGCGGTTCTAGTTCAACTTTGTACCTAAATGGTAAAGTCGTAAATAAACCTGCCGATTTGTTAGGGGAACGCATGATCCCAACGGCGTTTATCGTGAAATAGGAGGACAGATGAAACCTTTTACGCGTGTACTGAGCGCCTTTGCGGTAGGTATTCTTCTGCAAGGTGGGGTATACCTATACCTTGATCAATATATGTTTGCACCGACTACAGAGTTTAACGTAGCAGGCGCATCAAAAGATGATACTAAAAACTTCCCTGATGTGAAGGAAGGCACTAAATATGTGTCCTATGACCGTCAATTTATGGCCGTTGTTACAGAAAACTCTTTGAAAATTTACAAGGCTAATGAAAGTAAGCCTACAAATATCGATTTGAAGGGCCGTTCGATTAGTTACTTCAACTGGATGCCAGACCGTAACTATGCTGTCATGGGTTTATATGACTCCAGAGATGTTGTCATGGCACGCCTCAATGCGGATGATCCAGAACACGAAGTTGATACGAAACTTGAAGACTTGCCTCGGGGCAGTAAAATTGTAGATGCTGCGTACTCTGAAGCGACAAATGTGGTGTATATGAAGGTAAAAGTTCAAGAACACACATATCGCATTTATCGTACCGATGCTAACTACGATACACGTCGCGTTTACATGCAAGCTACTGATATCGGTCATATCGGTGTATTCTATGATGAAGATAACTTCTTCTACGATAATGTGAGAACTGGGGATGTATTCATGTTCAACGGCATTGAAGGGGGATGGCGTGTTATCAACCCTGAAGGGCGTTTCCGCTTTATCGGTGTTGATATGGACAAAACCATTTACATCGCCCGTGTTGATGAGGACAATAATGCATTGACTGTTTACACTGGTAAATTAGGTGTAGGATTCAATCCAGTTTACAAATACAACCACCCTACTACATTTAATGAGTTGACATTATCAGATGTAAAAAACATCATTAAGAATGGTAGTGAAGAAACTACTAAGGTAACAGAAGATACTACATCTTCTAAATCATCAAATAGTAGTGGTAGTAAAAAGAAATCTTAAGAAAAAGCCTTTATAATGTTCTTTCATTATAAAGGCTTTATTCCTATAATAGTATGTACCCTAAGGATATCTATGAATATATTATTTGTACGCCTTAGTTACATAGGTGATGTTTTGCATGCTACACCTGCTGCGCGGTGGATTAAGGAACAGTATCCTGATGCTAAGTTGCATTGGATTGTAACGCCTAGTATGGTAGAGCTCCTGCAGGGCAATCCCTATGTAGATAAAATAATTCCCTGGGAACGGGATGAATACGAGGCACATTCTAAAAAACTACATATTCCTACAATGTGGCGCATGTGGTGGGATCTTAAGGCCAAATTAGAGCCTTATAAATTTGATGTAGCCGTTGATGTGCAAGGGCGACTCATAACAGGGCTAGTACTATTAGCTTCAGGAGCCCCCATTAGACTTGGCCTTGGTGGCACAAAAGAGTTGAATTGGCTGTTTACTAACTATAAAACGAAGCCTAGTACAGAACACGTGATTAAACGCTATGTAGAGGTAGCTCAGTTGTTAACAAAGGCTATTACTGAACATGCAAATTTAGATACATCGCTTAACATTGATAAATACGGTATTGAGAGCAGTTGTCCGCTAAATGAATCTAATGTTAATACGTTGTACCACATGGACTTTCAGGTGCCAACAAATTTAAATAGTTGGGCAGAAAATCAATGGAAGTCGATTGATAATGACGTTTCTTTACATCGAGGCGTGGTAGAAACTCCGTTACGCATTGGGCTGGTATTAGGTACCTCTTGGGCAACGAAAGAGTGGCCTCAGGAAAAATGGTATTCTCTCATTAAATCCCTTCAATATAGAGCGAAATTTGTTTGTTTAGGTGGCCCTAAAGAGGCTGCTCAATACAAACCCTTGCTGGACTCTTTGAGAGATGAGGGTATTGATAAAATTGTTCTGAATATGTTAGGGGAAACGACACTTCAAGAATTAGGGGCTTTAATTGAAAGTTGTGATGTAGTAGTTACTGCAGATACGGGAGCTCTGCATATTGCGTTAGCTTTAAATAAGCCTGTAGTAGCACTCTTTGGCCCTACGGACCCTAAATTATGGGGCCCTCTGACGGGGACCTTTAAGGTGCTCGTAAATGACGAATTAGATTGCTTGGGGTGTCGAAAACGACGTTGTCCTAAGCCAGATCAATATTGTATGTCTGGTATTGATCCAGTACGTGTAAAGAAAGCAATTTTTGAACTGATAGGAGATACACATGGCAAAGTTTAAAATTCAAAAAGGTTTATCCGATGCGGATATGATGAAAAATTTTAAGGATACAGAAAATTTCGAAGATACTATGCTCAATAAGGAGCGAGATGCTAAGAAACCAGTAGTTCATCAAAGTCCAAAGCAAAAAGAAGATGCTTTTTACCGTGATTTCTTAACTGAAAAAGTAGAGACTATGATTGGTAAAATGCTCCTTGATATCAAGATGGAGTATTTTAAAGAAGGGGAAGGGGCTTTCTCTATTCAGGTGAAACGGGAAGGTAAAAATATTGTCCTTGAAACTGCGCCTAAAAAGGTTAAGCCTGAGAAGTAAGCCGTATAATGGGGACTCTCAAATTTTAAAGATTAGGTCAGAACCTGTTCGTAAATGGGCAGGTTCTTTTGCATGTTTATGCATTTAAAAATATCGGCTTAGTTATTAATAAAATTGATGAGCTTATAAGCATACCGACGTTTATCGAATTACTACATTTATAAATACCGATATATTTTGAAAAATATTTAATAATAACCAAAAATTATTACGATATAATTTTTAGTTTCTCATTAAAATGAGCAATTACAAAAAAATTAATTTGATTAAACATACATGCTAAACTCTAGTTCTTCTGCAGTTTTTTGTGATATTCATCACGAAAAAATCATCTTTGAATACATGAGATTATGAGTAAATAGCATAATGTGGTTGTTGACAAAGAATTTTATAAGTAGTCTAATATAAGTATGTATTACGATTTTAGCGCGTTTGGCTAGTGTGAGCAGACATCGAAAAAATCGTAAAAAAATAGGTATGAGATAGTTGTTTAATGAGTGTATAAAGTTACATACACAGACTATTTCGATTTGGAGGATTAACATGGCTAAAAAATTAAGAATTTGCGAAACCGTTCTTCGTGACGGTCATCAATCTATTTTGGCAACACGTATGCGCTACGAACAAATGGAACCAGTGCTCGGCCTTTTAGATGATATTGGTTATGAAGCTCTTGAATGTTGGGGCGGCGCTACTTATGACAGCTGTCTTCGTTTCTTGAATGAAGATCCATGGGAACGCCTTCGCAAATTGAAAGCTAATTTGAAAAATACCCCATTGCAAATGTTGCTTCGCGGTCAAAATTTGTTGGGCTATAAACACTACTCCGACGACGTAGTAGAAGCATTCTGTAATGCGGCTGTAAAAAATGGTATCGACCGTATCCGTATTTTCGACGCATTGAATGACCCACGCAATATGGAAGCTGCTATTAAGTATTCCAAAAAAGCTGGTGCACACGTTCAATCCGCTATGGTATACACAATTTCTCCAGTTCACACAACTGAAAGCTTCTTGAAAGTAGCTGAAACTTTGGTAGAAATGGGTACTGATTCCCTTTGTATCAAAGATATGTCCGGTTTGTTAGGACCTGCTGATGCATATGATTTGGTTTCTACTTTCAAAAAACGTTTTGGCGAATTGCCAATCGATTTGCATAGCCATTTCACTTGCGGTCTTGCTAGTACTACATACTGGGAAGCTGCTAAAGCTGGCGTAGATATCATCGATACTGCTATCTCTCCATTCGCTCATGCAACTAGCCAACCAGCTACTGAAACTATGATTGAAATGTTCAAAGGTACTGAATGGGATCTTGGCCTTGACCTTGATAAATACATTCCATTAGTTGACCACTTCCGTAAAGTAAAACAACAAATCGCTGAAGAATTCAACTTGAAACCAGCTAGTGATGTAATCCCTGCTGTTCGTCGTTACCAAATTCCTGGCGGTATGTTGTCCAATACTCAAAACCAATTGAACGAAATGGGTATGGGCGATCGCTTCTTTGACGTTATGGATGAAATGCCACGCGTTCGTGAAGACTTGGGTTACCCTCCATTGGTAACTCCAACATCCCAAATCGTTGGTACAATGGCTATGATGAACGTTATGATGGGCGACCGTTACAAAATGGTTCCTAACGAAGTTAAAGATCTTGTTCGTGGTAAATATGGTCAATTACCTGGTACAATTTCTGATGAAATTCGTCAAACTATCATTGGTGATGAACAACCTATTACTTGCCGTCCAGCAGATCTTATCGAACCTGAATTGGAAGGTTACCGTCAAGATTTAGCTTCTAAAGGCTACAATGGCATCACTGACGAAGACGTATTGACTTACGCTATGTTCCCAGAAGTTGCTATTAACTTCTTCGATGCAAATCGTCGTTAATCCAAATTTTAAAAGAGGATTCTTAGGAATCCTCTTTTTTTTGACCATATTTAATCTATCCTCATAGAGAAATAGTATAATCCAGTATATATTTTGTTTTATTAAATGAAGAGATTCAATAGTTGTTTCATTTTTTATATTTTAGATTTTTTATAAACAGTATAGACAAGTTTCTATTAAAAGGGGAGACTAAGGAACTATGAAATATTAGATATTACCAATTTTCATATCGCCATAAGATACATGGGTGCGTGTGAAAATATAATTTTTACGAAAAGTATTAGATATTAAAAGGGTCGAGATACCTTTGAATAATCGGTCAATTATAAACTACGTATGAAAGAATAGTGAATAATATGTTGGATATTTGCGTGTTTTACTTGCGTTAAGTATTAAAAATAGCGTAAACTATAGAGAGTATCTACTATTTATGATATTGAGGTAATCCTGTGAATTTACAAATACGAATTTGGATATCCAATGTTGTGCTGTTTGTTGTACCTATTTTAATAGCAATTATTTTATTTTTGCTATATTTTACAGGTTTGCGCATATTGGCCAATGCCGGTTACTATTTGCGTATTGAGCAGGAACAACAGTTTAAAAGTGTCAGTCGAATAACTGAAACCATTACCTTTTATGGGTTAGAAAATGATCTAATTAATAGCTTGGTTAAGCCTAGCTATAGCTTACTTGATCCAAAGGAAGTATATGTTGAAGTACTTGATCAAGGAAGTATGGTGTATAACTACGGTAATCCACAAATCTATAGTGCTTCTGCCATTGTTGGTCTTATTGATGTTAACCCTGAATTACAGGGCATCGTATATCAATCCAATAATACTTTCGTTTATGAAATGAGAAAGTACGATGGACGTCATTCCTATGTATACCATATTGCGATTAGGCGTGCTACTCATGGTAGTGATAGCTTAATAGAATCCGTATCTTTCTATATTATCGTAGTTTCCATATTGCTCTTTATTGTTACATTTTTTGCTATTAACCGATTTGTTACACGATTTATCATGATTCACGTTAAGAACATGACAAAGTCGTTAGAAATGGCAAATCGTCAGATTGAAATGGAACAGGAACAACAAAAAGAGTTACTCGCTGGTATATCCCATGATATACGAACTCCGTTGACGGCTATTAAAGCTTACGCTGAAGGTGTTCGTGATGGTATTGCACCAACGGAAGAGCAACAAAAAAGATACATGGGGATTATTTTGAAGCGGGCCAATGATTTAGATTCTATGTTAGAGGAACTATTCCTCATAACAACATTGAACTATAAAAAAGAATCTCGTCCATCTGAGCGAATTGAATTAGGTCAGTTTGTACGTGACTTTGTAGAAGATCATTTAGCTCCGTATCAATCGAAGGGGCTTGAGATTAAGGTCCGTATAGCTACGGAAACACCTTTTATCAATGCTAACCCACAATTGTTACAACGTGTTTTGCAGAATGTGTTGAACAATAGTGCTAAGTATAAAATGACCGATATTGGTCACTGCGTCATAGATGTAACGAGTGATGATGATTTTGTATACTGTGTCATCAGTGATGATGGACCAGGTGTGCCGCCAGAATCTTTAGAGCGTCTGATGCGCCCATTCTATCGTGTAGATTCGTCTCGTACGAATCCTCAAGAAGGTAGTGGCCTAGGATTGTCGATTATCCGTCGAATTATGGAAATCTTTGAAGGCCGAGTTATGATTGAAAATGTAAGGCCACATGGTCTACGTATTATATTAGAGTTTCCTAAGCAAGGAGAAGAATCATGAGTGAACATATCTTAATTATTGAAGACGATTTGGATATTGCCAATATTGAGCGTGATTATTTAATGGTGGCGGGCTATGATGTAACGATTATGACTAATGGTATAGATGGCATTGAAGCAGCATTAAATACTCCTGTAGACCTTATTATCCTTGATGTTATGTTGCCAGAAATGGATGGCTTTGAAGTTTGTCGTCAAATTCGTGACAAAGTTCGTGTACCAATCGTTATGGTAACTGCGCGTCTTGATGATATCGACAAAATCCGTGGCTTAGGCGTAGGCGCTGATGATTATATTGAAAAGCCATTCTCTCCATCTGTATTGATTGCGAAGATTAAAGCTATGTTGGCGCAATATAAACGTTTAACAGAGCGCGATGCAATGGAAACAAACGCTATTCAATCCGGTGAAATCCGTCTCGACCCTAAAATGATGAAAGTATGGGTGAATAAAAAAGAGGTTCATCTCAAAAAGAAAGAATTCCAGTTGTTAGAGTTCTTGATGCGTAACCGTGATATTGTATTTAGCAAAGAAGAATTGTATTCTCGTGTATGGGGACTTGACTCCTATGGTGATTATGCAACTGTAGCGGTTCATATTAATCGTTTACGTGAAGAAATTGAGGATAATCCATCTGATAGTAAGCATATTATTACAGTGTGGGGTGTAGGGTATAAATTCGTTTAGTATCGAGAATATGCATTCACATTATACTCACGTTGTTCGTGGTTGTTGATTAGATATGACTTTATAGAGATTTTATTATAGAGATATAATCAAAGGTTTAAGAATTGTTTATATAGTTACTTTGATAGTTTAGATATTCCATGTATACTTATTTAAGTAAGGCTGACTATGACTCTAGATAAGTAATATTTTAACTTCTCTCTCTTAATAAGTTCTCTCTAAAGCTTATCTAGATCATATATACTCTCTCTCTCAACAGTCCTTACACTCTCAAACTATATGCATAAAGGGCATTTGCTAGCGACGGCTAGTGAATGCCCTTTATGTTTTTTAGATTTTAGATATTTGAATACATTCTATACAGCTTCTTTCAGGATTCTAGGTATTTATCTAGTGGAGGATATACGGTTATAATAATTATACTTCCATAAGAAAAGTTATAAATTGATATCTTGCATTGTAAAAGCAGGCGTACTATAATAGGTTCATCAAAATCAATTTTATAAAATTAATTTTGAGATGATTTGAATTATTGTGAGACGTGGCGTATTTATAAAGTATCATAATTATATGATTTATGATTTGGTTCTTATTTTACCTTTTATAATCATCATTAAGACGTTATGGGTGATGTAGAAGAATATTAAGAAGAATATAAGGAGATCTACATGACATTTTCAAAATATAAGAAAACAGTAATTGCGTGTATTCTTGCTTTGGGTATTGGGGTAGGCGGAGGATATTATTTCTTTGGCAGCCCTGTTAATACGCAACCAACAAACGTGAGAGAACAAACTAAACAGACTAAGCCTATTACTGAAACGCGTAATACCTATGTAGTACAAGCAGCTAAAGAATCTGGGCCAGCTGTAGTAGGGATTACAACACAAGTATTTCAAAAGGATATTTTTAACCGTACTATCTATGCTGGAGAAGGTGTCGGATCTGGTGTGCTTATCGATAATGACGGACATATTATAACAAATAAACATGTGGTAGCGGGGGCTAGAAATGGGGAGGTTACAGTATCATTGTCTGATGGCAGTACGGTGACGGGGACTGTTATAGGTTCAGATTCACAGACGGACTTAGCAGTTGTAAAAATTAAACCTCCAAAAGATATTAAACCTATCAAAATTGGTGACTCTGACTCCTTGCAAGTAGGGGAGCCAGCTATTGCTATTGGCAATCCTTTAGGTCTTGAGTTTAAAGGTTCAGTTACCTCTGGTGTTATTAGTGCCTTAGCACGTACAATTGATGATCAAGGTCAACGATTCCCATTGATTCAAACTGATGCAGCCATTAATCCAGGTAACTCAGGTGGTGCGCTTATTAATGCAGATGGTGAGTTAATTGGTATCAATAGCTCTAAAATCTCTAAAGAGGGAATTGAAGGTATGGGCTTTGCTATTCCAATTAATTCTGCGATGACAATTGTTGATTCTATTATTAAAAATGGTAAGGTCATTCGCCCTTATATTGGGGTGTGGGCTGTAGACCGTCAAACTGCAGCGCGCAATAATGTAACCTATGAAGGTGATGGACTTCTTGTTGTTCAACTTGATCCTAATGGTCCTGCTGCACAAGCTGGTCTCGTAGAAGGGGATACGATTGCACAAATTGATGGTAAAGATATTACTACATTACTTGAATTAAAAGAACAAATTGATGCTAAGAGCCCGGGAGATACAATTTTGGTATCCTATACTCATAACGGCAAAATGAAGAGTACACAGCTTAAATTAGGGGAAGCGTCTTCAAATTAGAATCTAGTAAATAAAACTTAATTAAGTATTCCAATAATGCACTACTTTCTTTTGTAGTGTTAGAAAATCCTCATCTTTTAGATGAGGATTTTTAGTTATAATAGGGTACTTTAATAGATTTTGTATAAAAAATACCATAAATAAGAAAATTTTTTTGAAAAAATTTTTCCCTATAAACGCAGAAATTAACTGTGTTTATAGATTAGAAATAAGAAAAAATATATTAAATTTCAATATTTTTTTACAAGGTACCTTGCATTCCAAGGTACCTTATGTTATTATGTATTTGTCAGTACATGATAGTGACCGTAAGAGAGCTTTCACATTGGCAGGCAAGCACAGCCTAAAAGGGAGGAACTATGCAAGTTCAATTAAAAAAAGGTGTTATGGACATGCTGGTGCTAGCATTATTAACACAAAATGATCGCTACGGATACGAAATCGTAAGTACCATTTCAGAATATATTGAAATATCTGAAGGAACGATATATCCATTGTTTAACAGACTGAAAAAAGAAAAGTATGTTGAAACGTATTTAAAGGAGTCTTCTACAGGCCCATCACGGAAATATTATCATATCACGAACGAAGGCCGTGCAGCATATAACAAGATGCGTCAAGAATGGGATGATTTTTCTGGTGTTATCAATATGCTGTTGAAAGGAGTCGATAATAATGAACAAAAATAGCTTTTTGGATGCATTGCGTAATATATTTAAAAAAGCGCGTGTTGCAGATGTGGAGAGTATCATAGAGGTTTATGAAGAGCATTTTGCGGTAGGTTATGAAAAAGGGCTTACCGATAGTGAGATCATTAAATCCTTAGGGACTCCAGAGGAAATATATGCATCCTACGTAGATGCAGGTATCATTACAGACACAATGAATCAAGATGGTAGTGAAAGTAAATCCGTTAATATGCAAGAAATTTATGCACGATTTGATGATTATAAAGAGCGTCTTTTACCTCAATTACCGGGGATGGCTAAAAAAGCATCTAAGACTTTGCTCTCTATTGGAAGTGCCTTATCCTATATTGTAGGTGCTCTTATATTCATTATTACACCGGCTATCTTGTTCTTGCTAGGTAGCTCATGGCAACCATTTGAGAATGTTACTGCATTTCCAGTATTGTCCATTGTAACTTTAGTGGCACTTGGTGGTGTAGGTCTATTTGGTGGACTTACGTGCGTCTTTGTTGG
The DNA here is from genome assembly GCF_003603295.1 of Veillonella sp. AF13-2. Taxonomy (NCBI): domain Bacteria; kingdom Bacillati; phylum Bacillota; class Negativicutes; order Veillonellales; family Veillonellaceae; genus Veillonella; species Veillonella sp. AF13-2. The sequence goes on from NZ_QTMT01000003.1 coordinate 382,657, forward strand.
TACAGAGCTTCGTGGTGTGCGTGAACGTTACTTCCGCAATGTGGACTAAGGAGGATTTATGAGACGAATTATAATAACAGCGATTTTAACCGTAATTTGTGCTGTTGGGGCATGTACATCGTTTGCAGTAAATGATTTACCTAATTTTGGTGAATGGATGAAAACAAATGAACAACAGTTTAGAAAACCACATAGACATGATGGTCCTAATAAATATATGGATAAACATATGATGGATGGAAATAATCAAATGATGCCTCAAGATGGCATGGGGCCAAATAATGGCCAGCATATGCACCAAAATGGTCAAAACCAAATGATGCCTCAAGATGGTATGGGACCAAATAATGGCCAGCATATGCATTCAAATTGTCAAATGCCTCCACAAGGTCAAATGCCTATGCAAGGCCAACCACCTCAACAAACTAATGGTAATGCACCACAACAACAAAGTGAACAAGGTGTGCCACAAGCTACACAAAACTAACGATACTTTATGAGTCCATTTCTCTTATAAGATTATGGAGTAAATGGTCATGAAAGTGCATTCATGGCCACCATAGAGCCACATACTCTATGTGATACATTCGTATCAGAATCTCTCTCTTACACACAATAACTACACACAAACAAAAAGAGCTCCTCAGTGAAGGAGCTCTTTTTGTATCTATTTATAAATATAGACAGTAGTTGATGGACTGGGAATATTTTATTAACTTCCTAATGAAAAACGACCTATGCATGTATATAGGTCGTTAAAAAATTATTTGATGTGTTTAGAACCGCGTTCTGTCATAGCTACGCCGTCTTTGCAAAGAGGGCATTCTTCAGGTTTATAAGTTGGAACTTCAAGATTAAGTAATGCTTGTACCTTTTCATGAGGTACACCGAATTCTGCTTTGCCTCCAGAACGGTTTACAAGAAGGCCTACCCCTACGATTTCGCCACCAGATTGGTTTACCACATTTACTACTTCTTGTACAGAACCACCAGTAGTTACGATATCTTCAACGATAAGTACTCTTGTGCCTGGCTCGATTTTAAACCCACGACGTAATGTCATAACGCCTTTTTCGCGTTCTGTGAAGATAGCACGGGTGCCAAGCGCTTTACCTACTTCGTGAGCAAGTAAGATGCCGCCAGTCATAGGTCCAATAACAAGTTCTACATTTTGATCGCGGAAGCGTTCAGCTAATTCTTTACAAAGTTTTTCAGTATATTTTGGATGTTGCAATACATTGAATTTTTCAACGTACATTGGACTGTGGAGACCAGATGTCAAAAGGAAGTGACCTTCTAAAATAGCTTGAGTGTCGATCAATAATTGTTTTACTTCTTGTTCTGTCATCATTTGGATACTTTCTCCATTTCTTCAATAATTAAATGAACCGCTTCACGAGGGTTTTCGGCTTGTGTAATAGGTCGACCGATAACAAGGCGAGATGCTCCATCTTGCAAAGCACTAGCTGGTGTAGCAACCCGTTTTTGGTCGTCTGTTGTTGCAAAGGAAGGGCGAATACCAGGGGTAACGATGAGGAAGTCATCGCCACATGCTTCACGAATCATTTTAGCTTCTAATGCGGAACATACAACACCATCCATACCACAGTCTTTAGCGAGTTTTGCAAGGCGAATGACTTGGTCGGAAATAGGTAGCTGACCACCAATAGCAGTCCAAGATTCATCGTCAAAGCTAGTTAATGCGGTGATGGCTAATAATTTTGGGCGTTCCACGCCAAGTTCTTTGCCACTCTCACGAGCTGCCTCAACAGCAGCTTTCATCATGACAGGACCACCTTGACCATGTAAAGTAATTAAACTAGCGCCGAGACGTGTTAAGGAAGCTACGCCATGGGCTACGGTATTTGGAATGTCGTGCAATTTCAAATCAAGAAATACTTGTTTGTTTTGCTCCTGTAAAAAACGAATTGTTTTTGCTCCTTCGGCGTAGAATAGCTCCATGCCGACCTTGTAAAAGCTAACCGAATCACCGAGGGATAATACGATTTCTTTCACTGCATCCATCGTGGATACGTCAAGGGCAACGATTAATCTGTCATCTGCCATGTTGCAACCTCCATACTACATACATATCTAAATAATTTTCACATACTGAGGGCCTATCTGTCAATTAAAATTGGTGTGAATGAGGTGATTATTGGTCACCTTTGAACAGTAGATTATAGTCTATTTCATGCTATAATAAGTAGAGTAAATGAATATAATTCTTATATATAGATTTTGAAAGGAGTCCTATGTTAGATTTTGTTGCATTAGACTTTGAAACAGCAAATAAATTTAAAAATAGTGCATGCTCCTTGGCGGTTATTACCGTAAAGGACGGACAAATTACCAAAAAGGCATATAGCCTCATCAAGCCTCCGTTTATGAGTTTTGATGATGAATGTATTGAAATTCATGGTATCCAACCGAAGGATGTTCTTCATGAAAAGACCTTTGATCAGTTGTGGAATGCCATTTATGAAAACCATTTAAAAGGGAATATTATGGTGGCTCACAATGCGAAATTCGATATGAACGTATTGCGTGCTACTTTAGATTATTATAAAATCCCTTGGCCAGGACTAGATTATGCATGTACAGTTAAACTTTCACGTGCGGTATGGCCTGATTTAGTTAATCATAAGTTGAATACAATGGCCGCATATATTGGAGTTGAGTTTAAACATCATTATGCACTGGATGATGCAGAGACTTGTGCAAAGGTTGTATTAGAAGCTGCTAAGTTGAAAGGCGTTAATAGTTTACCAGATTTATTAAAGACTACAGGCGTACCGTTAGAACCATTCATTGATGATAAAAATCGCTCTGCTCAAGATGCATTACATAAAGAGCCAGAACCAGAACAAATGTCGTTCTTTTAGTAAGGAGAGGTACTATGTTGGGGAAAGAATTATTAGCGTATGTAGATCATACATTATTGCGTCCTACAGCTACATGGGATGATATTAAAGAAGTTTGTGAGGATGGTATAAGGTATAAAACCGCATCTGTTTGTATTCCTCCAGATTTTGTAGCATCTGCCCATGAAGCATATCCAGAACTTAACATATGTACCGTTATCGGCTTCCCTTTAGGATATGAAACAACAGAGGTAAAGGTGGCCGAAACGAAACAGGCTATTGAAGAGGGCGCTTCTGAAATTGATATGGTTATTAATCTTGGAGATGTAAAGCAAGGTGATTTTGAATCGGTAACTAGCGAAATTGAGGCGCTTAACAAGGCTTGTGGTGATAAGATTTTAAAAGTTATCATTGAAACTTGTTATCTTACAGATTCTGAAAAGGTAGCGCTTTGCAAATGTATTACAAATGGTGGCGCAGACTATATTAAAACATCTACTGGATTTGGTAGCGGCGGTGCAAGCCTTGAAGATATTAGACTCTTTAAAAAGCATATTGGTCCTAATGTACAGATTAAGGCCGCAGGTGGTATTCGCTCTATTACGGATATGAAAGCCTATATTGCAGAAGGTTGTAGCCGAATTGGAGCCAGTGCAGCTGTAGAGTTACTAAAGAATCACTTGAACGAAGAAGTATAATAGAAAACCGCCTAGGCTATGCTTAGGTGGTTTCTTAGAATGACGGTGTAACTATGCGTATGTATGATATTATTCTGAAGAAAAGGGCGAACTTGCCGTTAACAGATGAGGAAATCCGCTTTGTCATAGATGGTTATGTAAAGGGGGAAATCCCTGATTACCAAGTGAGTGCGCTCTTGATGACCATAGTTTTTAATGGTATGAATGCTCGCGAACTAGGAACTTTGACCTTGGCTATGGCTCAATCAGGTAATATGGTAGATCTATCGAATATTGATGGGATTACCGTAGATAAACATAGTACAGGTGGCGTAGGAGATAAGACCACACTTATTATTGCGCCTCTCGTAGCCGCTTGTGGAGGCAAGGTGGCTAAGATGTCTGGTCGTGGACTTGGTCATACAGGCGGCACTATTGACAAGATGGAGTCCATTCCAAATTTAAAGGTATCTTTAGAGCAAGATGCTTTTATCAATCAAGTTAATCAAATCGGTCTTGCTGTTATAGGTCAGTCGGAAGAGCTTGCACCTGCTGATAAAAAGCTATATGCTTTGCGCGATGTGACGGGAACTGTGGATAGTATCCCTCTTATTGCATCCTCTGTTATGAGCAAAAAATTGGCTTCTGGTGCTCAAGCAATTTTGTTAGATGTAAAGGTTGGCAGTGGTGCCTTTATGAAAAACATAGAGGATGCTCGTGAATTGGCTAAAGCAATGGTAGATATTGGAAAGGGAAATGGCCGTTCGGTTAAGGCTATTTTGACGGATATGGACCGACCGCTAGGACATGCTATTGGAAATGCCTTGGAGATTCGCGAGGTTATTGATACGTTGAAAGGTCATGGTCCAGAGGATTTAACGCATGAATGTATTATCATGGCTGCTCATATGCTCGTATTGAGCCATATGTGTGATTATGAAACTGCTCTTAATCGTGTGCAACAAGCACTAGATTCTGGCGCAGCCCTAGAGCGATTACGTTTAATGATTGAAGCCCAAGGTGGAGATAGCCGCGTTATCAATGATGAAAGTATATTGATAATCGGCCAGTTTACCTATGATGTGATAGCACCTCAAGACGGTTATATTATCCATATGAATACAGAACAATGCGGGATTGTATCCGTTATGCTTGGAGCCGGTCGGACCGTTAAAGATGGCCCCATCGATTATAGTGCAGGTATTGTAATGCACAAAAAAACTGGGGATGCCGTTAGCATGGGTGAAAGGATAGCTACACTATATGCTTCTGATGAAAGCTTATTCACTAATGCGGCTCAGACCTATTTAGCGGCGATTACTATTGGTAATACTGCACCTAAAGTAGTGGATACTATACTAGATATTGTAGAGTGAGGAGTGCAATATGAAAGAAAAGGATATTCAAAAGCTCATCGATCGTGCCATTGTGGCTCGCGACAAAACCTATAGTCCTTATTCACATTTTGGTGTGGGCGCAGCCCTTCTTTGCGAAGATGGAACCATCTATGAAGGGTGTAATATAGAAAACGCTTCTTATGGATTAACTAATTGTGCGGAGAGAACTGCTATATTTAAGGCCGTATCGGAAGGACAAACAAAATTTAAAGCCCTTGCTGTAGTTGCTGATACGGAAGGGCCTTGTGCACCATGTGGTGCTTGTCGTCAGGTGATTTCTGAATTTGAAATACCTCGTATTATAATGGCGAATTTAAGAGGGGACTATACAGTTGTTGAATTAGAAGGTTTATTACCTTTTAGATTCGGGGCCGATAACATATAAAAAAGAGACCACGTTGATGTGGTCTCTTTTTGGTATATCTTAAAATGCAGGAACAATAGCACCTTGGTATTTTTCTTGGATGAATTTGATAATTTCAGGGCTATGAAGTGCAGCCATCAATTTTTTGATGCGAGGGTCATTTTCATTGCCTTTAAGTACAGTTACGATATTTACGTAAGGGGAATCGTTATTTTCAATTGCCAATGCATCTTTGCCAGGGTTAAGACCTGCGTTTAATGCAAAGTTAGTATTGATAGCGGCTAAGGCTACATCGTCAAGGGAACGAGGTACTTGTGCTGCTTCTAATTCTACGAATTGATATTCGTTAGGGTTTGCAGTAATATCTTGTACGGTAGATAAGATGTTAGTGGAGTCTTTTAATGTAATTAGACCTTGTTTTTGTAACAACAATAATGCACGACCACCGTTTGTAGGGTCATTAGGAATAGCGATTTTAGCGCCTTTTGGAAGATCTTTCAAATCTTTGATTTTACGGGAGTATAAACCCATTGGCTCAAGATGAACACCACCGGCAGATACTAAGTCAAGTTTGTGAGCTTTTGCGAATTCCTCCATGTAAGGTACGTGTTGGAAGAAGTTGGCATCAATCTCTTTGTCCCCTAAAGCCAAGTTAGGTGTGTTGTAATCAGTAAATTCAGTGATTTTTAATTCGATACCATCTTTTGCTAAGATTGGTTTAACTTGTTCCAAAATTTCTGCGTGAGGTACTGCTGTTGCCCCAATTTTTAATACTTGTTTGCCATCGCTAGCAGCTTGTTTGTTGTCGTTACCACAGCCTGCGATTAATAAAGCGCCGCCAAGGATTACAGTAGCTGCCAATGCTAAAAATTTTCTCATTAGACACACTCCTTATACAATAATTACATATAAAATATTAAATCTATAGTACTAAATAATTTCCTATCTATCAAGAAGGAATTATTATAGGTTCTCCATAACTAAAAACTATGGAGAACCTATAATATAAGTATGTTCATTTTTAAAACAATTTGCCCATGATAAGTCCAATCGCCCACATTAGTTGATAAATCATAGCGGCCCCAGCGGTAGTGCCCATAGCCTTATCTAGTTGGAACTCATCTGTATTGGTAGATAATGTATGAATTGTTTTGAAAGCTAGTGGTGCTGCAAGGAACGCTAATAAGGCGAACCATGTCATATGGCCTACTATAATCCAAGCAATGATCCAAATAAAATTGAAAATATATGAGATACTCATTAAGCTGAGTGCTCTTTCGCGACCAAGCACGATTGGCAACGTGTGACGTCCATGGCTTTCATCATTACGAATATCTCGGATATTATTCGTCAACATGATGGAACCAACTAGCAATGTAGATGGAATTGCAGGAATTAACAGGGCTAAGGATAATTCTCGTATCCAGGCATAGCCTGTAATGAGTACGATAGCAAAACCCATGGCGATACCAGAGGAAATTTCTCCAAATGGTGTTCGAGAAATTGGTTTTGGACCGCCAGAGTAAAGAAAACTAATTAGAATACATAAGAAGCCTACAGGAATGTAGTACCAAGTTATAGTAGCAGATAAATAAAGACCAATAATAATGGGTACAAACATGAGTACTTTAATCATCGTTATAATGAGCTCTGGTGTTATAACGCCACGTGTGATAGAACCAGCATTACCTACCTTTTGACCAGCATCGAGTCCAGATTTAAAGTCTTTATATTCATTCCATAAATTAGCTACAATTTGGGCTGTTACAACCGCTAAAAATATGAGCACTGTATGGAAAATGGCAAGACCTGTACCCTGAGCAGCACCAAATGCGTAATAACTAAAGGCGGCACCTAAAATGGTAGGCCCCAATGCAGCAGCTAATGTGCGAGGCCTAGTGAGGGGAATTAATTCTTGTATCATGTTAAAAGCACACCGAGTGTGCACTCCTTTCCATTTCTCATACATATATCATCTTTACATGTCTATTTATGTATTGTATAGCAGAAAGGTAAGCTTGTAAATTATACTATACAGTTATATATGTCGATATAGTATAATAATTAATATATACAGTATAGATTATCCTTTAAACTCTTAATATATACTGCACGGATTATCTAACAATCTATACATAGTGTATTGTTAAAAAGGTGAGGTGTCTTATGAGAACTCTCAATAAAAAGTTGATGACCTTGGCTTGTGCCACCTGTTTAACTGTGGGTATGGGGGCAGTGGCATGCGCTGATACGGTAGATTTAGGTTATGGTATGAACGTAGAGACTCGTAATGGTGTTAAAGCATCTGTTATAGATTCAGTTTCCACAAATCCTAATTTGAGAACAAAAGAACAAAATGTAATGGTAAATGAAGTTAATGCGCTAGCAGCAAAAAGGCTTGGTGAGCATATAAAAGAAGTGTACCATGCAGAGGTGCCACCATTCCAAGGGAAGGTTATAGATGGATACAACTTGTATCAACTATCTGGTGATAGTGCTTTAGGTCATCATACAGCATGGTTGGTAAATTATAATGTGAATAAAGATATTATTAACTATTCTGGTGATGTAGCAACACAAATAGTTAATTCCGTTATGGCAGATAAAAAAGCGGAGAAACTTCCTGATGCTAAACCATATTCAAGATCTAATGCAGAAAATTTTATTACTAGTTTGAAGCCGATAAGTTTAGATCAAAAGTCCTTAAAACCTGTTATGGAAAAATTCAATACTAGAGTGAATTATGATATGAATACACAGTTAAATCTAATGGCCATAGAAGGTAAAAAGTTATCTCCTAAGGACCAGCTAGCTACACAAGAAGTAGTCGATGTTCTAAAAAAGATTATTCCTAATTTTTCTGTACAAGCTACAGACTTTTCTGCTAGACCATATACTTCAAAATTTGGTGTAATGCAGGCGATGTCTATGCGTGGCAGTTTAAATTATGATGGATTTATGCTACCTGGTTCTCTAGGATTGTATATGTTACCACAAGATGAAGGGCTCACTATACAATTACTAGTAACAGAAGATACAAGTCACGATTATTGGACTAAACAATTGGAATCAATGTATAGCTTAAAAGCTCTAAAGGGAGGAAATAAATAATGAAACCATTAAAAACTCTCGTGTTAGCAACTTGTTTAGTTGGTGCTGTTACAAGTTTTGCTAGTGCTAAGGATGTAAACACTTTGGTAGGAACAATGTCGATTCCTAATAATGTTACACTAGCTACGGCGTCTAATACTAATACATTAGGTATTGTAAAAGATATAATTGCTAAAGAAAATGCAAAGCCAAACACGCATCAAATGACAAGACAAAGTAATCAACAAGCTTTAGCTGTATTGGATCAGATGGGAATTAGCTACGACATATATCAGCTACAAGGTGAGGATAAAACTGGTCAAAAAGATGCATTCGTAGTAGCTGTAGATGTTAAACAAATAGCGCAACAAGTAGCTAAAGAAAAGGCTAATGATCCTATGTTTATAGCTGCTATGACGGCTCTTGATAAAGGTCAAATTGATCCTGTAACAGAGCAACTTTTATTAGGAACAATAAATAAACAGATTCCCACTAGCACAACGGTAGTTCCTTTAAATGGACCTATTAATGTATCTAGTCGTGATCCCCAAAAAGCAACGATTATGCCTAAAACACTTAAAACTCTAACCGTAGAAAATGCAGAACAAGTACATCCGGTGGCTGGTACAAAATATCAAACATATGCAGCAAGCTCTCGCTTGTTATATGCAGATGGAAATGTACAAACTCCACTCTATGCAAATGCTACATTTGTGTTGAAGCCAGGAAAACCAGTGTTGTATGTAGGTATAACAACTGATGTACAACGTGATTATTTCAAACCAATATTTGACAATGCATTCAAATCAATTAAATAATTGGTTATATACGTACTTTTATGTAATATGTGATATATTGAGGTAAGTTATATATATCGAGGCATTAACATGAGTTTCGCACCTTAAATATAGTCATATTAATTTATATTTATTTATAAAAGGAGATTTATCATGAAAACAATTTCTACAGACAAAGCACCAGCAGCAGTAGGCCCTTACTCTCAAGCTAAAGTGGTTGGCAGTTTATTATTTGCTTCTGGTCAAATTCCACTCAATCCTGCAACTGGTACAGTTGTTGAAGGGGGCATTGTAGAGCAAACTGAACAAGTATGCAAAAATATTGAAGCCGTATTGACTGAAGCTGGTACAGACTTTTCCAAAGTTGTTAAAACAACTTGCTTCTTAGCTGATATTGGTGATTTCAAAGCATTTAATGAAGTGTATGCTAAATATTTCACTTCTAAACCAGCTCGTTCATGTGTAGCAGTAAAAGACCTTCCATTAGGCGTTATTGTAGAAGTGGAAATTATTGCGGAAGTATAAGATGGATTATATTTCTTTGTTACAGTCAGAGATGCGTCCTGCCTTCGGTTGTACTGAGCCAATTGCATTGGCTTATGCGGCTGCGAAGGCAGTCTCTGTTTTAGATGAGTTTCCTAACCATATTCATGCAAGATGCAGCGCGAATATTATCAAAAATGTAAAATCTGTAGTCATTCCAAATTCTGGGGGGCGAAAAGGACTAACGGCGGCCGCTACACTGGGTGCTATTGTAGGTCATTCAGAGCGTGAACTAGAAGTATTGGAATCTGCTACAGACGAAGATCGCAAATGGCTTGGCACATTGCTTGATGCCAACTTCTGTACCGTTTCACTCGCTGAAGGCGTAGATAATCTATATATAGAAATCACTGCAGAAACAGATGAACATACAGCGATTGTTCGCATTGAAAATGACCATACGAATGTAACCTATGTATCAGTAGATGGCGAGATTGTCTCTGAAACAGTCAATGAAATCAAGAAAGCAGCTAAAACAGAATATGCCATGACCTTCGATAGCATTTACGAATTTGCTTTAACAGGTGATATTTCTGGTATCCTACCTCAAATCAAACAGCAAGTTGAGTATAATACTGCAATTTCTAAGGAAGGTCTGTCCAATGATTATGGATCTAATATTGGACAATTGTTATTGTTAGATGAAGAAAATCCATCTCTCGAAACGAAATGTAAGGCTCGTGCCGCAGCTGGCTCTGATGCGCGTATGAGTGGCTGCCCATTGCCTGTCGTTATTTGCTCTGGCTCCGGTAACCAAGGCTTAACCGTATCTGTGCCAATCATTACGACTGCAGAGGAACTTGGTAAAAGTGAAGATGAATTGTATCGAGCGCTCGTCTTTGCTAACTTGCTAACGCTTTATGTTAAATCTGGTATTGGTAAATTGTCTGCATACTGTGGCGTTGTATCTGCCGGTGTGGTAAGCGTAGCAGGCATAGCCTTTTTGAAAGGTGATAGTAAAGATATCATCGAGAACACTCTTGTAAATGGTCTTGCAAGTCTATCTGGTATCGTATGTGATGGTGCGAAACCATCCTGTGCAGGTAAAATTGCAATTTCCCTTGATGGCGCCTTTATGGGATATAAACAAGCTCGCCTTAACAAAAACTACCAAAAAGGCGATGGCCTTGTAGCATACTCCGTTGATGAAACTATCCGCAGTATTGGTTGTGGCACAAGGTATGAAAGAAACGGACGTAGTTATATTGAATGAAATGCTAAAACACTAAACTGCAAGTGACGTGGTTAGCTGAATATAAAAAGAACCCTTCGTTGGTCTGTACCTTCAAAAATTGTGTCCAATTTTTGGGGTACAGTTCACGTGAAGGGTTCTTTTTTGTTTACTGTAATTTTTTAGGATCTTTAAGTATCAATGAAGCCCCAAGACCCACTACTAGGAATGGTACGAGTGTCATCATAGCGGCAGGTAAAGTATAGGTATCCGCAAGGTTACCTACTACAGGTGCGATGATACCGCCGATAGTTTGGCTCACCCCGAGGGTAATACCGGACGCAAAGCCGATGCTTTTAGCGAGGTAGGTTTGGCCTAGTACGATAACGGGGCTGTAGCTAAGAGCTTTAGCAGCGCCAATCATGAGTAGTAACATATAGGCTACAGGCATCATGATAACAGGGGAGAAGGTTGGCACTTCTGTTAATAGGAACATGGCTGGCAACCAAATCAATAGGGATAGTCTAATGATTTTGATGGGACCATATTTGTCGCCTAATAGACCGCCAATATATGTCATGAAGATACCGATACTAAAGAATATGGTTAATGCAAAGCTCCCTTGCTCTGGGCTAGTGCCGAGTTCACGAGTCCAGAAGATAGGAATAAATGCATTAATAACGCGGAAGTTTACCGATTGGCTTAGGATGATAACGAACAAGATACCAAAGTATTTCCAGTAATTTTTGAGTGGTTTTGCTACAAGTGTTGGATTTTCCATAGCTACCGCTAGGTCGATAGTGCGTGCACAAGTTACTATGCGCGGCATGAGGACGAATAAAACCGTTGAGATGATAAGACCTACTATGGTGAAAGCTGCCAGCCCATGAGGGCCTACTGTATAGGCAATAGAGCCCGCAAAGAGTGGGCCGATGGCAAAACCAGAGCTACCACCGATGGCGAAGGTACCCATGGCTTTACCTTTTTTACCACCTCCGAGGCGATTCATGATTTTCGCTCCTTCAGGGTGGAAGATAGAGGAGCCTACACCAGCTAAGGTAGCACAAACAAGTAAGCTTTCATAGGAGGTTACAAAACCCATGGCACCTGTGCTACAAGCAGAGAGCAGAACACCTAAGGCGATAAGCCGTGGCTGATTGATCTTGTCAGAGACATAACCTAATAATGGCTGTAACAATGAAGATAATGCTGTATTGGCTAATATGAGAAAGCCTGCTTGCTCTAAACTAAGTCCATAAGTGTAGATAAATAATGGCAAGAGGGCAGGTAATACACTTTGACAGGAGTCGTTAATCATATGACTCACCGTAATGAGATAAGGGTAATATTTTTTCATAGTAGTGGTCCTTTTGCAAAAAAGCGCTAACCTCGGTTAGCGCTTTATATATTTTATATGGCAGAGGAGGAGGGATTTGAACCCCCGCGCCGGTTGCCCGACCTACCGCATTTCGAGTGCGGACCCTTCAGCCTCTTGGGTACTCCTCCGTGTTTTACGGCGCTCTTTAAAAAAGTCTTTCATGATTTGACTACATTCATCACCAAGGATACCCGATGCTAATTCAGGTTCATGATTTAAACCAGGGTGAGAGAGTACATTGAAAAGAGATTCTACAGCGCCTCCTTTGTAATCACTTGCACCATATACAACACGGTCAATACGACTGTTGATGATGGCTCCAGCGCACATCGGACACGGCTCTATCGTAACATACAGGGTACAACCAGTCAACCGCCAGCGCTTGAGTACATCGCATGCTTCGCGGATGACGAGCACTTCTGCATGAGCCGTTGCATCGTGATCTAATTCGCGGCGATTATGGTGGCGTGAAATGATTGTATTGTTTTGAACTAAAATGGCGCCGATAGGAATTTCTCCTAGAGCATAAGCTTTGTGGGCCTCCTCTAGGGCAAAACCCATAAAATATTCATCACGGCTACGCTCATCCATATTTTTAATCTCTATAGGTGTAATGTTCTTTGTCATTCTCATACCTCTTAATGTATAATATCTTACATAAAGTCTATCATAGTGTGCGAAGTTATGCGAATAGATTGTGTGAGGGTATTATGGATATTATTTGGTATATATTTGATATGATTGGCACTATTGCCTTTGCTATCTCCGGAGCACTTGTTGGGGTGGCGCGGAGAATGGATATATTTGGTATGGCTGTATTGGCACTGGCTACGGCAATCGGTGGTGGAATTGTACGTGATGTTCTCTTGGGGTATTTTCCGCCGAATTCATTACGCAATATTGTATATGTAACTGTGGTTATTTCCGTAACAATTATCGTATTTATTATCTATAACAGCCGTTATCGCAAGCATGCTATGGGCCCTCGTAGCCGAGCAAGCTATTTATTAGCCGATGCAGTTGGGTTGGCATCTTTTACAGTAACTGGAGCATCTGCAGGGTTTAAACTATATCCAGAGTTGCCAATTTTCATTGTTTTATTAGGAACTATTACTGCTGTTGGAGGTGGTATTATCCGAGATATGCTGGCTCAACGGATTCCGTCTGTTTTGAAAGAAGATGTGTACGCTCTGCCTAGTGTTATTGGGGGCATCGTTTATTACTTAATGGTTATTTCTAACTGGGTTGGAGAGGCTGTATATGGTGCGTTTACCGTTGTACTAGTTATCCGTTTACTAGCTATTAAATATAATTGGAGCTTACCCAAAGTGCGCTAAAGCTAAAGGCACTGCATTTGAGAAATAACAGGTAAATGATATAATTATACTATTAAGTATTTCATAAAAGTGTCAGAAAAAAAGAGTATTATATAAAAGTTAATTTTCGAGTCGAGAGTACTCGTGTACACAGAAGGAGATTTGCTTTATGACAAATAAATGGTTGAAAGTAGCATTAATGGTTACAGCCATTGCTACAGGTACATCCATCAAAATTGATGCAGAAACCGTATTATATGTACCTCAAGATGATCGTCCTGTAAGTTTGCAATATACAGTTGATACAGCTCGTGAGGCGGGTATGACTGTGTTGACACCACCTCAACACTTGATTTCTGGTAAGACGTACCAAGGTCAAGCTGATCAAATTATGGCTTGGGTAGAGCAAAATGCAGGTCGTGCTGATGTTATGGTATTAAGTACAGATACTCTTATTTATGGAGGTCTTGTAGATTCTCGTAAACATAATATTCCTCTTAGCACATTGCAAAATCGCTTGAAACGTATTGAAGGTTTAAAAGCGCGTAATAAAAATGTACGCATCTATGGATTTGGTACCGTAATGCGTTCCCCACGCGCGAGTGGTGGTGGTACTGAACCGGCCTACTATGCGGAATATGGCCCAACTATCTTCCAAATCGCTGCATTACAAGATAAATTAGATTCTGGCTCTTTAACGCAAGAAGAAACTCAAAAATTGATGAGCCTACAAGCCTCTGTTCCTGTGGAATACTTGCAAGACTGGTTTGACCGCCGTCAAAAAAATATGAAAATCAACAAAGAGTTGATTGATGAAACTCGCAGTGGTGTATTCGACTACTTTGCATTAGGTCATGATGATACATCTCAATTATCTCAATCCGCTCTAGAAGGTCGTTACCTTAACAAATATTCCAAGGATATTTCTGTTGAAAAATACGGTAGCTTCCCTGGTGCTGACCAACTTGGTCTCTTATTGATGGCGCGTTCCCGTACCGATGTGAGCACAGAAAAACCTACATTCTCCGTAATTTATCCACTCGGTGGCGGAGGTAAAACATTACCAGGTTACGAAGATCAAACGATTGATAAAACAATTGCTCAACACGTTGAGGCTGTAGGTGGCACAATGGTGACACAAGGTAAACCAACTGTATTATTGGCTGTTAATACACCTCTTACTACGAGTACAGGCGAGTCTGAAAACTTCGAAAACTTCCCAATGATCTCTAACTCTACAAATGCTTTCGTAGATCGCATTCAGCAAGCTGTTGACTCTGGTGTGAACGTAAGCGTTGCAGATATTGCTTTCAATAATGGCGCAGATAATACATTGGTATCCGCTATGTATAAACGAGATTTGTTGTACAAAATCGGTGCGTATAATGGTTGGAATACAGCAAGTAACACAGTAGGTTACGCTATTGCTCAAGGATTATTGCTTAAATCTATGAGTCCAGAAGGTCATCGTGATATGTTGACGCAACAATATTTGGATAACTGGGCATATCAAGCAAATATTCGTAAAGATATTTATCGTATGCAAGATTCTATCAGAACAGACAATGTTCGTTACTCTGGTGAATTAAATGAACGTCTTGAAAGTTACTTAGGTGAACGCATTCAAGATTTCGCTGAAAAATACCTTAAAATCAATCCTCGTACAGTAAAAGCTACATTCCCATGGGGTCGTCTATTTGAAACGGATATCACTGTTTATGCCAAACCAGTGGTACCACTTGAAAAAGAATTGCGCTTGAAACGAGAAGCTGAAGCAAAAGCTAAGGCTGAAGCAGAAGCTAAGGCTAAGGCAGAAGCGGCTGCTAAAGCAAATGGTCAGGCTGTACCAGCACAAGCCGCACAACCTGAAAAAGCTGCAACGCCTCAAATACCTACATCTACACCTCCTGTAGTTAAACAACCAGCTACAGAGTCTCAAGGTCCACGTGTGGTACCGACACCTACAGTGGCACCTGGTCAATAGTGAATAGGCAATGGCTATGAAAAAAGCGTTTTTACCGGAAATTACTTATATGCGAGGCCTCTGTATGCTCGGTGTTATCGGCATTCATGTAGGATCTTACGCATTGCAAAATCCTTTTGTAAATTTAGAACTCATTAGCGTATTAGAAATTCTTTCTCGCTTTGGGGTGCCTGCGTTTTTCTTCCTCTCTGCATTTGGCTTGTTTTATCATACCTCGGTAGAGGGACCATTCTCATATAAGGAATTTATGCACCGCCGCATTCAGGTGGTGCTATTTCCATATATTACGTGGTCCATCTTTTACTTGCTATATACAGGGATGACAGCTCATAACCTTAGCAATTTACATCCAGGGCCGTTGTCGATAAATTTACTCTTTGGTACCTCTATGTATCATCTATATTTTATGGTTATTTTGCTATGGTTCTACGTGATGATGCCATTATGGCGGGCAATGGTGAAAGTCATCTTAAAACGGCCTATATTTTGGATGGTGTTACTATTTGTCATCCAAGTTGGTATCGATTATGTTTCGTCTTACATGCTTGGTCGTTGGGTAACAGAAAATCTAAGTAATCAGCCAGTTCTTAAATATCTTTTTGATATGCGACTCAACTATTGGGTTATTCATTATGTGTGGATTTTCCTTTTAGGTGCCGTATGTGCTGAACGATATGAAACCGTCTGCGAATATATGTGGCGTTATCGTTACCTTTTAGGCGTCAGTGCGGTAAGCTCCGTATTGTTGATGCTTGGCTCCTATTACTATGTCATGGACGTATGGCATTACACTGTGTTGGAAGCAATTTACACGGTACATCAAATGAGTCCTATGGGCGTTCTTTATACAGGATTGGGAACGATGTTTAGTTTGTTCCTATTCCAAAGGCTACCTATGAATGTGACTATGGAGTCCATTTGGTCTGAGATAGGCGATAAATCGTATGGTATTTATTTAGCGCATCCATTTTGGTTGTTAATCATTTCTGGTGTGATGGCTAAATATAATCTCTTGTATACGGTGACCAACGTGCTAATTATGTATGGTATGGCGTTAGCATTATCTTATTTGACTACAGTGGCTCTTAATTATGTGCCTAAATCTATCCGTAAATTTATACTGGGGCATTAGTTTAGTATGAGAACTATTTTATAGAGAGCCCTAATTGGTGCTAGTACGTTAATGGTGTACGTAGTTTTAGTTAGTTTTGTAGTGCTGATTTAGTATAAAAATAATATTTGTTATACATCCGCTAGGATATAGTTTTTAACTATGGTATCCTAGCGGATTTTTGTATATCGAATTAATATCTTTCACAAAGTAAAGTGTGAAAATTTAAAAGTAATTGTGTTATAATAAGTCCATGATGATTACCACTTGATAGAGTAACGGAATAGAAAAAGAGGTGCTCCTATGCAAGAATTAACATATTTTAACGGTGAATTCGTCGAACCAGGTGCTAAAGTTATCAGCATTGATGATCGTGGCTATTTATTTGGTGACTCTGTATATGAAGTTGTTCGCGTCGTAAAAGGCCGTTGCTTCGCTTTGTCTTACCACCAAGATCGCTTGTATCGCTCTATGCGTGAAATGGATATCCCTGTAAAAATGACCCCTGATGATTTGACAGAATTGCACGAAATTTTGATCGAGCAAAGTGAAATCAAAGAGGGCTATATTTATTTACAAATCTCTCGTGGTGTAGCACCACGTCATCATGCTTATGATCGCTCCAAATTAGAACCACAAATGCTTATGTCTATCCGTACCTTGGATTTAGATGAAGTCAATAAATTGGGTGAAGGTGTAAAAGCGATAGCTTTGCCTGATGAACGTTGGGAACATGTAGATATTAAGACTACTAACTTGATCCCGAATATTTTGGCGCAAACAAAAGCAGAAAAGAAATTTGCCTATACAGCCATTTTGTTCCGTGATGGCATTTGTACAGAGGGCGCTACATCTAATGTGTTTGCTGTTAAAGATGGTATCTTGTACACGCATCCAGCGGATAATCATATCTTAAAAGGTATTACGCGCCAAATGATCTTAACCCGTGTAGCACCATCTTTAGGTATTACCATTATTGAGAAAGAATTTGACCGCACCTTTGTAGATGAAGCGGACGAACTATTCTTTACCGATACAATTGGTGGTGTCATTCCAATTACTAAGCTAGACAGAAATCCAGTATCTGGTGGTAAACCAGGTGCTATTACACTTCGTCTACGCGAAGCTCTAGAAAAATTGATGGAAGAAGGATTACCTTGATAGATAAGCTGCTTTCATCAAATAATACATATTTACCTTAAGAAAGGAAATTATTTTGATACAATTAGAACACATTAGTAAAGTCTATGAAGGCGCTACTCGTGTGGAAGCGTTGAAAGATATTAGCCTAAATGTGAAAGAAGGCGAAATCTTTGGCATTATCGGCCAATCTGGTGCCGGTAAATCCACATTGATTCGTTGCATCAATATGCTCGAAGCACCTACATCTGGCTCTGTTATCGTAAATGGTACAGACTTAACTACACTTAGCAAATCTGATTTGCGTAAAGCGCGAAAAGATATTGGCATGATTTTTCAACATTTTAACCTATTGTCCTCTCGTACCGTATATGACAATGTGGCATTTCCGTTGGAACTACAAGGAATGAGCAAATCTGAAATCAAGGAACGCATTACGCCGATTCTTGATATCGTAGGCCTTACAGACCGGATGAACAACTATCCATCTCAATTGTCTGGTGGTCAAAAGCAACGTGTTGGTATTGCTCGTGCTTTAGCGTCTAATCCAAAGGTCCTCCTTTGTGACGAAGCTACATCTGCCCTTGATCCTCAAACAACAGATTCTATTTTGAAATTGTTGAAAAATATTAATGAGAAGATGGGGCTCACTATTGTGCTCATTACACATGAGATGCACGTTATCCGTGAAATCTGTGATCGCGTGGCGGTTATTGAAGGTGGTGTCATCCTCGAAGAAGGTAGTACTATTGAAGTATTCACACATCCTCGCGAAAATACGACAAAAGAGTTTATTAGCTCTGTAGTGAGTGATAACTTACCTCCAGAAGCATTGGAACATCTAGAGTTGCATGATCAATGGATTGCAGGGACCGCGCCCTTAGTTCGTCTCAAATTTACAGGACAAGCAACAGATGAGCCTGTAGTAGCAGGCCTTGTAAGACGCTTTAATTTAGATGTAAGCATCCTTTTTGGTGGCATTGATTACATCCAAAATACGAGCGTTGGTCGCCTCATCGTTATCTTGAATGGTGACCCAGAAAATGCGCAAGAAGGTTTGGACTACATCAAAACATTACCAATTGAAAGCGAGGTGATCGGTTATGTCAGAGCAAATCATTAATCTACTCATAACTGGTACCCTTGATACATTGCAAATGACGATAATTTCTACCGTAATGGCAATGTTATTAGGTATTCCTCTTGGTGTTGTTTTGGTTGTTACTTCTAAAGGTCATATCTTAGAAAATGTAGCACTCAATAAAGTATTGGGTGCCATTGTCAATGCTACACGTTCTGTACCTTTCATCATCTTGATGGTTGCTATCATTCCGTTTACTCGTATGGTGGTAGGTACATCCATCGGTACAACTGCAGCATGTGTGCCGTTGACCATTGCGGCAATTCCGTTTTTGGCACGCCTTGTAGAAACGTCTATTAAGGACATCAATTTTGGCGTTATCGAGGCGGCTCAATCTATGGGGGCAAGCCCATTACTAATCATTTGGAAAGTATTATTACCAGAAGCATTGCCAACAATTATTGACAATGTAACGGTTCTTATCGTTAACCTCATCGGTTACTCTGCGATGGCTGGTGCTATTGGTGGTGGTGGCCTTGGGGATATTGCTATCCGATATGGTTACCAACGTTTCCAAGCAGATATTATGATCGCTACAATCATCATCTTGATTGTATTGGTACAAGTTGTACAAATGATTGGTGATGCTTGGTCTAAAGCGATGAATAAGAAGTAGGAGGATCCTATGAGTATCAATGAAAAATTGAGAAGTCAACAAAATGACGAATTGTTCACCGCCATTTTAACGCTTGAAAATACAGAGGAATGCTATGCATTTTTTGAAGATATCTGTACGATTAACGAATTAAAAGCATTATCTCAACGCTTACAAGTAGCAAAAATGCTTCGCGCAGGGGATAGCTATGAGAAAATCGTAGAAGAAACGGGTGCGAGTACTGCTACGATTAGTCGTGTAAAGCGCTGTTTAGTATATGGTGCGGATGGTTATACATTGGCCCTCGATCGTCTAGGTGCAAAATAAAATAAATTAGCATGACAACGGTGGCCTTTGGCGACCGTTGATGTGCTATCTGTAGGAGGTTTATTATGGAGTGGCTCATTACGGTAACAGGTTTACCATTTGATATCCTTATACTCGTTTTACTCGCCGTAGCTGGTGCGTTTGCTGGCTTTGTAGACTCCATTGTAGGCGGGGGAGGCCTCATTTCTGTACCTGCCATGTTATTAACAAATCTTCCACCTAGTGTGGCTCTAGGCAGTAATAAATTATCCAGTATCTTTGGTGCTGGCAGTGCATCGATTACATTTTTGAGAAATCACATGGTTGATTTTTCCCTAGTTCGTAAATTACTGCCTTTTACCTTTGTGGGTTCTATGCTTGGTACCTTGGCGGTTGTTTCTTTACCACCGCTATATGTAAAGCCTATTATTATCATATTACTTGTTTGTGTAACACTCTTTGTGGTGTTCAAAAAAGACTGGGGTGAAATCAATCGTACATCTCAGGTAGCAGGAAAAGCGCTATATATTTGTATGGCTTTTGCTCTTGGCATTGGTATATATGACGGCTTTATTGGTCCTGGTACAGGTACATTTCTGATTATGGGCTTTATCTTTACAGGCTTTGATTTTTTACATGCATCTGCTAATGCAAAAATATTGAATTTTACTAGTAATTTGGCGTCTTTATTGGTATTTTTATATTTAGGACACGTCAATGTTAAGTATGGTCTTGCCACCGGGGCAGGTCAAATTATAGGTGCTTATTTAGGCTCGCATTTGGCAATTGCGAAGGGCTCATCTTTGGTGCGAGTTGTATTCTTGTCGGTAACGACAGTTATGTTGTTGAAATTAGTCTATGACTATATTTCAACATTATAGGAGGGCAAGGTATGCCTCATAAAAGTGATGTTCAAGTGGCCTTGATTAGTGGTGGTACATCGGGTATTGGATTTGCTACGGCAAAGCTTTTACTTAAAGAAGGTTGGTGTGTAGTCATCAATGGTCGAAATGAAAAAGTTGGTCAAAAGGTTAAAACTAAGCTACGTCGCTATTCCTCTAAGGTGCAATATATTCAAGGTGATGTATCTAAAATTGAGGACTGTCAGCGAATTGTAAAAGAAACAGTAGATTTATTTGGTGGGGTGTCTGCTCTTGTAACAGCTGCAGGCTATTATGAAGAAGAGTTACTAGCTGATGTTACAGAGGCAGCTTTTGATGAAATGTTTGGAACCAATGTAAAAGGTACTGTATTCTTATGCCAAGCGGCGCTTCCCTATTTACGGTCTTCAAAGGGCAGTATTGTAACGATTGCTAGTGATGCGGGTTTACAAGGTAATGTAGCTTGTTCTGTATATGGTGCGTCAAAGGGAGCTGTAGTGAGCTTTACAAAATCTCTATCCCTTGAAATGGCACCTCACAGTGTTCGTGTAAACTGTGTGTGTCCTGGTGATGTAGATACATCATTAGTAGATAAACAGATTGCTAATGCCCACCAAGATGCGGCGGCTGCTAAGGCTGAAATGGGCCAACATTACCCATTAGGTCGTATTGCTAAGCCTCATGAAATTGGAGAAGTAATTGTATTTTTGTTGAGTAATAAGGCGTCTTTTGTGACAGGTGCAGCCTGGACAATCGATGGAGGACTCACAAGTTGGTAATATAGAAAATATTAGAAGCTATTATATATGGATAATTAGAAAAATTCATTTCACTTCTATCAATAGAATGGTATAATAATACTAATAATAAGACCTATAGTTGGTTCACAACAAAGGAGAATACTTATGGCAGAATATAATGGCGTAACACTTGAGCCCCTTACGGATGGATCTCAAGATCGTGACTATCAAGTTGAACAATTTATCTTCTGGGGGGCAGGTCGTGCGGCAGCATTGGCATTATCCTCTAAATTCAGCAGTGTCGCTTTGTGCGCCAATGCTACGTACATGGTAACTCGCATTGCTCATCTTTATGATGTAGAATTGCAAGCAGGTGCTGTAGTTGGTTTAGTAGGTGGTCTTAGCACAGCTGTAGGTACAGCTGCAGTATCCCTTCTAATTCCAATTAAAGCTGTTCGCGTTCCTGTAGCTATCGGTTTAACTTATGCTATTGGTAAAATTGCACATATTTGGATTCAAGATGGCATGCCTTCTGATATCGAACGTTACAAACCGATGGTTGCTGAATTCTTTGAAAATGGCAAAGCTATTGCTTCTGAAATCGTTCGTGATGCAAGTGCTAGCATTCCTTTCACTCAAGGTCAACGTGACGTATGGGCTGGGATTGCTAACGAAACAGGTCTTGCTAAAGAATCTTTAAAGCAAGTTTACGATGAAAAAGTAACACCTGCCATCAATAAATGGAATAATGAAACAAAATACCAAATTCATGATAACGCAGCAGAGGTTGTAGCAAAGGTTTCTGATGCAGCGAAAGAAAAAATTGATTCTGCTAAAGAAGGTATTGAAGTAGCCAAAGAATTCGCAAAAGGTGGTGTAGAAGTGGCAAAAGCTTCTGCACAAGTAGCAGTAGAAACTGCAAAAACTAAAGCCTCTGATGCTGTAGAGACAGCAAAAGATGTTGCTACAAACACTGTTAATACAGCGAAAGAAAAAATTGGCGGTTTGCGTAAATAAACGCTGAAGGATTATTATTACTATGAATCCATTTAATATTATTAAATATGGTAAGTATTTTAGCGAATCAAGATTTTTAGGGTTTCTTGGTCGATATGGTAAGAAACTTGCCTTTGTACAACAAGCAGTAACCTTGTTCCTTTGTTTTCGTGACAAGGATACTCCCAAATATGTAAAAGCGGTCATTGCAGGTGCCTTAGGGTATTTGGTATTACCTATTGATATTGTGCCGGATGCGATTGCTGTATTAGGTTGGGTAGATGATGTGGCAGTACTCGGATTAGCCTTTAAGATTGCGAATCGTTATATCAAAACGAGTCATCAAGAAGAGGCAAAAAAATTCTTTCCATTTGGTAGCAGTCGCTAACTTTTACCATTTTAGGCAGTTTGATCCACAGTGATTGAACTGCCTTTATTTATTTGACACACTAAAGTAATAGATATAGAATAAAAATTGTATACTATTTAAAAAGGACAGAATTTATGCATATTGCTTCAGTAAATGTACGATTTTATGAAACTGATATGATGGGGATTGCTCACCATAGTAACCATTTTAGATGGTTTGAAATGGCGCGCATTGAATTCCTTCGTAAGATCGGTGTCACTTTGTGGGATATGATGAATGAGGATATTGTATTTCCTATCATGAATGTATCTTGCAATTATAAAGAACCTGCGAATTTCGATGATGAACTTCACATCGAAACGTATTTGGTTAAGATGACGAGGGCTCAAATGGTGTTTCGCTATCGCATGCGCCGTGCTAGTGATGGAGCGTTACTTGCTACGGGGGAAACTAAGAACGCCTTTATGTCAAAATTAACAGGAAAAATTGTGCGATTAGACGATACTTTCTATCTGCCTATGTTAGCAGCTGTTGAGGAGATGCCGCATGAGTAATGTACAACAATTGCCTATCGGTGTATTTGATTCTGGTGTAGGCGGATTATCTGTGTTAAAGGTGTTACAAGAACAATTTCCTAACGAAGATTTCATCTATATCGGTGATAATGCGAATAATCCTGTAGGTAATCGCAGTGATGATGAAATTACTTATTTGGCGTGTCGTATTGCGGAGACGCTAGAAAAGCAGCCTGTTAAGTTGATGGTGATTGCCTGTAATACCTTCACCGTTGTGGCTCTTGATGCGGTACGTGAACTTGTATCTGTGCCAGTTATTGGTGTATCACAAGGTGTGAAAACAGCCATTAATAAAAGTAAAAGCAAGACTATCGGTATTATGGCAACCGTAGCCACTGTAAATAGTCATATTCATAAGCATGTGGCTTTAGAAGTTGATCATGAGGTTTTGGTTTGGGAACAACCTTGTCCAGAGTTGGCGGGGCTTATTGAACAAGGTCATTTAGATGATTACTTTGTTCGTGAAGTATGCAAGGATTATTTAGAACCTTTATTATCTCGAGAAATTGAGGTAGTCGTTTTGGGCTGTACTCATTTCCCATTTGTACAACCTTTACTAGAGGAACTAACGTCATGTCGCATTCAGTTCATTGATCCTGCTTTTGAAACAAGTGAATTGGTTCGTCACAGACTTGAGAGTAAAAATCTTTTCAATCCTCAAGATACTGTAGGCACCGTGACATTGTGTTTTACAAAGGATGTCGAACTTGGTGATGCATTGAGTGCATCCTTTCTTGATACAAGCCGTCGTACCATTGAACATATTACATTATAAAGGAGATACCCTATGTGGTTTTATAACATCCTCAGTGCAGTAATAGCTATTATTGTGGCTGTTGCAGCTCTGTACTTATTATTCCGTTTGTTTGTATTGAAACAAGGTAATGAAAATATTGTCTTATTAGCGAAACGAGCAACGAACTTTCAAGTATCTGATCGTAATTTTGAGTCCATTACGTTGTTCTGTGATATACCATTTGTAAATAAAGGGCGCCAATTAGGCACAATAATGGACTTATTTCCACGTCCATTATTACCAGAAGAACATTTTGATGCTATTAAGGTAAATGCTTGGGCTATGGATATTAATCGTCCACGTCAAGATGGATACTTTGAAGCTATAATTATCAAACCACGCAAAGGTGGCACAATTCGTGTATATGTTACATTAACAGGTAAAACTGGCAATATTCGAGAAGATATTAAGGGATTCCCTTATATGGACATCGATATTTACTACCAAATCGTAGGTCGGACAGACTATCATATCGATAAACAGCGTATTCGTTTGACTGCTGAAGAAGTTCAAGCAGCAATGGTTCAATAAGGAGGCATAACAATGGCAGAATTAGAGTTAGTATGTGTGCCAACACGTATTCTTACAGATAATGATGACATCGTTGATGCTATCGTTGAATTTGGCGGTCATAATATTGGACCTGAAGATATCGTATGCGTTGCTGAATCTGTAGTGGCTATTACGCAAGGCCGTTTTACACGTCCTGAAGAGCTAGATGTATGCTGGCAAGCTCGTTTAATTAATCGTTTTATTCATCCAGATGGCTCCATGGCATCTATTTATGGTATGCAATCGGCTATGAATTTGGACGGTAAATGGAAGGTGTTAGGTGCTTTTATTTTAGGTGCTATTGCTAAAATTTTCCGTAAACCTGGCGTGTTCTATGCAATTGCTCGTGCTGCATCCTTAACCGATGATGTAACGGGGACTATGCCTCCATTTGATAAGCATATTGTATTTGGTCCAAAGGATCCTGATAAAGTGGCTGAGAAAATTGTATCTCGCACTGGTTGTTATGGTGCCGTTGTAGCTGACGTTAATGACTTGAAACGGTCCGCTATTTTAGGTACAAGTCGTGGCATTGACGCTAAGAAAATTGCACAATTGTTGATTGATAATCCATTTGGTAATGATAGCCAAATGACTCCGATTGTTATCATCAAAAATTACGCATCTGTATCTGGTAAATAACAGAAGGCTGTACTCATCACATAGAGATGGGTACAGCTTTTTTATATATAATGAGATTGAATACGAACTAAACGCAGGGTTGAATAGGAATTGCATATTAGTTCAAATAGAGATTATATGCTAGCTTAAATTGAGTTTTCTTTACTCTGTTTTGAGTTTGTATAGATTCTTTATTAATACTAATAAGGAGGTTATATGTTACTAGGGTTAGACGTAGGTGGTACTTTTACCGATGCTGTTATCATTGATGGCCATCGTGTAGTGGCAACTGCCAAGAGGCGGACTACAAAGGATAATCTAATGAATGGTATAGGTGAGGCCTTAGATGCGGTTTTGGAGGGCTATGATACATCAAATATTGAACAAGTAACCTTATCTACTACCGTGGTGACGAATACCATCGTAGAAGAGAAGGAGCAAGTAGTAGATCTCTATGTGGTTACAGGTCCAGGCCGTAATGTAGATGATATATTCCCTGTGAAACCTATATACCTTCAAGGTTATACAGATCATAGAGGTATCGTTGTAGAGCATACCCCTGCTGATGCTGTACGTGGTATAGCCAACATGGTTCAAGCACGTAGTGGTACTGATTTGGCTGCTGTATCAGCTAAATTTGGTGTACGGAATCCTCAGGAAGAATTATCTATTACAGAGGAATTGAAAAACACATATCATACAATTTCTAATGGCAGTTTATTAAGTGGCTCTTTAAACTTTCCACGGCGTACTATTAGCGCTTACTTTAATAGCGCTGTGACACCCGTATTTACGGTATTTAAGGAAAATGTCGAAGACGCTCTCCGTGCTCGAAATATAGTGGCCCCGCTTCACATTTTAAAAGCAGATGGAGGCTCTCTTCCAATAGAACACATGGTGAGTCGCCCGGTAGAGACCGCCTTTACAGGCCCTGCCGCAACAGTTCTTGGACTATCTGCTCTTGGCGTTATAGGTAATCAGCATACAGTGGCTCTAGATATTGGAGGTACTACAACGGATATATCCCTCTGGAAGCATGGTAGACCATTGATGACAAAAAATGGTGTATCTATCCGTGAGTATCCAAGTGCAGTGCGATCCTTTGCCGTTACCTCGGTCGGCATTGGTGGGGAATCTGTAGTTCGTCTTAAAAATGGTAATCTTACCGTAGGTCCTGAACGAGTGGGACCATCGGTGGCTCTAGGTGGTGTAGAACCTACCTTGGGGGATGCACTTATCGTGCTCGGTCACGCGAACTATGGCGACTTTAATCTAGCATCACGAGCTTTACAAGATTTAGCAGATGCTATCCAGGCTACGTTGCAATCTAATAATGTAAATACCTTAAATAATCAACTAACTCTTATTAAGACCTCCTCTGATGTAGCAAGACTAATCCTACAAAATGCGTTGGAAACGATTCAACGTGGCGTAGATGAGGTTATAACGGTTGAGAATAAACGCCCTATTTATGTGGTGGCAGATATTGTAAATCCTGATATATTTGTGCCTGAACATATTGTTGTAGTAGGAGGCACGGCGCCAAGTCTCGGAGCGAGCATTGGAGAATATATGGATTTACCTATTACGATTCCAGAAAATGCAGCCGTAGCGAATGCTATTGGTGCTGCGCTAGCTTTATCTACCATCGAACTCACTGTCCATGTAGATACAAAACGTCGTTTGCTTGTTATTCCTGAATTAGGTATTAAACAGCAAAATTGTACTTTAAAACGAGCGGAACAAGTTGTAGAACGAGCTAAAGAGGCTCTCAGTGAAGAGGCTTTACGTTTAGGTTTAGATACGGCGCAAGAAATCGAGGTCATTAGCATTGAAGATTTCCCTGTGGTAGAGGGCTGGCAATCTATGGAGCGTTTAATTACGGTGAAAGTACAACTAGCGGCGGGGGTGAAACACTATGTGGAATAAAGGTTTATCCTATCGTGAGCGTCATGGCCTTATAGAAAAGAATATAAACACGAAACTGAATGACGACGTGAATTCTACTATTGATAAAGCTAAATATCATCACAGTTTAGGTCTTGTCTTTTTCCCTGCGTTTGACTGGAAAATTTCTGAAACACATCCTGAACGACAAGAGCGTTTACTCTATACGCGTGATCAAATTGTAGAAGAAGGTTTGTTAGATATACCGAATATTAGAGAATATAATCCAATAGTAGCTGATTGGGATACAATAGAGCGGGTTCATGTTGGTGTTCCAGATTTAGAGTCTTGGGTGACTGAAGCTCATCGAGTATCTGCTGGAGGTGCTATTGCGGCAGCTGATGCGGTCATGCGCGGTGAAGTAGATCGCGCCTTTGCATTGGTAAGACCACCAGGTCACCATGCGATGGCTATGGTTCATGGTATTCGTGGCTTCTGTACGATTAATATTGAAGCCGTTATGATTCAACACATACGTCAAACCTATGGAATCAAACGCGTTGCCGTAGTAGATACTGATGTACATCACGGTGATGGTTCTCAAGATGTGTTTTACCATGATCCTGATACGTTGTATATTAGCTTCCATCAAGATGGACGTACTTTATATCCTGGCACAGGCTTTATGGATGAATTTGGTGGACCTCAGGCCATCGGTGGTAACATCGATATTCCACTACCGCCTGGTACGGGTGACGAAGGCTTGATGAAGGTCATGCGTGAGCTTGTATTGCCTATCCTTGAAGAGTTTAATCCAGATATCGTCATTAACTCGGCTGGGCAAGATAATCACTTTAGCGATCCATTAGCCAATATGCAGGTAACTGCAAAAGGCTATGCAGAGTTAGTCGATTTATTACAAGCCGATATAGCAGTCTTAGAAGGGGGATATTCCGTACAGGAAGCATTGCCATATGTGAATACAGGTATCATTTTATCCATGGCAGGCCTTGATTACAGCAAGGTCGTAGAACCTGCCTTTGACCCTGTTAAATATAAACAAAGTCAAAGTGTAACAAATTATATAGATGAGCTTATCGCTAAGTGGAAGGTACAATGGGCTAATCGATATCGTATAGCAGAAGAAGAACGTGCTGGTGTAGGTGATATTTGGTCAAATCGTTACAATGTGTATTACGATGAAACGGGCGTACAAGAGGAGCGCCTTGAAAGGGTGCGCATGTACGAAGACAAGGTAGGCTGGCATAGCGTGCTTTCACGAGGACAATACGGCCCGTATGGGCCGCAAAGTGTATATGCGATGTTCATCCCTTGGCAAGCAGATAAAGGGACGCGTCAAGATGCTATCGCAGAAGCAAAACGAGCTAAAGCAGAAGGGGGAGCTAGCCGTTACGTTGTGGTAGATCCACTTGGTGACGGACAATATGAACTATAATGTTAATCTTTGTAAATGATAAGGTGAGTTATCATGTTAGAATCGTAAATTATAATATGATTCGTAATGCTGAAAAATAGAAAAATTATGATATAATATAAGAAATAACGCCCCTTTGTGTAAGGGGCGTTCTAATATTTAGTTTTAGAATGGTGAGGTTCCTATGCGCAGTGATAATAGAACAGCGGGTCAATTGCGACCTATTAAAATAACACGGAATTTTACAGAGTATGCAGAAGGTTCTGTACTTATTGAGTGTGGTAAGACCAAGGTTATCTGTACAGCTACTGTTGAAGATTCTGTGCCACGCTGGCTAAAAGGTTCTGGGCAAGGATGGGTAACTGCGGAATACTCATTATTGCCACGTTCTACGCAAACTCGCGTGAGCCGTGAGGCTGCAAAGGGAAAACAAACAGGACGGACTGTAGAAATTCAACGCCTTATCGGTCGTGCATTGCGTGCTGTTGTGGACCTTGAAGCATTAGGAGAGCGTTCTATCACTATCGACTGCGATGTGATTCAAGCGGATGGTGGTACACGAACAGCCTCGATTACCGGTGCCTTTGTAGCCCTCGTTGATGCGGTGGACTTCACCTTTGGCGGAGCTGGCAAATTTCCAATTACTGACTTCTGTGCAGCCATCTCCGTAGGTATTGGTCCAGATGGTCCTATTACGGACCTTTGTTACGAAGAGGATAGTGCCGCCATTGTAGATATGAATGTAGTCCGTACCGGTTCTGGTAATATGGTTGAAGTACAAGGCACAGGTGAACACGGTACATTTAATCGTGATGAGCTCAACGCTTTACTTGATTTAGCAGAGGCTGCTACAGATGAGCTCATGGCTAAACAACGTGAAGTACTTGGTGCGACAGCAGATAAAGTAGGTAAAGAGTATCCTACAGCTCCGGAGGTATAAAATGGAACAAATTGTGCTTGCTACAGGCAATAAAGGGAAAATTCGTGAGTTCTCTGAGGCTTTTTCCCATTTATCTATCGATTGTGTACCTGTAAAAGCTGTGATTTCCATTGAGGAGCCTGAGGAAACTGGTACAACCTTTATGGAAAATGCTCTGTTGAAGGCTCGTTACTATGCGAGGGCTACGAATCGCCCATGCCTTGCTGATGATTCTGGCATTACTGTCGATGCCCTCAATGGTGCACCAGGTGTATATTCTGCGCGTTATGCAGGTCGTCATGGTGATGACAATGCAAACAACGAGAAGTTAATTCGTGAAATACAAGGGAAAAGTAACCGTACAGGTCATTATGTATGCGCTTTAGCGCTTGTATATCCTGATGGCCGAGAAGTTACTGCGGAAGGCTATTGTGATGGACTCGTTCAAGATGAGCCAAAAGGGGAGAATGGCTTTGGCTATGATCCGTACTTCTATGTGCCTGAGTTTAAAAAGACTATGGCAGAGTTAAGTATAGAAGAGAAGGAAACGATTAGTCATCGTGGCCGTGCACTACGTGAATTAATTAACAAACTTTGATATTTTCGAACTATATGGTATAGTTCATATAAATATATAATATAGTGGCATTAGAGATTAAATACAATGAAACGAATTGGCATTTTAAGTGACACTCATGGGTATCTAGAGGATATCGACCTCGTTTTGGCTGCTACCGCTGATCAAGACATCGATATGTGGCTTCACGCTGGTGATTTTGGAGATGACGCACGCTATATGCAGGAACATACGGATATTCCTGTATATGCTGTACGTGGGAACAACGACCGTGTGCAACCGCTTGAACCACGAGAGCAATTAATTCCTCTTGAAGATACCTATATTTACATGACACATGGTCATGAGGTATCATATTATAATCGAATACAAAAATTGATTGAGTTAGGAACTGACATGGGTGCACGACTCATCGTGTCCGGTCATAGCCATCATCATGGGGAGGTTCGTGCCCGTGATGCGGTATTTGTAAATCCTGGTAGTATTTCTTTGGCTCGTGATCGCTCCGGTGGTACCTTTGCCATCGTTATCTACGATAATGGACAGTTTGATGTAGAGTTTGTGTATAAACAAGATATTGTTTAGTTATATGGTGAAAGCTTCGGTTTTGAAACTTTCAAAAGGAATAGTAAGTCTATGCATGGAAAGGGTTATGACATATCATGGATACACCAGTTAAAGCAAAGCCTAAAATGAAGTTATATGGTTTTAACAATCTCACGAAAACATTGAGTTTTAATATTTATGATATTTGTTATACTCGTACGGAAGAAGAGAAAAAACAATACATTCAATACATTGATGAAGTATACAATGCGGATCGTTTAACAGCTATTTTGACGGAAGTTAGCCATATTATTGGCGCTAACATCCTTAATGTAGCGAAACAAGATTATGATCCACAAGGTGCGTCTGTTACAATTTTGATTTCTGAAGAGGAAATTGAAAAAGAAGATGTAGTTATGCATCTAGATAAATCGCATCTTACTGTACATACGTATCCTGAAAGCCATCCGCACAAAGGGATTAGTACATTCCGTGCCGACATTGAAGTGTCTACATGTGGACAAATCTCTCCGCTAAATGCACTGAATTACTTAATTCAAAGTTTTGACTCTGATATTCTTACCTTGGATTATCATGTACGTGGCTTTACTCGGGACGTGTCTGGTAAGAAAATTTATATTGATCATCGTATCAATTCTATTCAAAATTACATCAGTGCAAAAACTCGCAACATGTACAATATGATTGATGTAAATGTATATCAAGAAAATATTTTCCATACAAAGATGATGTTAAAAGAATTTGATTTAGATAATTATCTCTTTGGCATCACTGAGTCAGAGTTGAGCGATCGTGAAATCAAGCAAATTAAACATCAATTAAAACAAGAAATGATGGAAATCTTCTATGGACGCAATTTGCCATCTGTAAAAGCTTAAAGACAGCTTTTATAACATTGTTGTGACAGCTTTTATCGTATAATACGAAGATAGACTTGAAGTAGATAAGCCTTATATGGTTTATCTACTTTTTTATAATTTACTTTATTAATACTGGAGCTTAATGATAGTTGTTTTTAAAATTTTCGAGAAACTATATCGAAAAAACTTGAATTATGATTTAGCATTTTGTATAATACAATTAGTTAAAGGTATAAATTACCGACTCTAAAGAGTCCGAGTGTATCCACAAAGGAGAATTGTTATGGACGTACGTGAATTAGCTGTACAAAAAAAACGTGAATTAAAAGGTTTCCTTACTGTAGGAACTAAATATGAATTAAAAGACGCTCATGATTTATCTGTAGCTTACACACCAGGTGTAGCAGAACCATGTTTGCGTATTAAAGATAATGAAGCAGAATCCTTCGAATTAACTTGCCGTTCCAACATGGTTGCCGTTGTATCTGACGGTACTCGTGTACTTGGTCTTGGTGATATTGGCGCTGCAGCAGCACTGCCAGTAATGGAAGGTAAATCCTTATTGTTCAAAAAATTCGGTGATGTAGACTGCATTCCATTGGTTGTAGATACAAAAGATGCTGATACATTGATCAATACAGTAAAATTGTTGCAAAAAAACTTTGCTGGTATAAATTTGGAAGATATTTCCTCTCCTAAATGCTATGAAGTTGAAAATCGTTTGAAAGCAGAGTTAGAAATCCCTGTATTCCACGATGACCAACACGGTACTGCTATCGCATGCTTAGCAGGTGTAAAAGGCGCTCTTCGTTTGGTTAAAAAGGATTTAGCTACTGCTAAAATCGTTGTAAACGGTGCTGGTGCGGCAGGTGCTAATATTGCTCGCTTATTATACCTTGCAGGTGC
Organism: Veillonella sp. AF13-2; assembly: GCF_003603295.1. NCBI lineage: Bacteria > Bacillati > Bacillota > Negativicutes > Veillonellales > Veillonellaceae > Veillonella > Veillonella sp. AF13-2. Next base: position 415,213 of record NZ_QTMT01000003.1, read on the forward strand.
TCGTGATATTACATTATTGGTATCCTCTGGCGTATTGCATAAAGACTACAAACGTCTTGACTCTTTACAAGCTGAATTAATCGATTTACTTAAACTTGAAGAAAAACATGGCGATTTGGCTGAAAATGCTAAAGGTGCTGATATTCTTCTTGGTGTATCTGCAGCAGGTGCTTTTACAAAAGAAATTTTGGAAAGCTTAGCTGACGATGCAATTGTATTTGCAATGGCTAACCCTAATCCAGAAGCAACATATGCTGATATGAAAGCTGCTGGTATCCGTGTTGCTGGTACAGGTCGTTCCGATGCTCCTAACCAAATCAACAACGTAGCAGTATTCCCAGGTGTATTCCGCGGTGCTATCGACGTTCGTGCGTCTCAAATCACTGACGAAATGAAATTAGCTGCTGCTGACGCTTTGGCTCACTTGATTCCTGATAGTGAATTGAACGAAGAAAACGTAATGCCATCCGTATTCGATCCTCGCGTAGCTCCAGCTGTTGCTAAAGCAGTTGCTGAAGTTGCTGTAAAACAAGGTATTGCTAAAAATCCTCAAGCAATAGAAGATGGTAGCTACGAAGGTTAATTTATTTGCTTTACTAGCATTTTATAATCTTATATAACCATAGAACAATACAACATGCACCTCGAAAGGGGTGCATGTTTTTATATGATCGATTAAGTATATGATTGGCTTTATACTATTAGGGCGAATAATCTATAGATTAAAATGATATAGAGGCGTAGGCGTATAGGATAATAGAAGTAAGGATAGATATATATTAAAGAATGTATTAATGTATCAGTAAAAAAATTAATGAAGTTGTAAAAAAGTACTTGTCACTAGTTTCTATCAATGATATAATAATTTTCGTTGCAGAGCGATACTTGAAAGAGTAAGAACTCAGCAAGAGTAGTGGTTGACATCAACTACCGGGTTTGCTATAATAGCAAAGTAATTAATGACGGGGCATAGCGCAGTTTGGTAGCGCACCTGGCTTGGGACCAGGGGGTCGCAGGTTCGAATCCTGCTGCTCCGACCATTTTTTATTTGCGGGTGTAGCTCAATGGTAGAGCCCCAGCCTTCCAAGCTGGTCGCGAGGGTTCGATTCCCTTCACCCGCTCCATTTTTTTTTGCCTTTTTTAGGGTATACTAAGATAGGGTGTAGTTGACGATACATAGTACATAATTTATACTATAATAGATAATTCCATATATAGGTAATCCACATGGTTCAGTAGCTCAGTTGGATAGAGCAACGGCCTTCTAAGCCGTGGGTCGGGGGTTCGAATCCCTCCTGGATCACCAAAGAAATAAGCGGATAGTTCGTAATGAGCTATCCGTTGTTTATTTGAATTTATAATAGCCTGTGTAAGGATGGTGGTAATTTGGCATATGTACGTATAAATTTAATTGGTGATTTTGAGGATAAGCTCGTGAATAAGGGGCGTTCAATAGGTCTTGAACTACAAAATCTTGATCCATCATTAGCGTCTATTCGAGTTTTAACCTATTTAAGAAAAACAGGAAATAGTTTACCTAAAAAGATAATAAAGTCAAAAGATTTTGATAAATCTATTCCTGTAGAATTGGCTGATAATGTTCATTCATTAATTAATAAAATTGAAAATGGAGTCGATTTGACGCCATATTTAAGTAAGAATAGTATTATCTTAAATAATGATGAGAAATTTGATTATTTATTTAATGATTGGGGGATATTACATTTACATTTGGGTAAGGAGTTTGAAGCTAAAAATCCTAAATTTATAAAGAGAACTGGTCCTCTTTTATTTATAATTCCATATTTTGATAAAGTATATCTTCTCTCTGTATTTAATCATCGTGATAATGTTTGGTCTAAAAAAATATTAGTACAAAAAGTATATGATAATTGGCCGGAGCTTCTTCATAAATTTGATGATATTATTGGTTTGCCAACTGAGATTTCAGATGATGATCGGCAGCTGCTTAGAAAAGCAGGTATAAATTCAGCTATAATAGATATTAAAGACTCTAAAAATGGAGAGAAAATTTTTGTCTCAATGAATGGGTTAGGTTATTCTACTATTGGGGATCCAATTGTTGATATACAATATTACAATAAAATAGTAAAAAAACTAAAAAAGCTTCAAGAGATTATAAAAAATAGAATATATCTTTCTCCTCTAATATATGAAACTTATAAAGAACAGTCTGTTGTTTACCTTATATTAAATTTTGATTTAAAGAAAAGACGTTGGCAAGTAAGGGATTTAATTACAGAGAATATTTTTTGGGAAGATTATAGTAACCTATTAGCTATTTTAAATTAGATATAGATTCATATATTAACAATATTTTTATATTGAGCTTCTGAAAAAAAGACCATTCATCGAATGGTCTTTTTGCATTTATAATAAATCACTCAAAAGTTCAGCTTTAATCGCATCCTATAAATTCAGTATTTATCTACATTCTTTCCTCATAATTCGAATTAGTCAAAATAAAAGTCAAAAAATTACGTTTTGATATATTGACTTTTTGACTTTTAAAGGTTATTATAATGTCGTAGGGTAAATAAACCCAGTAAAAATAGTATTAGTCAAATAGTTAAACTCTATGATGTATGAGGGGGTAAAATATATGAACAACAACTTTAACAACTTTGGTAATGAATTTTCTAGCATGAATGATTTGTTTAATCAATTGATGGGTAATATGGGTGGTTATTCCACAGAACGACGTAGTTATAAGATTAATGGTCGCGAAGTAACTCCAGAAGAATTTGCGTTTTATCGTCAAACTGGTCGCTTACCATCTAATGAAGAAATGCAAGCTGCTCAAGCTGCGCAACAAGGTAAAATTAAACAAGATGGCATCCTTGCTCGTTTGGGGACAAACTTAACTCAACAAGCTCGTGATGGTAAACTTGATCCTGTAATTGGACGTAATAAAGAAATCCAAGAAACAGCAGAAATCTTAGCACGTCGTACTAAAAATAATCCTGTACTTGTAGGTGATGCTGGTGTTGGTAAAACTGCAGTAGTAGAAGGCTTGGCACAAGCTATTGTAAATGGTGATGTTCCAGCAGCTATTAAAAATAAAGAAATCATTTCTATCGATATTTCCGGATTGGAAGCTGGTACTCAATACCGTGGTTCCTTTGAAGAAAACATTCAAAATCTTATTAAAGAGGTAAAAGCCGCTGGCAATATTATCTTGTTCTTCGACGAAATCCACCAAATTTTGGGTGCTGGTTCTACCGGTGATGGTCAAGGCTCCAAAGGCTTGGCAGATATCTTAAAACCTGCCTTGTCTCGTGGTGAAATGACTGTAATTGGTGCTACAACACAAGATGAATACCGTAATACAATCATGAAAAACGCGGCTCTCGCTCGTCGTTTTAATGAGGTAAAGGTAAACGCGCCATCTGCAGAGGATACTTTCAAAATCTTACAAGGCATTCGTCCATTATACGAAGCGCATCATAATATTGAATTGCCAGATGCGGTGTTGAAAGCAGCTGTAGATTATTCCGTACAGTATATTCCACAACGTAGCTTGCCTGATAAAGCTATTGATTTAATCGATGTAACAGCAGCTCACTTGGCATCTCAACATCCTGTAACAGATATTAAAACATTGGAAGCAGATATTGCTGATGCTAAAGCAAAACAAGAGGAATATGCTCAAAAAGAAGACTATGAATCTGCAATCAATGAAAAAATGCGTATTCAAAAGTTACAAGCAGAGCTTGATAACCATACAGAAAATCAAAAGGTAGTGGCTAAGGTCAACGATGTAGCAGAAGCCGTTGAAAGAATGACAGGTATCCCTGTATCTCAAATGGGGGCATCCGATATCGAACGCTTGAAAGACATGAAATCTCGTTTAGAAGCTCATGTAATTGGTCAGGATAAAGCAGTAGAAGCCGTATCTAAAGCAATTCGTCGTAACCGTGCAGGCTTTGACGAAGGCAACCGTCCAATTGGTAGCTTCTTATTCGTAGGTCCTACTGGCGTTGGTAAAACAGAATTAGCTAAACAATTAGCTCTAGATATGTTTGGTAACAAAGATGCAATCATTCGCTTGGATATGTCCGAATATAGTGATCGCACAGCCGTATCTAAATTAATCGGCGCTACAGCTGGGTATGTTGGTTATGAAGATAACTCTAACACATTAACTGAACGCGTACGTCGTAATCCTTATTCCATCGTATTATTCGATGAAATCGAAAAAGCAGACCCTCAAGTTATTACATTACTTTTACAAGTATTGGACGATGGTCGCTTAACAGATGGTCAAGGTAACACAGTAAACTTTAAAAATACTGTTATCATTGCTACATCCAATGCAGGTTTCGGTTATGGTAATGACAATGATGATGAAAATAAAGTAGATGTAATGGAACGCATTGCTCCATTCTTCCGTCCAGAGTTCTTGAACCGTTTCAACGCAGTTATCGAGTTCAATCAATTGAGCAAAGAAGATTTGAAAAAAATTGTAGATTTGATGCTTGATCAAGTGAATAAAACTTTAGCCAAAAAAGATATCACTCTTGATGTATCAGATGAAGCTAAAGAATTGTTGATGGAACAAGGGTATGACAAAACTATGGGCGCTCGTCCATTACGTCGTGTTATCGAATCTGAAATCCGCGATAATGTAACTGATTTCTACTTGGATCACATCGATGCTAAACACTTGCTTGCCGATGTTAAGGATGGTCATATTGTAATCTCTGAAAAAGCAGATTCCGATGATAGCAAAGACCAAGATAAGGCTGAGAAATAAAGAATAGACGTAAAAGTGTCAGAATAATCATTTGACAAATCTGAATAAAGTAGTAATATTAATAGCATAATTATATAGTGAGTATGCAAGGGAGCCTATTATATAGGCTGAGAAAGGGCTGCGAGCACCTGACCTTTATACCTGATCGGGATCATGCCCGCGTAGGAAGCACGCTAATACTTAATATGGGTATCGATCATTTTGTTCGATACCCATTTTTGCATACCTAACTATATATGTCTTTTATATAGGAGGATGTAAAATGTTTATGACTCAATTGGAATCTGCTGTGGCTGGTGTAGTTACGAAGGAAATGAAAGTAGTTGCGGAAAAAGAACGTATGGATGAAGAGGTATTACGTTCACTAGTGGCAGCAGGAAAGGTTGTTATTCCTTGTAACAAGCAACATACTAGTATTTCGCCTGAGGGGATTGGCAAACGCCTTAGAACGAAAGTCAATGTTAATTTAGGTACATCGAAAGACGTTACTGATTATGATAGTGAAATTGAAAAGGTTAATCGAGCTATTAGACTTGGCGCAGAGTCGATCATGGATCTTTCCACTCATGGTGACACTCGTATTTTTAGACGTAAATTAATTGAGACATCGCCAGTAATGATTGGTACGGTGCCTATTTATGATAGTGTCATTCATCATCAAAAAGATTTAGGTGAATTAACAGCTCAAGATTTCTTGGACACTATCCGATTACACGCTCAAGATGGTGTAGATTTTATTACTATCCACAGTGGTATTATGAGAAAAACAATAGATCAAATCAAGAATCATAAACGGTTGCTTAATATTGTTAGCCGCGGAGGCAGTTTGGTATTTGCATGGATGAGCATGACAGGCCATGAAAATCCATTCTATGAATACTTTGATGAAATCTTAAAGATTTGCAAAGAATATGATGTTACTTTGTCTTTAGGTGATGCTTGTCGTCCAGGTTGCTTGGCGGATGCAACTGATGTGTGCCAAATTGAAGAGCTTGTAAGGCTTGGTGAATTGGCAAAACGAGCGAAACAATATGGTGTACAAGCTATGATTGAAGGACCTGGGCATGTACCTTTACATCAAATACAAATGAATATGGAAATACAAGAGTCCTTGTGTGATGGAGCGCCCTTCTATGTGTTGGGACCGCTCGTAACAGATATTGCTCCTGGTTACGACCATATTACAGCTGCCATTGGTGGTGCTGTAGCAGGTATGCATGGGGCGTCATTCTTGTGCTACGTTACACCAGCGGAACATTTAGCCTTACCAAATGCAGATGATGTAAAAGATGGAATTATGGCTTTCAAAATAGCGGCGCATGCTGCAGATATTGCTCGTGGTATTACTAATGCAAGAGATATAGACGACATTATGGCTAAGGCGCGTCAAGTTCTCGACTGGGAAGCACAATATGCTTGTGCCATTGATCCGGAACGGGCTCGTTCTATTCGTGAAAGTAGAGCACCGGAGGAAGACCATAGTGAAACCTGTTCTATGTGTGGCAAATTCTGTGCTGTACGCAGTATGAATAAAGCTTTACAAGAAGAATATATTGATATTTTATAAGCTTTTTCATATGGGAGGTCATTATGGATTTGATTGTTAATGGAGAGCCAAAGTATGTTGTAGGTGAGCAACTTCATTTGATTCTTGATGAATTAGGCTATTCTGGTAAACACTTTGTAGTTGAGCTTAATGGAGAGATTCTTAGTAAGGAAGCATATACAACCACTAAATTAACGGCTGCTGACAGATTAGAAATCGTTAGCTTTGTAGGAGGTAATTGATATATTGGATACATTTACTATAGGTAATATTGGGGTAGGGCCTATTTTTTCTACACAAACAAAACCCAATGCTAATCCTGTAGGAATTTCTTATATATATTGGGCAAAGCAGTTTAGTAAGGCTCCCATTGTTGCTGTTGGGGGCATTAAAACCACAAATGCTGATACCGTTTGGCAAGCGCATCCCGATTTTATTTGTGCCGTTTCTGAAATAACAGAATCGGATAATATACAAAATACTATTTATGAGCTCATGATGGGATATAGTAGGGTCAGATAAAAAAGAGTATACATACAAACCACAAGATTTTAATCTTGTGGTTTTTGTATTTATAAAATAATTTTGTAGATTTGATAAATATCCTTGCTAAGATATAGGTTTATTTAGTATAATCGTATCATTAAATTCGATATTCTATAGAATTTATAAAATAAATGAAGATGGAGAGGTAATAGTATATGTCTCATTATGTAGATTTAAATAGTGATTTAGGCGAAAGTTTTGGTAACTATACATTAGGCATGGATAGTGAAGTATTAAATCACGTAACAAGTGCTAATATTGCTTGTGGTTGGCACGCTGGAGATCCTCTTATTATGGATGCGACTGTTTGTATATGTAAAGAAAAAGGAGTTGCCGTAGGGGCGCATCCTGGTTATCCAGATTTGATGGGATTTGGTCGTCGTGCGATGGCAGTAAGTCCTGCTGAGGCAAAAGCCTATATGATGTACCAACTAGGTGCACTTCAAGCTTTTTGTGATAGTTATGACATTACTTTACAGCATATGAAACTACATGGTGCTTTTTACAATACAGCCTGTGTTACGCCTGTACTAGCCGATGCAATTTTAGATGGTTTACAAGCGGTAAATCCTAATATCGCGATCATGGTATTGAGTGGTAGCTATATTGCTCAAGAGGCACAGCGACGAGGTATTCCTGTTATACAGGAAGTGTTTGCCGATCGTGGCTATACAGAGGAGGGAACATTGGTCCCTCGTACAGAAGTAGGTGCTTTCATTAAAGACCCGCAAGAGGCTTTAGACCGAGTTCTTATGATGGTTACAAAGGGTAAGGTTGTTACTAATACGGGGAAGATCATTGATATTGTGGCTGACTCCATATGTGTTCATGGAGATAATCCTGAAGCGATAGCTTTCACAAGATATATTCGGGAGGGGCTTACAAAAGCTGGTGTAACGGTGGCGAATTTTCAACACCGATAACGCTATTAAATACATTAAAATAAATGCTTAATTAATACCAACAAAAATGCAAATATAAGTATTAAAAGTAAGTATTACATGTAAGTATGAGCTTTAAGCAATAAGTATGGCATCAATTAATTATTATATGTGGAGGTTCCTATGAAACCAATTACAGGTAAAGCGAGTTTCTCTGTCCTACTAGGGGCAGCTTTCTTAATGGCCACGTCTTCCATTGGACCTGGATTTATGTTACAAACGGCAGCATTTACAAATGAGTTGAAAGCAGACTTTGCATTTGCTATCGTCGTATCCGTTATTTTTTCTATTATTGCACAGCTTAATGTGTGGACGATTATTGGTGTATCCCAAATGCGTGGTCAAGATATTGCGAATAAGGTATTACCAGGCCTTGGTTATATAGTGGCATTTTTAATTTCTCTTGGCGGATTGGCTTTTAATATCGGTAATATTGGTGGTGCCTCTATGGGCCTCAATATTATATTTGGAATTGACACAACAACAGCGGCCGCTATTAGCGGTATCTTGGGCATCTTATTATTTACATCCAAGAAGATGGGTGGTGTTCTAGATAATACGGCTAAAGTACTCGGTACGGTTATGCTTGTCCTTATTGCTTATGTAGCCTTTTCAACAAATCCTCCAGTAGGTACAGCAGTAACTCATGCGATAGTACCTACGAATTATCCGTGGCTTGCTACGATAACTCTTATTGGAGGAACCGTAGGTGGTTATATAACATTCTCTGGCGGTCACCGCCTTATTGATGCTGGTATTACAGGTCAAGAACATTTAAAGGATGTACGTCGTGCAGCGATTATGGGCATGTCTGTTGATGCGCTAGTTCGTATATTATTATTCTTAGCTGTTCTTGGTGTGGTATCTATGGGATTTGTACTAGATGCTAAGGATCCAGCTGGTTCTGCTTTTCTTTTAGGAGCTGGTGAAATCGGGCATAAATTATTCGGTATAGTGTTCTTCTGTGCCGCATTGACCTCTGTAGTAGGGGCTGCCTACACATCAGTATCCTTCTTAAAAACATTGTTTAAAGTGGTAGAACGAAATGAAAAATTGACTATTATGGCATTTATCTTTATTTCCACATGTATCCTGATTTTTATTGGTAAACCAGCATCTCTATTGATTTTAGCTGGTTCTGTAAATGGGTTAATATTACCTGTTACATTGGCAGTTATGCTTGTCGCAACTCATAAATCTGAAATCGTAGGAACATATAAACACAATAAACTTTTATATTATACAGGGTGGATTGTAGTGCTCGTAACATCTTACATTGGTGTTACATCTTTAAAAGGTATTGCTAAGTTACTAGGTTAATTAATTATCTGTGAAAGCACCATTACGTTCGTCTTGAATGTGATGGTCCTTTCTAGTTATAGCAGGAGGTACATATGAAACCTACAATTTCACCTGTAGGGGATTGCGCTATCTCTATTGATTTTGGTCAAGCAATCGATCCAAAGATTAATCGACAAATCCGACAAGTTATAGAGCAGATTAAACTCTTACAGCTAGATGGAATTATTGAACTAGTTCCTACATACTGTGCATTGCTTGTTCAATATGATGCAATGGTATATACGTATTCCGACATTTGTAGAACTATCAATCCTATATTACAAGAATCTGTAACAGACAGCGCAAATGAACGTGTTACGATTGTTGAAATCCCGACCATATACGGTGGCGAGTATGGTCCAGATCTAGGCTTTGTAGCCTCTCATAATCATATAAGTGAAGCTGAGGTTGTATCCATTCATAGTGGTACTGATTATTTGGTTTATATGTTAGGTTTTATTCCTGGTTTTACTTACTTAGGTGGAATGGATCCTCGCATTGCAACGCCGCGGTTGTCTTCGCCAAGAACTTTGATTCCTGCCGGGTCTGTAGGTATTGCAGGAGAACAGACTGGCACATATCCATCAGATTCTCCAGGGGGATGGCAGATCATTGGGCGCACACCTGTGACTATGTATGATATGTCTAAAAAACAAGCTGCATTATTAAGAGCAGGGGACTACGTTCGTTATGTGCCCATCGATGATACTGAATTTTATCGCATCAAATCCTTAGGTTCAGCTTATATTCCTGTTGTACATGAAGTAGAGGTAGGTGATTTGCGTGGCTTTAAATAGTTTTAAGAAAGCTTCAATCCACGTAGATGGACCAGGGATGTATACAACGATTCAAGATGCAGGACGAGTCGGCTATCAACAATATGGTATGCCTGTAGCGGGGCCTATGGATAGTGAAAGCTATCTATTGGGGCAGGCTTTAGTAGGAAACAAGGAGCCTTTAGGTGCTTTAGAATGCACCGTATTACCGCCTACACTAATGGTTCAAGGTACATGTATTGTTGCTTTTACAGGGGCTGATATGCACCCCACTATTAATAATATAGTCGTGCCTCGATACATACCTTTTATATGTCATGAAGGAGATATTATTTCTGGTAGCTTTAGCCAATGTGGCGTGCGTATGTATATTGCTTTCTCCGGCGGTATTGATGTTCCTACTATTAATGGTAGCGTATCGACTCATACAAAGGCTAAGATAGGTGGTCTTGAGGGGAGACCGTTACAAGCAGGTGATCAGTTTGGCATTAAAGCATTTACTAGAGACGAAGTGAATGTGTGCGACTTCTATGATGGTCATAACTTATTCAATATCGCCTTATATAACCGCGGCGGCCGTGAGTGTCACGAACCTTTGCGTGTTGTTCTCGGAAATCAAGCAAAGTATTTTACAGAGAAAGGAATCAAGACCTTTGGTAGTAAAATATATACATTGACTGTACAATGTGATCGCATGGGCTTTCGCTTGGATGGCCCTGTTATAGAGCATATAGATGGTGCAGATATTATCTCCGATGGCGCTGTATTTGGTTCTATCCAAGTTCCTTCTGATGGAAACCCTATAGTGCTCATGGCAGATCGGCAAACAACAGGTGGCTATACAAAGATTGGTACTGTGATTACGGCAGATTTACCTAGGTTAAGCCAATTACCAGTAGGGGATGGAATTCATTTTGATATCATATCTGTCGAAGAAGCACAAGCGATATATCGTACATATATGAAACGCTTACATAAGCGCATACAATTAGCACACGAACAAAGTGTATATGCCTTTAATGTAACTTAATTGGTTTTCCCTATTTAATTATATAAACTAGCAATAAAGCTATCTTGTAGATTGTTATTTCTATGAGATAGCTTTTTGTTATGTAATGTAAGATGAATTGATGAGGTGGTGGGAAAATATAATCTTATAAAACAAGTTTAAAATAATGATTATGAATTTATATTCATTTTATCTCTTCGTTATGGTATAAAATAAGCCCGTATTTTATATAAATTTGTGATATGAATCACTATAAAAAGCATTAATGCTGCATTTGTGCGCCGTGTAGAATTATGAATAAAAAATGAAAAAGCTTGATAGTGTATTAAAGGTTTTGATATACTTATAATATTGAAAATTTTGGAATTCTCGTATGACTTACCATATGATAAAACATCGAGGGAGCATTACTATTACTATAGTTTATAGGAGAAAGTATGAATAAGATTTTTAAAGTGGTTTGGAGCAAATCAAAAAACTGCTACGTAGTAGTATCTGAGTTCGCTAAGAATAATAGTGGCAAGAAGAAAATTGTTGTAGCAGCAATCTTGGCTGCATTAGCAATGACTAATGCTAGCATCTCCATGGCGGCAAATACTTTGCCTACAAAACTGCATGCAACAGCAGTAGGCTTGGGGGATGGTGCTTCTGTTACTGGTGATAAAGCTGTAGGTTTCGGTCAAAATGCAGCAGCAGCTGGTGGATATTCTATTGCAATAGGTTCTAATTCTAGTACTAGTGTTAACAGTCCACAAGGAATCGCTATTGGTGGTGGTAATACTGCTAATGAAGGTGCAAGAGTAATTGGGGAGCAAGCAATTGCCATTGGGGGAAATACAATAGCTCAAGGTAACTCTTCTATTGTTATTGGTGGCGATGATGTAGTTAAAGCCGATGGTGTAAAAGTTATTTACACTACGAATAATGGTGAGATTCAAACTGGGGATTTGCGTAGTGCGGTTCAAAGCTTAACAGGCTTTGATATGAGAAATCCACTATATACAACGGCAACAGCTGGTGAATCTGGTATCACATTAGGCATGAAAGGTCAGTCAGGCAATGTGGGCATTGCCATTGGTACAGGTGCAAATGCGAAGGACCGTTTATCAGGACCTTCTGGTCAAGCCAATAATGATGTAACAAATGCTATTGCTATTGGCACAGGGGCTAGGGCAATCGTGATAATGCTATTGCCATCGGTGGTGGTTCTAACACTGATGTAGGCGGTACAAAACAATCTAGCTATACTTTGCCAAATAACGTTGTTGCTTCCTGGGCTGGTGGTGATAAAACATTGCCAGGTGACGTTGTATCTTTTGGTTCTAAAGGGTATGAACGTCAGTTGAAACATGTGGCTCCTGGCGAAGTAAGTGCTACTTCCACAGATGCAATTAATGGCTCTCAACTTAGCGCTATTGTAGACCAAATCGCTTATAAATATATATCTATAAAATCTTCTGATGTTGCTAATAAAGATAATACTGGTGCTACGGCCGATAATTCTATTGCTATTGGCCCAAATGCCGCAACAGACACATCTGCAAGTCGTTCTGTGGCTGTTGGTGATGGCGCCAGAGGTAAAGTAGTAGATGGTGTAGCTGTTGGCTCAAAATCTATAGCTGATATTGCTTCAGGCGTAGCGGGATATAATGTTAATGCTAGTCGTACAGATATATATGCTGGTTTAAGTGGTGCCGCCCTAACGTCTAAATTAGGTGGTGTTGCTGTTGGTACGATAAACCAAACACGTCAAATTAACTATGTTGCTGCAGGTACTGCTGATACAGACGCAGTAAACGTGGCGCAATTAAAGAGTGTTAATCTAGCTTTTACAGGTGATACTGGTACAGGCGATGTGAACCTTGCTAATAGTAAATTGGCTGTAAATGGTGATAATACATACATTAGCACTACAGCTAATGGCAAGAAAATTACAGTTTCTGGTAAAAAGCAAGACATTACTGTAGCAAATGGTAGCGCTACAGCCTCGGCTGGTATGGCGGATTCTGCTAACGTAGCTAATGCGATTAATCAAGCAATTGATCAAAATAAATATGGTTGGAATCTTTCTGCTAATGGTGAAGCTACACCAGTAGCAGTTGAAAAAGGTAATACAGTAGATTTTTCTGGTGACGATAATGTTGCGGTTGCTAGAAATGATAAGAAAATCTCTGTAGCTTTGAAAAAAGATCTTTCTAAATTAAACAGTGCTTCTTTCAATAATGCTAGCGGTAATGAAACTGTAAAAATTGATGGTGATAAAGGTATCAATGCTGGAAATTTGAAAGTTGCCAATGTAGCAGATGGTGTTGCTGATAAAGATGCTGTCAATGTATCTCAATTGAAAAAAGTTGACGATAAAGCTGAAGCTAACAAAACTGCTATTGATACAAATAAAACCGCAATTGCTAAAAATGTAGGTGACATTACAACAAACAAAACAGATATTGCCACCAATAAGAACAGTATTGCTGCGAATACGCAAAAAATTGCTGACAATAAAACTGCAATAGATAAAAATACTGGTGAAATTGCTACCAATAGACAAAATATTGCTGATAACAAAGCGGCCATCACTAAAAATACTAGTGATATTGCAACTAATAAGGATAACATCGCAACCAATAAAGCTAACATCGACAAAAACATGACAGCTATTGCCCGTAAGATTTCTTTAGGTGGTAACTCTGGTTCTACCGATGAAAAATCCTTGAGCACAGGTGATGTGAAGTTCAATGTGAAGGGGGAAAATGGCCTTACTACGGTTGCCAATGGTGACGATGTGACTGTTAAACTCGATGATGCAACTAAAGGTAAAGTTGACAATGCAGCTGATCGAGATTTGAGCAATTTGACTCCTGATGGTAAGCAACAAGTTAAGGATTTAGCAGCTTGGAATGTAGTCGCTAATAATGAAACGGCTGAAAAAGTTGATGGTGGCAACACCGTTAAGTTCATCGATGGCGATAACATTTCCATCACTCAAAATGGTAAAGACTTCACCATTTCTACTAAGAAAGATGTAACTTTTGATACGGTAACAGCTACTCAAACGATTACAGCGCCAAAGGTTAAAGCGACAACTGGGGTTGAAGCTCCTCAAGTAACAGGTTTGACTAACACTGCATGGACTCTAGGCCAAACACAACCTGTATCTGGTCGTGCAGCTACAGAAGACCAATTGAAATACGTTGATGATCAAGTAGCAGAAAACAAAGCCAATATTGCTGATAATACAGATAAGATTGGCAAAAATGCTGATGTCATTGCAGATAATAAGCAAAAAATAGCTAATAATAAAGCTGCAATTGATAGAAATGCTGCTGATATTGCAACTAATAAGGACAATATTGCTGCGAATAAACAAAATATTGCTGATAACAAAGCGGCTATCACTAAAAATACTAGTGATATTGCAACTAATAAGGATAACATCTCAACCAATAAAGCTAATATCGACAAAAACACGACAGCTATTGCTCGTAAGATTTCTTTAGGTGGTAACTCTGGTTTGACTGATGAAAAATCGTTGAGTACAGGGGATGTAAAATTCAATATTAAAGGCGAAAACGGTTTAACAACTATAGCTAATGGTGAAGATGTAACTGTTAAGATTGATGATCAAACTAAAGCAAAAATCGATAATGCAGCAAATCAAGATTTGAGCAACTTGACAGATGCTGGTAAACAACAAGTTAAAGATATATCTGCATGGAATGTAACGGCTGCTGGCGGTACCGTTGAAAAAGTACAAGGTAGTGATACCGTAAAATTCCAAGCTGGTGATAATCTTGTAGTTAACCAAGATAGAACTACTTTCACATATGGCTTGGCTAAAGACTTAAAAGGCCTAAACAGTGTTATTGTAGGTGATGAAAACGGTGTATCTACTAAAATCACTCCTGCAGGTACAACTGTGAAAGATGCAGCTGGCAACTCTACTACAATTAATGGGGGTGGTATGACTATTACTCCTGCAGATACAGCAGCTAGCCCTGTATCACTTACTGTAGACGGCTTAAATAATGGTGGCAACAAAATTCATGGAGTAGCGCCTGGCACAGCTGATACTGATGCAGTAAATGTTAGCCAATTGAAAGCATCTAATGCTGGTTTACAAGAAGCTGTTAACCGTGTCGGTACTGAAACACAACGTGTTGGTGCTCATGCGGCAGCTATGGCAGCGTTGAAACCAATTCAATATGATCCATTGGAACCAACACAAATTATGGCTGGTATCGGTAACTACCGTGGTGAAACTGCTGGTGCCATCGGTATTGCTCACTACCGAACTGAAGATACTATGTTCAACGTAGGTGTTTCACTTGGCACTAGCCATAACATGGTAAATGCAGGTGTAACGCATAAATTTGGTGGTAGTCGTGAAAGAAAAGACGCTATTCCAGAGCGTTATAAAGCAGGTCCTATTAGCTCTGTTTATGTAATGCAAGATGAAGTATCTAGTCTCAAAAAAGAAAATAGTAATCAAAAAACTGTTATTGCTAATCAAGCAGCGCGTCTAAATACATTAGAAGCTGAAAATGAACGTCAACGTCAAGAATTGGCTGAAACTAAACAAGGCTTAGATGACTTGCGTGCCGTAGTAAATCAATTATTAGCCTCTAAAGGTTAAGAGTTGAGAACTAATTTTGATAATAGTCTAAGATAGTTATTTTCCTGTAAAACTAAAGAACCTCTTATACATTGTTGTACTTGATAGGGTATATACATTTCGTCTAAGAGGTTCTTTTTTGCTATTTTGATATATATTCTTATTTAAAAAACATAACATATGAATGATTTTTCATATGTTATATGATATAATACAATAGATATAAGAGGTGAAGTAATGCCTTTACTATATGATCTTACATGAATAGGAGATAGGATGTTAGACCGTATACAACGATGGCTTTCAATAGACACCATGTTGCCTGTTGCAGAACGATTAGGACCTGTAGGAACTACAAAGCAGCTATATGGTAATTATTTAAAAATAGCTTGGCCAGCTACATTACAAGGCTTGATGTTACAATTTATGACTGCCATTGATTTGGCGATGGTTGGTGCCTTAGGTGCGTCAGCTCTTGCTTCGGTAGGCATTATGGGTCAACCTGAGATGGTAATGCTCATCTTTTGTCGAGCCTTATCCATTGCTGTGACAGCAATTATAGCTCGTCGTCATGGTGAAGGCGATGTAGATGGTATGAATGCCGTACTCAAGCAATCTATTTTATTGAATTTTTTAATTTATGTACCGTTATTATTGATATGTTTCTTGAACTTAGAGCATATTCTACGTTTTACGGGTGCTGAAGATGGCTATATTGAAACAGCCGTTTGGTATGGTCGTTTCATAGTTATTAGCTTAATATTTCAGTCCTTTAGCCAAATCGTAGGGGCTGCACTCATTGGATATGGTAACACTAAAGTTATTTTTAAATCTAATGTAGTAGGGAATATTTTGAATACGATAATGAATTTCTTCTTGATTTATGGTATTGGTTTCTTCCCTGAACTTGGCGTTATGGGGGCAGGTGTATCCACTATGATCAGTAGTGCTATTATTGCATTATTGTTGTTGCGTACGATTTCACAACATACTTCTACTGGATTAACATTGCGCCATCCGTCGAAATGGACTTTTGAAAGGCCCGTATTACATACAATGTTTCATGTCGGTGGCAGTTCTTTAGGAGAACAGTTCTTTGAGCGGTTCGGTATGTATACATACACTATGATTGTTGCTTCCTTAGGTGCGGTACCTTTAGCAGCACATTACGTATGTATGAATTTAATGGATATATTTTACTATTTTGCGATGGGTCTTGGATTTGCAGGTGCATCACATACGGGGCAAAGTCTGGGACACAAACGACCAGATATTGCACGTACTTATGGTAAAATTGGTGCTCGTATTGGTTTAGTCGTGGGCCTTGTAAGTGCATTAATCTTTATTGGTCCTGGTGATTTTTTAGTACAGTTATATACTCGTGAAAGTGATGTTGTTACACTTTCAGCCACTTTGATGGGCATTATGGCTATCGCTGCATTCCCTCAAGCATTACAGCAAGTGTATTCCGGTGTGTTGAAAGGGGCAGGAGATACATATTACATCATGAAATATTCTCTTGTAAGCGTAGCAATCATTCGTCCTATTATTACTTATTTATTGTGCATTACACTAGGTTTAGGGCTTTTTGGGGCATGGTTATCTTTGTGCTTCGATCAGTCTCTAAGATTATGTTGTTCTTATTTGAGATTTATTCGAGGAACATGGCAACATAAGGTTGTTTAATGAGATGTAAATTCTTTTTCACATTGAAAGTTTTAGAAGGATTCATGAAAAAGAAGTGAATAAACTCTTGGCTATTAAAAATTTTTGATGTACAATACGTAATGTGAAAAAAATGACACATTGGGGAATGTGTTATCTGACCAGAAACTTCTGATTTCACGTATATATGTAAGGGATATACATATGAAATGATAAAAGCTTCCTTAGTGCATAAGGGAGCTTTTATTCGTTCAATTATAGTTAGATCTATTAGTATATATAATAATGATTTTGATGAACTTATAAGACCAGTAATTTTATTATTGTTAGAGAATCTTAAAAAAGATAAATAGTATTATAATTACGGGAATGTAATATGTGCAGAGAATCGCAGTGATTCGGCAATAGAGAGGGTTTAAATATTTATATTTATAATATTTATAGATAGATATAACTAAAAATTCATCAAATATTCATGAAGAATGTTGAATTATATTGAAAAATTATGTAAAATATAAGCATATTATTACCAAAGCCTAAGTATTATAAGGGCTGTTTTTGGAGGGAATTATAATGAATAAAAAATTATTAGCTTTATTGGCAGTTGCTGCTGTAGGTGTGTCCGTAGCAGGTGCAACTCCTCAAACTCAATTCAATAAAGGTGAGTTTCAAGTTGATCTTGGTGCGTCTGATTCTAAAGCAAAAACTAAAGCTTGGACTGCTGATGCAAAATGGAACTTTGATGGTGGTGTAACATACGCTTTCACAGATAAAACAGCGTTGCAATACCAATACCATGGTTTGAATGATAAAATGTTCGGCACTAGCTATAGTGACAGAATGCAAGAAGTTAATTTGGTTCAATCCTTGAACAAAAATTTTGCAGTATATGGCGGTTATGCTCACATTTCTGGTGATACATTCCCTAAAGCAAATAATATTGCTCAATTAGGTGTAATTGGTAAAGCTAACCTTGGCTCTAAAGTAGACGTTTATGGTAAAGCGGGTGTAGGGACTAAGAGAACTACCACTTGGGAAGCAGGTTTAGGTTATAAAGTTAATCAAGACTGGGATATTAATGCAGGGTATCGTTATATCAATACTAAACGTGATGATGCATCCAATATTTCCTTCCAAGGTCCAGTAGTTGGATTATCTTACCGTTTCGGCGGTCACAAATCCGTAGCTCCTGTATACACTCCGGCTCCAGCTCCTACTGTAGAAGCGCCTGCATATAAAACTCCTAAATTGGATTACTATGTACAATCTATCTACTTTGACTCCGACCAAGATGTTGCTCGTGCAGACCAATATCCAAACTTAACAGCTGCTGTAAATGCTGCTAACCAATATTCTCAAGACCAAGTTAAATTGATGGGTAATGCTGATACTGATGCAAATCCTCAATACAACATTGCTTTGTCTGAACGCCGCGTACAACATGTGGCTCAATATTTAGTTAACCATGGTGTATCTGCCGATCGTCTTATCGGTATTGCTAATGGTGATGTTAAACCAGTTGCAACTAACTCTACAGCAGCAGGTAAAGCTGAAAACCGTCGTGTAGACGTTTATATTCATCGCTAATCTCTAGACTAATCTAGATTAGGCCTACAATAAGTCCACCTTCAATCATGCTCTCTTGTTTATCGAGAATTCGAGCATGCGATAAGGTGGACTTTTGTGTTATACTAAAATTGCATACAATCCTAGGTCATACAATGTTCATTATGCTTTGGTAATGTATGCGATGTGAGAATCGTATAGTTATATAGGTGTAGCTTATTAATAGTGTTATGTGAAGTAGGTTATTATGAAAGAATTCAAATATTACAAACAGCTCATAGGAGCTATTATACTAGCGGGCATTATGATTATGATGGCACTACGTATAAGTGATATTGCTAGTGGTCTTGACGCTATCTTTACGGCTTTTGTTCCGCTCATTGTGGGTGCTTGTATTGCTTTCGTATTGGATATTCTAGTCGTTCGTTATGAACGATGGCTATGGCCTAAGTGTGACTCTGGATGGAAGTATAAAATACGTCGCCCGTTGAGTCTTTTGCTATCCTTTGTAACAATTAGTGTTATTGTGTATTTTATTGCTCGGATGGCTTTACCTCAATTGATTCATTCTATGTCGATTATTGTAGCTGCATCACCGCAATTGTATACGGATTTCCAAACATGGATGCAACATATTACAGAAACCATTCCAATGGCGTCGAATCAAACGATTATAGATGCCCTAAGTGGAGAGAATATTGCTAAATATACTCGTGAATGGGGGACAAAAGGTGGCACATATATTGTAAATGCAATGGGCACCGTATTGTCTTGGACTTTGAACATAGGTCTTGGCTTAATTTTTGCTGTTTATATGTTGCTTGATAAGGAACGCCTTATGTTACAAGGTAAACGTATATTAAAGGCATATGCATCAGATGAGTGGGTAAATCGAGTTAGTTATGTAACTCGCGTAGCAGTTCAAACATTCAGCAATTTTTTTGTAGGTCAGTTTATAGATGCCTTGGTTCTAGGCGTGATGGTAGGAATTACTTTATGGCTATTTAATATTGAATATGCTACAACGATTGCCTGTGTAATTGGTCTAACTGGATTGATTCCACTATTAGGTATTTATGTTGGTGGTATCATTGGAGCCGTTATGCTACTTACTGTTAGCCCTATGGATGCTCTCATATATGTAATTATTTTAGAGGTACTTCATCAAATTGAAAGTAACTTTATTTATCCTAAAATTGTAGGTAACTCTGTTGGATTACCAGGTTTGTGGGTATTTGCTGCTGTTATCGTAGGCGGTAGTTTGATGGGGGTTACTGGTATGTTGATCGGTGTACCTTTAGTGGCTACATGCTATAAATTGATTATGACTGATGTAGATGGACGACTTGCATCTAATGAAGGTTTATAGTATATTGTCTAAATGATATGACTATTTACATATTTTTCGTGTTGCTGAATATAGCATGAACTTATAGAAATTCTAGTGTACTAATAGTTTGATTAATAGAAGCATAGTATCTAGTAGGAGGATTATAATGAATAAAAAGTTGATTTCTATGGCATTAACGGGGGTATTAGCAGTGGGCATGTTATCCGTTGCTACACCAAGTGTGGCAGATGCACGCAAAACAAAGCCTGAAACAAGTACGGATATTTCTGTAAAACGTGCACCTGGCGAGTCCATAGTTATGACTATGAGCCAAATTGGAACTATTTTCCAAAATCGCTATCCTAATGCGGCGCTTCATTCTGTAGAGCTCAACTCTAATGACTTGAACTATGGTTATAAAGTAGTTGGTTATGGTAAGTATCATCAGTACAAGATGAAAATTGATGTAATCACTGGTAATGCTTCTGATATGGAAGAGGGGGGCAAACCTAAGAAAGTTATTGGTGAGATTTTTAATAAAGATAAAGTTATTGAATCAACGCAAGCAGAACGTGTTGCAAAACAACAACTTGGAAATGATGCTGTTATGAAGGGCTGGAAAATTGAAGCTCATAATGGTAAAGTTTTATACTATGTGACTATGCATCAAGATGGTAAAAAAGTAGTTGTTACAGTAGATGCTGAGACAGGTGCTTATGTAGAACAATCTAAATCCTATAAATTACCACCTGAGCCAGATCAAGGCTTCGATGGTCGTAAAACAAATCTCGTTTGGGGTTCTGATATAGATATGGGCCGCTAACCTATCTATTGATGATTAATAAGAAAAGAGCCGAAGGCAATGCCTTTGGCTCTTTTTTGCGATTCCGATACTATAAAATATCGGTTGATAGTGCTCTTATGTTAGAATATTTTTTTTACAATAGATATGTTTGCAACAAAAGGACTGTGCCTAGGTTTAGTCCTTTTATTATTTATAACTATAGTTGTATTACCAACGATTTTCGTAGTACACTTGTGTCCACATGATAACCTCGACGAGGGATGGATGTGGGCTCATAGTTTCGCCTACAGTGATAACGGATCTAGGGTCCATTTCACGAGTAATACCTTTTTCACGTAAACGTTTAGTGCGTTCAGAAGCAATTTCTTCGTTGATTGCTGTCAACGGAGTTACACCACTATTCATAAGGTTCACATAAGGCTGGAAGAGGATAGAGGCTTGAGGACCTACGACATGCATACCAAGGATATGGTTGGTGTCTTTATCTACTACAATTTTTACAAATCCATCGTTTATATCTCCAGGGTTGATACCCATTGCATAGCCTTTTGCAGTGGAGGAGTAGAAGTTCTTCCCAACCCCTACATTGTAACCCGCTTTGATAGCTTCAGCCTCTGTGAGACCTACACTACCAATTTCAGGATAGGAGAAAGTAACTTTTGGTAATGTATCATACCTTGCCCAACGGTAATCATCTTCACTTGTTGCATAGAAGAGATTGTGAGCAATGATATCTGCTTCGTAGTTTGCACGGTGACGGAATGCCGGCTCCCCATTGACATCACCTAAAGCGTAGATACCATCAACGGATGTTTCTAAAAATTCGTTAGTTTTGATCCAGCCTTTAGGCCGTGTTTCAATACCAGTATTTTCTAGGTGAAGTTCTTCCACAGCTGGACGGATACCTGCAGCTACAAGGATTTCTTCAACTTTAGTTTCTGTAATTTCGCCAGTAGTACGATCTTTAGTAACTACTACTTTAAGGCCATCCTCTTGGCGGATTTCAACAGTGTCTTGGTTTAGAAGTACGTTAATACCACGTTCTCTGTAGTTGTTAAGCAAGTGTTCCGATATATCTGCATCTTCTTTAGGAACTAAACGTACATTATGTTGTAGAATTGTTACTTTTGTACCAGCGGAATCAAATACATGAGCGAACTCAACACCAATCGGACCCGCACCAAGTACAGCAAGGGATTTATATGGCTGTTTAGGGAATTTATCACCAAAGAGACTTTCACTAGTAAGGAACCCTGATTCTTGAAGACCTGGTACATTAGGTACATTACTATAGCCACCAGTACCAAGGATAATTGTAGGCGCTGTAATTTCTACAATGCCAGACCCATCGTTAAGATGGATGTTCATCACTTTATCAGATACAAAGCTTGCTGCACCACGATACACATCTACGTTGTCATAGGCATTGTAATAATCATAGATGTCTGCAGATTCGTCAATTTTATGCCAAGTACGCTTGGACACAGTATGCCAGTCCATAGTAGCAGGTCCAACGTTAACGCCAATTTTTTTGAATTCTTTTGTTTCTTGAATTGCATTAGCTGCTGTAACCATAACTTTTGTAGGAATACAACCGCGAGTTAGACATGTACCACCAAATTTACCTTTTTCTATGATTGCCACTTTAAGGCCTTTTTTGAGCGCAGCATCAGCTACGATGGTTGCGCCGCCTGTACCAACTACAATAATATCGTATTGTTTCATGTTGATTCCTTCCTATATATCTACTAATAGTTATTATCATTAACTATATTATACCACTACATTGAAGAAAATCAATATAGTTTGTTAGTGATTGGTGAAAGTTTATATTTAGTTTATCCAAATACATAATATTATTTCCAGAAAATTAAGAGGCGCGGATATATGTAACTTTCACAAAGTCCTATAAAAGAATGTACAATTAGTTTACAAAAAAAGACGGTCCCAAAGGACCGTCTAAAAAAATTTTTAGTTCCAATCTTGATGATAACCGCGTTTTGCATAATCAGCAGTAGCAGTGAAGAGGATATCTGTGCTAGAGTTAAGTGCAGTTTCCGTGGAATCTTGTAATACGCCGATAATAAAGCCTACGCCTACAACTTGCATTGCTATATCATTGGATATACCGAATAGGGAACAAGCCAATGGAATGAGTAACAAGGAACCGCCTGCAACACCGGAAGCCCCACATGCACCTATAGTGGCAATAACAGATAATAGGATTGCGGTAGGAATATCTACAATGATACCTAATGTATGCGCCGCAGCTAATGTCATGATTGTGATTGTAATTGCTGCACCCCCCATATTGATTGTGGCTCCTAATGGAATGGATACGGAATACATATCTGGATTAAGTTTCAATCGTTTGGCTAAATCAAGGTTTACGGGAATGTTTGCAGCAGAACTACGTGTAAAGAACGCATAGATTGCAGATTCTCGTAAGCATTTGAATACCAATGGGTATGGATTACGACGAAGGTAAATAAAGGATAAAATTGGATTGATTACTAGTGCTACAAAGATCATAGAACCAAGTAATAATACGAGTAATTGAAAGTACCCAATCAAGGCTTCGATGCCGTTAGTAGCAATGGATTCTGCTACAAGGCCCATAATACCAAGAGGGGCGAATCGAATGATCCAACCTACTACAGTAGTAATAGCTTGTGCAATGGACTCCATAACTTCCTTCGTATTCATCGGTGCATGGCGTAAAGCACCACCAATGATAAGTGCCCAACCTAAAATACCGATGTAGTTAGCAGTCATTAATGCTTTTACAGGATTATCAACTACATTTTTTAGTAATGTTGTCATAACCTCTACGATACCTTGAGGTGGTGCGGCATCGGCTGCACCTGCTGCTAGGTGTAATGTAGTCGGGAAAAAGAAGCTTACGATTACTGCTAAAGCCGCAGATAGGAATGTACCTAGTAAATATAAGGTTATAACAGAGCCCATACCTGTTTTTTGTCCAGAGCGATGTTTACTAATCGCAGCAATTACTAAGAAAAATACGAGGATAGGGGCGATACCTTTTAGCGCTCCAACGAAGAGGACTCCTAATAAAGCAAGTTCATTGGCCACATCTGGCACATAAAGAGCAGTTAAAATACCAATAATCAAACCTATGATAATTTGTTGGATTAGACTGACTCTATTGATTGATTTTACAAATCGATTCATAGTACACTCCAATACTTATATAAAAACAAATAAAACTCCATGATAAAGCATCCTTTCAACATGGACATATGTCATTATACAACGAACATGAAATGGTGGCAATAGATATTATAATCGATAGCCGTATATATTTATTATAAATATAGGTAAAAAATAGATATGTGTGTTTAGTTCTATATTATGTAGCGGAAAATACTAAATACCAGTGTTTTTAGTAGATATGTATATATTACATAGTCATTATATAGAGTATATATATTAGGATTCTTTTTAGCGTTCCTATAGTGTGGTATACTATGCCATATATAATTCTTGAACATAGTTCTTGATTTGTGAAAGGTCCATAATGAATACTAAAGAATTTAAAACGTATGCAGATAAAGAGAAATTTGTACAAGGCGTTTTTTCTAATATTGCAAAAAACTATGACTTAATGAATACGGTGTTAAGCTTTGGACAAGATTATTTTTGGCGTAAATTCTCTGTAAAAGCGATGAATATCGGTCCTCACCAATATGTACTTGATGTGGCATGTGGCACTTGTGTATTTACGAAGGAAGTATTACGTCAAGAGCCCACTTTGAAGGTAGAGGCATTAGATTTTAATAGTGAAATGTTAAATCAAGGTCGTGTTCGTATTGAGGCTGCTGGTTTACTTAATCAAGTAAATTTAGTACAAGGTGATGCCATGGCCTTACCATATGAGGATAATACATTTGATGCTGCAATGAGTGGCTTTGCAATGCGAAATGTTCCAGATATTAAGCAGGTATTGTCTGAAATGCAACGCGTGGTAAAACCAGGTGGGAAGGTTGTGGTGTTAGAACTTGCAAAACCAAGTATGTTTGGGTTTAAACAGTTATATAACTTCTATTTTTCATATATATTGCCTATTATAGGAAAATTGAGCAAAGATAACTCTTCCTATGCCTGGCTTCCAGAATCTTTACGTAGATACCCTCATCAAAGTGAGATTTTAGAAATCTGGAAATCTCTAGGATATGAAAATGCCACCTATCATGAATTGACAGGCGGCATTGTAGCTGTACACGAAGGTGTGGTACCGGAAAATTCTATTGTAGATAATAAGTGATGTTAGCGTCTTGGGAAACTATTAAAGAGCCTTTTTCTACAGGTGTAGCAGTTTCGAGAGCTGCTTTTAGCATTACTGGGTTACGATAGTAACCAGAGTCCATTGTGCTAGTTTCAGTTGTGCTAATGGAAACAGTTTTTACTGGTCCCAATGTACGACCGAGGGCAGCTGCGATAACTTCTGCTTTATGGCGACCGTTTTGAATCGCTTCTGTAGTTAAAGAATCAGATAATTGTTGAGACACATCATTTTGGAATGAAAGGTTGTTGATGTCGTTAGCACCAGCGCTAACAGCGGCATCGACAACCTTTCCTACGTTATCAAGGTTATTGATCTTAACTGTTACATGATTTGATACATTGTAACCTGTATTGATGCGTTTGCCGTCTTGATAGTCGCTCGTTGGATTGATGGAAATGCTAGATGTATAGATGTCTTTTTTTGCAACACCTAAGTTAGCTAATTGACTAATTAAATTACTCATAATACGATCATTATTAGATTTTGCAGCATTGATATTGGTATTTTGGCTTGTAATACCAAGTGTTAAAATCGCATAGTTAGGTGCTACAGATCGAGACGCTTGACCAGTAATATTAATTTCTGAAGTATCAAATGTGCCCTGTGGTGCAGCTAATGTGGTGGTTCCCATAGTAGCACATATAGCAGCTATAGCTACAGCTTTTGATAATAAATGTTTTGATAGTTTCATACTCAATCTCCTTACAATAATGTAATATTCATATTGGTAAACGCTAATAAAAGAAAACTAATTTGTGCTGAAAGTTCTTTATTACAGCTACATTGTACATGATTAATTGTGTAAAATCAATTATTAGGTTTATGGTTAAAAATGAAAATAAAATGAAGATTTTGTAAAATTGAGAATTGGGGGTTGCGATTATATTTTCATTGTACTATAATATGCATACAGTCGTTTGAGCGGCTGTTTCTTAATGAGTGTAGCAATACACTTAGAGGTTTAAAATGAACTTCAAAAAAGATTATAAAATGTGTTGACATGAAAGTGGTCATAATGTTATTATAATCAAGTCGTCAATTACGACAGTACTTAATAATGAAGTAGTGCAAATTGATAACAGATCTTTGAAAACTGAACAATGATAGGTAATCAATCATAACGATTGAACATATGCCAGAGTGCGGGTTTTGACATAGTCAAAACC
>NZ_QTMT01000004.1:0-520 GCF_003603295.1 Veillonella sp. AF13-2
TACACACTTATCATTGTTTGGTTTTGAGAGATCTGTAAAGACTCTCAGATGGTTTAATACCATTTACAATTTAATAGATTTCGATGGCTATCTAGGCGTATGAGATGAACGACGTCGCCGCGTAACGGTAATTACGCAAGACAAGTGAAGCGAATGCAACGACGATAGACGCGAACTATATGAATTGTTTGTTCTTTGAAAACTGCATAGAAGATAATTATTATATATTTGTAAGGTCATCTCTTAGAATTTCTAAGTAGGTTGACCCGAGCACATAGGAAATAATTCTCTGACTTAATGGTGACGTACATGAAAATGTACGGCTACAAAATAAACGACAATGTATCTAATGCATGTCAATGAAATCTAAGAATAGATTTTCGTCAGAATTTGATGGATAACGAGGTGTGCCAGTGAGGTGATGTCGCCGCATACTTATGTACGCAAGACAAACCGAACGCAGCACAACGAAGTTAGCCGCAAATTATGGCGCAAAATAAGTAAAGATAATAAGGGCGTA
>NZ_QTMT01000004.1:530-139980 GCF_003603295.1 Veillonella sp. AF13-2
CGTAAAATAAGTAAAGATTTTAAGGGCGTACGGTGGATGCCTTGGCGATATCAGCCGAAGAAGGACGCGGTAAGCTGCGATAAGCTACGGAGAGGTGCAAGCAACCTGTGACCCGTAGATTTCCGAATGGGGGAACCCGGCAGTGGTTATGCACTGTCACCCATAGCTTAGACTATGAGGAGGGCACCTGGGGAACTGAAACATCTAATTACCCAGAGGAACAGTAATCAAACGAGATTTTCTTAGTAGCGGCGAGCGAACGGGAAAGAGGCCAAACCGGAGCGGGCAACCGCACCGGGGTTGAGGACAGTCATCAAGTGTAAATGAGGTAGAAGAATCGAGCTGGAAAGCTCAGCCGTAGAAGGTGAAAGCCCTGTAATCGAAACCTTGCATACATGGGACTGTATCCAGAGTACCACGAGACACGTGAAACCTTGTGGGAAGCAGGGGGGACCACCCTCCAAGCCAAAATACTGATATCGACCGATAGCGCATAGTACCGTGAGGGAAAGGTGAAAAGAACCCCTGGCGGGGAGTGAAAGAGAACCTGAAACCGTATGTCTACAAACAGTCGAAGTCTGTATATATATCAGGACGACGGCGTGCCTATTGAAGAATGAACCGACGAGTTACTGTTGCTAGCGAGGTTAAGTGGAAAACATGGAGCCGCAGCGAAAGCGAGTCTGAACAGGGCGTATAGTTAGTAATAGTAGACCCGAAACCGTAGTGATCTATCCATGGCCAGGTTGAAGCACAGGTAAAATTGTGTGGAGGACCGAACTCGTGAGCGTTGAAAAGCTTTGGGATGAGTTGTGGATAGGGGTGAAATGCCAATCGAACACGGAGATAGCTGGTTCTCCCCGAAATAGCTTTAGGGCTAGCCTCGAGGTAGAGAGTATAGGCGGTAGAGCACTGATCGGGCTAGGGGCCATACCGGTTACCGAACCTAGTCAAACTACGAATGGCTATACTTATACTCGGGAGTCAGACAGTGAATGATAAGGTCCATTGTCAAGAGGGAAACAGCCCAGAACACCGACTAAGGTCCCCAATGTTACACTAAGTGGCGAAGGATGTGGAATTTCCAAAACAACCAGGATGTTGGCTTAGAAGCAGCCACCATTTAAAGAGTGCGTAATAGCTCACTGGTCGAGAGACTCTGCGCCGAAAATGTCCGGGGCTAAAGTGTAAAACCGAAGTCGTGTCATATGCAGCAATGTATATGGGTAGGGGAGCGTTCTCATCGGGCTGAAGCAGTACCGTAAGGAGTTGTGGACTGATGAGAAGTGAGAATGTCGGTATGAGTAGCGAAAAGAATGGTGAGAATCCATTCCACCGAAAGCCTAAGGGTTCCTGAGCAACGATCGTCGTCTCAGGGTAAGTCGGGACCTAAGCCGAGGCGGAAAAGCGTAGGCGATGGACAACAGGTTGAAATTCCTGTACCGGTGTGAATCGTTTGATCGATGGAGTGACACAGTAAGGTAGGTCAGCACGCGATTGGAAGTGCGTGTTTAAGCAGGTAGGTTGAGCTATAGGCAAATCCGTAGCTCTAAAAGCTGAGATGTGATGACGAGTGACTAGCGATAGTCACGAAGTGATTGATCCTACACTGTCGAGAAAAGCTTCTAGGTAGAGACACATCGCCCGTACCAAAACCGACACAGGTAGGCGGGGAGAGAATCCTAAGGTGCGCGGGAAAACCCTCGTTAAGGAACTCGGCAAAATGCCTCCGTAACTTCGGGAAAAGGAGGACTCATGTAGTGTGAAGAGCAGCAACGCTTGGAGCATGAATGAGTGGCACAAGAGAGGCGCAAGCGACTGTTTACCACAAACACAGGTGCCTGCTAAAGCGAAAGCTGATGTATAGGTGCTGACACCTGCCCGGTGCTGGAAGGTTAAGAGGAGGGGTTAGACTTCGGTCGAAGCTCTGAATTGAAGCCCCAGTAAACGGCGGCCGTAACTATAACGGTCCTAAGGTAGCGAAATTCCTTGTCGGGTAAGTTCCGACCCGCACGAAAGGTGTAACGACTTGCGCACTGTCTCAACGAGGGACCCGGTGAAATTGAAGTACCTGTGAAGATGCAGGTTACCCGCGACTGGACAGAAAGACCCCATGGAGCTTTACTGCAACCTAAGATTGAACTTAGTTAATGAATGTACAGGATAGGTGGGAGACGTAGAACCTAGGACGCTAGTTTTAGGGGAGTCGCTGTTGGGATACCACCCTTTCATTAATTGATTTCTAACGGGCCGAGTAACGACCGGCCGGACAGTCTTAGGCGGGCAGTTTGACTGGGGCGGTCGCCTCCAAAAGAGTAACGGAGGCGCCCAAAGGTTCCCTCAGAGCGGACGGAAATCGCTCGAAGAGTGTAAAGGCAGAAGGGAGCTTGACTGCGAGACGGACAGGTCGAGCAGGGACGAAAGTCGGGCTTAGTGATCCGGTGGTGCCGAGTGGAAGGGCCATCGCTCAACGGATAAAAGCTACCCTGGGGATAACAGGCTAATCTCTCCCAAGAGTCCATATCGACGGGGAGGTTTGGCACCTCGATGTCGGCTCATCACATCCTGGGGCTGAAGTAGGTCCCAAGGGTTCGGCTGTTCGCCGATTAAAGTGGTACGTGAGCTGGGTTCAGAACGTCGTGAGACAGTTCGGTCCCTATCCATCGCGGGCGCAAGAAACTTGAAGGGGGCTGCTCCTAGTACGAGAGGACCGGAGTGGACGAACCGCTGGTGTACCAATTATCCTGCCAAGGGTACAGTTGGGTAGCTACGTTCGGGACGGATAAACGCTGAAAGCATCTAAGCGTGAAACCAGCCTTGAGATGAGGTTTCTCATAGCAAAAGCTAGTAAGATCCCATGTAGACGACATGGTAGATAGGCCAGGTGTGGAAGAGCCGTGAGGTTTGGAGCTGACTGGTACTAATCGATCGAGGGCTTTACTTAAACAAAACATTAAGCAGAATGTGCAACAAATATATATACTTCTATGTGGTTTTCAGAGTACAAACTCTGACAGATTCAGTGGCGATGGCTATGAGGATCCACCTGTTCCCATCTCGAACACAGTAGTTAAGCTCATAAACGCCGAAAGTACTTGGCTGGAGACGGCCTGGGAGGATAGGAAGCCGCTGATTGATTAAAGGCACACTTGAGGGTGTGTCTTTTTTTGTATGGCTTCCTATCCTCCCAGGGGACCTGGTGAGCAGGGCAGTAAAAGTAGGGCAGTAGAAGATGGAGGAGCAACGCGACGACAGATTCACTGCATCACTTTCTTCCGAACGTAAGATTTACCGAACTGCGAAGCAGTGAAGGGAAATCCACAGTAAGGAAGCAAGTAGAGCAAGTTAAAGGTAATAAGAATTAAACGATGACAGATTCACTGCATCGCTTATTTCGGAGCGTAAGATGGATATGTAGCGCAGCTACATAGGTCCATCCACAGCGACGAACACCCAGTATCCTGGAGCAAAGAACCGTACATAAGAACTCGCTGATTAACGAAATAGAGGGTCAACCCTATAAAGGGTTGGCCCTCTATTTTTGTGCTCTAACGAGCACATTCTAATTCCTTCTAGAGCCGTTTTCAGCCAAGGTTGTAGAAGTATTGTCTATGTGTATTGATCAATAGAGACGGCGTGGAAAGGGTAGGGTGTGAGGCCACAGAGGAGTGAAACGACGTATGGGGCTCACACACCACCTTCTTCCGAACGTAAGATTTACCGAACTGCTAAGCGGTGAAGGGAAATCCACAGTGAGGAAGCAAGTAGGGAAAGTTAAAGGTAATAAGAATTAAGCGACGACAGATTCATTGCATCAACCGTTTTTATATTAATCTTATGAGAGATTTTCTTGATAATAGCCACTTATATGTGGTATTCTCATTATGTATGTAAGTCGATGGGAGTGATTATTTTATATGTATAAATATGGCAAGAGCTGTATTAAAAAGTTGTTATATTGTATTGCAATATGTATTGCAATTTTAGCGGTTTCTATTGGGGCTATGTGGGGTCTGTCTTCAAATTATAAGTTATATGGTGTACCGGTACTTAATTATCATCAAATAAATGATGAGAAACACTCTGCTTTAACATTGCATGTGGATCAGTTTAAGGAGCAGATGGAATACCTCCATAATCATGGATATCATACGATAACATTGGATCAATTGTATGAGTATTTGCAAAATGGTACGGAGTTACCAGAGAAGCCTATAGTAATAACATTTGACGATGGTTATGTAGATAATTATGAACATGCATTGCCTATATTAAAAGCATATAATATGAAAGCTACTTTGTTCATGATTAGTGACGCAGCCAATACGCCTGGTTTTGTAAATACAGCACAAATGAGTCAAATGGAGACGGCAGGATTTGATATTCAAGGGCATACAAATCATCATAAGATACTAACTCATATGGATCCTACAGAATTGCCTGATGCCATTCTCGGTGGTAAAACATCTATGGAAGGTATTTTAGGAGAACCTATCAATTATTTGGCGTATCCTGGTGGTTTTAATGATATGCTCGTTCAATATGTTACTAAACAGTCTGGGTATAAAATGGCTTTCACAGTTCAACCAGGAACAGTAAAGCCAGGGGATAATTTATATGCTCTAAATCGACTAGCTGTATTCCAAGGAGATACACCGTATTTATCTTTCTGGTTGCGCCTACATTGTGCACCGCTTATTAAGTATACATGGGCATTGCGTGATACATTACGCGATAATGGATGGCCGATATTGGCGTCTATTGTGCCTTTATTTTAGGAGGAACTATGTCTTACGAAGTTGTAGCAAGACCATTACGTGTTGCAGTATTAACTGTATCTGATACTCGTACATTAGAAACTGATAAAGGAGGCAACAAGGTTCAAGAATTTTTGGAAGCAGCAAATCATATTGTAGCAGATCGAAAAATTGTAATTGATGATTGTGAGGCTATAATAAATGCTATGACTCCATGGTGTAATGATGAGTCTATTGATGTCATTATATCTACTGGGGGAACTGGTATTGCTATGAGAGATGTTACCATCGAGGCGGTAAATAGCTTATATGAAAAGCATATTCCAGGTTTTGGTGAAATCTTTAGATATTTATCCTATACGGAGGATATTGGAACAAAAGCAATGGCATCTCGTGCAGAAGCTGGTGTTAAGAATAACACTTTGATGTTTTCTATTCCTGGCTCTGTTGGGGCCGTCACCTTAGCGATGAGCAAACTCATCATTCCTGAAATGGGCCATTTGGTGCGAGAAATTACAAAATAATATATATGGAGACTGTTCTTTTGAGAGCAGTCTTTTTATATATGATGACAATCAATATTTGATGGATATAAAAGTAGGTAATTGATCCATAAAATATGAGCATGAGAAGTAAGTGAATTAATTTATTCTGTTTAAAACAATACCATTGCAGTATTGTTTTATTTCATTTATACTAGATTTAGTAATACGTTTGTCCGAGTGCATGAGAAAGGAGACTTTATGAAGTTAAATCAGGCCACGGATTATGCATTTCGCATGGTCTTGCATATGGCGCTACTACCTTCGGGCTCGAAGATAACTGGTGCTGTATTGGCTGAGCAAGAGTTGATTCCAGAACGCTTTTTGCTCAAGATTATGCGTAGTCTCATTGCAGCAGGAATTATGAAATCTTTCCGAGGTGTAGATGGCGGGTTTGCCCTGAATCGAAGCCCTCAAGAGATTTCGTTGCTTGATGTAATTAGAGCAGTAGAAGGGGATGCGTATTTACAACGTTGTTTATATGATGTAGGTTCTTGCTCTAAGTCTTGTAAGGGACATTGCGCTATAAATGAAGCAATGGGCGTGATTCAGCATCAATTGATTAATCAGTTGGAAGCGGTTAATTTTAAGACCCTTGCCCAAAGAGAACAGTTGATTGGTGCTGAGGCTTGAGCTTTTTTACAGTCGCAATGATGCAAGGTTTTTTGTAAAAGCTCGTCAAGTGATGTTAGTATTTTATTCTAAGGAGGAAAACACATGTTTGAAGCTGTAGATTTAGCCCGATTGCAATTCGCGCTAACATCTATCTATCACTGGTTATTTGTGCCGTTCACACTAGGCATGACAGTGATTGTTGCTGCTTTAGAGTGGACCTATGTGTCAACTGGTAAAGAAGTATACAAAAAAATGGCTAAGTTCTGGGGCAAATTGTTCCTAATTAACTTTGCCATGGGTGTGGTGACTGGTATTGTTCAGGAATTCCATTTCGGTATGAACTGGGCAGAATATTCTCGTTTTATGGGTGACATTTTTGGTGCCCCATTGGCCCTTGAAGCATTAATGGCATTTTTCTTGGAATCTACATTCATGGGCGTTTGGATTTTCGGTTGGGACCGCTTACACAAATGTGTTCACGCCCTTGTAGCTACATTTGTAGCGTTAGGTACTAACTTATCTGCGTTCTGGATTCTCGTAGCAAACTCCTTTATGCAACATCCTGTAGGCTTTGTATTACGCAATGGCCGTGCAGAGATGGAAAATTTCCTGACCATCGTTCAAAATGGCTATGTACCTGGACAATTTTTCCATATCGTATTGAATGGTTTATTAACAGCTGGTGTAATTATTATGGCAATCAGTGCATGGCACTTATTGCGTAATAATGCGACAGAGTTCTACCGCCGCTCCGCTAAATGGGGCATGGTTATCGCCCTTGTATTTGGTACTTTAGGTGCATTAGCTGGTCATCATCAAGGTCAATACATCACAAAAGTACAACCTATGAAAATGGCTGCTATGGAAGCGTTGTGGGAAACACAAGATCCAGCGCCATTCTCTTTGGTAGCTAATATTGATACTAAAGCACAAAAGAATACAGGTGCTCTTGAAATTCCTGGTGGTTTATCCTTCTTGACTCAAAACTCCTTTACGTCTGGTAAGGTAGAAGGTATCAAAGACCTTCAAGCAAAATCGGAGGCTCAATATGGCCCTGGCAACTATATTCCAGATGTTCCAGCAATCTTCTGGACATTCCGTGTCATGGTAGCATCTGGTTCTCTTATGTTACTTGTTGCCTTTGTAGGTCTTATCCTAAATGCAAAAGACAAGCTTGTTGAAAACCGTACA
This sequence comes from Veillonella sp. AF13-2, assembly GCF_003603295.1. Classification (NCBI taxonomy): domain Bacteria; kingdom Bacillati; phylum Bacillota; class Negativicutes; order Veillonellales; family Veillonellaceae; genus Veillonella; species Veillonella sp. AF13-2. The sequence continues at coordinate 7,636 of NZ_QTMT01000004.1, forward strand.
TTCTTAAAAATTATGTTCTGGATGTTGCCATTGCCATTCATCGCTCACTCCACTGGTTGGTTTGTAGCGGAAGCAGGTCGTCAACCATGGCTTGTATATGGGTTGCAATTGACTGCAGATGGTGCGTCTAAATCCGTAACGGCTCCAGAAATTATGACTACAATCATCGGCTTTACACTTGTGTATATCGTGGCTGCTATCGCGGCTATCTACCTTGCTGTAGAACACATTAAAAAAGGTCCAGATGGAAATCCATCTCATGATGTAGTTGAAAAAGAGGAGGCAAGATTATGGAATTAATTTTTAATAACCTTGAAGTGGTATGGTTTATCTTAATTACTGTACTATTCGCTGGCTTCTTCTTATTAGAAGGTTTTGACTATGGTACTGGTATTTTGTTACCATTCATTGGTAAAACTGACGTTGAACGTCGACAAATGATCAATGCCTTAGGTCCTGTGTGGGATGGTAATGAAGTTTGGATGATTACTGCCGGAGGGGCATTATTCGCATCCTTCCCTCACGTGTATGCTACATTATTTAGTGGATTCTACTTGGCTCTATTCTTGATGCTTGCAGCTCTTATTATTCGTGGTGTATCCTTTGAATTCCGTTCTAAGAGCCCTAATTTGTTATGGCGTAAAACATTCGACTACTGCATCTTCTTTGGTTCCTTGATTCCTGCACTATTGTGGGGGATTACAGTAGGTAACTTGATTCAAGGTACTCCAATTGATGCAAGTATGACATATGTTGGTACATTTTTTGATTTATTAAGTCCATACACCATACTTTGTGGTATTGCGTTCATTTTGGTATTTACATACCATGGTGGTTTATTTACTTCTATTAAAACAGCTGGTGCTGTTTCTGAGCGCGCTCGTGCGACATCCTTGGTAGTAGGTGTTCCTACAGCTATCGGTGCATTGGCATTGGTAGGTGCAACTTACGTGTATACAGATTTGTTTAATTCTGTATTAGCTATAGTTTGCTTTGCATTAGCTATCGTGTCCTTCCTCATTTCTTGGGGTGCAGCACGCACTCGAAATACAAAATGGGGTTTCTTATTCAGTTGTTTATCTGTTATTTCTGTAACAGCTGCATACTTTGCGGGTTTGTTCCCTCGCATCATGGTTTCTTCTTTGAATCCTGAGTGGAGCTTGACTATTACTAATGCAGCTAACTCTACTTATACGTTGACTTTGATGACTTGTGTAGCCTTCGTATTTGTGCCAATTATTTTGGTTTACCAATCTTGGGTATATTGGACATTCCGTCATCGTGTAACAGAAAAAGATTTACACTATTAATAGCATAGCTTTACAACTTATGTAAGTTGTAAAAATTAGGTCTTAATGTAAGGCGTGCCGTAGCGGCACGCCTCTTTTTTATGGTAAGATGAATATAATATTGATAAATTTAGATTCACTTGGACTCTTGTAGGCTTAGTAATAGGGATTTAAATTTGTTTGAGTTTATATATTTAAATAGATTTACCGTAGAGGATAGTATGATACAGCGTACCGCATTTAAAGCGCTGCTAGAACATAAAGGACAGTTTGTGCTACTCGGCTTAACCTGTTTAGTAGAAAGTCTGTCCATTGTTGGGCAAGCCTGGTTCTTTGGAACCTTAATAAATAATCTTATATTTTTGGAGCATACACTAGCTGACGAAACGAACACCATTATTTATTTGTTTATTGCTATTATTGTGAGATTGGTGGCTCATTACGTTCAAGAGGCGGTAGCAAATCATTTGGGAAGTGCTGTAAAAGCATCCTTTAGAGAACGCTCTTTGGAGCATATGTTTAAGCTCGGTGTACAGCATAAGGAACGTCATGGCGATGTCATCCATATGCTTACCGATGGTTTAGAACAAGTAGATGCTTACATAGCACGTTACATTCCGCAGATTTTATATGCTATTATGATTCCTCTTATTATGGGGATTGCCATTGTAAATACATTACCAATAATTGGTATTATTTTGATTGTTACGGTGCCTTTAATTCCATTTTTTATGATCTTGATTGGGAAGCAAGCTGATCGATTAAATAAGGAACAATGGGAACGTATGAGCTTCTTATCGGGGCATTTTTTAGATGTACTACAAGGGATTACTACGCTAAAGCTCTTTGGCCGTGCAAAGGATCAAATTAAGGTTATTGGTCGATTATCTCAAGAGTTTAAAGATTCCACTTTACGCGTGTTGCGCGTAGCCTTTTTATCTGCATTAGTACTTGAATTAGTGAGTACAATTAGTACTGCTCTGATTGCGGTATATTTAGGTCTAACCTTATTAGATGGTGAAGTCACATTCTTTTCAGCCTTCTTTATTTTGTTGTTAGCGCCGGAGTTCTATACTCCGTTTAGACAATTGGGGGCAGCTTTCCACACAGGGATGGCAGGAAAAACATCTATTCTGAAGTATGAAGAATTCATGCAGCGTCCACCTTCTTTACCAGTAGGTGGTGAGTCTAAACTTGATAAGCCTATACAGGAAATTGCAATTAAAGATTTAACTTTCACCTATAAAAATAGTGAGAATGGGGTACACCACATTACGCTGCAGGTTGAACGTAATGCACCTATTATGCTCGTTGGTGAAAGCGGAGCTGGTAAATCTACTATGGCCCATATTGTTGGAGGTTTTTTACAGGCTCCGAAAGGAACAGTTACTATCGATGGCATTGATATATGTGATTTAGATATCAACTGGTGGCGTCAGCAAATTATCTATGTATCTCAACATCCACATATTATGAAAGGGTCCTTGCGAGAGGTCTTATCCTTTGGTATGGATGTAAGTGATGCAGAGATTCTTGATGCGTGCAAAGAAGTTCAGCTATTAGATGTTATTAATCGAAAACAAGATGGGCTTGATGCGGTTATCGGTGAAGGCGGTTTAGGTCTTAGTGGCGGCGAGCGGCAACGTATTGCTTTAGCTCGTGCATTCCTCCGGAAGGGTCAAGTATTGATTCTTGATGAAGTGACAGCACATCTAGATGTAAAAACAGAAGCCATTATAAGTACAGCTATTCAGCGTTTGATGGAAAATAAGGTTGTCATCATTATTGGGCATCGATTACAAACTATGCATTGGGCATCTAAGCTATATGTCTTGAAAAATGGATCTATTCTTCAAGAAGGTTCTTATCATGACCTACTTGAAGAAGAGGGGTATTTTAAAGACCTTGTTACATCTGGCTTAGGTCAATTTTCAGCAACTCTTGAAGAACCATTGGATATTGGGAAACAATTTGATTCAGAGAATACATTGGTCATAGATAAACCTATCAATGGCACAGAGCATTTTGTTAAATCTGTTAAATATACTGAGACTTTTAAAGATAATGCAAAAGGTTCTAATATGGGCTTACAAGGTTGGAAGTTGTTGTTTTCTGTATTGAGTCCCGCTAAGTGGTCATTAGTATTAGCTTTGCTATTTACATTCTTAACAGTGTTCATGAATGTTGGGCTTTTAACAGTATCCTCTTGGCTATTGGCATCTGCCGCATTGCAACCAGGGCTCACTTATTTAAGTCTTGCAATCGTAGGAGTTCGATTCTTCGGTGTTAGTCGTGCTGTATGTCGTTATTTTGAGCGCTATACATCTCATCGCATGGCATTCCAAGGACTCTATGGCTTGCGCTTGTGGTTTTATGCTCATTTGGAACCATTGGCACCTGCTATACTCAAACGGTTTGGGGCGGGTGATATGTTGGGACGCATCATGGGGGATATAGAGGTATTACAATTCTTCTACTTGCGCACTTTGATCCCACCCGTAGCAGCCGTTGCCTTGACTATATTGATTGCATATGGAGTTTCTACAATTGACAATAGTTTGATTATACCTATTCTTTTGTCGGCCTTTGTTTTAGGTGTAATAGTACCTTTGGTTGTTTATTTGTATAATAAAGAATCTTTACGTACGATTGGGCCTCAACAAGGCGATTATAAAGCGCTTTTAAGTGATACTATGGATAGTCTGGAAGATGTGATTAGTTATGGTAACGAAGACATGGTATATAAGCGTATTCAGCATATGATGCGCAATGTAGATGCTCAAAAAGGTACTATTGAGCGGGGCATGAATATGGGTAATACACTATTCATAGGCGGCGTTCAGTTAACTGTAGTTATTGTAGCTATTATGGCTTCTAATGTGTTAACAGGCGCTTGGGCTAGTGTTATGGTAGCGGTGGCTGCCATTGGCACACAGGCTTGGTTTGAAGCGTTACAACCTATGATTGCTGCTGTTCATCATGGTGCAGAAAGTAAAGTTGCCACAAGTCGTCTCATGGCTCTCAGTAATGAACCGATATCTATTGTAGAACCTATATCACCAAAATCATTTAATCCTAATGAGGATATTATTTTTACAGATGTATCCTTTGGTTATGATGAATATCGCCATATTTATGAGAATCTCAGACTACATATTCAACAAGGGGAATCCATTGCTATCGTAGGTGCTAGTGGGTCTGGAAAGACGACATTGTTTAATATGCTTGAGAGGTTATATGATTATGGTGGATCCATTCGTATAGGCTCGGTGGAGTTGAAGGATATTTCAATTGATACTTGGCGTAATGCATTGGGGACTATAACTCAAGATACGTATATTTTTAATGCTTCCTTTAAGGATAATATACTACTTGCAAGACCTGAAGCTTCTATGGAGGATTTAGAGCTAGCCATTAATCGTGCATCATTGCGATCGGTAGTTGAAAAATTACCAGAAGGTATGAATACGATTGTAGGGAGTGGAGGGCAAGGTTTGAGTGGTGGTGAACGTCAAAGAGTTGCATTAGCTAGATTGTTCTTGCGCAATCCTAAAATCGTTTTATTAGATGAACCTTTAGAGGGCTTAGATCAAGTCACAAGAAAAGCCTTACATCGTGACTTGATGCATTATGTAGAGGGTAGGACATGTCTATATATTACGCATCAATTGGAAGGTTTAGAACAAATGGACCGGATTTTATTTATGGATAAAGGGCAAATTGTTGAAGATGGAACGTATGAAGAGCTAATGGCGCTTAAAGGTCGTTTCTATGAATATTGTTATTTATCCATGGCAAGTATTCAATAAAACTAAATATCATTTAAAGTATCTATTATTAATGCTTAATTATAGATTTGGACAATGTTTAATATTACGTTGCAATTTAAGATCTATTATGAATATTAAATTATAATACGACTAATGTTTAACTACATTAATAAGGCCCCTTTTACTATGCAAAAAGGGGCTTTAATTATATTTATATTTAATAGTATATGTAGTATACTTTTATCGATAAATCATGCAATATATGGTATAATTTTTGTGTTAAGAGCTATTATTTCACCCTTGGAGGGGTTATGACTAAAATCTTCACCAAATTACGAGCTTTGGTGGATGAAGCATTATCTGATCGAGATGCGGTGGTGGATAAGGCGCCCGTATTAGAAAAAGCACCTTTAGAACAAGATTTGTTTGACCATCGCTTATTATATATAGAAGAAGATATGGTTAATCGCATGTTGCGTGCCGCTCTTCGTAATCATTGGTTCTTTTATGCTGTAACATTTGAATTTGAACCAAACAATCAAATATTCCTATCCATTATTACAAAATGGGGGAATGTGATTAATGTGGAATTCACCTTAGAGGATTTATGGTTCGATGATTATTCATCATCCTTTGCCATTCGTTTAGATACAAATAATATAGATACAGGTGGGTTTATTTTGAACTCTATTTTACACTTGTTGGGAAACTGGTGTCTAAGTCTCTTCGGTATTTTCTTTAACCCTATTGCATTAGGTGAAAAAGGATCTACTGTACGCTTTGAGAAGAAAGGTATAATTCAGTTTGACTTATTACCTAATACACAAGTGAAGAAATTCATACCCATGCCTGAGCGCCATATTGGTAGTAATGGACCTGTTCTCTTGGGTAACCCGCGGACCAGTCAATCTGTGTTACAGTTGGATTACTATGCATTCCATGATCCTGTAGATACTTTTACAGTACCTGATGTGCCAACTCGTACTAGCTGGCTTCGTTCTATCGATATTGCAGCAGTCCTTTTATTGCCAATAGGTGTATGGATTACATTTATTATCTTGCATCACTACTTACCGACAGAAACATTGGAATTTTCATTCTCTACGTACTTTTTAATTTCCTTAGGGATTTTTATCATTTCCTTCTTGGTTATGAATATTCCTCGGTATTTGTACATGTATTTTGATTCTCGCAAACAGTGGCAAAGTGCATTTGTACATAACAATATTAAAATTCAAATGCGTAAACTACACCGACGCATCTTCATGCAACAAGCTACATTGACAGCTGATTGTGATGAGTATACTGCTAATGAAAGCCAAGAGCGAATTAAACACCTTTTGTTGCAAATTCGCGATAAACGATTCCTTGCAAATCGACTTAAAATTGCAGATGATGATAGAGCGCGTAAACAAAAGGTTAAGTTTATTATTGCATATATAGGTTGTACCTTGATTGAGTTGATGTTGTTAATGAACTAATGTTGTACAAACAGAAGACATAATAAAAACGTATCTCTTTGATATGTACTCTCTTTACTGGTTGTCCAGTAAAGAAGGTATATATTACTTATAGAGATACGTTTTTTATTGTAGGGTGTTAATTTTTAATTATCGCTTTTTGCGTCGCTTACGAACTGTTTTTCGACCTTCTTGTTTTTTGTTAGATATAGGTGGCTGTATTGGTTCATAAACTGTCCGATTTACATTCATAAATGGAGGGTTACCATATTGATTAGGCTCAGGTTGTCCTGGTAATACCCAGAATAGGAAGCCGATGAGCCATATAAAAAGCTCTAGCATGTAATTGAATGGAGATACGGCAGAGTAGGTATTGATGAAAATCATGATTACAGACCAGAGGATTCCTGCCCATGCATTGAAGCCGATGTCGTGAATACGACGGCCAAATAAGACACAAGATAAAGGAAAGAGGGTTGCCAGTAAGAGCCAAATAATGACCCTAGTCAACCAATATGCTGGTAGTGATACAACAAAGTCCAAGAATATGTTATCGATGTAGTGGACAATATGAAATAAAATCATTAAAGCGATGAAGCATATGATAAATTGTAGTCGATTTAACCGTCCTGTTAAGTTAAAAATCGATAAACCCATGCGACGTCCTTGGAATGCAATGAGTAAACCGATGGTACATATGAGCAGTGTTCTTAATACAACATAAAGTAAATCCATAAGTTCCCCTTTATTTATAGCTTATAGTTGAGTTAATTCTGGCAAAACTAACTCAAATGCGACTCCATGTTTTAGCGATTGTACTGTATCTAACGTTGCTTGAATCGCGTTGGTAGTAAAATTCATTGCCAGTTCTGCCGCATCATAAGGAGAATATCCCTTCATTACAGCACCAGATAATACAGCAGTAAAAATATCTCCTGTCCCTGTAGCTTTTACAGGAACCAGAGGTATAGAGTATGTTTTTAAAAAGTCTGTAGGTCCATCATAGACCGCAATAACAGCATGTGTTTTCGATGGGACGCTGGTCATGATAACCATTTCAGGGCCCATGTGATGTAATTGTTTACATCGCTCACGTAATTCATCTTCGCTAATAGGATTTGTTGAGAATGGAATATCTAATAAGAAGCATGCCTCAGTATAGTTTGGCTTTACGATGTGGGCCTTAGATACAAGTTGGCGCATAGCTACAACCATATCAGGAGTATAAATGGAATAGAGGCGACCATCATCGGCCATTGCGGGATCGACGATAACCATCTGACCATTAGAGGCAAATCGATCGATTGCTTCTTCAACGAGGTGAATTTGTTCTGGTGATGCCAAGAATCCACTTACGATAGCGTGAAAGTCAATTTCGTTTTTATCCCAGCAGTCCATAAAATCTCTCATATGAGCAGATAAATCAACGAATTCATAGTGTGGATACTCTAAGTGATTGCTTAGTACCGCTGTCGCCAAAGGAACCGCCTGACAGCGCATGGCACTGATGATAGGAATCATAACGGTAAGGGCACAGCGTCCGATAGAGCTCATGTCTTGAATTGTTAAAACTCTAGGTACTGCTATCATAGACACCTCCAAATAATCATATATTTTATTGTACGTTATGTGAGCCTTTCTGTAAATGTAATGATGTTAATCATGAAATTAACTTCATAATGTAGTATAATAAAACGAATAGACTTTTTATGGAGGAAAGTGACAATGACGAGGTATGTATTTCGACGCCTAGGTGGCGCAATCATAATCTTATGGGTCATCATTACCGTAACATTTGCATTAATGCATGCGATACCTGGTGGGCCTTTTACAACAGAAAAGAAATTACCGCCTCAGGTGAAAGCAAGTATCGAGGCTAAATATCATCTCGATGATCCTGTATGGAAACAGTATGGAGATTATTTAGGTGGCGTCATTACAGGTGACTTGGGCCCATCATTTAAATATGAAGGCCGTAGTGTAAACGATATAATTGGTGATGCATTCCCAATTTCCGCACAGCTTGGTTTATTATCTTTAATGGTAGCTATAGTTGGTGGTATTACAGCTGGTGCGATTAGTGCCATGAGACCTAATAGCATTGTAGATTATGCGGTAACTGTATTATCTACAATAGGGATTTCGGTACCAACATTTATTATCGGTGCTGTTCTTGTGTACATAGTAGGCTTTGAATTGGGATGGTTCCCGGTAGCCTTATGGCGTGGCCCCTCTTACATGGTGTTACCTGTGTTGACATTAGCAGCGCAACCGATGGCATTTATTGCTCGTTTAACGCGCAGTGGTTTACTTGACGTGTATCAACAAGAATACATTCGTACAGCTCGCGCAAAAGGTCTAGGTTCTTGGACCATTTTGACACGTCATGCCCTTGGCAATGCAATTTTGCCAGTTATTACGTACTTAGGTCCATTGGCAGCTAGTTTGTTAACAGGCAGCTTTATCGTAGAAACAATTTTTGCGATTCCTGGTCTAGGTCAGTATTTTGTAACATCTATTTATAACCGAGACTATACGGTTATTCTTGGTATTACGATTTTCTATAGTGCGCTTGTAGTATTTCTTAATATTTTGGTGGACATGATTTATCCATTAATCGATCCACGAGTTACAACGGAGGAGGGGACAGATGAATAAGGAAGACTTTTTACCTATTGAACGAGCCCCTCAAGAAGAGATTACTAGCTTTATAAAACGTCCTAGTAAATGGGAACGATTTAAGGTAAATCGTTTAGCTGTAGTTGGTGCAACCATCATTATTGTGATGATGGTGCTTGCTATTCTAGGTCCACTTATTTCACCTTATACCTATGCGGACCAATCCTTAATTGATGCGAACCAAAGTCCAAGCTTTAGCCATTGGTTTGGTACGGATACATTGGGCCGTGATATCTATACACGTGTTATGTACGGCGCTCGTATTTCCTTAACCATTGGTTTTGTAGCAGCTTTTATTAATCTTGTGATTGGCGTTGCCTATGGCGGCATTGCGGGTTATATAGGTGGCAAGGTAGACCGTATCATGATGGGGATCGTAGATGTTTTGTATGGTATTCCACTTTTACTATACGTAATCTTATTGATGGTTGTACTTGGACCTGGGCTAATCTCTATTTTTGTAGCGTTGGGGATTGCGTATTGGCTTAATATGGCCCGTATCGTACGCAGCCAAATTTTGAAAGTTAAAAACGAAGAATACATCATTGCAGCAGAAGCTATGGGTATTCCTAAGCGTCGAATTTTATTACGTCATATTTTACCAAACTGTGTAGGACCGATCATTATTACTTTAACATTGGCCATTCCTGAGGCTATTTTTACAGAAGCATTTCTTAGTTTTATCGGCTTAGGTGTAAATGCACCTATGGCGAGCTGGGGCGTACTAGCTTCTGAAGGTATTAGTAGCATGCGCTCTTATCCGTTCCAATTGATTTTCCCAGCTGTTGCTATTAGTATTACCATGCTTGGTTTCGCATTTTTTGGCGACGGTTTACGTAATGTATTAGACCCTAAGGAAGGAGATAGATAATGAATAATGCTATTGTTGATGTACGTAATGTATCTATTACCATCAATACCTTCCAAGGTCCGTTGCGAGTTATTCGCAATCAAGATATTTCTTTATACCCTGGTGAGATTTTAGGTATAGTCGGGGAATCTGGGTGTGGTAAATCCGTTTTAGTTAACTCTTTAATGGGCTTATTGCCATATGGTAAAACTAAAATTAAAGCGGATACATTCATGATTGATGGTCATGATTGTTTAGGATTTACTGAAGATGATTGGAATGAACTTCGTGGTACGACGGTTGCCATGGTGTTCCAAGATCCTATGACCTCCTTGAATCCTATCATGACCATTGGAGAGCAAATGTATGAGGTTATCCGTCGTACAAATGCGTATGGTGAAGATTACGATGAAAGGGCCATTGCCATCGATTTATTGAAGAAGATGGGGCTGTCTACACCGGAACGCCGGTTATCTCAATATCCTCATGAGTTGAGCGGTGGAATGCGCCAACGCGTATGTATTGCTATGGCAGTGGCCGGTCGTCCCAAGATTTTAATTTGTGATGAGCCCACAACAGCTCTTGATATTACTACAGAGGCACAAATTTTGCGCCTTATGCAAACATTAGCCGTAGAGGCTGGCATAGGGATTATCTTTATCTCTCATAACCTACGTGTTATTGCTCAAATTTGTGATCGGGTTATGGTTATGTACGCAGGTAAATGTGTTGAGTCTGCTACAGTAGATGGTATTTTTAGCGAGCCTCGTCATCCATATACTTTGGGGCTGTTGCTTGCATTGCCTCAAGGTAAATGGCACGGCGAATTGAAGGCTGTTGAAGGTCAACCACCTGATCTATTTGATTTACCTCGTGGATGCGCATTTAATCCTCGTTGTAAATGGGCTATGCGAATCTGTGGTAGTCGGGTTCCGATGGTTACAAATGTTGGTGAAAGTCACCAGTTTACATGTTGGTTAGCTAAGTTGGAGGGACTTTAATGAGTTACGTATGGGAGACTGACAATCTCGTTAAAGAGTTCACCCTGTCAGGCGGCTTATTTAAGCCAAAACAAACGGTACATGCCGTACAAGGCGTGAGTCTATATCAATCACCAGGGGAAACCCTAGGTATCGTAGGTGAATCTGGATGTGGTAAATCTACATTTGGTTACACTTTGATGGGTTTATATCAAGCTACATCTGGTTCTATTTATATGAATGGTCGACATATCAACCCTTATGTGGATAGAGAGTCTGTTCACCCGGTGATGCAAATGGTATTTCAAAATCCTTATGCATCCCTTAATCCGCGGCTTACGGTTAATGCGATTTTAGAGGAGCCTTTAGAACTGGATCCAAAGTATACACCTCGAGATCGCGTGATTCGTGTAAAAGAGGTGCTTGACCAAGTTGGCTTAAATATGTCATTTGGTGAGCGTTATGCTCATGAACTATCTGGTGGGCAACGTCAACGTATCGGCATTGCACGGGCTCTTATTATGGAGCCTCAATGTATCATCTGTGATGAGCCGATTTCTGCGTTAGATGTATCTATCCAAGTGCAAATTATGACATTACTAGAACGGTTACAAGAACAACATGGTATTTCGTACCTCTTTATTTCTCATGATTTAAATATGGTGCGCTACATTAGTCATCGCATGGTTGTTATGTATTTAGGTGCTGTTATGGAAGAAGGTCCTGCATTGGACTTATATGAATTTCCACAACATCCATATACCCGTGCATTGACGGCTCTAAATGGTCCAGTTATGCCACATGCACCAATTGGGGCACCTCTTAAAGGGGATCCACCTAATCCACTAGAACCGCCAAAAGGCTGTTTGTTTAGTGGTCGATGTCCAGAAGCGGAAGGTCGTTGTTTTACAGAACGTCCACCACTTCGAGACTGGGCTGATCGCCGCATTGCATGCTGGCACATATAATGGGAGAATAGTATGGAAAAACTAATTGTTGGCAAGTCCCTGGAACATCAACTAGATACAGTCATTAAAGAATTGGCCCCAGCAGGAAATATATCTTATGCAGTGTTACAATTTGATGATGAAGAGGAACCAATACTCATCGCAGCTAGAGGTGAAAATACTGTACATTCTGGTGCGAGTTTAATTAAGGTACTTATCATGGAATATGTCTTTCATTTAGCTCGTACTGAGCAATTGGACATTAATGATACCGTTCCTTTATCTAGAACTCCACGCGTTGAAGGTGGCGGTGCACTACAAGAGTTAGTAGGTAAACATAGTTTTACCTATCTTGAGTTGTGCCGTCTCATGATGGTTCTTAGTGATAATATTGCGACAAATCTACTCATCACAGTGCTTGGAATGGAAAATATCAATGCTCGAGCGGAAAAGCTTGGCCTGGATGAGATGGAGCTTAATCGCATGATGATGGACCTTAACGCCTTGGTTGAAGGGCGTGATAATTATATTACAGCCATGTCACTAGCTCGTCTGTATAAACATATTTTTGAATATCGTGATAGAGATGCTTATGGCCGAGAAATGTGGAATATTTTAGGTCGCCAACAATTCCGTGATATCTTACCATTTTACTGGGGAGAAGGCATACGCTTTCACCATAAAACAGGATCCCTTGATCGCGTAGAGCATGATGGGGGTGTAATAGAAACATTTAGAGGTCATTTTTGCTTTATTCTTTTAATGAGCGATATCGATAATGGCCGAGGTAAAGAATTAGGCGCTCAAGTTGGGCGCATCATGAAAGAATTTGTAGAGGAAGCATTGCCATGATGGATAAACGAAACTTGTTAAAACTCATGGTCCTCGCTCTAGGGGTGAGCGTACTCTTATTTGTATTTGGGTACCCTCGTGGTGTTCAACCAATCGATGAACACACAATCCGCTATGTTATTGAGCAGGAACCATCCACATTGGATCCCGCAAAGTCTACTACCTCTCCGGAGGCTACGGTTCAACTTCAATTATTCGATGGTCTAGTTCGTTTGAATGATGAAAGTGAACCAGAAGCAGCACTTGCTAAAAATTGGGAAATCTCCGATGATGGCCGTGAGTATACCTTCCACTTACGACCTAATTTGAAATGGTCTAATGGAGAGCCTTTGACGGCTTATGACTTTGAATACGCTTGGAAACGCGTATTAGACCCTGAAGTCCATGCGGACAATGCATACATGCTATATGTATTGAAAAATGGCGAAGCCTTTAATACTGGCAAAGCCACGGCTGAAGAGGTTGGTGTTAAGGCTACTGATGAGGATACATTGGTAGTTACCTTAGAAAATCCAACAGCTTATTTCTTGAAACTATTAGCGTCTCATAGCTATTATCCAGTGAGCAAAAAAGCAGTAGAGGCTCATGAAAATTGGGCAGCTAATGCGGAAACTATAGTATCCAATGGTCCATACCGCTTGCTTTCTTGGAAGCATAATGGGGAAATGGATTTCATCAAGAATCCAAATTATTGGGACGCAGAATCTGTGAAAACAGAGAAAATGAATTGGCCTATTAGTGAGTCTCAAAGTACGCGTCTCACCTTAGTTGAAGGTGGCGAAGCTGATATGACTGTTGAGCCTCCTGTAGCGGATCAAAAACGTTTAGAAGAAGCAGGCCTATTACATATTGGCCCTATGCTTGGTAACTACTATTACGTATTCAATGTGAAAGCAGAACCTTTCACAGATCCAAATGTGCGTAAAGCCTTTTCTATGGTTATCAACCGTGCTAACATTGTTAATAATATTGTTAGAGGCGGTAAAGAACCAGCTTATGCGTTTGTACCATATGGTATGCTCGAAAGCAATGGCCGTGAAGACTTCCGTGAAGCTGGTAGTTATCTCGTATACGAAGATGTAGAGCAAGCCAAGGAAATCCTTAAAGAGGCTGGCTATGGTAAGAATCGTCCATTGCCACAAATTACGATTTTGTATAATACAAGTGAATTACATAAAGCTATTGCAGAAGCGATTCAAGATGCTTGGATAAATGCATTTGGTGCAGATGTACGCTTACAAAATCAAGAGACAAAGGTATTCTTAGCAGACCGTGAAGCTGGTAAGTACCAAGTTGCGCGCGCTTCTTGGGTTGCTGATTATAGCGATCCACAAAACTTCTTAGAGGTATTCTCTGCTGAAGATAATGATGGACAGTACCATAGTGATGAGTATAATGAGTTGATTGCTCGCATTCGTACAACTCCAAATGGGGCTGCTCGTGATGCGTTGATGCATGAAGCAGAAAAAATGATTTTTGATGAATCTCTTGTTATGCCGTTGTACTTTACAACACAACCATATGTGACAAACGGAACAATTCAAAATTATTTCTGGACCACATTGGGACTTGTTGACTTTAAAAAAGCATACAAATAAGATACACTTAAGACGTACACCTTGTGTACGTCTTTTGTTGTATGGGAATATTAATATATTATAAGTTAACAGGTATTTTCTGAGGATATATGGACTGGATTGAACCAAAACGTTTGGCACCGGGGATGACCATAGGTATTATGGCACCTGCTAGTGCTAGCGATGAAGATTTACATAGAATAGAAGAAATTTGTAAGGCTAAAGGCTATAAGGTGCTTGTAGGTGAAAGTGCAAGGAGAAAGGGGCTATATGGAGGCACACCTGAGGAGCAAGCCGTAGAATTTCAATACATGATGACTGTGGCTCCTTGTGATACGGTTCTTGCCTTGCGCGGTGGTTATGGCACGATGCGCTATTTAGATTTATTAGATTATAAAGCGATTCGTAAGTATCGGAAGGCTTTTGTTGGATATAGTGATTGTACAGCACTTCATATGGCTATTAATCGATATAGCCGCCTCATTACTTATCATGGACCTATGGGGGTAGATTTTAAATTAGACCGTAAGTCAGATATTGATACGCTATTTAATGCTTTAGAAGGCAAATTAAAAGTTATAGAACCCTTGCCAGAGCCTCCCCGAGGTGCGATTGGCACAGAACTCGGTGAGGGTATTTTACGAGGTGGTAATATGACGATGGTATCCATGTTATCGGGAACGCCTTATTTTTTAGAGAATGAATCATGGGAAGATACCTTACTATTTATTGAAGATGTAGGGGAGGCTCCTTATAAGCTGGATCGCATGTTACAACAATTTCGACTCAGCGGTTTGTTGAGCCGTATTAAAGGCTTAGTCATTGGTATCTTTACAGATTGTGAAGGAGATGAAGATGAGCGTGATTACGATTTAGGTTATGAAGCATTGCGCTATATGGAGGAAAATAGAAATCCAAAATTACCAGATCCTTTTGTATGCTATGTGCCAACGGGACATGGGGCGCCACATCAAACATTACCGCTAGGAGCGACGATTAGCTTTAGATATATTTCTAATACCATCATCGTTCATCCTTATACGAAATAGTTAAGAGCTTTTGGATGAACGATTTTACTTAATAGGCAAATAGATATTAGATAAAAATAGTAGTTACCGTGATATTAGGTAATAAAATAATAGGTAATAAGATATTAGATAATAACAAGGGGAGTTATGACACTACAAGAACGAGAGGCTCGCGCCTGTGCCATCATAGATAGTATGGCACGGGAATTGCGTGCAGTTTCCATATATTTACACGATAATCCTGAATTGGGCTTGAATGAGCATAAAGCAGTAAAGGTAATTCACCAATTCTTAGAAACACATAATTTTATATCTCATGTAAGTCTAACTAATCGGCCAGAGTTACAAACAGCGTTACGGGGCGACTATAACGGTACTGCACGGCATAAAATAGCCTTCTTAGGTGAATATGATGCGTTACCGGAACTAGGCCACGGCTGTGGTCATAACCTTATTGCTATGATGAGCTTAGGTGCTGCTGTTGCTTTTAGTCAAAGTGCACCACAGGATTGGGGTACAACATTCTTTGGGTGCCCTGCAGAGGAAACTATCGGTGGTAAGGTATATATGGCAGAAGCCGGTCTTTTTAAAGGCTATGAGGCAGCACTTATCATTCATCCAGGTGGAGAAAATGAGGTGGGAGGTACATCATTGGCGACACATCCTCTAGAGGTTACGTTCCATGGACGTTCTTGTCATATTGCATCCTTAACAGATTCAGGAATTAATGCCTTAGATTGTGCGGTAGACTTATATCAAAGGGTAAAAGATTTAAAAAAGACCTTTCCTAAAGGTGCTATTGTAGGTGCCATCTTTACAGAGGCAGGTACGGCACCAAATGTGGTTACACCAAAGGCTACGATTCGTATGACTGTTCGTGGTAGTACAGTGGATGATTTAGAAGGTATTATTTTGCCGGCTATTAAAGAGGCAGCCCAAGAAATCGGTTCATCCTATGGAGCTCAAGTTGAGATGCATCACTATGAGCCACTCTTTAAGGATATGCGTCAAGATAAACAGTTATTAAATCTCTTTAAAGATGTGATGACTGAATTTGGTGAAAGCCCACGTATATTGCCTGATGATGAGGCGGATGGTAGCACTGATGTAGGTAATGTGTCTTACGAAGTACCAACAGCACAGCCTACCTTGCAGATTGGATTAGGTTTAGAAGCGCATACGCCAGAATTTACTTGTGCTGCTGGATCTGACTATGGGTTAGACCAAGCGATTAAGGGTGCTAAGATTATGGCTGTTGTAGCCTTGCGTTATGCGATGTGTAAGTAAGTTCAATTTTTGACATATAGAGGTCAAAAAGGTACAATAGATATAATATTTAAGTAAGTATGAAATAAGCCGTCTTCAACAAGACGGCTTTTATTCCGGTGGAGATAGATATGAGTGTTTTAACCGTTTCAAATGTAACTCATGGTTTTGGAGCGCGACAAATTTTAGATGATGCATCATTCCGTTTGCTAAAAGGTGAACATGTAGGCCTCATTGGTGCAAATGGTGAAGGTAAATCTACGTTTCTTAATATCATTACAGGTAAATTGCCACCTGATGAGGGGAAAATTGAATGGTCCAATCAGGTAACTGTTGGGTATTTGGATCAACATGCTGTTCTTGAAAAAGGTATGACCATCCGTGATGTATTACAACGTGCTTTTGATGATTTATTCGTCATGGAGCAAAACATTAACGATGCGTATAATCGCATGGGTGATGTGTCCGAAGATGAAATGAATAAGCTACTTGAACAGGTAGGGGAATGGCAAGAAATTCTTGAGCAACGTGGGTTCTATGAAATTGATGCGGTTATTGAGCGTACCGCTGCCGGATTGGGACTTATGGATATCGGCTTAGATCGAGATGTAACAGAGCTCAGCGGTGGTCAACGTACCAAGGTTTTGCTCACAAAACTATTACTAGAGAAACCGACTATTTTGCTCTTAGACGAACCGACAAACTATCTTGATGTGGAGCATATTCAGTGGTTGCAAAACTATTTGCAAAATTATGAAAATGCCTTTATCTTGATTTCTCATGATATGGAGTTTTTAAACTCCGTAGTCAATGTTATTTACCATATCGAACAAGCGGTGCTTACGCGTTATACTGGTGATTATCATCAGTTCCAAGCTGCTTACGAGGTGAAAAAAGCGCAAGCAGCTAAGGCGTATGAACGTCAACAGCAAGAGATTGAGCGTATGGAAGACTTTATTCAGCGCAATAAAGCGCGCGTTGCAACACGTGGTATGGCAAATTCTCGAGCAAAGCGCTTAGAAAAGATGGAAATTCTAGAAAAGCCAAAAGAGTATATCAAGCCCACTTTTGGCTTTAAAGAAGGCCGTACGCCAAGTCGCTTTATCGTAGAGGCTTTTGGATTGCAATTAGGTTATGATGAACCATTAACAAGACCAGTAGACTTTCAAATTGAAAGAAACAAAAAAATTGCTATTCGCGGTGTCAATGGTTTAGGTAAAACAACGTTGTTGAAGACTATTTTAGGTCTATTAAAGCCTGTTAGTGGTGAGTTGGTAAAAGGTGAATTCTTACAAGTTGGCTATTTTGCCCAAGAGGATACGCCATCCAATTCTGAAACAGCATTAGATTATATTTGGAATGAATATCCGGCGATGACAAATGCAGAAGTGCGTGCAGCATTAGCTCGTTGTAGCCTTACAAATGAACATATTACGTCTCAAATGCGCGTACTTTCAGGTGGTGAGAATGCGAAGGTTCGTCTATGCAAGCTCATGCAGAATAAGTACAATGTGTTGGTCCTAGACGAACCGACTAACCATTTAGACATATATGCAAAAGAAGAGCTGAGCCGTGCACTACGTGATTTTAAAGGTACAATTATATTGGTAAGTCATGAGCCTGAATTCTATCAAGATTGGGTTACGGATATTTGGAATATTGAAGATTGGACGACAAAGATTGTTTAGGAGGACCGATGAATCAACGTGCAAATGACGGGATAAAGCAATTCTTAGAGGCTTTATCTGTTGATACAGAGGCACCAGAGTTAGAAAAGACACCAAGTCGTGTAACAGAATTATATAGTGAGTTATTTAGTGGCGTAGGAGTCGAAACAAAATCGGTATGGGGTGAAACGTTTAGCACTGATTACAAGGGACTTATAGCCGTTACAGGTATTCCCTTTTATTCTATGTGTGAGCACCACTTATTGCCATTCTTTGGGACTGTAGACATTGTGTATCAACCCAAGGATGGATGTGTGGCAGGGCTCAGTAAGTTTCAAGATGTTGTTAACATACTCAGTCGCAGACCGCAATTACAAGAGCGGTTAGCATCTGAATTAGCAGATGCGATAATGAATGATTTATCTGCTCATGGTGTTTTTGTTCGTATTACATCGACTCAATTATGTATGCTTATTAAAGGAACTATGCAGCAAGATTCAAAGGTAATTACATTAGAAAGCCGAGGCGTATTAGCTGAAACAGGTACAGTAAGGGATGAAGCGTTGGCAATGTTAGGCGGAGGACAGGTAAATGTTTAAACGTAGAAATTATACATGGAATGATGGCAAAAGCTTATCTTTGTGTGATCGTACCCTTATCATGGGTATATTGAATGGTACACCTGACTCCTTCTCTGATGGGGGGCAATTTAATACACCAGAGACAGCTACTGCTCATGTGAAACAAATGATTGAAGATGGTGCAGATATTATCGATTTAGGCGTTGAGTCTACACGACCAGGTTCTACACCTTTGACTACGGACGAAGAAATAGAACGTCTTTCTTTATTGATAGAACCTGTCTTGAAGACCTCTACTGTTCCTGTATCTATCGATACATATCATGCTAAAACCGCAGAATATGCCTTCTCAAAAGGGGCACATATTCTAAATGATGTATGGGGCTTACATTATGACCCTGACATGGCCGCGGTGGTGGCTAAATATAAGGTACCTGTTATCATCATGCATAATAGTAATGATACAAACTATGGTGATATCATTGAAGATATGAAAGCTTTCTTCTTCTGTGCTATTGATAAAGCGTTGAAAGAGGGTGTAACGCCGCAACAAATCTGGCTTGACCCAGGTGTTGGTTTTGGTAAAACTGAAGAACAAAATATTGAAGTTATGCAACGCTTGGGTGAGTTAACCGCTTATGAATACCCTGTTTTGCTTGCTCCAAGCCGCAAACGTTTCATCGGATCTATGTTAGGCGGATTGCCTCCAGAAGATCGCGATGAAGGTACGGTAGCTGCTTGTATTACAGGCGTATTCCAAGGCGTTGATATGGTGCGTGTTCACAATGTAAAGATGCATAAACGCGCCTTAGCTGTAGCAGACGGCTTGTTACGAGGTGAATAATGGATAGAATCGTTTTAAAAAATATGGCATTCTACGGATATCACGGAAATTTGGCATCTGAGCAAGAACAAGGACAACGGTTTTTTGTAGATGTAGAAATAATAACTGATCTTACAAAGGCTGGTCAAAGTGATCAATTAGAGGATTCCATCAATTATGTAGAGGTATATGAAACTGTAGAATCAATTATGACTGGTGAAAAGCATAATCTGTTAGAACGATTAGGGGCGCTTATTGCCGATTCCTTGTACCAATATTATCAAGGCATCGTAGGTCTATCTGTAACGGTGCGTAAACCATCTGTACCGATTTCAGGTATTTTAGATTATGTTGAGGTTATTACCACAAGAGGACAAATTTGATGTATACCTATTACATCAGTGTAGGCTCGAATATGGGGGATAAGAGAGGCTACATCAGTTCTGCTTTTCAATCCTTACTACATCATGAGGCAATTTCCAGGCTAGTCACTTCTCCTCTGATTGAAACTGAGCCGTGGGGATATACGGAACAAGACACTTTTGTTAATGGCGTATGGTCTTGTGAAAGCACTCTAGATCCACATCAAATGCTCAGCCTTATTCAGCAATTAGAGCAGGAGGCTGGACGAAAACGATTGATTCATTGGGGCCCTCGCACATTAGATTTGGATATTATTTTAGTGTACGATATAGAGGGGAAGATGATTTCTTTGTGTGATGAAAGTCTTGTGATACCGCATCCTCATTTTTGGAATCGTAATTTTGTACTAGAACCGCTATCTCAGCTATTACCAACATTCACATATAAAGGGATTAAGATTGCTGACCGATTAGCTCAATTGGGTGCATAAGCTAGAATCGTATATAATCTAATGTTAGATACACTGTAAACACGATACATATTGTACGCATGCTTTTACGTTTTATGATTGGAAAGTCGTGGAGAGCGTAGATGAATATAAAACGTATTGGATTATTTGTACTGGCACTTATTATAATGGGGATATCTTACTGGCTTGCTGTAGGAGCAAATTATGATAGTAAAACAGTACGTATTGATCCAGAAGCGCATACACTGGTTAATTCTAGTGATGCCATTATTTCAAAACGAATATTAGCTATGAAGACTAGTGGATCACAAGTGTATTTCTTAGGTTATGAAGGACTAGGGATTTATAATTTATCTGATAATGCACTTCGTTTAATGCCAATAACCTTTAGGGGGCAACATATAGAGCCAACTAAATCGGATGATTACCAACGAGGTTTACGGAATATAACAAAGCTAAAATCTTTATCCGATTTCAGTGCTGAAGAGCAAAAAGAATTTAAAGGCTTGTTGGAGTCTACTGATGGAGGGGCCCATTATTATGGTGACTTTTACCATTCTGGTTATGAGTCGTCCCTCATTGATTTGAAGGACCAGTATTTTATTACGAATACAGTACGTGCATTAAAACGTGTTAATCATACATTATATGTGTATGATGGATCAGGTTTTATTATTATAGATTTAGATAATCGTCGTATCCAAGGGTTCTTTAATAACCGCATTAGTGGTGAAGGCTCTAAGGGTGTACCTGATAGCTTACGTGGGCACTATGGTTCTGACTTTACTATGATATATGCATTATCAAAATTGGATCCTACAGATTTGGATATTTTATGGTCCATGCGTAAACAATATTTAGAAAAATCTCCTCAAGCGATGGAAGGAAAAGATTTGTTCCCACTCAATCTGGATGAGATGAATTTAAATGAGTTATGATTCTATTAAGATAAATCATATACAGATATACGTGATTTAAATAATTGGCATTTGAGGATATGCTATCGTTTTATGCTAAGGTATGGAGGCTCTTATGAAGTTACGTAAGGTAGGTATTATTGGCACTGGCCATGTAGGCTCTCATGTGGCATTTTCTTTAGCCTTGCAAGGTGAGGTTGATGAATTATATTTGATGGATATTGACGAGAAAAAAGCTCAGGCGCAAGCTATGGATATTAATGATGCCGTTAGCTATATTCCACATCAAGTAACTGCTACCTCAGGCCCTATTGAAGAATGTGGAGATTGTGATATCCTCGTTTTTAGTGCGGGGCCTTTGCCGAATTTGTATCAGGATCGCCTTGAGAGCCTTGGTGAAACAGTGGCTGTACTAAAAGACGTTATTCCACGTATTAAGCAGTCTTCTTTTCAAGGTTTCATCATTTCAATTTCTAATCCTGCTGATGTGGTAGCTACCTATTTATGTAAACATCTTGAGTGGAATCCTAAGCGTATTATTTCAACGGGAACCGCTCTAGATTCAGCTAGATTGCAAAAAGAATTAGCTCATATCTTTACTATTAGTAATCGCTCTATTACGGCCTACTGTTTAGGTGAACATGGAGGTAGTGCCATGGTGCCGTGGTCCCATGTCTGTGTACAAGGTAAACCACTTTTAGAATTATATCGAGAGCTACCTCATAGATTTCCTAAACTTGACCATACAAAAGTACTAGATGATGTTAAAATTGGTGGCTATCATGTACTAGCTGGTAAAGGTTCTACGGAGTTTGGTATTGCGAGTGCTACCACAGAATTGATTCGCGCCGTATTCCATGATGAAAAGAAGGTATTGCCTTGCTCCTGTTATTTAAATGGACAATATGGAGAAGAAGGAATATTTGCATCTACTCCTGCTGTTATTGGTAAAGATGGCATCGAAGATGTTTTTGAACTGCAACTAACCAATGAAGAGCTAGCCTTATTTAAAGCTTCTTGTGCTGTCATTCGTGAACATGTTGCAAAGGCTGAGACTATGTAAGTGGATATTTACTTTTGTATATAGAAAGTTTACATTGCATATGGAGTTTTAAATTTATACGGATTTATGTTATCGTTCTTAATGAGAAATATCTGTAATTTTCTTTAGTCCCAAGCTCTGTTATGTGGTATAATCTAAAAATGACAGTATACAGATGATGAATATTTGGGGGACATTATGACTCAGGACACTATGGATGTACAACGCCCAAAAAGGCCACGCAAACGGGTTCGTCCTAATCGCAAAGCACAGGATCAGCGTATTATCCTCATGTGGATCAAGCGGATTGGCATAGGGATTATGGTGCTGTTACTGTTAGGGCAGGCTTATCGCTTGGTGGCTGTATATCAAGAAAAACAACATATAGAGCAACAATTGCAAGAGTTACAGCAGCGAAATGAAGAGTTAGAACAGGAAAAGGCTAGGTTACAAGATCCAAAGACCATAGAAGGGGTTGCTCGTGAGGAGTTAGGATTGGTAAAGCCTGGTGAAGTACCATATGTAAAATAGAGTGTATTCTATTATTTTTTCTTTGCATCAGTTTGTAGTTTAAGGTTTCCGCATTAATTAGGAGGTTGCATGGCAATCGAAGTTGGTAACATTATTGATGGTACCGTATCAGGTATTACAAAATTCGGCGTATTTGTTGATTTAGGAGAAAAGCAAACAGGGTTAGTTCATATCTCTGAAGTAGCTCATGGATATATCGAAGATATTAATACCCTTTTAAAAGTTGAGGATCCGGTAAAGGTTAAGGTTTTATCTATTGATGGTAATAAAATAGGACTTTCCATTCGTCAAACACAACCTAAAGAGGGGATGGACGAAGAAAAACGTCCTCATCGTGTTCAATCGAAACAAAGCATAGAGTCTTTCGAAGCGAAGATGAAATCATTCTTGCGCGATAGCAATGAACGATTACACGATTTAAAACGCAATACCGAAGGAAAACGCGGAGGCCGAGGTGGTCGTCGAGATTAATAGTGAGAGATGGCATCTAGCCATCTCTTTACTTATGTATAGAGTATTAACGCTATAATAGTATTAGAAAAATGCTATTTATATGTAAGGAGCAATTATGAAGTTAGCAATTATAGATATTGGCTCTAATTCGGTGCGTTTATTATTGGCTACCTATGAGAATAACGAGTGGCGTTATGAGCCTAAGCAGTTGTGGACTACCCGTTTAGGTCAACGAAATACAGATGGTACCTTGCGAGATGAATCCATGGAAGCATCCTATCAAGCCTTTACGGATATACAAAAAATAGCAAATGAATACGGTGCTGACTATTGCTTTGGTTTTGCGACGAGTGCTGTTCGTGAAGCAGCCAATGGACTTGCATTTATGGAACGTATTAATGAATACTGTCCCATGGAGTGGCGAATTTTATCTGGTGCTGAAGAGGCTATTTATGGTTTTAATGGTGCGTTAGGAGATCAATTAAAGGATGGACGTCATTATACGACCATCGATATTGGTGGAGGTAGTACAGAACTTGCATTAGGTAACAAGGACGGAGTGTACTGGAGTCGTTCTTATCCTGTGGGAGCGGTACGCCTTCAATCTATATCTGACGAAGGGCCTCAACGAGTGTGGGAGGAAACTCGTTTTCTTTGGGATCCGATGATGATTGAAGGTGAATTTGGTGAATTTATCGGTATTGGAGGAACCCTAACAACCTTGGCTGCTATTGATTTAGGTTTAGACCATTATGATGGCACAAAGGTACAAGGTCATAAATTGAGCCGTGAAACGGTGGAAGGCATTATTATGAAATTGCGGTATATGAGTCGTGATGAGAGACTACAAGTAAAAGGTTTACCCGCTGGGCGTGCCGACATTATTGTTGCTGGGGCAGAGATTTTAACGTCCTTTATGGATTCCTATGAGGTCCCTCATGTATTTGTGAGCGACCAAGATGGTATGGAGGCGATGGCCCGTGAATGTGAAAGCACTCATTCGAACCGTTAATCACACTTTAAAATTACATGATATATTTCCTGAGAATTGTCGTATCTTGGTAGCTTGTTCTGGTGGTCCTGATTCGATGGCTTTATTGCATTTATTGCAAGATATTGCTACACATCGCCATACAGTATATGAGCTTGGAGTTGCTATCGTAGATCATTGTATTCGTCCTGAAAGTAAGGATGAGGTCCTATGGTTACGAAATCAAGCGGACGTACTAGGACTGCCATTTTATACGGCTGTCTTTGACGTGCCTAAATTGAGTCAAGCTCAAAAGCTATCAGAGGAAACTATAGGCCGCCAAGTTCGGTATCAATGGCTAACCGGTATAGCACAGTCTGAGGGGTATGACTATATTGCAGTAGCTCATCATAAAGATGACCAAGCAGAATCAATTTTAGCACATCTTATTAGAGGGACTGGACTTAATGGTTTGACAGGCATGGCCGTTGTTAGTAATGATTATACTGTTCCAGTAGTAAGACCTCTGTTAGATGTCACAAAAGAAGAATTACTTCTATATTTAAAAGAGAAAGATATTTCTTACTGTATAGATAGTACAAATGAGGATGTACGATATCAAAGAAATAGAATTCGTCATTGCATTATACCTGAGTTAAAAGCCATTAATCCTATCGTTATCGATGCTATAGTAAGGCTAGGGGCTTCTGTACGCGAAGACATTTCTCTTATTTCTAATTTAACGGATATGGCGTTTGATGAGTTAGTAACTATCTCTGATGAGGGCGCGTTTATATCTCGTAGGGGGTTACGTAAGAAGCCGTTGTCTATCCAACGTCGATTGTGGCAAAGACTGGTGAGCATCTTTGATCCTGAAATCAAGCTTACCACTGCTCATCAAGAGCAATTACTCGATATTGTTAACACTGGGGAAGGGAAAACTTTCAATATTAAAAGTATAAAAGTAAGTGCTCAATGTGATACAATAAAGGTATATTGCAAACATTAATATGAATCGCGGAGGTCATATAGATGCATCAAGATGCAAAAGATATTTTATATACAGAGGAACAATTAAAGGCTCGTGTGGCTGAATTAGGTCGTCAAATCAGTGCTGACTATAAAGGGGAATCCGTAGTTCTCGTAGGTGTATTGAAAGGTGCTATCGTTTTCTTTACAGATTTAGCTCGCTCTATCGATGAGAATGTGGATGTAAGCTTCGATTTTATTTCTTGCTCTAGCTATGGCAGTGGTACAACTAGTACAGGGGTAGTTCGAATTTTAAAAGATTTGGATCGCTCTGTAGAAGGAAAGCATGTACTCGTTGTAGAAGATATTGTAGATACGGGTACAACATTACATTACTTGCTAGAAAATTTACATGCTCGTGGAGCTAAAAGTGTACGCCTTGCAGCGTTGTTGAATAAGCCTGAACGCCGTAAAATGGATGTAGAAGTAGACTATGTAGGTTTTGTCATCCCTGACTACTTTGTTATCGGCTATGGTTTAGACTATGCAGAAAAATATCGTCACTTACCTTATATAGGTATTTTAAAGGAAGAAATGTATCAAGATTAAAAATATGATATAATATATGAGTGCATCTCTCAACGAGATGTACTCAATTCGTTTATGCCACTAAACTATTATTGAAAGGGGTAATATTTTGGGTCGATTTACAAAAAATATCGTCCTTTATTTACTTATCATTGCCGCTTTCGTTATCGCCATTGACGCTTTCTCTGGTCAAAGTGCGAATAAATCTGAACTCAGTTATACAGGATTTATTCAACAAGTACAACAGAAAAAGGTTGAGTCCGTAACGATTACCAATGATCATGGTATTAAAGGTAAACTAAAAAATGGAACAGAATTCAATTCTTATGCGCCAACTGATGAAACGTTAATCAAAACTTTACAAGATAATGGTGTAGAAATTACTGCAGCTCCACCTGAGCAACCAGCTTGGTGGATGAGCTTGTTAGGTTCTGCTATTCCGATTATCATTTTGGTAGTATTATTCTTCTTCATCATGCAACAAACGCAAGGTGGCGGTGGCCGAGTGATGAACTTTGGTAAAAGCCGTGCTAAATTGATGGGTGAAGGCAATGTAAAGGTTAGCTTCAAAGATGTAGCTGGTGCTGAAGAAGCAAAACAAGAATTAGAAGAAGTAGTAGAATTCTTAAAGGATCCAGGCAAATTTACAACTATCGGTGCTAAAATTCCGAAAGGTGTATTATTGGCAGGACCTCCAGGTACAGGCAAAACATTACTTGCTAAAGCTGTTGCTGGTGAAGCAGGGGTACCATTCTTTACGATTTCTGGTTCTGACTTTGTAGAGATGTTCGTTGGTGTTGGTGCTTCTCGTGTGCGTGATCTTTTCACACAAGCGAAAAAGAACGCCCCATGTATCATCTTTATAGACGAAATTGATGCGGTTGGTCGCCAACGTGGTGCCGGCCTTGGTGGTGGTCACGATGAACGTGAACAAACATTGAACCAATTGCTCGTTGAAATGGATGGCTTTGGTGCCAACGAAGGTATTATTACTATCGCTGCAACAAACCGCCCAGATATTCTAGATCCTGCACTCTTGCGTCCAGGTCGTTTTGACCGTCAAGTTATTGTAGGTCGTCCAGATCTACGCGGCCGTGAAGCAATTTTGAAAGTTCATGCTCGTAATAAGCCTTTGGCTGACGATGTAGACTTGAAAATAATTGCGAAGAAAACACCAGGCTTTACTGGTGCAGACTTGAGCAATTTGTTAAATGAAGCAGCTCTTTTGGCGGCTCGTCTTAACAAAAAAGTAATTACTATGGCTGAAGTTGAAGAAGCCAGTGAAAAGGTTAGCATGGGACCTGAACGCCGCAGTCATATTGTGAGCGATAAGGATCGTAAATTAACAGCATACCATGAATCTGGTCATGCCATCGTAGCACATCTATTGCCTCATGCAGATCCTGTTCATAAAGTAACAATTATTCCTCGTGGTGCAGCTGGTGGATACACTATGATGCTTCCTACTGAGGAACAAAACTACAAAACAAAATCTCAATTATTAGCAGATATTCGAGTCGCTCTTGGTGGTCGAATTGCAGAAGCCTTGATTTTAGATGAAATCAGTACAGGCGCTTCAGGTGACTTGCAAAGCGTAACTAATACTGCTCGCGCTATGGTAACGCGTTGGGGGATGAGCGATGAGCTTGGTCCTATCGTGTTTGGTGAACAACAAGAACAAATCTTCTTAGGAAAAAACCTGGGCCATGAGCGCAACTATAGTGAAGAAATCGCTGCGAAAATCGACTCTGAAATTCATCGTATCGTAGAAGAAGCTTATAAAGATGTAACAAAACTTCTTAGCGATAATGAAAAATTCTTACATGACATGGCAAATGCTTTGTTAGAAGAGGAAACAATCGATGCGAAAGCGGTAGATAATCTTTACAAATATGGTACAACAAAAGAACCTGAAGCTGAGGAGCCTAAAGTAGCTTCTGAAGTAGAAGGTAGCGTAGTACCAGATAGTGTTGATGCTAAAGAAACAACTAGTACTGTAGCAGATCTTAGTGAAGCATCATCTAATGAAATTAAATAATGGATTTTGTCCAAATGAAAAAGAGCTAGCCTTCTAAAAAGGCTAGCTCTTTTTTACTGTCCATCGTTTATATGACGTGTGGCAAGAAGTTCTGTCATGCGTTGTTCTTTTAGTTTTTGCAAATATTTTTGTGCCAAAACATTTGGTATAGCTACACCGATTGCTATAGCTATAGTTGTAAATGTGCCAGTTACACCATTTTGTATCATAAGGATTAGACTAGCATCATTTAATGCATTGATGTGTAACATGTCGAAGAGAAATCGGTAGTACAATATACCGGGCATTAATGCGATGGCAGACGGTACGATAATGATAGTGCTAGATGTTTTTAACCAAGTAGAAACTTTTACAAAAATAATACTCATAATGGCAGCACCAATAAAGGTAGCACCTGGTGTAGAAAATCCTAATTCTACGGATAGTATATTGCGAATACATACACATAGTACGCCACCAATACCAATGGATACTAATAGTCTGACAGGAGCATTAAAAAGTACCGCAAAAGCGGCCGCAGCTGTAAAAGAACCGATAACTTGCTCTATGGAAATAACATGAGGTTTAATATCAACAAAATTAAATGCTGGTGCAGGGCTAAAGTAGAGTGCCATAGCCATACCTAAAGTCATGCTACCCACGATGAGTAGTGTTCTTATAGCGCGTGTCATGCCCGATAAAATATGATTATTAATGATATCGATGACACAATTGATCAATGGTACCCCAGGAATCATGAACAAGGTACAGCAAACGAGTACATATAGTAAGGATTCATTATTTACATGACTATAAAAAGCGTAAGCCGATATCATGGCACCAAATCCGCCTAATGCGATTCCTACATATTCATTAAGACCTAATCTGCCTGATAGGGTGCGCGTAAAATAACCAATACTAGAACATATGATGGTAACAATGAATGCGATGATATCGCCACTGTAGAGGTATGCAAGACCTGCTGATCCTAGTGCACAAGCTAGTCCTTTTATCCAGTTTGGATACGTTGGTATAGTTGTATCCAGTTTGGCAATTAGTCGTTCATAGGTCGTTAGTGAGTAATGTCGCTCAAATGCGCGCCATGTGAGCTTTGATACGGCATTGATCATAGCCATATTCGGAATATGAACCGGTGTTTTTCTGAAGACCGTTATGGATCGTTCTTTGTGTAATAGATTGACCATAATAGTGGTATATGAAATATGGATATTTAAGTAATCATGAGGAATTCCCATAAATGTTGCAGCTTTTAGCATTTCCTCAATGATTCGATTTGTATTTGCCCCACATTCCATTAGTAACTTCCCTATATTGAGTAGTACATCCAGTTTTCGATGAATATGGATAAAAGGGTTCTCTAAAACTTGATTTTTCTCTTCTAATGTAAACTGTTTCATATATCTCTCCGAAGGATAATAGATAGCATTATTGTTATCTATTTTTTTATGTATACCTTTATACTATATACATTATACCATTAATTATTTTAAATAATCCTTGCATTTTACAAGGTACACTTGTACAATCGAATTGTAAACCTAGGTTGACAAAGAAAGGGGCTCTAAACTATGCGTGATGAAGTGCTAGAATTCTTGAGACAAAACCAAGGTAGTTTCGTATCGGGACAAGATATGTCCGAAGCCTGCCATGTTTCGCGCACAGCTATTTGGAAACATATCAAGGCGTTACGTCAAAAAGGCTACAAAATTGAATCTTATACCAAGAGAGGGTATCGATTATTGGAAGAACCTGATTTGTTGAGCCCCTTGGCAATGAAACAAATCTTAAAAACAGATGTATTTGGTAAACGATATGTTTATATGGATACTACGGAGTCTACGAACTTAGAAGCTCGTCGTTTAGCTCAACAAGGTGCAGAAGAAGGCACGGTTGTGGTTACTGAGGAACAGGCTGCTGGTCGTGGGCGCTTATCTCGTGGTTGGTATTCTCCATTTGGCAAGGGCTTGTGGTTTAGCTTGATTTTACGCCCTGATTTTCCACCTGTAGAGGCTCCAAAGTGTACTTTGATGGCTGCAGTGGCTTTAACAAAGGCCTTTCATAAGATGGGACTCACTGATGCGGGGATAAAGTGGCCTAATGATATTCTTGTGAATGGTCGTAAGCTAGTAGGTATTTTGACTGAAATGTCTGGTTCTATGGAAGAAATTTCTCATATTGTAATGGGCATTGGGGTCAACGTAAAAACAAAACAAGAAGAATTACCAGAAGAGTTAAAATTAATTGCTACATCCCTTGCGATGGAAGATATTGATATTGAGCGCACAGAAGCATTTAGACTTATATTAGAAGAATTAGAACATCAATATTATGAAGTGCTCGATAGTGGCTTTGACGAAACCCTTAATGAATGGCGTCAATTATCTGTTACTCTCGGTGAAGAAATTGAAGTGCGTGCTCCTGGCAATACCTATGAAGGGGCAGCTACAGATATTGATGAAGATGGTAATTTATTAGTAAGAATCCCAGATGGGACAATTAAACGTATTGTGGCAGGGGACGTATCAATTCGTCCGCGTAAATAGGAGGCATTAATGTTATTAGTAATTGATGTGGGAAACACCAATATTGTTCTCGGTGTATACGACAAGACAGAACTTGTGGGTCACTGGCGTATTTCCACAGATCGGGTTCGTACCACCGATGAATATGGCATGCTGATGATGAACTTATTCTTTCACGACCGTAAGGTTGATGTAAAAGATATTAATGCTATCATTATCTCCTCGGTTGTACCACCATTAATGCCTACATTAGAGCGCGTGTGTTTGCGCTACTTTAATGTAAATCCTCTTATTGTAGGACCAGGCACTAAAACTGGCATCGCTATTAAGTATGATAATCCTCGTGAAGTAGGGGCTGACCGTATTGTAAATGCCGTAGCAGCACATGAGCTTTATAAGGGCGATTTAATTATCATCGATTTTGGTACGGCTACTACCTATTGTGCGGTACAAGGTAATGGTGATTATATGGGCGGGGTTATTAGTCCAGGGGTAACCATTTCTGCAGAAGCTCTATTTCAACGGGCAGCCAAATTGCCTCGTATCGATGTGAGAGATCCGGGGCAAGTCATTTGCCGAAATACGGTGTCTTCTATGCAATCTGGTATGTTCTACGGTTATGTAGGGCAAGTAGAAGGACTCGTGTCTCGTATGAAAGCAGAAATGGGAAATCATGTAACTGTAGTGGCTACAGGTGGTTTGGCACAACTTATTAGCAGTGCTACAGACTGTATTGACCATGTAGAACCTATGCTTACATTAGAAGGCTTACGCCTTATTTACGAAAGAAATAAATAATGCTACTATAATATAGTTACGTATATGTAACGAAGTAGTGTACATTCGGGTACAGCTTATGCTGTACCTTTTTTATTAGGGGATATAGAATTATATGAATAATAAACAGTGGCAAATTGGGGCTGTCAAAATTGATGGTCAAGCCATATTAGCGCCTATGGCAGGGGTTAGCGATATTGCGTATCGACTACTGGCTAAAGAACATGGTGCAGCCTTGGTATGTACCGAAATGGTCAGTGCTATGGGCATTAAATATAAGAATGAACGTACTCATGAATTATTGCGCATTGAAGATGCAGAACGTCCTGTATCCATGCAAATTTTTGGCTCTAATCCAGAAGCAATCGCTTTGGGGGCTAAGGTTGTGGCCGATGCGGGTGCCGATATTGTAGATATAAACATGGGCTGTCCTGTAAAAAAGGTAGTTACCTCTGGCGATGGTTCGGCACTTATGAAAAATCCTGATCTAGCGGCGCGTGTTGCAGAAGCTGCTGTTGAGGCTGTTGATGTACCTGTTACTGTAAAAATGCGTATCGGTTGGGATAGTGACTCTATTAATGTCGTGGATTTTGCAAAACGCATTGAGTCTACAGGTGTGGCTGCTATTGCCGTACATGGGCGTACAAAGGAGCAAATGTATAGTGGACATGCGGACTGGTCTTATATTAAAGCTGTGAAAGAAGCGGTATCTGTACCTGTACTTGGCAATGGTGATATTGTGGAGCCTGAAGATGCTAAGCAAATGCTTGATGAAACAGGCTGTGACGCTGTAATGATAGGGCGTGGGGCACAAGGGAACCCTTGGATATTTGATCGCATTCACCACTATCTAGCTACTGGTGAAGTGTTACCTGCACCGACCGATATAGAGCGTCTAGATATGTTATTAAAGCATTTTGACTTGTTATGCCAATACAAGGGTGAAAGTATGGCCGTTAAGGAGATACGCACTCATGCGGGCTGGTATATGAAGGGACTTCCGGAATCTGCATATTGGCGCAATCGAGTGAATACAATTCATACTGTAACGAGCTTTCACAATGAGCTAGAATCATATCGCAAAATACTGTCTGAAGGGGAGTCAGATTGACAAATAAATAGTATTTTTATATAATGATTGAGATAATTTAGAAACAAGAGATAAGGTGTCATCTTATTATGACACTTTTTCTTATTATTTATATGTAGAAAGAGTGGGGTACCCATGGCAGACGTAAAAGAAACATTACTCACCGCCGAAGGTTTAAAGAAGTTAGAAGAAGAATTAGCGTACTATAAATCTGTACGTCGTATTGAAGTATCTGAACGTATTAAAACTGCTATTGAATATGGCGATATCAGTGAAAACTCTGAATATGATGATGCAAAAAATGAACAAGCTTTTATTGAAGGTCATATTGTAGAGTTAGAGAATAAGATTAACACTGCGAAGATCATCGATGAATCTGTAAAAGGTGACGTTGTATCTGTAGGTAGTAAAGTTACTGTACTTGACACTATGTACAACGATGAATTGGAATATGTTATCGTTGGTTCCTCTGAAGCGGATCCATTTAACAATCGTATCTCTAATGAATCTCCTGTAGGTAAAGCTATTTTGGGTAAACGTAAGGGCGATGAAGTAGAGGTTTCCACACCAGATGGTCCTGTAACATTCAAAGTGTTAGCAATCCAATAATTTACAATTACCGACAAAGAGGCGATAACATGAGTGAAGAAATTAAAAATATACAAGAAGAGCTGAATGAGCAAATGCAAATTCGCCGCGATAAATTAGCCGAATATGAAGCTGATGGTATTTACCCATTTGGCCAACGTTTTGTCGTAAAAGATTACGCAAAAGATATTAAAGAAGACTTCTTCTTGAAATATGATGGCCAGCCTGTAGTTATTGCAGGTCGTTTGATGACAATCCGTTCCCATGGTAAAACGGCATTTGCGAATATTCGTGATAAATCAGGTGATATTCAAGTATACTTCCGTAAAGATGTATTGGGCGAAGATGCTTATAAATACGTTAAAATGCTTGATATCGGTGATATCATCGGCATAGAAGGTCACGTATTTAAAACGCATACCGGTGAAGTTACCATTAAAGTTAACAAATTAACATTGTTATCTAAGTCTTTACGTCCACTACCAGAAAAATGGCATGGATTAAAGGATACAGAACTTCGTTACCGTCAACGTTATGTTGATTTGATTGTAAATCCTGAAGTGCGTGATACATTTGTAAAACGCTCTCAAATCGTTGCTAAGATTCGCGAATACATGATGCGTGATGGCTTCATGGAAGTGGAAACACCGATGATGCATGCTATCCCTGGTGGAGCTGCTGCACGTCCATTTATCACTCACCATAATGCGCTTGATATCGATATTTACATGCGTATTGCACCAGAATTGTATCTCAAACGTTTAATCGTTGGTGGTATGGACCGCGTGTTCGAAATGAACCGTTGCTTCCGTAACGAAGGTATCGATAATCGTCATAATCCAGAATTTACTACTATCGAATCATACCAAGCCTATGGAGATGTAGAGGATGCGATTCGCTTAACAGAAAATCTTGTGTCCTACTGTGCTCAAGAAGTACTTGGTACACAAGAAATTACATACCAAGGTACAGAAATTAATTTGACTCCTCCTTGGAATCGTATCACAATGGCTGAAGGTGTAAAAAAATACACTGGTGAAGATTTTGATGCAGTCACAACTATAGAAGAAGCTCGTGCTATTGCTGATCGCTTAAATGTAGAATACACAGAAAATGATGGTATTGGTAAAATCTTAAATCTTTGCTTTGAAGATTATGTAGAAGAAAACTTGATTCAGCCAACTATCGTATATGGTCACCCTAAAGAGATTTCTCCACTTGCTAAAGCAAGTCGTGAAAATCCATTGGCTACAGAACGTTTTGAAGCTTTCATCTATGGTCGTGAATTGGCAAATGGCTTCTCCGAGTTAAATGATCCAATCGACCAAAAACAACGTTTCTTGGATCAATTGAAAGAACGTGAAGCGGGTGACGATGAAGCTCATCGTATGGATGAGGATTTCGTTACTGCTCTTGAGTACGGCTTGCCTCCAACAGCCGGTCTTGGTGTTGGTATCGACCGTCTTGTTATGTTCTTAACAGACTCTGCATCTATTCGAGATGTATTATTGTTCCCGTTGATGAAACCAGAAGCTCCTAAGCATTTTGAAGCTGAAGAAGCAGAATAATAATCGACACTATTAAGGCTCCCTATTCTTTGAGTAGGGAGCTTTTTATATATTTATGAAATAGTTAGTATCATATAAAAATCATTTTAAACCTGTTACTACGATACTGCCTTTAAATATGTATTGAAACATGAATGCTATATGTAATTTTATACGATGGATTAATGGAGTGGTTAATATGTTGAGCTCCTGTACCAGTCTATAAGTATATAACAAAATTAACGATATAAAGTCTATAGAAAATAATTTCTAGGATAAAAAAATAGTTTATGATTATTCATCAATTGTTATTGACAGTGTATAAAAATAATTTTATACTAAGTGTGAGATGTGGTATTTACATAATATATATGATATAAATTCATGCATATAAAGTTTTTCTTATTTATCTTTGCTTTATCGAATCTGAATGTGATGATATAGATTAACTGTATAGAACTACTACATACCTTGTATAACCTTGACGGGATGGGTCAAGTCTCTCTAGCGTGAACCGAGATTTACGGCTACAAGAGCTTATTTATGATGCTCTTGTAGCCGTTTTTTTATTTAACTAAATTTATATTTCTAAAAGTTTAGGAGGTAAGTGCGATGAGTTCAATGGATTATGAAAGAGGTAATCAAGCCAATGGTTGTCTTGATCGGTTTTTCAAGTTAACCAAACATGGAACATCAGTAAAGACTGAGATTTTTGCGGGTATTACAATGTTTATTGCATCAGTATACATTCTGGCAGTAATACCCAATCTATTATCTGTATCAGGAATGCCTCATGGTAGTGCTGTAGCGGCTGTAATTTTAACAACTGCCTTTGCGACAATGCTAATAGGTTTTGTTGCTAATGTTCCGGTTATCGTAGCACCTGGACTTGGCCTAAGTGCATTTTTCTCGTATACCATTTGTGGTGCTATGGGCCTTAGTTGGCAAACTGCATTAGGTGCCGTTTTTATTTCCGGTACAGTTTTTGTTATTTTAACAGTTACTAAAGTTCTTAATAAAATAGTAGATGGTATTCCACAAGTGCTGAAAACCTCTATTGGCGTAGGTATTGGTTTATTCGTTGCCTTCATTGGCTTTAAAAATGCTCATATAATTATTTCTGATAATGCTACATTTGTAACCCTTGGGAACATGAAAGATCCTGCAGTACTATTAACATTGTTAGGCTTGTTTATTACAAGTATTTTATTAGCTAAGCAGGTTAAGGGTGGATTGTTAATTGGTATGGCCTTCACTACGATTTTGGCTATGGTGTTAGGTTTGACTAAGGTTCCTATATCTAGTTCGGATATCTTTAACTTGGTACCACCATTTCCAGTAGACACATTTGGTCAACTTGATGTAATGAGTGCTATTGGGTATGGCTTTTTCTCCATTATCTTCTCCATTACTATTGTGGATATGTTCGATAATATCGGTACATTGATTGGTGTAACGAGAAAAGCAAACTTAGTAAATGAAGAAGGGAAATTTGAAGGTTTGAATCGTGCCTTGCTATGTACGTCTATTGGTGCCGCAGCAGGTGCCGTTGTAGGTACCTCTACAGTTACTTCTTATATTGAAAGTGCGGCAGCCGTTGCTGATGGTGGTCGCACAGGTCTTACGGCAGTAGTAACTGGCCTTTTATACTTGGTATCTTTATTCTTTGCACCATTGTTCTTATTGGTACCGGTACAAGCGACTGCACCTGTACTGATTACTATTGGCGTATTTATGATGAGTGAGGTAACGCATATTGATTTTACTGATTTCACGGAAGCATTGCCTGCGTTCTTAACAATTCTTCTTATGCCATTAACATTTAGTATTGCTCAAGGTTTATCCTTTGGTTTTATTTCTTATACATTAATTAAATTGGCAACAGGTCGTCATCATGAAATTCATCCTATTATGTACATCATGACTGTGGCGTTCATCATTCACTTTGCTATTTAAATAGCATATACTATGAATCATATAGCATAGTCTTTAAACGAAAATCTAGCGTAGTATATGGGCGCAGTACTTTAGGGCTCTAATCACGCGAGGAGGTTATATGAATTCAACGATTATTTTAAAAGGAAATATATTATATACACCGAATCCATCAGCACTTGTATCTATTCAACAGGGTTATGTTATTGCTGTAGATGGGGTGGTTGTTCATTGTGGTGAAAGTATTCCTACAGTTTATACAGAGTATGATGTTGTTGATTACGGTGATAATCTCATTATTCCTGGTTTTGTGGATACCCATGCGCATGCACCACAATATTGTAATCGTGGACTTGGTATGGATAAGGAACTGTTACCATGGCTTGAAACTTATACATTTCCTGAAGAGGCAAAATTTATTGATCCTGACTATGCTCGTCTAGTATATGGTGCCTTTGTTCACGATTTATGGCGCAATGGTACGACGAGAAGTATTTTGTTTGGCACAATCCATAAAGACAGCACATTGGTGTTGATGGAGCTTTTACAAAAAGCAGGATTGTCAGCTTATGTGGGTAAGGTAAACATGGACCGTAATAGTCCGGAATTTTTGATTGAAGAAACGAATCAATCATTAGCTGATACTAAAGTATGGTTAGATACATCAGCTCAATTTGGACCTTTAGTTAAACCTATTATTACACCGCGCTTTGTACCATCTTGTACGAGTGAACTCATGACAGGACTTGCTAAATTAGCGAAAGAATACGATGTTCCTGTTCAATCTCATTTGTCGGAAAATCACGGCGAAATTGATTGGGTCGCATCATTACATCCTGAGTCGTCAAACTATACAGATGTGTACTATGAACATCATTTGATGGGTACCGTGCCAACTGTAATGGCCCATTGCATTCATTTGAGTGACGTAGAAATGGATCGCATGGCTGAAACGCAGACCATGGTATCTCATTGTCCATATTCGAATGTAAATCTTTCTAGCGGAATTGCACCGATTCGTAAGCTGATTGAGCGGAATATACCAATTGGTTTAGGCTCCGATATTTCTGGTGGACATATTGTATCGATGGCAAAGGTCCTTACTGAAGCTATTGGTCTATCGAAAATGAAATGGGCTGAAGTAGACCCAAACTATGCACCTCTTACCTTGAGTGAAGCCTTCTATATGGCTACCAAGGGTGGTGGACAATTTTTTGGCCACGTTGGAAGCTTTGAAAAAGGCTATGAGTTAGATGCCCTTATTATCGATGATACGTCCTTATTTGACCCAAATGAACGTTCTTTGGAAGAGCGTTTAGAGCGCTGGCTATATGTAGGGGATGATCGTCATATTATTGAACGCTATGTAGCTGGTCGCGTAGTTCCGAGTCCAAAAGGGTAAAGTTTATATCTTACAGAAAAAAATACTGATATATTTAAAGCAGCTAGTTTGTATACCCTTCAAACTAGCTGCTTTTCGGTGCTTCTTTTAGAACCTGACCGAGGTGTTAGATAAACTTTGGATTATGATTTATAGTAGGTTTTATAGCTTTTCTGTTTATATTACTGAACAGGGCGATTTTGCTCATCAATTCACTTGGTGTATAATAAAAAAATGTACAAATTAAGAAAGTGGGGGCTTAATGGATATATTAGGAGCAAGGCGCTCTATTGAACAAAAGCTATTAATGCAATCTGTTGCTTTGATGGCGCTAGTTGCGGTGAGCGGCACTGTGATGGGGATTGTAACGGGATCTAGTGCAGTGTTGTTAGATGGGGTATTCTCCTTCGTTGATGTTGTTATTAAGATTATGATGCTTATGACAGCTAAGTTAGTTGCTAGAGAAACGAGTAAGCGATTCCAATTCGGTTTTTGGCAATTTGAACCTCTGGTGCTCGCCGTGGAGGGCTTTTTTATTCTTCTCATAGTAATTTATGCCTTATCTAGTGGGATTACAGATCTTTTGTCTGGTGGACGTCACGTAGACTTCGGGCCAGCTATTTTCTATGCTATATTCTTTACTGTTGCGGATACTGCTTACTATCTTTATGTACGTCGTATTAATAAAAGTTTGCAGTCTAACTTGATTAAATTTGATAATGTAAGCTGGTATGTCGATGCTTTGTTAGAAGCGGCTATCTTGATTAGTTTCGTTGTAGCTACTATGCTAGAAAGTACTGAATATGCTAGATGGGCTACTTATATTGACCCTATTGTATTAATTATTTTAGCGGTACAGATGATACCCTCTGCATTTCGTATCATTGTGCCATCCATGAAACAAATATTAGGATGGGCACCAACTTCATTGCATAATGAAGTGCAAGAAATTATGGATCGATTTATGGAAAAGTATAATTTTAAAGATTATGTGACGAGCGTGCAAGTATATGGCAATACTCGAATCATTGAAATTGATATTTTAGTTCCTAAAAGTTTTCCATATCAAACCATTGCTGAAATTGATGCTATTCGCAATGAAATTGACCAAGAAATCGGCGGTAACCCAACGGAAAAATGGGTGACCATTTCTTTTACAGGCACGCGTAAATGGATGGCAAAAGATTATTTGCTAGATGAAGAAGAGGATGAATAATATAAAATATTGGTGAGAAGTCTAGTATATAGCACATAATTTAATGATAAATACACCAATATATGGTATACTTAAACGTATTGAATATATTGTGCGTAACATAGTTGGAAAATGAGGTTTATAGTATGTTAGATTTAAAATTTGTCCGTGAAAATATTGATTTAGTGCAACAAAATTTAGATAATCGTCATACAAAAGGCGATCTGAAAACCTTTGTATCCGCTTATGATGAACGTCGTCAATTGATCGGTCGAGTAGAAGAATTAAAAGCGCTTCGCAATTCTGTAACAGAAGAAATTAGCAAATTAAAACGCAACAAAGAAAATGCTGATGAAAAAATCGCAGAAATGAAAAAAGTAGGCGATGAGATTGCTGAGTTTGATAACCGTATTCGCGAAGTGGAAACAAAATTGCGCGATGCGGCATTGATGTTGCCAAATATGTGTGATGCATCTGTTCCTGTAGGGGCCGATGAAGATGAAAATGTGGAGCAACGCAAATGGGGCGAACCACGTCAATTTAATTTTGATGTACAGGCTCATTGGGATTTAGGTGAAAGCCTCGATATCCTTGATTTCAATCGTGCAGGCAAAATGAGTGGAGCTCGCTTTACTGTGTATAAGGGGTTAGGGGCTCGTTTGGAACGCGCTCTTATCAACTTCATGGTGGATCTTCATGTAGATAAACATGGCTATACTGAAATGATGACTCCATATATGGTAACACGTGAAACTTTGACGGGCACTGGGCAATTGCCTAAATTTGCTGAAGATATGTACCATGTAGAGGGAACGGAATATTTCTTGATTCCAACTGCTGAGGTTACATTGACTAATTATCACGGTGGTGAAATTTTGAGCGAAGAGGAATTGCCTAAATACTATACTGCATTCACCGCATGTTTCCGTGCTGAAGCGGGTTCCGCGGGGCGTGATACTCGTGGCCTTATTCGACAACATCAATTTAACAAAGTTGAAATGGTTAAATTAGCTAAACCAGAAGATTCTTTCAAAGAATTAGAAACATTAACAGATAATGCAGAAGAAGTATTGCGCTTATTAGAATTACCGTTCCGTGTTATCACTCTGTGCACAGGTGATATGGGCTTTGGTTCTGCTAAAACCTATGATGTAGAGGTGTGGATGCCTGCACAAGGCAAGTATAGAGAAATTTCC
Source organism: Veillonella sp. AF13-2 (assembly GCF_003603295.1). Classification (NCBI taxonomy): domain Bacteria; kingdom Bacillati; phylum Bacillota; class Negativicutes; order Veillonellales; family Veillonellaceae; genus Veillonella; species Veillonella sp. AF13-2. The sequence goes on from NZ_QTMT01000004.1 coordinate 47,976, forward strand.
TCTTGCTCTAATATGACTGATTTCCAAGCTCGTCGTGCTAATATTAAATTCCGTCGTGGACCTAAGGGTAAACCGGAATTTGTTCATACATTAAATGGATCTGGCCTTGCAGTAGGGCGTACAGTAGCTGCTATCTTGGAAAACTATCAACAAGCCGATGGGTCCGTTGTAATTCCAAAAGTTCTCGTGCCATACATGGGTGGCGTTGAAGTGATTTCACCGGCTAAATAAGAGGGGGCATTTTATGAGATTCTTTATTGATACAGCAGAATTTGATGAGATTAAAGAGGCCTATGATTTTGGTTTTATTGATGGCGTAACTACAAACCCATCGCTTATCGTGAAAGCTAAACGCGATTTGAAACAAGTTATTTCTGAAATTGTAAACCTTGTTGATGGACCTGTTAGCGCAGAGGTTATTTCCTCTGATGCTGAAGGCATGGTGGCGGAAGCACATGACCTTGTGAAATTAGGCTCTAATGTGGTTATTAAAGTTCCTATGACTCCAGAAGGTCTTAAAGCCGTTGCTATTTTGAGCAAAGAAGGCATTAAAACGAATGTGACTTTGATTTTTTCTGCAAACCAAGCCTTATTAGCTGCTCGTGCAGGTGCAAGTTATGTGAGTCCATTTGTGGGTCGTATTGATGATATCAGCATGGATGGTCTTACATTGATTCAAGATATTACAGATATTTTCGCTATTCATGAAATTGAAACTGAAATTATTGCTGCAAGTGTGAGAACTCCGCTGCATATTATTCAATGTGCTAAAGCAGGTGCTCATATTGCAACTGTTCCATTTAAAGTACTCATGCAAGCTATGAAACATCCGTTGACTGATGCAGGACTTGCAAAATTTATGGAAGATTGGAAACAAGCTAATCAATAAGTTAGAGACTCTAGGTAAGAGTCATATCAATACATAGAGGACTTATAAGGAGGCCCATTATGGATCGTACATTATCTTTGGAATTTGCTCGTGTCGTTGAAGCCGCAGCTTTGCGTAGCGGTCGTTTGCTTGGCCGTGGGCAAAAGGATGCAGCCGATGGTCTTGCTGTAGATGCTATGCGTCAAGCGTTTGATTCTGTTCGCATTTCTGGTACTGTGGTTATCGGAGAAGGCGAAATTGATGAAGCTCCTATGCTTTATATCGGAGAACACGTAGGTGCTGGCGGACCAGAAGTAGATATCGCTGTTGATCCTATTGAAGGGACAAACTTGATTGCTAAAGGTCAAAATGGTGCTATTGCAGTTATGGCGATTGCAGAAAAAGGTGGCTTGTTACATGCACCGGATATGTACATGGAGAAACTTTGTGTTGGTCCTCGAGGTGCAGGTGCTATCGATATTACGAAATCTTTGACCGAAAATATCAAAAATGTAGCGGCTAAAATGGAACGTAATGTAGATGAAATCACGTTGGTTATGCTTGATCGTGAGCGTCATCAAGGCTTGATGAAAGAGGCTCGTGAAGTAGGGGCTCGTATTATGCTCATTTCTGATGGTGATGTTAATCCAGCTATGGAATGTTGTATCGAAGGTTCTGGGGTGCACATGGTTGTAGGTACTGGTGGTGCACCTGAAGGTGTATTAGCGGCTGCAGCCTTAAAATGTGTAGGCGGCGATATGCAAGCTCGCTTAAAACCAGAAACGGAAGAAGAAATTCGTCGTTGCCATGAAATGGGCATTGCCGATGTAAACCAAGTGCTCACATTAAATGATTTAGTTCGTACTGATGATGTTATTTTTGCGGCTACTGCCATTACACGTGGTAACTTATTAAATCCAATTCAATATTTCCCAGGTGGTGCGCGTACACATACTATTGTGATGCGGTCTAAAACTGGTACGGTTCGTTTCCTTGATACAGTGCATATGGATCATAAACTTAAAACATTAAAAGCTAAATAAGAATAAAGCCCTGAATATATCTCAAAAATTTGGCACAAATTTTTGAGATATATTCAGGGCTTTTTTTCTTTGTATTTTCTCTCATTCTCTTGATGAGATATATCGAAAAATAGTATAATAACATTTAGTATATGACGTTATAAATACAAGGTCTTGTAGCTTATACAAGATGAACGATATAAAGTGTAGGAGGAATTCTGTTGGAAAAGTTAATCATTCAAGGTGGCAATCGATTGGAAGGACGTGTACGTGTTAGTAGTGCTAAAAATGCAGTACTCCCTATTATTGCCGGTACTTTGCTAGCATCAACGCCTAGTAAATTGCTTGAAATTCCAAATTTAGAAGATGTAGGCACGATTTGCCAAGTTATCGAGTCTTTGGGGGTTAAAATCACTCGTAATAATGCAGATGGTGAAATTGTTTTCGATGCTTCTACATTGACTGCTACGGAAGCTCCTTATGAACTTGTGCGTAAAATGCGTGCATCCTTTCTTGTCATGGGTCCACTTTTGGCTCGTAAAGGGGAGGCTAAAATCTCAATGCCTGGTGGATGTGCTATCGGTGCACGTCCCATTGATCTTCATTTAAAAGCATTTGAAGCATTAGGTGCAAAAATTGAAATTACTGAAGATTATGTATATGCTCATGCTCCGGAAGGACTTAAAGGGACTCAAATTTATTTGGATTTCCCAAGTGTGGGGGCTACAGAGAATGTAATTATGGCTGCTTCTATGGCGGAAGGTAAAACCGTTATCGAAAATGCTGCAGAAGAGCCTGAAATTGTTGATTTAGCTACATTCTTAAATGCTATGGGGGCTAATATTCGCGGAGCTGGCACAAATGTGATTCGTATTGAAGGTGTACCTCAATTACACGGTGCTATTCATACAGTTATTCCTGATCGCATTGAAGCTGGTACATATTTAATTGCAGCTGCTATGGCAGGTGGTGATGTATTCGTAGAAAATGCATTGCCAGAACATCTAAAACCAGTAGTGGCTAAATTAAAGGAAGCTGGTGTAACAGTAGAGGAAGAAATCGACGGCATTCGCGTTATCAGTAGTGGTAAAGGCATTAAAGCTGTCGATATTAAAACCTTGCCATACCCTGGATTCCCAACAGATATGCAAGCTCAATTCATGGCTCTTACTACGATTGCGGAAGGCACTAGTACAGTAACAGAAACTGTATTTGAAAATCGTTTTATGCATGTTGCTGAACTTCGTAAAATGGGGGCGCATATTGACATCGATAATCGTCAAGCTATTGTCGAAGGTATGCCAAGCTTACACGGGGCTATAGTGAATGCTACTGACCTGCGTGCTGGAGCGGCGCTGGTATGCGCTGCATTGACTGCGGAAGGTAGAACAGAAGTCGGTCGTTTACATCATATTGACCGAGGTTATGATGATTTTGTAGGTAAATTGCAAAGGTTAGGTGCTGATATTGTTCGGGTTGACGAATAAGAGTACACAGCCAAAACAAAATAAAAAGAAAAGAAGCCGGCGCTCTAAAGGGCCGGCTTTATACAACGAGCAACAGAACTTAGGTGCTGCAAAGGTTGAGAATTCGAAAGCGAGTACTACACGTAAACCATTGAGAAGGACAAAACGTAAGTCTACTAAGCTTTCAAATGGCGTGGCAAAGCAAGCTAATCATTTGGCCTCCAATATGCGCGAGACCATGATTAAAGTTACAAAAATGCGCCGTGCTGAACGACGTAGTCGTGAGACTGTAGCGATTGCTAAAACAACGCCAGCCATGACATTAAAACGTTTAGTTCGACCTGAGCAAGTTGGAGATTTTATGAGTCGTTTGAATCGATCCTTAAACTTCGATTTGGGAATTGATTTAGGGACTGCAAATATCCTCATTTTTGCGAAGGGTAAAGGCTTGGTATTAGATGAACCTGCGTATATTGCACGGGATAATAAAACCGGTGATATTCTTGCTTTAGGTGAGGCTGCACGTTCTATGGTAGGCCGCACTCCAAAAGGGATTTCCGTCATCCGTCCAGTTCAAGCGGGCGTTATTGCAGATTATGATATGACAGAATTCATGTTGAAGTACTTTATTCGCTCCGTTGTACCTGCTTCTAGATTGATGAAGACGCGTATTATCGTATGTGTGCCATCAGGCATTACACCTGTAGAGAAACGCGCCATTTTAGAGGCTTTACTCAGAACCGGTGCAAAAAAGACGGTCCTTATTGAAGAGCCATTGGCTGCTGCTATGGGGACTGGTCTCAATGATGCTAAGCACGTAGGGGCGATGGTTGTCGATGTTGGCGGTGGCACTACGGATATTGCCGTTCTTTGTGATACGGGTGTGGTTGTAAGTGAATCACTTCGCATCGGTGGAGATTCTTTTAACGAATCTATTATTCGTTATATCCGCCGTAAGAAGCGCCTCGTTATTGGTCCGCTAACGGCAGAGAAAATTAAAATTTCTGTAGGGACTGTGGATCGTCGTGCAAAGGAGCGTACGATTGAGGTACGAGGACGAGATGCAAGTTCTGGATTACCAAAGATGGTTGCGGTGAATTCTTTAGAGATTCAACGTGCTCTAGAAGCACAAGTGATGAATGTTTTGGAAGGCGTTAAGTCCATTTTAGAAAAAACTCCACCGGAACTTGTGGCCGCTATCAATGATCATGGTATCATTCTTACTGGTGGTGGCGCGCTCATCGATGGATTAGACCGTGTTATTACACGTTCTATTGGAATCGCGGCATACCTTGTAGAATCTCCAAGATATGCAGTAATTAAAGGTGTTGCAAAGGCTTTAGATGAAATGTCACAGCTTCGTGATACATTAGATGAGTTACAATAATATAGTTACAATAATATACCATGATGAAGTGAGCTTAAATTGACGAGGTTATGGTCTACAGTTATTCTATTTTATGTATGGAGTATCTTTAGATTGTAACCTCGTTTTTCGTTTATTTTTTGAATTTTTCATCTTTATGCTGTATACTATAGTAAAAGTATATTGCGTAAAATTGATGTAATGATATAAGGCCATTATTATGGTTTGTAGCTATAGAGGAATTAAAGATGAAACGATATCTGTATATGACTTTTGCTGTTTTAGGTCTACTGGGTAGTACCGTTCCTCATGCTGAGGCCGGTAATTTAACAGGGGTGCGCGTATCTAATCATGAAGGTACAAGCCGAATTGTTTTAGATGTATCTGAAATGCCTGTATCTTGGACTCAATCCTATAATGAAGAAACACATGCTCTTACATTGAACTTAGGGGGTACTACAAATGGTTTAACTGGCCCCATATCACAAAATGATAAAAAAACGGGAGTTCTTAAAGGCATTGGCTTACAACAGGTTAATGGGGCTTTACGAGTAACATTAACAGCGAATAAGGATGTACAACATCATGAGTTTGCATTAGAAAAGCCTTCGCGTATAGTAGTGGATTTATTTTCTGGCTATGCGCAACAGACTACAAAAGATGTAAATAAATCTGTAACGTATAGCAAAATTAATAACACCGTAGCTGAAGGGAAAATTCAAGCCTTTGCATTGACCGTAGATAATGATTCACCTATGGTGGTGGCGCATGTTCCAGAAGGTAAACCATTATCTTCTGTTACTCAAGCTCATACAGCTATCATTGGAGCAAAGGTAAAAGGGGGCAGTTTTGAACGACCTTACTCAGTGGCGAGTGATGGAGCCATTGATTTAGAGCGTATTTCTAATCGTGGTACGTTACGATATACGCCTAATAGAGGATACTTTATAGAAGAGAAAAAACCTTTACTTCAAGCTAAAACAAAGAATGAGAGTTTTGTAATCACCTCCGTTGATACGGTTCGTAAAGAGAATGCCTTGACTCTTTATACGTCAACTTATGGTCCTTCTACAAAGACCAATGAATATGGTTATGAAGTGACTATAGCTAATGGCAAGGTTATTAGTAAACAAAAGGGAAATTCTAAAATTGGGGAAAACCAATACGTATTGTCTGGTCATGGCGAATCTGGAAATGCTTTACGTAAATTAAAAGTTGGAACACCTATTACGATTCAAAATAGAGAAGAACTTGCTCAAGTTAGTACTACTGGAGGAGCTAGTTTAGAAGTGGGCACTATGGTGATGAAAGGCGGTCGCTATGTAGGCGCTGATGAATCTAATAACAAAGGTCGTAGCTTCATTGGAACCACAAAGGAACATGATTTAGTTGTGCTAACAGTTGATAAATCCGAACTTCAATCTGTAGGTGTGACTCAAAAAGAAGGAGCTCAGTTATTGTCTAAATTAGGTGTTGTTGATGGCGCTGAATTATCAAATCAAGGTAGCATTGATATAGTTATCAATGATGATTATGTACACAAATCTTCTGCACCTATGAGTTATGAGGATATAGTAATCATAAAATAGATTCGCTGCATACAATTTTGTTTGAAATATTACTAATAATTTAGTATACTATAAATACATAACTAATTTTGTAAAAGGAGGGATCGTTATGAAAAGAGTAGTGTTAGCTTTAGCTGCATTAGGCATTTTAAGTGTTAGCTCTGTAATGGCGGCCCCTGTATCATACCAAAGTGTATTAACAGGTAAAGTTGCTTCTACAGTTTCTGTTGGTACTTCTGTAACAGAAGGCCAAACATTGGTGACTGTAGAGACATTGGCTGGTCCTATGGCTGCTGCTAAATCTACTGTAACTGGTACTGTAACGGCGGTTAATGTTACAGTGGGTTCAGACGTTTCTCGTGATCAAATCGTTGTCACTGTAGAAAGTAAATAAAGGAGAGAAGGAATGAAGTTTTCTCATTCTTGGCGTCGGTATAGAAAAGCGATACTGGCGCTTTTCTTCTGTACTTCACTTACAACTGCACAGGCTATTGATTTTATGCCTGTCAATGATGTAACAACAGGTATGGAAGGTATTGCAAAAACTGTAATCGTAGGGGATACTATTTCCACCTTTGATGTAAAGGTACTGGGTGTCATGAAGGATAAGGGACCATCTGGTCATCTTATTTTAGCCAAGTTTTCCGGACCCGTTATGGATCAAACTGGTGGCATTGCGCATGGTATGAGTGGTAGCCCTGTATATATAAATGGTAAACTCGTTGGGGCTGTTGCTTATGGCTGGGGGTTTGCGGATGGTACGATAGGTATGATTACTCCTATTGAGGATATGGTCAAACTATGGAATATACCATATGAGAAAAACTTATCTAAACCTTGGGATGATACACAATTGATTCCTTTAGGTACTCCACTTATGGCATATGGCTTCGATGCGGCATCAATGGAATACTTTAAATCGAAGTTACCACAATATAAATATGAAACATATGACACCGCAAGTGCTAGTGGTGATGAAATTGCAAAACCTTTAGAAGCTGGTGGCTCAGTAGCGGCTTTGCTAGTTGATGGTGACCTTAAATTGGGCGCTATTGGTACTGTTACTCATGTAGATGGTGAAAAGGTTGTTGCCTTTGGTCATCCATTCTTAAAACATGGTTCTTCTAACTATTTTATGCACAATGCAAGTATCTTTACCGTTGTAAAAAGCTATAATGCTGCCTTTAAGCTTGGCTCTATGGGTAAAGAGATTGGCTCTGTTACCGAAGATAGAGGTGCCGGTATTGCAGGTGTATCAGGCGTGATTTCGCCAGGTATTCCATTGCGATTCCATTTAAAGGATATTGATATGGGCCGTGATAGAACTAGTTCCGTCAAGGTTATTGAAGATGGTGAAATGACACCAACTTTAGCAGCTACAGCCTTATACAATATGTTGAATAAAACATTGGATCGCAGTGGCTCTGGTACGGCTACAATTTCTTATACTATTACGCCAAAAGGGAAAGAACATAAGCCATTAACGCGGACAAATATGTTCTACAGCTCTGATTCTATTAGTGAAAAAGCAGTTGATGAATTTTATAATGTCATTGATGTTCTTATGAACAATCGATTCATCAACTATGAAATTTCGGATATTTCGGTTGAAACAAACGTAACGCAAGATAAGAAAACAGCAAAGCTTATCGATGCTTCTGCTTCGTCTACTGTAGTTTCTCCTGGGGATACTATCGTAGTAGATGTAACATTAGAGCCGTTCCGCGGTGAAAAGGTTATTAAACAAATTTTCTTTAAGGTACCTGAAGATCAAGCTATTGGTAAGTATACCTTAGAGGTGCGTGGCGGTGGCGAGATTCCATTGCCATACGTATTGGAAAAACAGAAATATAATTTAACAGATGAAATTTTACGTCGTTTGAAGGTTCATAAAGATTTTGATGAGCTTTATGATGAAATTCAAAAGACAGATACAAATAATCAAATTGTTGTAGAGTTTTTGGAAGATGGTATCAGCTTAGTTGATGAAGATGGCTCTCAATCTGTTAAAAAGGCTAAGCTTAAAGATGTGGAATCAAAACCTATGCCAGGGGATGTAAAGAAAAAAACAGGTCAAGAAGATTTGAGTTCTAGTAAGGATGATGAAAAGAAACCTGAAAAGACTGCTGTTGATACTGAGTACATTGTGCAAGGTGATGGTCAATTTACGATTCATGTAATGAAGCCTGCTGATCGGGATAAAGAATTAGCAAAACGTGTCAAAGAAGCGAAACATCAGATTAAGATGGAACGCAAGTTAGAATTGGAAGATCAATCTAAAAAAGATAAAACGGATAAAGCTGAGTCTAAAAAGGATTCTAAAAAAGAGTCGAAAGAAACTAATAAAAAAGACGAGGCTAATGCTGGTGGAACAAATACAGCTGAATAAGTTGAAACTTTAAGGGAAAGGGATAGACTGTTGAGTTGGCTAGAATCGATAGGTCGAGTCGTCATAAACGGCTTATCGCAGATGGGTAGTGCTACATTATTAGTGTGGCAAACAATAAAACAATTAAAAATGATTAATCTGTGGCATGTATTTCAACAGATGGCTCACTTAGGGGTAGACTCCTTGCCTATTATTAGCTTAACTCTACTCTTTGCTGGTGCCGTTATGACCTTACAGATTACAGATGTACTCATTACCTATGGTGCTCAAAGTACAGTAGGTGGTCTTATGGCTGTAGCTATGGGCCGTGAATTGGGTCCTATCTTAGTTGGTGTAGTATTAGCCGGCCGTGTTGGCGCAGCTATCACGGCTGAAATTGGTACAATGAAGGTAACAGAACAAATTGATGCCCTACGTGTTATGGCTGTTGATCCTGTTGGTTACCTCGTGGTACCACGTGTAGTAGCGTGTATGATTATGGTGCCAATTTTGGCATTTTATGGTGTTGTTATCGGTATTGCCGGTGGTTACTTTGTAGCCACTGTTATCAAGGGTTTGGCGCCTAGTACATATTTAGATTCTATTCAAATGTTTTCTACCATTTCAGATTTCACCTTAGGACTTATAAAGTCTAGTGTGTTTGGTGCTGTCATTGCATTGGTAGGTGCTTATAAGGGCATGGAAACTAAAATGGGCGCAGAAGCTGTTGGTTTTTCCACTACTAGTTCTGTAGTAACTAGTATTATTCTAGTATTTGTATTAAATTACTTTTTATCTACATTGTTATTTTAGTGGATATTTTTAGAGGGATTTATGATTGAACTACGCAATGTTGTAGTTGCCTACGAGTCACGTGTGATTTTAGACTCTGTTAATCTCACTATTAATGATGGGGAGACGTTAGTTATATTAGGCGGCAGTGGTAGTGGTAAAAGTACATTACTTCGCTTATTAATAGGTTTACAACGTCCTACATCAGGGCAGATTATCGTAGATGGCACAGATATAACTACATTATCTGAAGATGAATTTAATACGGTACGAAGAAAAATGGGGATGGTATTCCAATATTCAGCTTTGTTTGATTCTATGTCGGTAGGTGAGAACGTAGCTTTTGGTTTGCGTCAACATACGAAGTTAAAGGATGACGAAATCAAACGCATTGTGGCAGAAAGACTTGATTGGGTTGGTTTAAAGGGATATGAGTCCTATATGCCTAATGAGTTATCTGGTGGTATGAAAAAGCGGGTTAGCTTAGCTCGTGCTATAGCACTAGATCCGAGTTTAATTCTTTATGATGAACCTTCATCAGGGTTAGATCCTATTACATCAGGTACGATTAGTATGCTAATTAAGGGGATGCAGAATCGGCTTGGTTGTACTTCTATCGTGGTAACACATGATATGCAGTCAGCATTTTATGTTGCTGACCGCATAGCTTTACTCGATCAGGGGCATTTTGTAGAAATTTCTGATACAATAGAATTTAAGAATTCTACAAATAAGAAGGTACAACAATTTATTCATGGTGAAGCAGAGCCGATTAACGAATCTGCGATGGGAGATATATAATGAAGTGGACGACGGAGGCCAAGGTAGGGGCTTTTACAATAATAGGTATAGTTCTATTTATTGCAGGCATACTATTTGTAGGCCGTATCGATATTTGGGCTAAACCGCAAATGACAATTACAGGTGATTTCACTCAAGTAAATGGCCTAAAAAATGGGAATCAGGTTAAATTTTCCGGCGTGGCCATTGGGACTGTTTCTGATATTGAAATTACACCGCGTGGCGTTGTGGTTAAGATGAAACTTGATGAAAAAACGCAGATTCCAAGTGACTCAATCTTTTCCTTGGGGTCAGATGGTTTTTTAGGTGATAAATTTATTCAAATTTCACCAGGACAGTCTAAAGTATATTTACAAGATGGTGACTCCGTTAAAGGTGAAGGCGTTGATGCTGTGGATAAGGCCATGCAGAGTGCACAAAAATTAATGGATGGTACTGAGAAGATGCTACAGTCTATTAATAGTATTATTGGTGATCCTGCAACTCAAAGTGCACTTAAATATTCTTTGCAATCTACAGCTGTGATGGCTGATAATGCGGTAGCTATTACACAAAATATGGCGGATGTAACGGCTCAGCTAAATCAAGCAGCACAGCAATTTAATGCTGATGGTAATGCAGGCAATGATATGCGTGCTATTTTAACTAATTTAAAACAAACTACTGATCGTGTAGATAATATGGCTCGTACCATGGAATCAACTGTAACAGATCCTAAAGCACAAGAAAATATTAAGGAGACTTTACATAATACGGCACAGATTTCAGCTCGCATCAATAAACTGATGGGCGGAAAGGCGTACCAAACGGATGTAAATGGAAATAGTGTAGAGGTTGGTATGACTGAAAAAAAGTCATCTACCAAGATTGAACCATCTGTAGATTTGTTGTATAACACAACGGATAATGAATTCCGTGTCAATGGTAGAGTACGTGCCTTTAACAATAAAGGAATGGCTGAAATTGGCCTTTCTAATATGGGTGATGATACTACTTTTGATCTGAATGCAGGTCGATTTATCAGTTCTAAATGGTTGGTGCGTGGTGGTATTTTTGAAAGTGAATTGGGTCTTGGGGTGGATTATAACCTCCGTGGTCCAGTGTCCTTATCAGCCGCGCTATATGACCTTAATCATCGTAAATATCGTATTCGTAGTGATATACGTTTGCATAAAGATACCTATGGCGTTATTCAAATGACCAGACCGTTCAGTTCTACGAATGGAGGTACCTATTTCGGTATTAAACAAGTATTCTAATGACTAACACATTTACTCTATATGAGTATGGAGGTACATATTATGAATAAAAAGGTTCTTTCCTTAGGTGTAATGCTTTCTTTAGTTACTACTGGTGCATTCGCCGCTGATGTAGTAACTACATCCGTTAACAACGGAGACCAATTAAGCAAATATCAAAAAGAAGCTATTCAATTAACACAAAAGCAATTAGCAGAAAAATCTGTTTTAGACAGTAAAACCTATGAACGTACATTAGCTTTAAACGAAGCCCGTACGGTTGATTTAGCATTAGCTAATAATCGTACAGCTAAGCAAACTAAATGGGGTTATGAAGCTGCTAAATCTGCAGTAAGCCAAGTAGCAGCTGGTAAGAATCCAAGTGTTAGTTATGGTTGGAGTGCTCAAAAAACGGGCGGTGACACAGGTAGTGGCAAATCTGGTAGTCATAACTTCTCCATTAGTGCGCCTGTATTCAATCCACAACTCGATGCAAGCATTGATTCTGCACGTTATACTCGTGAAGGTACTGGTGCTAGCTATGAAGAGGCTTTACAACAATCAAAATATGATGCTCTTAACGGTTATTATACATTGATTATGAGCCGTAATATGGTAGATGTAGCACAACAAGCTGTTAAAGATTATCAAGGTCATGTAACCAATGTAGAGGCACAGTATAATGTTGGTTTAGTGGCGAGCTCCGATGTATTGGCCGCTAAAACAAATCTTGATGATTCTCAAACATCTCTTGTAAAAGCGCAAAATGCTGCAAATTTAGCAGAGGCGAACTTAAATCAAGTTATTGCATACCCTGCACAAACGGCTATTACTACAGCAGAGCATGATTTACAATATAAACCATATAATGTAACCTTGGAGCAAGCGAAAGCATATGCTATGCTTCATCGTTCCGCTCTTGTTAAATCAGCTCTTGATGTAAAATCTGCGGAAGAAGCTGTAAAATCTGCTAAGGCGGGTTATTTGCCTACGGTTGCTGTAAAAGCTGGTCGTGGCTATGGTGATCCAGATGGTTACTTTGGTACAAGTACAAAGTCCTGGAGTGTTGGTGCTAGTGCTACTTGGAACTTATGGGATGGTGGTGCAACACAAAATGCTATTAAAAAAGCAAATGCACAACTTGAACAAGCAAAAGAAGCTAATTTGGCAACTGTTGATGCTGTATTGTTAGCCGTACAAAAAGCATACTTGAATTTACGAGCTGCTGAACAAACAATCCAAAGTACACAAACTGCAGTCGCACAAGGTCAAGAAAGTTTCCGTATTGCTACGCTTCGTTACCGTGCAGGTGTTGGTACGAACCTTGATGTACTTGATGCAGAAACTAAGTTGACAACAGCTCGTAATAACTATGTAGAAGCTCTTTATAATTACAATATTAGCATTGCGGCTCTTGAACAATTAACAGGCGTTCCATTGTCTACACCTGTAGGTCAAGGTGCTGAAGTTATCGCTAATAGTGGTGCTGTTGAACAATTGTCAAAACTAGGCGGCAATCAATAATATGATCTTTAAAAAGACGACTTCGGTCGTCTTTTTTTCTTGTAATGGACATTATAGACAATGAGTGTTCTTGATAGGTTTTATAAAATTCACTCTGAAAATACTATAGTTATTACTGTGTCTGTGGTAAGATTAGTATATATATTTATATTATTCATAATGTGTATGGGAGTATCATTATGACCCGTAAAAAGTGGCTCCTTATCGGTGCAGCGATTTTAGGTTTGTCTAGTATTGTTGGTGCCAGCATCAATCCTATGGCTCAAACTTACATTGCACCTATGGTTAAAGAACAAGTAAATAATGTCATAAACGGATCTATAGACTATGATTCTCTCCGAATTAATTGGAATGGTGATGTTGTTCTAACAGATGTGACTATCAAAGATAGAGATGGTCATTTAGTTGGAACTGCTCAAGAGGTAGCTGTAGGAGTTAAACTATCTTCTTTGCCGAAGATTGTCGGTGGCAACACATCAGGGGCTACGGCTATTTCTAGTGTAATCGTTGAGGCGCCAGATTTTCATATATGGCAACTAGCTGATGGGTCGTGGAGTATAACTAAGTTAGTAAAACCATCCGATCCAAATAAGTCGGGTACTTTTGATGGCTCTGTGACTATTAATGATGGTCGCGTAGCGCTACGTACTAAAGATGGAATAAAGAGGAATGTAGAAAATCTTGATGGGACTATGGCGCTTGATATGAGTGGCATGTCTAAAGGTGCCTTTACTGCTGATGTAGATGGTTCCGCAATTACCTTGAATGGCAAAATTGATATGAACAATGTATCTAATTTTGATCTCTTTGTACAAGCTGATGAAATTGATACTGCTGGTATTATGAGTTTTGTTCCACTTCGTAAGGATCTATCTGTAACGAGTGGTAAGTTACAAGATTTACATTTAAATCTTAAAAGTGAAGATGGCAAATACATTATGAGTGGTAATGTAGGCTTTAAAGGTTTAACAGGCACTTATAAACGGGGTAATACAATTTATAATATTACCGATGGCACGGGTCGCATTATGCTTAATAATGATCAAATCGTTATTAGTCGTAGTTCTTGGAGGGTAAATGATCAAGTAACAAAGATCAATGGCTTAGTTACACTAGGCAAAGATGAAGAGTATTTAAATCTTAATGTTGTGGCCGATAAAGTAGATTTAGAGGCGATAACAGACGTCGGTGTTTCTGGTATTGTAGGTGGGCGTGCACATATTGGTGGCACGACAGTAGCTCCACGTGTAGATGCAACGATTGCTAGTGATGGTATTTCTTATAATGGTTACTATATTGATCGTTTACAAGGTGATATTGTATATGATAACGGTTTAGTTCGTACGGATGATGTGCGCCTATCAGTAGGCGAAGGTAGTGCAAAGGTTAAGGGCCAATATGTGGTTGATACAGGGGATTTTGATACTACTATAAAGATTCAAAATTTACCTTTAGGCACTTTCACAAAAGATATGATCTCACCGGTTACAGGTAATATCGATGGTGAGATGCGTATCTTAGGAAAAAATAATCAAGTTACAGATGTTGTAGGCTCTGTTAAAGGTCGCCAAATAGGCATTCGCGGTGTTGTAGTTGATACTGCAAAAGCTAACTTTACGCATGCTGATAATAGTACAAATATGACCGTTGTAGGCACTATAGGAGATGGGGCGCTAAGCGGATATGGCTATATCCAAAATGGTAATATAGATGCCACTATTTCCGGTAATGCATTGCCATTGACCGCACTAAGTCTTATTATTGGTCAAGATGTTGATGGCACCTTGAATACCTCTTTTGCGATACAAGGTACATTGGATAATCCAAATGTAATGGGCACTGTATGGGGGCAAGAGGTACATTATAAAGGGGCTCGATTCAATAATATCCATGGAGATATTAAGCTAGATAACCATATTCTCACTATCACCAATGGACATATTGGTGATGGCGATGGGGGCTATGATGTTAATGGTTGGTATAATCTTAATACAGATGTGTTAGATCTAAATGCCAAGGCTCGGGCTGCTCGTATTGAAAATGTGATTCGTACTGTTACAGATGTTCCTATTACAGGTTGGTTTGAAACAGACAATCATATTACAGGGACGGCTGCAAATCCGATTATAGAAGGTCGTGCTCATTTGTGGGATGGTTCTGCTTATGGCAAACTCGTGACCAATGCGTTTGCAAAATATAACTATCAGAATGATACATTAGAGCTTTATAGATTTGATATTGAAGGTTATGGTGCAACTATCACAGGTGGCGGTACAGTATCTAAAGAAGCAATTAATATTGATTTTGAAGGCAAAAAAATTGATATGGGCAGATTGCTCATTAATACGGATTACAAAGTTGATGGTTTGCTATCTGGTCGAGGACAAATTACTGGATCTGTGGATAACCCTCAATTCAATGGCTATATTTCATCCGATGCCTTATCAGTTAATGGGGAATTATTGAACGATATTCATGGTCGTGTTTATGCAGATAAATCGGTTGTAAATGTGCAAGATTTCACCTTTGCTGAAGCCGATGGTGGTCGCTACACTGCTAAAGGTGGTATGAAGTTTGATGATAGTAGACAACTATTTGGTGTATTAGATGTTACTAATGGTAGCGTAAAGAATTTGCTAACCTTGCTAGACCGGTCCAATGAACACATTGATGGCAAATTAAATGGTTCTGTTGAAATCGGAGGTACACGCGACAATCCAAGCGTTAATGTAACAGGCAAGATTAATGATGTAAGTATTGATGAAAAGATTGTTGGTGATGCAACTATCGATGCAAGTCTTGCTAATCGTAAATTCAAAGTTACAACTTTGAAACTGCCTGTTGATGAAGGTCTCATTGCAATAGGCGGTACGATGGATCTTGATGGTCAAGCGGACTTACAGGTTGCATTAAAGGATGTTGATATAGTACCGTTCTTGCCACTTATGGGTAAGGATATTCAAGCTACTGGTTGGGTGACTGGCGTTGTAAATATCACTGGGGAAACTAAGAATCCTAAAGTAGAATTATCCGGTGCTGTAGAGTCGGGGTCCTTTAATGGTGTTGGTATTGATGAAGGTTTTGTATTGGCTACAATGCAAGATCAAGTTATTCAGATTCAACGAATTCAAGGTGCCAAAAGTGGGTATAAACTTAGCGTCTATGGTAAGATTCCATTAGCGGCAATCTTTACGTCTGGGTATATTCCAGCAAATGATAGCAAATCTATGGATGTAACTATTGATTTTAACGAAGCAGATATGGCTGTTATCCCTCTTCTTACAACTAGTGTTAAGGAGGCAACAGGTCCGTTAAAAGGCACGGTTCACATTACAGGCACTATTGATCAGCCTGAAGCATATGGTACTGTATCCGTACGTAATGGTACGATGAAATTAGCAAGTGTAGAAAATCAAATTACTGGTATTGATGGTGACTTAATTTTCTCTGGTCAACAAGGTGATTTCCAATCCCGTATTAATATGGGCAAAGGCTCAGCTGGTTTGGCTGCTAAAGTAAATTGGTCTGGACATACTCTTACTAATTACAAGGCGGCAGTTCAGCTAGAAGACTTAGAGGTTCGCAGTGAATATGTAAGAGGACCGTTGAATGGTGAACTTTATATTGCTGACCGAGATGGATTGCCGACCCTTATTGGTACTTTAAATCTTGAAAAGATTCAATTCAAAATTCCTCTTTCCTTACAATCTAGTGAAAGTACCAAAGATATGGGGGTGGATGTTACTGTTCATGCGGGTAAAGGTGTACGTTTATATGATCGCACCTTATACAACATGTTTATCAGTGGCGATGTTCATTTTGGTGGATCTTTACAAAATCCAACTGCTAGTGGTCAATTTGATGTTAGAAATGGCACGTTTAAGTATTTGAGCCATGTATTTAATATTACAAAAGGGAATGCCCATTTCGTAGGTGGCTCTTATTTACCAAACTTACAATTAGAGGCTGAAACAAATGTAAGTAATTACACTATTATGCTTGGCGTAAAAGGGACAGTGGATCATATGGACTTATCATTGTCCTCTAATCCTAGACTGTCTAGAAAGCAAATCATTTCCATGTTGACCTTCGGCCGCGGTGCAGATTCAAATAGTAGTACTTTGACAAATGAAGATGTGAATGCCGTGGCTACAGCAGGGCTTCAAATGTTTGCTTTTGGCTATGTACAAGATGCATTACAAAATACACTTGGGTTAGACCGCATCAATATTACAACAGGGTCAATTGATCCCGATGAGCCAACCAATAGGGATACGGCAAGTAATTATAATATTGAAATCGGTAAATATGTATTACCGAGAGTCATGTTGACTTATTCTCAAGGTATTAATAACAAACAAAATAAATATGGTATAGAATATTCTGTTAAACGAAACCTTAAGTTCACGGGATGGCATACATCAAAAGGGAACAATTATATAGGTGGTCGTTGGACACGTAGCTTTTAAGAGTATGGCTAGAATGTGTAAACCCCTTAGGTATGCACATTCTAGTCATATTAATTTCATAAAATTTGTTTAATATAGTACTCATTCCAAGCAATTTATGCTATAATGATAAAGATTTATTAGTCTTTATAAATAAGATGTAAACTCTTTATGGGGATGAGTTCTAGGAGGAATTTATGTTTAAACCAAAAGCTTATAAAAGTATGCTTGCAGCGTCCGTGTTGACTGCTGTCATGGGGACAGGCAGTGTATTTGCTGCTGAGGTACAAGCTGGCTATACTCCAGATTTAAATAGCACAACGACGACTAATGCTGCTACAGCAAATGATGCAGCTACTACACAAGCTGTTTATAATGCTGATGCAACTACTACAACTATACAAGATGAAACTGATGCAGCTATCTTAGCTGCTCGTGGTGATACGACTATATCTAGTGACGGCACTGTAGTAAAAGGTTCTGATGGAACTGTTACAGTCAATAATGCTGCTTTAAAAACTGATGATAAACAAGTAAAAATGGTATCTAAAACTACTGGTGGTACTGATCTTGATAAGGCTGCTGAAAATGGCCAAACTCAAGCTGTTACAACAGTAGAAGCACAATATGTCACATCTGCTAGTGCTGAATCTGTTAATCCTTACGTAGGTAAATTGATTACCGGTTTATCTATATCTGGCGTTACAGCTGAACAGCAAGCAAATTTGTTGCCAATTTTAACTGAAAAAGTTGGCGATACCGTATCTGTTGATGGCGTATTTAAAGATGTAACTAATCTTGGTAATACTGGTTACTTCTCCGAAGTAAATCCTGTATTTACTTCCGTGCCTGAAGGCGTAAAATTGGACTTTGCCGTAACAGTAAATCCAGTTACTACTGGCGTTTCTTTTGAAGGTAATACTGTATATTCCTCCGAAGTATTGACTAAGTTCATGGATATTCAACCAGGTCAAGTTCTTAACTCTGTATCCGTAGGGCAAAAAGTTCAAGGCATTAATGCTGCATATGCTCGCGATGGCTATATGTTAGCACACGTTGATGGTATCCGTGTAGATGACCAAGGCATACTTCATATACACATTGTTGAAGGTGTCGTAGAAGATATCATTCCAGCAGGTAACAAGAAAACCCGCAATAAAGTTATTACTCGTGAATTTGTTCAAAAGAAAGGAAAACCTTTTAATAAATTCTTGGTACGTCGTTCTGTAGAACGCGTATATAACTTAGGTTTCTTTGATGACGTAAACGTTCGTATGTTGCCAGGTGAACAAGATCCAAATAATGTAATTATTGAAATCGATGTATTGGAACATAAGACTGGTACCATCACATTAGGCGCTGGTTACTCTAAATCTGATGGATTGATGGGTATTGTTGAATTTGGTGAAGATAATTTACGTGGTACTGGCGATAAATTTAAAGTTCACTGGGAAATCGGTGGTAAGAAAAAATATAAGAACTACCAAATCTCCTATTTGAAACCTTGGATTGATAGCAAAGGTACATCCCTTGGCTTCTCCTTCTTCAACCGCGAAGATGAATACACAGATTACAATGAAGATGGTAGTGAAGTAGCAGAATACAATAAGAAATCTCGTGGTTTCAATATTTCCTTCGGTCGTCAAACTGGGGAATATACTCGTGATTACTTGACATTAGAATCTCGTAAAGATACTTATAAATGGGATGATGATGATAGCTCTGGTTTCCGTTATGATAAAAATGCGGGTAAAGGTACAAACTGGGATAATGGTTCCTATAACTTTGCATCTGACAACTATGTAAAAAATAACTTCGGTCGCATTAACTCCGTAACATGGCAAAAAGTATACGATTCTCGTGATAATATCTATGAACCAACTCGTGGTCGTCGTATTTCCTATACTACACAATGGGCTGGTCATGGTTTAGGCGGTGACTTCGACTTCTATAAATTCACAGCTGAAGCACGCATGTATAAAAAACTTGGTGCTAAGAATGTATTGGCATTCCGTGCACGTGGTGGCTTTATTCAAGGTGATGCTCCTTATAGCCAATTGTTCACATTGGGTGGTGCTGATTCCTTACGTGGTTATGAAGATGATCAATTCCGTGGCAAGTATATGTACAATGCTACATTGGAATTCCGTTTCCCAATCGTTAAAAAGGTTAGTGGCGTATTGTTTACTGATATCGGTGATGCATGGGATGCACCAAATGTTACATGGTATAATAGCAAGAAAACCTTTAACTATGGCGTTGGTGCTGGTGTTCGTATTACGACTCCAATTGGTCCAGTTAAACTTGACTATGGCGTGGGTAAACACAAAAATAAATTCCACTTCAGCTTCGGTACACAATTCTAATATAGTAAATGTATATGGTGAAGGCCTCTTTTTAAAGAGGCTTTCACCAATATCTCTATATGGCATCCTTTGATGCAGTGATTTAAAGAAATGAGGGCACTCTATTATGATGCGAATGATGAACAACAAGGCGAATGTAAAGATTTTTTCCATCGTCATTGCTGCAATTTTTATTGTTGGTATTGGTGCGTTAGCTTATACGCAAATGGCTTCGCCTAGTAGTAATAGTGGGACTAGTACTATTGGGGTTATTGATACATCTCGTATGTTGTCTCAAGATAATCCAATTTATATCTCTGCAGCTCAAGAATATATGAGCTATCAAAGCCAATTACAACAAGAAACGCAAGCTAAAATTGATGCAGCACAAGATGATGCTACTAAACAAAAAATCGCTGAAGAAGCGCGTCAAAACCTAGCAAAAAAAGATCAAGAAATTGCTAAATCCGTTCAAGATAAAGCTATGGAGGCTGCAAAAGCAGTTGGTGATGCTAAGGGTCTTAGCGTTGTTATGACTAAAGATACTGTACTATATGGCGGTGTTGACATTACAGATCAAGTATTGAAAAAACTAGCTACTGATGCAAAAAAATAAACTGTAGTTCTATGTAAGGGAGAACGACAATGAACGGGAAACAACGATATATAGGACTAGTCATATTTCTCGTTGCTGCAATAAGTGCTATGGTTTGGGCCTATGGTTTTGTAACAAATCGCCAACAGGGTCCTGATGGCATGTCAATAGGTGTTGTACGCATTGATGATGTACTAGCGTTTAATCCATCCTATGCGGATTATAAACAAGCCAAGAATGAACTGGAACTTTTACAACGTCAATATGAACTTGAACAACAAGCCTTAAATGCCAAGTCAGAGACACAAGATGAACAGTTGAAAACACTTGCACTGGATTCAACCTTGTCAGATGCTCTTACGGTAGAATTGCAAACTCGTATTGCAACAAAAGAAAATGAACTAAATCAGCAATTAAATTCGAAGCGCAATGAATTGACTCAAAAGTATTTAGCTGAGTTAAAGGTTAGTACTAATGAATATGATCTGGAAATCGTAAACCTTCAATTAGACTTATATGCCTATGATGCACGTGTATATATAGATGATGCACAAAGAGCAGCGGCTATGGCTGAAAAGGCTAAAAAAGAAGAAAGGTTAAAAGAATTATTAGCTAAGAGAAAGCCGTCGGATTTCGATGTGGATTCAATTAAAGCAAAGGTACAGGCTGAGCTTGCTCCAATGCAACAAAAAGGGCAGGAAGAGCTCAATCAATACGCTGCATCCCTACAGAAGGAATTAGCTGAGAAACGAGACTCCATGGTGCAACAACAAGCACAAGCCATCATTGCTAATAATAATCTGCCTGTGGCGCAAGAGTGGAATGATACATGGGCAAAAAAGCTTTCAGATAAAGAAGCTGAAGTGAGTGCGCTTCATGAGGCCATTTTAGAAGATGTTCGTATGCGCGTAGCAATTATTGCTGAGGAACAACATTTGGATTTAGTCATCATCGATGATGGTGGTAATATTAAAGGGCTTGATATTACTGATGCAGTGAAGGCGTCCTATCGAGTTCAATAAGGAGTTATATTATGAATAAACGTATTAAATCTTTAGTATTAAGTGCAGCTTTAGTAGCTTCTATGGCTATCTTAGGTGGTTGTGGTTCTAACAATGTTGGCTATGTGGATAGCGTGAAAGTAGCAAATAGTACTGAAAAAGGTATTGAAATTACTAAAGAGATTAACGCTAAAAAAGCGGAATTAGATGCTAAAATTGCTGCTGCTGATGAAGCATCTAAACAAAATGTATTTAACCAAGCGAATCAAGAATTAAATGCCTTTGCAAATGCAAAAGCACAAGAATACCGTCAATATCAAGAACAAAAAATCAATGAACTTGTGAAAGAAAAAAAACTTGATGTTATTATTGAAAAAGGCGCTGTTGTTGGTGGTGGCTCTGATGTAACCGATGATTTGATCACAAAAATGGGTAAGGCTTCTGACGATCAAATCAAAGAAGTTGAAAACGCAGCTAAAGCTCAAGAGCAACAAGATGCTCAGCAAAATGCACAGCAAGCAGATCAAGCTACAACAAGTACAACTGAAGCTGCACAATAATTGAGGATTACCACAGGGGGAGGAGTTTGCCTTGGAAAAAACTTTACAGGAACTCGCAAATTTAGTAGGCGGTCAACTTATAGGGGATGAGTCTATTGTCATTACTGAGACACGTAGCTTTGAACAAGCGGTAAAACAATCCATAACTTTTGCAATTGGTGAATATGTTGAACATATTGCGTTATGCCAAGCGGGTGCTGTTATCGTTGAATCAGAAGTAAAAAATGCACCGATGGCGCAAATCGTAGTTGATAATGCAAAATCTGCATTTGCCCAAGTGCTAGAAGTATTCCATCCACCTGTTGTAGTTCCCCGTGAAGTGCATAGTACTGCTATTATTGGCAAGAATGTTACACTTGGTAAAAATGTAGCTATTGGTGCCTATTGTGTTATTAATGATAATGCTGTTATCGGTGATAATGTAACGATTCGACCTTATGTATATATTGGTCATAATGTACGAATTGGGGAAGATTCTGACATCTATGCGGGTGCTATCGTACATGAGAACTGTATTTTGGGTAAACGCGTTGTATTGCGTGCTAAAGCAGTTATCGGTGGTGAAGGTTTTGGTTTTGCCACAGAAAATGGTATTCATACGCATATTCCTCAAGTAGGCAATGTTATTCTTGAAGATGATGTAGAAATTGGCTCTTGCACTACTATCGACAATGCTACAATGGGATCTACCTTGGTACGCCGCGGTACCAAAATTGACAATCTTGTTCACCTTGGCCACAATGTTGAGATTGGAGAAGATTGTTTCTTAATCGCACAGGTTGGGATTGCAGGTAGTACAAAATGTGGTAACCATGTAATCTTTGCAGGACAAACAGGCTGTACAGGTCATATTACAATTGGAGATAATGTACAATTTGCAGGTAAAACAGGAATTACTGGCAATGTGCCTTCTAATTCTGTTATGGCTGGGTATCCAATGAGACCTCATAAAGAGTGGCTAAAATTGGCTGCTTACGAGAATCGTTTGCCAGAAATGGTGAAAACTGTAAAACAATTACAAAAAGAAATTGACGCTTTGAAAGCACAGCTTAAGGAGAGCTAATAATCCATGTATAGGTTTATGAAAATCTTTAGTGCCTTTATTTGCTTATTACCTAAAGGTTTGCAATATGCTATTGGTACATTGCTTGGTGAAATTGCGTGGTTAGTGGTGCCACCTAAACGCAAGCGCCTGGCGATAGGCCAAATTTTATTCTGTAATATTACAGATGATCCCAAAGAAGCTCGACGTATTGCGAAAGCTAGTACTACACGCTTTGGCCGTATGATTATTGATGTATTGCGCTATCCTGAAATTAAAGATGGCGCATACAAAGATATGGTGGAGTTTATTAATCGAGAGTACTTAGATGATGCCTTAGAAAATGGTCGAGGTGCAATTTTAGCTGCTGTTCATAGTGGTAACTGGGAACTTTTAGGTGGCGTTCTTGCTTCTGAAGGATATCCATTGATTTCTGTGGCTATGAAACAGAATGGTGATGCCGATAAGTTTATCAATGAATATCGTCGGATTATGCATCAACATGTGACCTATAAAACAGGTGTTCGTGAAATGATTAATGAACTAAAAAAAGGTGCATTTTTAGGCCTTATTATGGATCAGGACCCTGGTGATGATGGCGTTCTTGTACCATTCTTTGGCTATGAAACATTGACGGCTGCTGGGCCAGCTGTACTGGCTCGTATGCAAGATGTGCCTATTATTTTTGTAACCATACATTATAGCCTGTTTTCTGAGAAATATGAGATTGAAGCACATCCACCAATTTATGTGGAACGTACAGATGATAAAAAGCGTGATATAGCGGTAACAACAACTCGTCTAAATGAGTTTATTGAAGATTATATTCGACGATATCCTGAAGATTGGTTCTGGCTTCATAACCGTTGGAAATGGACTCGTCGTTTTTATGGTGAACAAATAGATACACCACCTGATGTTTTTCAATAGTTAATAATTTTAAAGAGATTTTGTTTATGCGATTGTGGAATCTTCAAGATGAAACTGATTCCTACTAGCATGGATGAAATCTCTTTTTATTTTATAACTTATAACTTAGTGTTTAAAAATAATCTATTAAAATTTTAAAGACTAAGAATAGTCTTTCCAATTAGCGTAATATATGGTAAATTTCTTGTAACGCCTATGCAAATAGGGTATAATACATATTGGTGTATAGTAAACGTGAATTCGGATTATGAAAGGACATTCTTATGAGTAAGCCACAACAAACAATAAAAAAGGCTGTTTCATATCAAGGGATTGGCCTTCATAGCGGTGAACCAGTACATATGGTTTTTAAGCCTGCACCTGAAGATACAGGAATTGTGTTTGTCCGCACGGACATTGAAGGGCATCCTTCTGTGCGAGCACACATTGATAATGTGACGAACACTATGCGCGCTACCACGCTGGAAAATGGTGAAGCAAAGGTATTTACTGTTGAACATGTGATGGCAGCGTTCAGTGCTATGAATATTGATAACTGTTATATTGAAATGGATTCTCCAGAACCTCCTGTAGGTGATGGTAGTAGTGCTATTTTTGTCAATCTTATTGAAGAGGCTGGCATTGAAGAACAAATAGCATCGCGTCATATATACAAAGTGACTCGATCTCATGCTGTTTATGATGGGGATCGTTTTATTGTGATTTTGCCATATGATGGCTATCGCATGACTTTTACATCAATTAACAGCCATCCGTTGCTTGGTACGCAACAATGTGATTTTGAAGTATCGCCTGAGTATTTCAAAGCACACATTGGATCGGCTAGGACTATCGGATTTATGAAGGAATTGGAACAATTACAGGCCATGGGGCTTGCAAAAGGCGGTAGCCTAGATAATGCATTAGTCTATGATGATGAGAAATGTCTATCTATACCACGCTTTGAGGATGAATTAGTTCGCCATAAAGCATTAGATGTTATAGGGGATTTATTCTTGTTAGGACCGATTGAAGGCCATGTAATTGCTTTGAAATCGAGTCATGAATTAAATTCAAGATTGGCTCGCAGTATAATGGAAGAAATAAGGGAGACACAGCCATGATTCTTAATCACGAAGATATTTTAGAAATTTTACCTCATCGTTACCCAATGCTTTTGGTTGATCGCATTGTTGAGTTAGAACCTATGAAACGTGCTGTGGGTATTAAAAATGCTACATTCAACGAATTGTTCTTCCAAGGTCACTTTCCAGGGAACCCAGTTATGCCAGGTGTATTATTGACTGAAGCTATTGCTCAAGTCGGTGGTATTGCATTATTGTACCCTGAGGAAAATCGTGGTCTTACTCCTATGTTTACAGGTATTGATAAAGTGCGTTTCCGCCATCCTGTAAAACCTGGCGATCAAGTTCGCATGGAGGTAGATATTGTTAAAATTAAAGGTAAAATGGGCAAGGTTGAAGGCCGTGCCTATGTTGGCGACAAATTGTGCGCTAGCGGTGAATACATGTTTGCCCTTGTATAATAGAATGAGGAGTGATTGTAGTGATAGTTGTAGGCATGGAAAATGCGGAATCCAACATCCATAGTACAGCCATAGTCCATCCAAATGCTAAATTGGGCAAAGATGTAATCGTAGGTCCTGGCGCTGTTATCGGCGAACATGTCGAGATTGGCGATGGCACACAAATCGGTGCACATGTTGTAATTGGTGGTTGGACAACCATTGGTAAGCGTTGTGAAATTTATCCTAACGCATCTATTGGGTTGGAACCGCAAGATTTAAAATTTAAAGGCGAAAAAAGCTATTGTAATATTGGCGATGAAACGGTTATTCGTGAATTCGTAACTATTAGCCGCGCTACTGGTGAAGGTGAAGAAACACGTGTAGGCAATAATTGTTTACTTCAAGCCTGTACACATGTGGCTCATAACTGTATCGTTGGTAATAATGTAATAATGAGTAATTGTGCTGGTCTTGCAGGGCACGCTATCGTTGAAGATCGCGTTGTTATTGGTGGCCTTGCAGGTATTCATCAATTTGTTAAAATCGGTCGTAATGCAATGGTTGGCGGGATGGCTAAGGTGGTACAAGATATCCCACCTTACGTAATTGCTGATGGTCAACCGGCACGTGTTATCGGGCTAAACTCTGTAGGCTTATCTCGTGCAGGAATTTCCGAAGATGTACGACGTGATTTGAAACAGGCATTCCGTATTATTTATCGTTCTGGATTCAGTTTATCTAAGGCGATTGAAGAAATGGAATTACAATTGGATTCTTCCGTAGAAATTGAAAATTTATTACGCTTCCTACGCAATGCTGATAGGGGAATTATGCGTACTCGTCGCGACTAATTATGAGGACCTCGTACAATGTACGAGGTCTTTTTGTGTGCATTATCACTAGTTGAGTTTTATATCAATGATTAATTTACATTATATTTTTATATTTATAGAAAAGTTTTGATAGATATAATCGTAGATTTTTTAGTGCTTAAAAGGAATAAGGGAATTATAATAAAATGATGAAGAAAAGGGCATAAACCATGGCTTTTTAATGGTAAAAAGTAGCTATTTATAGTACAATATATTGTATATGATTATGTCTATTTTTAGGCCTTTTCATAGGGAACTTGAAATTACTAATTGATATATAGGCCGTGAGGCCATCTAGGAGGTATAGTCTTGGCAAAGGTAGGATTAATTGCGGGCATAGGTGTTTTGCCTGTAGAATTCATGCGTGCCGCTCATGTATTGGGCCACGAGGTGGTTGTTATCGGTGTAGTACCTGATATAGACCCGGCTCTAAAGGCTGAGGCTGATGCTTTCTACGATATTGGTGTTGCTAAACTAGGTAAAATCTTCAAAACCTTGAAAAAAGAAGAGGTTGAAGAGTTAACCATGCTTGGGAAAGTTACTAAAGAGATTCTTTTTAAAGGTCTTACGTTTCCTGATTTAAAAACATTAGGTGTTTTAAAGCGTCTTAAAAATCGTAAAGATGATACGATTATGCTTGCCATCGTTGATGAAATAGAGCGAGAAGGCTTTAAAGTATTAGATCAAACCGTATACTTAAAACCATTTATGCCAAAGGTTGGAGTGCTTTCAAAAGCACAACCTACAGATGAGCAATGGGCTGATATTTGTTTTGGTTTTGAACTAGCTAAACAAATGGGTGCCCTTGATATAGGTCAAACTGTTGTTGTTAAGCATAAGGCGGCCATGGCTATTGAAGCTATTGAAGGTACTGATAAGTGTATTTTACGAGGTGGCGAGCTCGGCCGTGGGGATGCGGTTGTCGTTAAAACCGAAAAACCAAATCAAGATGTACGCTTTGATGTGCCGGCAGTAGGCATAAAAACGCTCATGTCTATGATTGATAGTGGTTGTAAGGTACTAGCTGTAGAAGCGGAAAAGACTATTTTCGTACAACAACAAGACGTGCTTGATATGGCAGATCGTCATGGTATTGTTATCTGTGCTGTTGACCAAGAATTTGTAAATTCCAGAAAGGATGCATAATGAAAGTCATGTTTTCCGCCGGTGAAGCTTCCGGCGATACTCATGCGGCAAGTGTAGCCAATGCATTGAGAGAAATAGATCCTTCTGTAGAAATGTTTGGTATGGGTGGCACCTTGATGGAGCGTGTTGGTGTTCGTATCGTGTATGATATTAAGAATCTTGGTGTCATTGGTATTGTAGAGATTGTGAAATCATTGCCAAAATTCTTTAAGTTGCGCACGTATTTGAAACGCGTCATGATGAAGGAGAAACCGGATATTCTCGTTTGTGTAGATTACCCAGGTTTTAATATGAAATTAGCTGCGGTGGCTCATGAACTGGAGATTCCTGTTTTGTATTATATTGCTCCAACGATTTGGGCATGGCATAGTAGTCGAGGTAATACAATCCGTAAGTATGTAACTAAGGTAGCATCTATCTTTCCATTTGAAGCTGAAGCATATCGCAAGTATAAATGTAATGTAGATTTTGTAGGGCATCCTTTACTCGACATCGTACATCCTACGATGACTAAGGATGCGGCCGAAGCATACTTCGGGGCTCGCAAAGAGGCTAAAAAGGTATTGCTCATGCCAGGCAGTCGTAAACAAGAGGTTTTATCCTTACTTGATACGATGTTAAAAAGTGGTGAGCAATTGATGGCGAAGTATGAAGATATTCAATTCTTCTTGCCTCGAGCACATACAATTGATCGAAGTGAGTTAGAAGCGTTTATTGATGCTCATAAGGTGCCTGTTACGATTACGGAAGACCATACATATGACTTGATGCAGATTTGTGATGTGTGCCTTGCCGCATCAGGAACGGCTACATTAGAAACGGCGATGATGGAATTGCCAACGGTGTTATTGTATCGTGTATCTCCAATTACGTATGGTATTGGTAAGATGGTTGTGAATGTAACACATGTGGGCTTGCCTAATATTGTAGCGGGTAAAGAAGTCATTCCCGAATTATTACAAGATGCTGTCACTCCAGACGCAATTGTGTCTTTGGTAGAACCATTGCTCAGAGATGTAGACAAAAATGAAGCTATGCGCAGTGAATTGCGCGAAGTACGTCATAAATTAGGTGAGCCGGGTGCAGTAAAACGGGTAGCACATCTTGTATATAATCTCGGTAAGGAGAAATGTAATGAATAGTTATTCTAGGCTCTTATACTTTGTAAAGCCTTATTATAAGCGAATGCTTTTTGCAGTGTTCTGCATGATTGTCGCTGCTGCTGCCTATTTGGTAGTACCTTGGCTAATTAAGAATGTAGTAGACCAAGTATTAGATGAAAAGAATATGTTTATGTTGAACCTTATTGTAGGTGCTATTATACTGATTTTCCTAATTCGTGGCTTTGCTACCTATGGTCAAACTTATAACATGTCCTACATCGGACAGCGCGTGATTATTGATGTACGTGAGGCTATTTTTAATCATCTACAAAAATTAAGCTTATCCTATTTCGATCGTCGTAAGACGGGCGTTATCATGAGTAATCTTACAAATGACGTAGCTGCATTGCAAACGGCCGTGGTAGATAACTTGATTTCTTTTATTACGGAATCTGTAACACTTATCGGTTCCTTGGTGTCTATGCTTCTCATTGACTGGAAATTGACGTTAGTTACTTTTATTACGGTTCCCGTAGTTTTAGTGATTATCAATGTTTTTGGTAAGAAGCTTCGCGTGGCGGGGCATGATGTCCAAGGGCGTGTAGCTGACATTACGGCACTTTTACAAGAGGTAATTAGTGCAGTTCGCGTTGTAAAATCCTTTGCTCGTGAAGATTTTGAGCGTAAGCGCTTTGAAGATGAAAATGATCGCAATTTTAAAGCAGTTATCAAAGCTACTAAATTGACTAGCTTGTTAAGCCCAATGGTTGAGTTTTCTGCGGCAATCGCTGTAGCGGTCATCCTTTGGTACGGTGGTTACTCCGTAGTAACAGGTGCTATTACTGCAGGTTCTTTAATTGCGTTCTTGATTTATGCTATTAACTTGTCAAATCCCGTAAAACGTTTGAGTCAAGTATATGGTAATATTCAAAAGGCGTTGGCTGCTGCCGATCGTGTATTTGAAATTTTAGATACTAAAACAGATGTTGTGGAGAAACCTGATGCTATTACATTGCCTGCTATTACCGGCAATGTGGAGTTTAATGATGTTTCTTTCTCCTATGATGGAGAAAAGACTGCCTTAGAAAATTTTACCTTGTCAGTTAAGGCTGGCGAAAGTGTAGCCCTTGTTGGACCATCTGGTGCAGGCAAGACAACTCTCGCTAACTTACTACCTCGTTTCTATGATGTAACTGGTGGTTCTATTACAATTGATGGTTATGATATAAAAGATGTTACTTTTAAATCTTTGCGTGAACAAATTGGTCTTGTACCACAGGAAACCGTATTATTCAATGCTACAATTAAAGAGAATATCTTGTATGGCCGTTTAGATGCTACTGATGAAGATGTGTATGAAGCGGCTAAAGCGGCTAACGTACTTGAGTTCGTTGAGAAGATGCCTGATGGTCTCGATACAATTGTAGGCGAACGAGGCAGTTCATTATCTGGTGGACAACGTCAACGCGTTGCCATCGCACGCGCTATTTTAAAAGACCCTCGTATTTTAATTCTAGATGAAGCTACATCTGCTTTAGATACGGAGAGTGAAAAACTTGTACAAGAGGCGTTAGATCGCCTTATGAAAGGGCGTACGGCATTTGTTATTGCCCATCGATTGAGCACTGTTCAAAATGCTCATCAAATTGTTGTACTCAATCAAGGCCGCTTGGTAGAGCAGGGGACTCACCAAGAGCTATTAGCTATTGACGGCGGATTGTACAACCATCTTTATTCCGTTCAATTCTCCAATAAAGGATAACCATGTACTGGATATATAACGTATTGCTCATATTCTATTGGATTGGCTTGATTCCGGTTATTTTATACCGACTTGCCTTTGAAGATGGATTTTATGAGCGTATCAAACAGAGTGCAGGCTATATGCCAGCTTCACTATTAAAGAAAATTGAAGGGCGTCGTGCTATTTGGATTCACGCCGCTTCTGTAGGGGAAATTGTGGCTACCAGTCCATTGGTAAAAGAAGTCAAAAAGGAGTTTCCTGAAGCTGTTGTGGTCGTGTCTGTAGTTACTGCTACTGGTCATGCTATGGCTCATCGTATCATTCCTGAAGCCGAAGGAATTATTTTCTTTCCCCTTGATTTACCATATTTAACTCGTAAAATTTTACATATTATTAAGCCGATTACTATTTTACTTGTAGAAACTGAAATCTGGCCAAATTTCTTGCGTATCGCCGAATCGGAAAATATTCCAGTTATGATGGTTAATGGACGCATTTCAGATCGCAGTATGAAACGTTATAAGTATATCAGTGCTTTTACGCGTGAAATGTTACGTTCTATTGAGCGTTTCTGCATGCAGTCCAAATTTGATGCGGCGTATATTGAAAGTTTAGGTGCTCATACACCTGATATTACCGTAACAGGTAATATGAAATACGATCAAACATATGCCACCGTATCATATGAAGAAAAACAAGCTCTTCTCGATGAATTTGGCTTTGGGAATAATCATCCTATCATTATTGCAGGTAGTACTCACAAAGGTGAAGAAGAGGCTATTTTTGAAACTTTCAAGCAAGTATTGAAAGCGTATCCACAAGCTCGTTTATTGATTGCACCTCGTGAGATTTATCGCGGTCATGATGTGCAAAATATTGCAAAGCGTTATGAATTGAGTGCTATTTGTCGTAGCGATATGAAGGAGCCTGTTCACGAAGGCATTCCCGTTGTTGTTTTAGATACCATTGGTGAACTTGGACGACTGTATAGCTTAGGCGATATTATCTTTGTTGGTGGTTCCCTTGTTAAAACTGGAGGCCATAATATTTTGGAACCAGCTGCACATGGTAAGCCAATTTTGGTTGGGCCTCATATGTTTAACTTTAAAGAAATTTTCGCCTTATTAAACTCTCGAAATGCTTGTGAGCAAGTGAAGAATGGAAAAGAGTTAACCGCTATGGTCTTGCGGTTATGTAATGATAGAGACTTGGCTAAAAAGATGGGGCAAAACTGCCTGGATATCATTAAAGAAAATCGTGGTGCTACGCGACGTAATACACAAGAGTTGCGTTTGCTATTTGAGAAACATCAAATTATTCCGTAGTAAGACTAAATTTGTAGATTAGTTTACTGTATTACATAATAGGAGGCGTCACCTATGAGTGGGGAAGCATTATTCAAATCCATCGTTAGTGGTGAAGATCAATCCGTATTAGGTGATATAGCTCGCTCCAGTTTAGGCCTTTTGAGTAAAGGTTATGAGAAAGCTGTATCAATACGCAATGCTCGATTTGATGAGGGTAAAGGCGTTACGAAAGTTATAGTGCCTGTAATCAGCGTTGGCAACATTACGGCTGGTGGTACTGGAAAAACACCGATGGTGCGATTTATTTGTGATGTGCTTACTCAGAAAGGCCTTCATCCTACTGTTCTTAGTCGTGGGTACCGTGCAGAAGATAATAACAAAAATATTATTATTTCTAAAGACGGAACAATGCTTGTAGAGCCATCTATCAGTGGTGATGAGGCTTGGTTACTGGCTAAGGTTTTACAAAAATCCAATGTAATTATTGGACGTGAACGTTCCAAATCTGCAGAAATCGCTATTAATGAGCTAGGTGCCGATTGTCTTATTATGGATGATGGATTTCAACATCGTGCACTAGCAAGAGATATTGATATTGTACTAATTGATGCATCCAATCCGTTTGGCTATGAACATGTGTTACCACGGGGACTATTACGTGAACCCCTTAGTGGTTTACAGCGCGCGGATATTATCGTTCTTACTAAGGTTGATCAAGTAGCACCAGGTATTGTATCCGGCATTCGAAAGCGATTAACTCAGATGATTCCCAATATACCTGTCTATGAAACAACACATAAACCGCAATTTATGTACACCTTAGATGAGTGGGCTAATGGTTTTGTTGGGGCTTCTGTAGATGCTTACAAGGAACAACGCATTATGGCTGTAAGTGGAATCGGAAACCCTCAATCCTTTACACAAACGTTAACTGATGTAGGGTATAACGTTGTTCATACCTTGCCATTTGGAGATCATCATGACTTTTCAAATGATGATGTAGTTGAGATTTGGAAACAAGCATTTGCTCATCAAGCTGATGCTATTTGTATTACAGAAAAGGATGCAGTTAAGTTAAGTCAGTTGCATGCAATTGAAGACTTAAAAATACCGATTCTGGTGCTATCTATAGGGATTGAATTTGTTTCTGGAAAACAAGAATTCATAGAAAATTTAGAGATTTAGTGTATAATAATAAGATACACGAATAACAGAAATGGGGTTTTATCGTGAAGTTTGGATGTGTTATTCCTGCGCGTTATGGTTCTACAAGATTACCAGGCAAACCATTAGCTGATATTGCAGGTAAACCTATGATTGAACGGGTTTATGCAAGGGTATCACAAGCTACAAAGACAGTATGTACAATTGTAGCCACTGATGATAACCGCGTATATTCTGCAGTACAACAGTTTGGGGGAACTGTTATGATGACAGATCCTAATCACCCTACAGGAACGGATCGATTAGCAGAGGTTGCTAGTCATTATACAGACTTAGATGTTGTTATCAATGTCCAAGGTGATGAACCGATGATTGATCCAAATCTTATTGATGACTTGGCACGTCTATTTGAGGAAGATCCAAACTTGCAGATGGCCACAGTAGCTACTCCTTTATTAGAGGAAGAGTACGAGGAGCCATCAGCGGTAAAGGTCATTTTAAATAATCGTAATGATGCGATGTATTTTTCTAGATCTTTAATCCCATATCCTCGTCATGACTTTGTGCGTCCGCCACTAAAACATATTGGCATCTATGCATATCGTAGAGAGTTCTTATTAAACTACGCTAAGATGGAGCCAACTCCGGCGGAGCAAACAGAATCTCTAGAACAATTACGTGCTCTAGAAAACGGTTATACAATTCGTGTTATTCTAACAAATAAACGATTTATCGGTGTTGATACACCTGAAGACTTAGCTCGTGTTAATGCAATTTACGAGCAAGAGGAGAAATAAATGAAAACAGTTCAAATTAAAGATATTACTGTGGGTGGCGGCAAGGGTTTATTTGTCCTTGCAGGTCCATGTGTTATTGAGGACTATGACCGCACATTAGCTATCGGTAAACGAGCAAAAGAGATATGCGAACGTTTAGGTGTTCCTTATATCTTTAAAGCTTCCTTTGATAAAGCTAATCGCTCTAGCTTTAACTCCTTCCGTGGACCAGGTCTTGAGGAAGGGTTAAAAATGCTTGCTTCTATTAAGAAGGAACTCAATGTACCTGTTGTCAGTGACATTCACTCTATCGAGCAAATTGAACCTGCAGCTGAAGTATTAGATATTCTACAAATTCCAGCTTTTTTATGCCGTCAAACTGATCTTGTTTACGGCGCTGCTAAAACTGGTAAATGCGTAAATGTTAAAAAAGGTCAATTCATGGCTCCTAAGGACATGGAAAATGTTCTTAATAAAATGAAAGAAACAGGTAATGAAAATCTTATGCTTACCGAACGTGGTTTTAGCTTTGGTTATAATAATCTCGTAGTTGACATGAGATCGTTCCCAATTATGCGTTCTTTCGACTATCCAGTAATCTTTGATGCTACTCATAGCGTTCAATTACCAGGTGGTGCAGGGACTAAATCTAGTGGTAACCGTGAATTTGTACCAAATTTGGCGCGTGCGGCTGTGGCTAGTGGTGTAGATGGGCTATTCTTTGAAGTGCACGATAATCCTGAGGAAGCATTATCTGATGGTCCTAATATGTTGTATTTAGATCAATTCGAAGATGTGCTTCGTGATTTAGTAGCTATTGATAAAATCGTAAAAGGTTAGGGGCGGTATTTGTGACTATTTTAGAACAAGCGGCACAGGTGCTTCATGAGGAAGCTCGTGCTATTGAAGAATTAAGTTCTCGTTTGGATCACAATTTTGTAAATGCTGTAAATATGATTTTGGCTTGTAAGGGCCGTGTAGTATGTACAGGAATGGGAAAATCTGGTCATATTGGTCGTAAAATTGCGGCTACCTTGGCTAGTACAGGGACACCGGCACTTTTTATGCATCCTGGTGAAGGCGTGCATGGTGATCTTGGTATGATTACTGAAGATGATGTAGTGTTAGCCTTTTCTAATAGTGGTGAAACAGGAGAAATTATTAGTATTTTGCCGTCTCTGCGCCGCATAGGGGCTAAATTAATCTGTGTTGTAGGGAAACCAGAGTCTACATTAGCAAAAAATTCTGATATTGTATTGTTGGCAGAGGTAGAACGAGAAGCTTGCCCATTAGGTTTAGCACCTACTACAAGTACTACTGTTGCCCTAGCACTAGGTGATGCGTTAGCAGTATGTTTATTGGAACGCCATCATTTTACTCCAGAAAACTTTGCTGTATTCCATCCAGGTGGTTCCTTAGGTCGCAAATTATTGTTGACTGTAGAAAATATCATGCATGGTGGCGAGGATAATCCAACAGTATTTAAAGGGGCTACCGTTCGTGATGCACTTTTTGTAATGACAGAAAAAGGGTTAGGTGCTACAAATGTTATTGATGAAGAAGGACATTTGTTAGGTCTAGTGACTGATGGTGATGTTCGACGTGGACTTGATTCTGGCAGCAATTTTTTAGAATGGCCCGTAGAGGATATGATGACGTCTATGCCGCGTACGATTACAAAGGATAAATTGGCCGCAGAAGCGCTTCATTTGATGGAGAAAAATCAACCTCGCCCTATCACCGTATTACCTGTGGTTGATACTAATAATGTATGTCTTGGCATTGTTCACATTACCGATTTATTGCGTAGAGGCATTGTATAATGAATATTCAATGGATTGTTCTCGATGTTGATGGAGTTTTATCAGATGGCACTCTAATTTATACATCGACTGGAGAAGAGCTCAAAGCCTTTTCTGTAAAAGATGGTTTAGGCTTGACTGCGGCTCGTAAATCAGGGATAAAGCTAGCAATTATTACGGCTCGTGTATCTCCGATGGTAGAGCGCCGTGCGAAGGAGTTGCATTTTGATGAACTTCTTATGGGGCATGCTAATAAAACTGAAGCATTAAGAACTCTTTGTAAAAAACATCAAATCGACTTAGACTCGATTGCTTACATGGGGGATGATCTTAATGATTTAGGAGCTCTTCAACTCGTAGGTTTGCCGATGGCACCAAATAATGCGGTATTAGAGGTTAAATCAATAGCTAAATTTATTTCTACCGTCAATGGTGGACATGGTGCTGTTAGAGAGGCTGTAGAATATATCTTGAAGAATCAAGGTTTATGGGATTCTGTTGTTGCAGATTATGCGCAAGAGGCCCATGCTCATGGACAATAAAGGAGGTGGGCAGAATGAATAACGAATGGCAATACCATTTAGTTAAAGGCATTAGTTGGCTTGTTTGTCGACTACCATACAAGCTCATTTTGCTCATAGGCGCTTGTTTAGGTCCTGTATATGGGCTAATAGCGAAGAAGCAAAAGCTTAGAGGCATAAATAATATTAAAATTGGTATGAATATGAACGATCAAGAGGCGGAACAATTAATTAATAAGTTGTTCAAGAATCTTGGTCGAAGTGTTATGGAAGTATTATACATGCCAAACCTGACGAAATCCTTTATCAATAAACACATAGAGATGCGTGGTGTTGAACATTTAGAAAAGGCCATTGCTGAAGATAAGGGAGTTATCGTTCTTACTGGCCATGTAGGCAACTGGGAATGGATGGGGGCTGCTATGGCAGCTCATGGATATCCTTCCACTACAATTGTTAAGAAACAACCTAATGCTCAATTCACACGCCTTATGAATGAATATCGTGAGATGGTGGGGCTTGACGTATTTGCTAGTGGTGGCAACGAAATCGTTTCTGCTGCTAAGGCTTTAAAAAAGAAAAAACTACTTGGATTCTTAGCTGACCAAGATGGATATATAAATGGTTTACCAGTTCCGTTTTTGGGACAAGATTCATCAGCTGTTATGGGACCAGCAACATTTGCAAAGAAATTTGGCTCTCCTGTAGTACCTATTTTTGCATCTCGTAAGCCTGAAGGAGGACATATCGTTCATATCTTGCCAGCATTACATTATGAGGAAACTGGCGATGAAGATGTTGATATGTATCGTCTAACTGAAGCCTGTGTACGTGTTACGGAAGAATTTATTCGTGAACATCCAGATGAGTGGCTTTGGTTCCAACACCGTTGGATGACTAAGATGGATCAAATTATTGATTACGATAAGAAGATAGCTATACGGGAGAGAGCGCATGAAAAACAATAAAAAGTTAATTGCCATTGTGGTCGCTATAGTATTAGCTCTAATCGGTCTTATTGTA
This sequence comes from Veillonella sp. AF13-2, assembly GCF_003603295.1. Lineage (NCBI taxonomy): Bacteria > Bacillati > Bacillota > Negativicutes > Veillonellales > Veillonellaceae > Veillonella > Veillonella sp. AF13-2. The sequence continues at coordinate 84,875 of NZ_QTMT01000004.1, forward strand.
TTTATTATGAAAGACTCTAATGAGGCTAATTCCACTCAAAATCAAAGTGGACAACTCGTTAATTTCCAAGGTGCGGACTTGCAAGAGGAAAAAGATGGCAAGCTAGTATGGGCATTATCGGCTGAGAAGATTGAATATGACCCGCGTACAAAAGCTATCGTTCTGACCAATTTGAAAGGTCTGTTCTATCAAGATGATGTGACTACTACGATTACAGCGCCTCATGCTGTCCTGACGGGCGATCGAAATTCTCTTGATATTGATCAAGGCGTTACTGCTACTAATACGGAAGGTGCAGAATTTAAAACTGAGGCCCTTCATTTTGATAACAAAACGAAAACATTGACATCTAAAACGGCTTTCACTTATAACAGTAAGGATGTAACCCTCACAGGGGACAAGCTTGAGGGCAATATGTCTTTAAAAATTATTAAAGCCATTGGACATGCGAAATTAACAAAGAAGTAATTGAGAGGAAATATGATGAATAAGAAAAAACAGATTGGTATGGCTATATTAGCTGTACTCATGACTGCATCTGTTACAGTTTGGGCTGCAAATGATCCGTTGACTATCAGCGCTGATACATTGTCTTATGATGGCAATTCAGGTCGTGCAGATGCAACAGGTAATGTTGTTATTACCCAAGCGGATAAAACTATGACTGGTGCCAAGGGTTGGTACAATACAAAAACTCAAGAAGCAAATCTTGATGGTGGTGTATCTATGATTGGTTCTGATATGGCCATGTCTGCTCAAGCGGTTCACAGTTACAATAATAATAAATTCACTGCTAATGGTAGCGTTCATTTACAACGTGCTGATCGCCAAATCTTTGGTGACAGTGTTGAGTATAATACTGACTCTGAATACGGTCTTGTTACAGGCAATGCCCGTTTGATTGCTGAAGGGACAACCTTAACCGGTGATAAGGTAGAAGGATGGATGAAGGAAGTTCGTGCTGTAGCGCAAGGTAATGTTACTTTCTCTAATCCCGAACGAAACGTGTCTGGTTCTGCTGACCGAGCTACATATACACAAACGCCAAACCAAAATGATGGAGTGGTACTCTTATCTGGTTCTGCGCATGCCGTTCAAAATGGTAATGTACTGAATGCACCGGAACTGAAAATTCGTTTAGCTGATGATTCTGCTGAAACATTAGGTGGACGTAGTACACTCGTCATTGTTCCGAATAAATAAGGATAATATATGTATATAGAAACCAAAAACTTAGTTAAAACCTTTAGCGGACGCAATGTGGTAGATGGTGTAAGTCTACGCGTTGATAAAGGCCAAGTTGTAGGTCTATTAGGGCCTAATGGGGCCGGTAAAACTACGTCATTTTATATGATTGTAGGCATTGAAAGACCAAGTTCTGGTATCATTACCGTTGATGGCAAGGATATAACAAATATTCCTATGTATAAGCGGGCGGCTGAAGGTATTGGATACTTACCGCAAGAGGCATCAATCTTTCGTTCCATGTCTGTAGAGGACAATATTCGTGCCATGCTACAGACTACGGCAAAAAAGCCTGATGAGATTGAAGCTATCGTGGAATCATTGATTGAAGAATTTCATATTGGACATGTCCGTGACCGTATGGGGATGCAATTATCTGGTGGTGAACGACGCCGTGTAGAAATTGCGCGTTGCCTCGCCTTAGAACCTAATTTCATCCTTCTTGATGAACCTTTTGCAGGTGTCGATCCAATTGCGGTTGCTGATATTCAGCAAATTATCTTACACGTTAAGAACCGCGGTATTGGTATCTTGATTACAGACCATAATGTTCGCGAAACATTGGGGATTGTAGATAAGGCTTATATTTTGAGTAATGGTAAAATCCTCCTAGAGGGTACCCCTGATGAAATTGCGAATGATCCAATCGCTCGTGAACATTATTTAGGGGATAACTTTAAATTATAGGAGGGGCTATGCGATTATTAGATAAATATATTTTAAAAGCTTTTGTAGGCCCATTCCTATTTGGGGTTTTTGCTTTTACTAGTATTTTTATTGGTACAGGCACATTGTTTAGGATTGCTCAATATATTACTGAATATGGAGCGCCATTGTTGCTTGTCATGCAAGCATTTGTCTTGGCTTTACCAAGTATTGTTATCTTAACATTCCCAATGTCGGTTTTATTGGCTTCTCTTATGACCTTTAGTCGTTTGAGTAGCACTAGTGAAATCGTTGTTATGCGTGCTGGTGGACTAAGCTTTTTACGCTTGGCCATGCCCGTATATATCATTGCACTCATCATTTCCATTGGGGCTGTAGCATTTAATGAATTTGTTGTGCCTCGTACAAATCATATGTATCAAACGATTGTGCGCGAACAAATTATGAAAAATGCATCACCTCAAACACAAAATCATATTGTGTTAAAAACGATGAATGGTGACGAGCTAGGCACATTGCTGTATGCTAAGAGCTATGATGCTGAAACCAAACAGTTGTCCATGATTACGGTTCAACAATTTGGGGAGGGCGGCAAGTTACAACAAGTTGAAAATGCTGATACAGCTATCTGGAATGGTCAATATTGGGTGATGCAGAATGGTATCATCTATGATCTATCAGCTGGTAATGGTGTTGAACGTACCATGAAATTTAAGGAGCAATCCTTGCCGATTAAGTCTGCCCCAAAAGATATTCAACAAGATCAACGTAAACCTGAGGAATTAACGATTAAGGAGTTACGTCATCAAATCAGAGCTTATAAGGCTGCTTATACTAATGCTAATAAACTTGAAATGGAAATGTACCAACGTTTTACAATTCCGTTGGCAAGTTTTGTATTTGCTCTTGTAGGTGCACCTTTAGGCCTTCAAAAACAACGTTCTAGTTCATCTATCGGCTTTGGTATTAGTATTCTTATCATCTTTATTTATTATGGGGTGATGACCTTTGCTGGTGCCTTAGGGAAAGGTGGAGCATTGCCAACCGTATTAGCTGCATTAATACCGGATACATTAGGTATTATTGCAGGGTTGTATTTGAATTGGCGCGTATCGAAATAACAGATTGTATTCTTAGGAGAAAGGAGGGACATGATGTTAGTAGGTGTCAAAATCTTAATAATTATCGCTCTTATGGGTGGTCTCATTGCTTACATGGGGGATAAGCTAGGCACTAAAATTGGTAAACGTCGTATGTCCCTCTTTGGATTACGACCTAAGCACACATCTATTATAGTTACTATTGTGACAGGCCTTTTGGTTGCAGCAGCTACAGTTGGGGTATTAACCTTTACGTCTCAAAGTGTGCGAACCGCATTGTTCGGTATGGATCAGTTGCGAGCTGATATAAAGCAGCTGAATAATGAGGTTGCTGCAAAGACGCAAGAACTGATTCGTGGGCAGGCTTTGTTAGAACAAAATAAACAAGAGCTTGAAGAACGGATGGCTGAGATCGAACAAATTCGCCGTGAAGTAGAGGCTACAAAAGCTGAATTGGCGAGTGCACAAGCTGCTAAAGACGCAACAGAAGCCGAATTGGCATCTTTACAAGCCTCTTATGCAGAGGTGTCTCAAAAGGTAGCTGAGCTTGAAGCAACACGTGCTAAGATGGAAGCGCATATTAAGAATCTACAAAATACACAAGAACAATTGCAGAATGGCATCATTCATTTACGGGAAGGAACCATTCTCTTCCAAGTAGATCAGCTATTAGCACAAGCTGTTGTACGACCTGGTTTAAGTGAAGAAGATAGTAATAATGCTATTAAACATATTATCGATGATACAAATAAACTTGTTTTACGTCGCTTAGGTATAGAAGATAATGGTCAATCCGTTGTGTATGTAGATCGACAAAATGTTGAGGTAGCTACTCAAAAGCTAATCAATTCCAAGACTCCTATGGTGGTTCAAGTTGTGGCAGCCGGAAATATTATTTCAGGTGAACCTGCAGTTGCAGTTATTCAAGTATATCCACAACAGTTTATCTATAAAAATGGAGAGGTAATTCACTCTACGGTAATTGATGGGGGTACTAATGCTCAATCGTCTATGCTTCAATTCTTGAAACAAGTAAATGAGCGTGCTAAGGCAAAGGGGATTATTCCTGATTCCTTATCAGGTGATATTGGAACGATACCTGGTGATGATTTGTTTACAGCTATTAAAAGAATAAGTACTATGCGTGGCAAGGTTCATGTGGAAGCTTATACTGATGGAGATACATATTCATCTGGTCCTGTTCACCTCAAGTTGCGTATTACTCAAATGCCAGATTTCAATGATAAGGCAAAAATGCAAACTAATTAATATAATGAAGGTATGCTGTTTTCATACATTATAAAAGAAGGTCTTATGTAATTTTCAACATAAGACCTTCTTTTTATGTTAAAATATAACTACTGTACTTACAAAGGGGATAATCAAATGACTGAAAATACATATATTTTAGCAGTGGATCCAGGAAATGAGAAAACTGGCGTAGCTATACTCTCACCTTCCGGTGAGATGATATGCCGTAAAATTATTTCTTCAAATACTTTCAATAAAGATATTGAGCGTATTTTAACTGAATATTATGGTATTGTTCATATTGTTTGTGGAAATGGTACAAATCATAAACATTTGTATCCTTCGCTTCAACAAATTGGACGTAATCATAAAATTACAACTAGTTTAATCGACGAATCTCATAGTACAGAGGAGGCCCGTAAATTATATTGGCAATATAATCCTCCTACAGGGTGGCGCAAGATTATTCCTACATCTATGCAATTTCCACCAGAACCTGTAGATGATTTGACGGCTCTCGTTATTGGATTGCGCTATACGAAGCAGTTAGCTCAGAACGAAGCGGCAATCAAAGAAGAAACTATGAGTTCAAGTGAGTTAGAAGAGAAAAGATTACATGCTATGGAGCAGTTATACGGAAAAGGAGATAATCATGACAAGTGAAACTTCAACGCGTAACTGGTCAAATCTTATTATGCGCTGTGTAATGATGATTCTAGGCGCCCTAATATATACGGTGGGCTTAGATTTGTTTTTAGTACCAAATAGCATCATCGACGGCGGTATAGTTGGTATCTCTTTGATGGCTGCGGAACTATCAGGTATTTCCTTTAGTATTTTCGTAGTACTTTTCAACTTACCCTTTTTATATTTAGGCTATAAAGTAATTGGTAAAGGATTTACCTTGTCTACTTTGTTCTCTATTATATGGATGGCAATATTTTCTACCATTGCACACCGCTTTACACCTATTACAACTGACCCATTTTTAGGGGCAATCTTTGGTGGTATAATCTTAGGTATTGGAGTAGGGCTTATTATTCGTAATGGTGGCTCATTAGATGGATCTGAAATCGTAGCTATTATCTTTGATAAACGGTCCACCTTTTCTGTAGGCGAAATTGTAATGGCCATGAATTTAGTTATTCTTGGAGCAGCGGGCTTTGTATATAGTTGGAATAGTGCCATGTATTCCTTAATTGCTTATTTTATTGCTTATAAGATGATTGATGTGACCATTACTGGACTTGAAGAATCTAAAGGGGTTATGATTATTACCGATGCAGATAATTCCAAGATTATTGCTGATGCATTAAATGCTAATCTTAATCGTGGTGTTACTATTATGTACGGAGAAGGCGGGTATTTAAAACAACCGAAACATGTATTATATTCTGTAGTAACGCGGCTAGAAATTACAAGATTAAAGGATACCGTTTATGAAGTAGATCCTACAGCATTTATTACGATCCAAGACGTACATGATGTCTTTGGTGGGAGATTTACGAAAGGTGGTCATTAAGAGGAAACTATGAGTAATAAGTTAGGTAATACAATAGTAAAAGAAATATTAGATTGGATTTATGCTATTGCATTGGCATTAATCATTGCTATGGTAATTCATATTTTCTTGATTCAACCTACTAGAGTGTCTGGGGAATCAATGGATGATACATTACACAATGGACAATATTTGATTGTTACCAAATGGCATCATATTATGAATGATATGCCCGAATATGGACAAATCGTTATTATTGATAGTCGTGTTAATCGTGTTCGTACATGGGTGGATGATGTAAAAGAACCACTGATGAACTATGCATCTGTTTTTAATAAATCCGCTCAAACAAATGATGTATGGGTAAAACGTGTAATAGGTAGACCTGGTGATGTACTAGAGTTTAAAGATGGTTATGTATGGCGTAATGGAGAAAAATTACAAGAACCATATACAAAAGATACAAAAATGAATTATACTCGGTCTACACCTGTAACAGTTCCTGAAGGTCATGTATTTGTGATGGGGGATAATCGCAATCATTCTAGTGATAGTCGTTTTATCGGCCCAGTTCCTGTTGATCATATTCTAGGATTTGTTTCTTACGCAATTTAATAATCGTGAAAGCCTATCTACGATAAATTTCATCGTAGATAGGTTTTTTATAAGTTAAGAAGGATTAAGTTATGTTGTATCTTGTGAAATGTATACTAAATAAAATTTAGCAAGACGGCTAGGTCGAATCTAAATATATCACTTATCAAGCTTATAGAAAATAAACAATTCAAACAAATGAATTAATATAAATTATAAGTGTAGCTAAATTTAATAAGTAATAATTATTAAAATTGTGGCTGTAGATAATAAAATTATCTATTTTTTTAGACTATAAAATGAAATTTTGTAAAATTAAATTTTTAAAAATGCAGTAATAATCTATGTTTTTGATATAATTTTTATTCATGAAAGAAATTTCATAAAATTTAGTTGTGTAAAATGCTTTACAAAGTTTTGGGGTGGTGGTATATTCACATCAACAGAAAGGCTACGCTACAAAGAAGTGGAGCTAAGATAGATAATTTAGTTGAGGAAACATGGACACTCCTAATACATCTTTCATAGTGATACTACTTATGTAGTGAATGTCTTCTGCAAATATAAATTCTTATTTATAAGAAAGAAGGAATTCATTATGAAAAAACAATTCGCAACAATGTTAGCAGCAACAGCAGTGTTAGGTGTAACAACAGCATTTGCTGCAAATCCATTCTCCGATGTAACTCCAGATAGTTGGGCATACCAAGCAGTATCCCAATTAGCACAAGCTGGTATCGTTAATGGTTATCCAGATGGCACTTTCAAAGGCCAAAACAATATCACTCGTTATGAAATGGCTCAAATGGTAGCTAAAGCTATGGCTAACCAAGATCGTGCTAACGCTGAACAACAAGCTATGATTAACCGCTTGGCAGATGAGTTCTCTAACGAGTTGAACAACCTCGGAGTTCGAGTATCTCGCTTAGAAGACCGTGTAGGTAATGTAAAGGTAACTGGTGATGCTCGTATCCGTTATCAAGGTTCTGAAGACAAAGGTGTTTACAAAGCTAATAGTAAATCTTTAACTGACGGCCGTGCACGTGTACAATTCAATGCTAATGTAAATGATAAAACACAAGCAGTTGTTCGTGTAAAAGGTAATTACGAATTTGGTGACTCTACTAAAGGTTCTCAAGCAACAATCGATCGTGCTTACGTAGATCACAAATTTGGTAGCAACGTATCTGCTAAAGCTGGTCGTTTCCAACAAACAATTGGTGGCGGTTTGATGTACGATGATACATTTGATGGTGCACAATTGAACGTAGGTAATGATAAAGTTCAAGTACAAGGTGCGTATGGTTATATGATTGATGGTGCTGCTGATGGCAACTCCAAATCTGATAACCCATCTGTATCCTATGTAGGCTTAAAAGGTAAAGTTGGTAAAGAATCCTCCGTTGGTGGTTTCTACTCCAGATTATCTAGCGGCAACTTGAACCATAATGGTGTAACAGTTAATTCCGATAAACAAGATGTTTACGGTTTCAATGCGGACTTCCGTAAAAATAAATTGTGGGCTGGCGGTGAATGGTTGAAAGCTTCCAACGTAGATAATTCTCAAGCTTGGACAGCAGGTCTTGGCTATGGTAACTACGACATCGCTAAAAAAGGTACATGGGATGTGAAAGGTCAATACTTCAACCAAAAAGCTAATGCACCAATCGTAAGTTCCACTTGGGATCAAGCATATGATTTAACAAATACATCTAATGGTTACAAAGGTTACATGGCTAGCGTAGACTACGCAGTACAAGATAACGTAGGTTTATCCGCAGGTTATGGCTTCAACTCTAAAGACCAAAGCGGTAATGATCTTTCCGATTTCTATCGTGCAGAATTAAATTACAAATTCTAATTCCCTCACAAACAAAAAAAGACTTCTTCGGAAGTCTTTTTTTGTTGCATAAAAGTATTATGAATTATTTTATATATAATAGTATATATATATAGTAAAATGTTTTATAAATACATAATATTAAAAGTAATCGAATAATTTAGTGGTTATCAAGAATTATATCCCTTATATTGTAGGATATATTTATAAAATCTTTCTGTATAGAAAGATAAATTTCTTATTAATTATATATATATTAATAAGTTTAACTTAATGAAAAATATAATAAAAATTCTCAATTAATAGAAAAGGATATAAAATTAAATTTTTTTATGAAAAAAATTATATCCTATAAAACTAGATAAAATCTAACTTAGCAAGCATTTTAAGTTATAAAAACAAGATAATGAGAACACAATTGAGAAAAAAGGGTTTACACGAAAAAGTGGTTGTGCTAATATCACCGTACGAGAAGTAGCAAACACATGAAATGAAGAACTTCGATGTAGAATGTGGCGAGGAAACGTGGACACTCCCAAAGATTCTTAATCTGAAGAACTGAGTAGAATGTGAATGTTATGACTTGTAACATTTTATTTTCTATTTTTTTCAGAAAGAAGGAATTTAACTATGAAAAAACAATTCGCAGCAATCTTTGCAGCAACAGCAGTATTGGGTGTAACTACTGCATTCGCAGCTAACCCATTCTCCGACGTAACTCCAGATTCTTGGGCATACCAAGCAGTTTCTCAATTGGCTAACGCTGGTGTTATCAATGGTTACCCAGATGGTACTTTCAAAGGCCAAAATAACATCACTCGTTACGAAATGGCTCAAATGGTAGCTAAAGCTATGGCTAATCAAGACCGCGCTAACGCTGAACAACAAGCTATGATCAACCGTTTGGCTGATGAATTCTCCAACGAATTGAACAACTTGGGCGTTCGTGTAGCTCGCTTGGAAGACCGCGTTGGTAATGTAAAAGTTACTGGTGATGCTCGTCTTCGTTACAAAGATGCTGAACATGCTAAATCCAAATTTGACGCTCGTGCACGTGTACAATTCAACGCAAAAGTAAACGATCGTACAGACGCTGTAGTTCGTTTGACTTCTGGTAACTTCGAATTAGGCAATTCTGAAAATGAAGATAAAGCAGATGCTACAATTGACCGCGCTTATGTAAACCATAAATTCGGCGAACGCGTATCCGCTAAAGCTGGTCGTTTCGGTCAATCCTTCGGTGGCGGCTTGATGTTCGACGGCACATTCGACGGTGCTCAATTGAATGTTGGCAACGATAAAATTAATGTACAAGCTGCATACGGTTACATGGTATCCGGTGATAATGGTAGAATTGTTGCCAATAATACCAATGGTAACGAATTAACAAAAGATCAAAATGTAACTAACACATATATTGGTTTAACTGGTAAAGTAGGTAAACACACTATGGTAGGCGGTTTCTACGACCGTGTAAATCAAGATACTGATAATGGTTACAAAAACATCTATGGCTTCAATGCTGATGCTAACTTCGACAAAGTTTGGGTTGGTGGCGAATGGTTGAAAGATTCCCATGTAGACGACTCTCAAGCTTGGACTGCAGGTCTTGGCTTTGGTAACTACGACATCAAAAAAGCAGGTACTTGGGGCGTAAAAGGTCAATACTTCAACCAAAAGAAAAATGCACCAATTGTAGATACTACTTATAATCAATTCTACACTACAGATGCTAAAGGTTGGATGGCTTCCGTTGACTATGCATTGCAAAATAACGTTGGTTTATCTGCTAACTATGGTTTCGACTGGAAAACTCAAGATGGTACTGACAAAGGTGACTTTTACCGTGCAGACCTTAACTACAAATTCTAATTTGATAGTTAATTATATGAAAGAGACTTCTTCGGGAGTCTCTTTTTTGTGTTTAATATAAAGTTAAATGAAAATTATATGAAGTGTTTATTATAGTGTTTTATTAATATTATACAATTGATTAAGAAATAATAATTAATTGATAATAGAGGATTTTGCATTTAATGAAAGTTTTATGACTATACTTTCTAATCATTATTAGAGTTCTTACCGCTAATTTCTATCTATATAGCCACTATTAATGGTATAATAAAGAGTATTTAAAATTTTTATAAAGGAGGCAAACATGAATCCTTCTTTTTCTCATATTAAAATGGTTGCCATTGATTGTGATGAAACCTTGGTACGCAGTGATAATACTGTATCTGACTATACAGTAGATGTGTTACATCGTTTACAGCAAAGGGGCATCGTTGTTACCATTGCTACGGGACGGATGTATCAAACGGCAAAGCCTATTGGTTCTGCTTTAAAGCTTGGTAATGTACCCATGATTTTGTTCTCTGGAGGACTCATTCAAGAATTAGAAACAGGGTGTAAACTATTTGAGCAGACCGTTTCTGTTGAGGCTGTACAGCGTATTTATGAATTAGCAAAACAATATGATTGGCATATACAATCCTATATAGATGATCATTTGCTATGTCATCATAAAACATGGCAGTCCGATCTCTATGAAGTTCAAACGGGAGCGAAAGCAGAGTTTTTAGGTGATGGGTTATATACTTTAGAGTCTGAACCAAATAAGCTAATCGCTATTGATACAGTAGAGGGGATTGATCAAATTATTGATACTTTGACTCCTGAAGTGGGCGATTTGGTTAATCTAGTTCGTAGCCAAAAAGACTTTTTAGAAATCGTTGCCCTTAATGTGTCAAAGGGGCGTGCTTTGACACAACTAGCTTTAGATAATCATATTAGTTTAGAACATATCGTTTCTTTTGGTAATGCAGAAAATGATATTTCTATGCTACGTAAAACAGGTTATTCTGTAGCTGTTGAAAACGCTACAGATCATGTAAAATCTGTGGCTCATACAATTTGTGGCCATCATAATGACGATGGAGTAGCCCATTGGATTAAAGATAATCTTTTATAATGGAGTAAAACTATGGAAGCATTTCGTTTGTTAATAGTTACAGGTATGTCAGGTGCCGGCAAAACTCAAGTATTGCAAGCTTTAGAAGATATGGGGTATTTATGTATTGATAATATTCCCCCTGTGCTGATTCCTAAATTAAGTGAAATTTGCCGACAAGGTGGAGAACGGACTAATCGCGTTGCTCTTGTTGTAGATATTCGGGGGGGCGAATTTTTTGAAGCTCTTTCTTCATCTTTAGATACATTAAAAGATATGAAGGTAGATTTTGAAATTGTATTTATGGATGCTACAGATGAGACTTTGATTCGTCGATATAAGGAAAGTCGACGGAGTCATCCATTGGCTCCTAATGGGCTAATTACAACAGGGCTAAAAAAAGAACGCCAAATTCTTAACTCTGTGCGCCATAAAGCAGATTTTATTATTGATACCACTAATATGAAGACGGCTAGCTTGAAAGAGTATTTAAAAACGCGCTTTGCTCAAGTTGATGAAGCTCATGGTATGGCGATTACTGTAGTGAGCTTTGGTTTTAAGTATGGTATTCCTCTCGATGCAGATATGGTATGGGATGTTCGTTTTCTACCTAATCCATTTTATATTCCTGAGTTTCGTCATAAAACAGGTCGTGTGAAAGCAGTGAATGAATATATCCATTCCTTTGAAGTAACCGAGGAATTTAAAAAACGTTACTTTGATACCATGGACTTCCTTGTACCAAATTATGAACAAGAAGGGAAATCTCAGTTTATTGTGGCAGTAGGTTGCACAGGTGGTATGCATAGATCTGTAGCTATGGCAGAGGCTCTATACTCCCACTTGTTAGAAAAAGGATATCGTGTAACTGTTGAACATAGAGATATGATGAAAAATAATGTAGAAGAAGATTATAATCCTCATGAAATTATAACACTTGATAACTAGGTAGGGGGGATTATGTTGCGAAAAGGATGGTTCCGGTGGCTAATTCCGGGTCTAAATATAAAACGTTGGCTTGCCCTATTTAGTTGTGGTGTAGGCCTTTTAATTATTGGCATTTCCTTGATGTTTAACTATCAATGGCTTGCGGTTCTTGAAGATATTGTACTTGCCTTTTCTTATAATATGACGGGCTTTTACAATTATAATGTACTCATTGCTGTAGGGGCTGTAGTATTATCGATTGGCGCTGTATTAATGCTCATCGGTACAAGTAAAGTTATAAAAACGATTATTCGTGCGGTACTACCTAATCCTGACAGCAAGGTATCGGATATTATCTTTCAAAATATCCGACTCGATAAGGGCCCTAAAATTGTAGTAATCGGTGGGGGTACAGGCTTATCAAATTTATTGCGTGGTTTGAAATCACATACATCAAACCTATCTGCGATTGTAACAGTTGCTGATGATGGAGGTTCTTCTGGCCGCTTGCGAGAAGATTTTCAAATGATAGCACCTGGTGATTTAAGAAACTGTTTAGTATCACTAGCTGAACAAGAAGGGGTAATGGAGAACTTATTCCGTTACCGCTTCGAAGGGGAAAATGAGCTTTCTGGACACAGCTTTGGTAATCTCTTTATCACTGCGCTTGCTCAAGTTTACGATGGAGATATTGAAGAAGCTCTTGAAGCGGCTAGTAAATTGTTGCGTGTCCGTGGTCGTGTAATTCCTTCCTCTACAGAGTTCATTAAATTGCGTGCAGAGATGACAGATGGCACTATTGTAGAAGGTGAAAGTAATATACCACACTCGGGTAAACGGATTCGTCATATCTATAGTGATCCAGCATTGCCTAAGCCAGAGGGGGCTGCATTACGTGCCATTGATGAAGCCGATGTGATTATTTTAGGTCCTGGTAGTTTATATACTAGCATTATCCCAAATTTACTAACTGATAAATTGGCCTCTCATGTACGTGCCAGTAAGGCTAATAAAATCTATATTGCTAATGTTATGACACAACCGGGTGAAACCACAGGCTACACATTAAATGACCATGTAGAGGCTTTAATTGCTCATGGCGGAGAAGGAATTATAGATACTGTTCTTGCCAATGATGGGCCGTTGCCAATTCAAATGGTTGAACAATATAGTGCTGTAGGATCTGAACCATTGGTATTAGATACTAAAAAGTTACAAGACAAAGGAATCCGCACTATACGAGCTACCTTAATTAATCCTCAAAAACCAGCTGTTCACGAACCTGAACGGTTAGGTAAAGTTATTATGGATATCATTCATGCTATGCAATCTAACACTGAACCGCATATCTTAGAATATTATCTTCAACGAGATGATCATTAATGAGAAGGGATGTCCATGTCATTTGCAGAAGATGTAAAAAATGAATTATGCCAATATGAAGCCTCTAGTGATGCGGATGTGGCCATGAAAATTGAAGCGTCTTGCTTATTGCGTATGAGCGGATCTATCATTTTGGGGATGAAAGGTGCCGTTGGCATTCGTTTGGCTACGGCTAATAATGCAGTAGCTCGTCGGTTGCTTGGTATTTTGAAAAAGCAATACGAATTACCTACAAATGTATTAGTACGACAAGGTTTAAACCTGCGTAAAAAAAATATGTATACGCTCTCTGTGGAACCTTCTACAGAGGGGAGACAGGCTTTAGAGGATCTCGCTTTATGGCCTGTAACCGAACAAATCCCTCGCAGTTGGCTCAAATCAATGGAAGCACGACGTGCCTTTTTAAGGGGAGCTTTTTTAGGGGGAGGCTCTGTTAATAAACCACAAAGTGATTACCATCTTGAGTTTATGACGGGGAATGAGACTTTTGCGAGGGAAATTATTCATGTATTACGACTCTTTCACATTCACGCTGGTCTAACGGAGCGGAAGGACGAGTATGTAGTATATCTTAAAGAAGGGGATGCAGTAACAAATTGTTTGCAAATCATGGGTGCTCAATCGGCGCTTATGGAATTTGAAAACGTGCGGATTATGAAAACCGTACGGAATCAAATTAATCGTCAAGTCAACTGTGAGACGGCAAATTTACAGAAGGTTGTGGATGCAGCAGTTCGTCAGGTAAAAGCAATCCGTATTATTGATAGAGAAATCGGTATTGAAGAATTACCTGAAAAGTTGCGCGTCGTTGCAAGACTTCGGTGGGAGAATCCTGAAGCGAGTTTAAAAGAGCTTGAAGAGTTGATGGAGGGGGAACTATCTAAATCTGGAATTGGCCATCGACTAAAGAAGATTGAAGCATTAGCACTTACGTATGACCCGTTGGGGCTCGAAGAAGTATAGAGGTAATAATATATGTTTTCCTATAAATCAAGATATTGTGTAGCTGCGGCTATGGCTGCCATGGCTGCCCTTACAGGCCATGTAGAAGCTCGTGATATAGATTTACAATCAATTGGATATTTTCAGTTTTCTCCGTTGCCACCATCGTTGGTGTCTCAAACGGATACATTGCTCCTATCGGATAGTCCTGAATATGTAGGACCTGTAGGAGGTACGTTAAGTGCAGGTACAATTAATGGCAATGGTCGTATCTATTTCTATCATGTAAATGAAATGGATTTACCTCACAAGATTGCTATCGTCTTAGAAAACCAAACGGCTTATCCAACTTCAGTACATGTCATGAGACAATTAAAATCTGTAGCTACACCTGATTATTTTGCAGCAGGTCGTGATTTGTCTCGAAAGGATTTGGAGCAACCTCTTAATGAAAGCCCAGATGCAAGACCATTATATACTCTTAGCATCCCACCACAAGGGCGCCAATTAATCTTTAGTGACTTAGAAAATACACCGGTAAATCGAGATGCATTATTTACGGGTATTGTAGATATTAAAACAGAAGGGCCTATATTTGCGCGTGTCATGATGTTGCCTATGGGGATGGACCCTGTAGATGCATCACATTGGGTGAAAAACCTTCCTATTGATGAAATACAATTACGCGGTACTTATACTGGTGCTAAGCGTAATATGGAGGTTACTACACCATTCGATACCTCTTTAGGTGGTGCCTTTGTAGAAATTGGTAATGACCGAGAAGATACGTTTATTAATGGTGTAGACGAAATGCAAAATAAAGCATTTGTTCGAGATCGTGGTAACTATGGCGTATCGTATACGTTAAAAATTCCTACAAAGGGGAATGAACCGTTTAGACTGTATTTTAATCCTCTTGGGGGACCTTATTCTGGTTCCTTTACGGTAAAAACATTGCATCAACAAGGTGCTAGAAGGGGGCAGACAGATACACGGACTTACCACATTGGTGGTGCAGATGGTATTTCCGCATTAGGGGAAGGTACTATATTAGATAGCCGTCTTTTAGGGAACTATAATGCGGGCGATTTATTAACATTAAACTTTATGCCAGCCGGTGCATCGAATTTGCCAATTCGTTTCTTGTTGATTCCTGAATCTCTTGCAAATCCACAAAAACATCAAACTATTGCTGTTAATGTACCAAAAGATGTTAAAGATATTTTAGGGAACCCAACTCAAGGGGGAACACAAATACCTGTAGGACCTGTAGGTGGTAAAGATGGAGATAAAGGGTCCGTAGATACTAAAAAATCTACTGTTGAAAGTCCAGCTAAACGGGCAGAAATAATTGCTCATGAAGAAACTAAAAAGTTAAGCGATAAAGCTGTAGCAGATGTAAAAAAAGAAGCACAACTTAAAAAGGCAAAAGATGAGAAAGAAGCATTAGCTCGTAAAAAAGCTGAAGAGGCTCGACTAGCTGCAGAAAAAGCCGAAATGTTGCGAAAGGCTGCAGAAGCCAAGCATGCTGAAATTGAGCGCAAGATGGCTGAAAAAGCCGAAGCAGAGCGTAAAGCAGATGAAGCTCGCAAGGCGGAAGCGGCTCGTAAAGCTGAAATGGCACGTATCGAGGCAGCGAGAAAAGCGGAAGCAGATCGGCTAGAGGCGGCTCGTAAAGCAGAAGAAGCTCGACTAGCAGCGGAAGCAAAACGTCTTGAAGAAGAACGTAGAATTGAAGCTGCTCGTATTGAGGCCGCACGCAAAGCGGAGGAAGAAAGAAAAGCGGCCGAAGCTAAGGCACGCTTTGAAGCGCAAAGAGCAGCAGAAAAAGCTGCTTTAGAGGCCAAAAAGGCCGAAGAGGAACGCTTGGCTGCTGAGGCTAGAGCTCGTTTAGAAGCACAACGTAAAGCCGAGCAGGAAGCATTGGAAGCAAGACGTGCCGAAGAAGCTCGTAAAGCAGCAGAAGCGAAAGCTGCTTTAGAAGCACAACGTGCTGCTGAGCAAGCCGCTCTTGAAGCGAAGCGTCAAGAAGATGCTCGTAGAGCGGCAGAGGCTAAGGCTGCTTTGGAAGCACAACAAATGGAAGCAGCAAGAAAAGCAGAAGAGGCTCGTCGTGCGGAGGAAGCGCGTAGAGTAGAAGAAGCTCGAATTGAAGCGGAACGTAAAGCTGAGGCCGCTCGCGTAGCAGCAGAAGCAAAACGAGCAGAGGAAGCACGCAAAGCTGAAGCTGCGAGAATTGAAGCGGCGCGTAAAGCTGAACAAGCTCGTTTAGAAGCAGAAGCACGTAGAGCAGAAGAAGCTCGGAAAGCAGAAGCAGCTAGACTTGAGGCACAACGTAGAGCTGAACAGGAACGACTCGAAGCAGCGCGCCGTGCTGAAGAAGCTCGCATTGCTGCAGAGGCTAAACGTGCCGAAGAAGTGCGTAGAGCCGAAGAAGCTCGTCGCATAGAAGAAGCAAGACGTGCCGAAGAGGCTCGTAAAGCAGAGGCGGCTCGCATAGCGGCGGAAGCTCGTAAGGCAGAGCAAGAGCGACTTGCTGCAGAACGAGCTGAAGCAGAACGTCAAGCAGCCGAGGCACGACGCCTTGCTGAGGAACGATATAAAGCGCAACTAGAGGCAGAACGTAAAGCTGAAGCTGCCCGTCAACAAGCGTTGGCTCAAGCTGAAATAGAGCGTAAAGCAAAAGAGCGTGCTGAAGCGATTCAACGTGTTCGAGATCAACAAGAGAGCGCTCGTCGTCGTGCAGAACTTGCCCGTCAACAACTTGAAGCCGAACGTAAGGCTGCTCAAGCATCTAAGAGGACTCCTTCCTTCAGTGAACTTGATGATATTCATGGGGATACATCAAATGTAACTATTCCAAATGCTGTATCCATTGATGAGTTGACAAAACCTAGACCGACTGCATCTCAAAATACACGTCGTCGTGAGCAACGTCAACCTCAATTGTCGCCAAATCAGCAATATGTGCAGATAAATCCTGTAGCGAATGAGCCGCAACAAGATCAAATGCCATATACTCCACAAAATGAACAGCAAAATGATGAAGAAAACCCACCAAGATTATATCCATTAGGTTAAGACCCTTAATTTCTAAAAAGAAATTTTAGATTAAAGTTTAAGATATAGAAGTGGATTAATAGCTGTTTAAATATAGAGAGGACAAGCAATTTTATATGCTTGTCCTCTTTTTAAAATCCATATGAATTTTGTGTTTTACATTGACTTTCAAAGGTGGATTCAGTACAATAAATAAAGAAAATGCATATATGGTACGAGAGACCATTGCATAATACAATACCTTTTAATTTAGTCCAGAGAGGCTGAGAAAGGAATATAGTTGAAGTGCCCATAGGGGCTTCTTTGTGCAAACTATTTGACCTTTTGCCCTGGGCAAAAGGTCTTTTTTGTTACGTGAGTTAGGAGGAAATCATGGGACAAGTTAGCCTAAAAGGCAAAGATTTATTGGGTTTGCAAAATGTGTCACCTGAAGAAATCAAATTGATTTTAGATGTGGCAAAGAAAATGAAGAAAATCGTTCTTTCTGATGACAAGAAGGTTCCACTATTAAAGGGGAAATCCATTATCAACCTTTTTATGGAACCAAGTACTCGTACTCGTAGTTCCTTTGAGTTAGCCGGAAAATATTTAGGGGCTGACGTAATCAATCTTTCTCCTAGTGGATCTTCCATGGGTAAAGGTGAAAGCTTCCGCGATACATTATTAACTATGTCCTACATGGGTACAGATGCTATCGTAATGCGCCACAGCGCAGAAGGTGCACCTTTATACGCTACGAAAGCCGTAGATCCGATTATCATTAACGCAGGTGATGGCGCTCATGAGCATCCAACACAAGCATTACTAGACATGTATTCTATCTTAGAGAAAAAGGAATCTATTGAAGGATTAAAGGTGGTTATCCTTGGCGATATAATGCATAGTCGCGTAGCACGCTCCAACATTTATGGACTTACAAAAATGGGGGCTGATGTACATCTGGCTGGTCCTCGTACAATGGTATATCCAGAACTTGAAAAATTAGGTGTTACCGTACACCACGATATTCGTGAAGCCGTTGTTGATGCAGATGTTGTAAACGTACTTCGCATTCAATTAGAACGCATTCACTCTGCACTATATCCTACAAACAGAGAATATGCACGTATCTTTGGTATTAATAACGATGTATTGAAATTAGCTAAAGACGATGTAATGGTCATGCATCCAGGCCCAATGAACCGTGGTCTAGAAATCGCACCAGATGTGGCGTATTCTGATCAATCAGTAATTCAAGAACAAGTGCGTAATGGCGTAGCTATACGTATGGCTGTATTGTACTTAACTATTATCGGAGGTGACGGTAGTGAGCTTGCTTATTAAAAATGGTACGGTAGTAAATCCGGCGAAAAAACAAAACGAAGTAGCAGACATTCTCGTAAAAGATGGTAAAATTGCAGCCATCGGTCAAAACTTAAATGCTGAAGGTGCTGAGATATATGATGCAACAGGTCTTATTGTAGCACCAGGCCTTATTGATATTCACACACATTTGCGTGAGCCAGGTCAAGAAGCGAAAGAAGATTTCCACTCCGGTACACAAGCCGCTGCTGCAGGTGGTTTCACACGTGTTGTAACTATGGCTAACACAAATCCTGTGGTAGATAATGCTGCGCTCGTAAGAGGGTTGCAAAAGCAAGCCGAACTTACTGGTGTTGTTAAGGTAGAATTTATTGGTGCTGTATCAAAAGGTCTTGAAGGTAAGGAACTTGCTGAAATGGGGGATATGGCAGAAGCTGGTGTAGTAGCTTTCTCCGATGATGGCCACTATGTAGAAAATGCTGCATTTATGCGTCGTGCTTTAGAATACTCGTCCATGTTTAATAAGATGGTTATCGACCATGCAGAAGATATTACATTGACTAAAAATGGCCATATGCATGAAGGTATTGTTTCTTATGAATTAGGTGTTATTGGTCGCCCTGCAGTAGCTGAAGATTTGGCTGTTGCTCGTGATATCTTGTTATCTGAAATGACAGGTGGTCATATCCATATTGCTCACGTAAGTAGTAAAAATACTGTAGATATGGTGCGCCGTGCGAAGGCTAAAGGCCTTAATGTAACCTGTGAAGTTACAAGCCAACATTTGTCTTTCACAGATGAATACCTACGCGAATATAATCCAGCATTTAAAATGGCTCCTCCAATTCGCTCAGAAGATCATCGCCAAGCATTATTAGAAGGCTTGAAAGATGGCACAATCGATGCGATTATTACAGACCATGCACCACATGCATACGAAGAAAAAGACCATGAATTCTGCTGTGCACCAAATGGTTTCAGTGGCCTCGAAACATCTTTGGCAGCGGTTATTACAAATGCATATGGTCCTGATAAACTTAGCATTGATCAAGTTGTGTACTATATGAGTACTCGACCAGCTGAGTTGATGCACCTTGATGCAGGTGTTCTTGAAGTTGGTAAGCCAGCGGATATTACTGTATTCTCTACAACTGAAAAGTGGACAGTAGATAGAAATAAATTTTATACAAAAGGTAAAGTTAGCCCATTTGATGGTATGACTGTTACAGGTAAAGCTAAACTTACAGTAGTTGATGGCAAAATTGTTATGAAGGAGGGCGTAGTCTTATAATGAAAGGCAAGTTAGTTCTTGAAGATGGTTCCGTGTTTGAAGGTTCCTTATTAGGTGGCGCCCCAACGGTAGGTGAAGTTGTATTTAACACAGGTATGACCGGGTATCAAGAAATCTTGACTGACCCATCCTATGCGGATCAAATTATTACATTAACCTATCCTTTAATTGGTAATTATGGTACTTTAAATTCTATCACTCAAGGTCCTAAGCCATATTGTAAAGGTTTTATTGTAGGTGAACTATGTGACTTTCCATCTAACTGGCAAAATGAGGGGTTATTTAGTGAGTATCTTCGTTTGCACGGCATCCCTTGCCTTTATGATGTAGATACACGTGCGATTACACGTGTTCTTCGTAACCATGGTGTAATGAAGGGCGTACTCGTACGCTCTGATTACCCTATGGAGGATATTCAAAAATTGTTTAAACAAGACTTGCCAACAGATCAAGTTATGCGTGTAACTACAAAATGGCAAGGTATGCGTGGCGATAAAAATGCTGAATTCCACGTAGCGGTAATGGATTATGGTGTAAAGGAAAATATCCTTCGCTCTCTAGAAGCTGCAGGCTGTCGTCTTACTGTATTTCCTGCAGATGCTAAGGCTGAAGATGTGTTGGCAGCAAATCCAGATGGTATTTTTTTATCTAATGGCCCTGGAGACCCTCAAGATCTTGGCTATGCAGTAGAAGAAGTAAAGAAAATGTTTGGTAAGAAACCAATCTTTGGCATCTGTATGGGGCATCAAGTATTGGCACAAGCTTATGGTGGTACCACATTCAAATTGAAATTTGGTCACCGTGGTTCTAACCATCCTGTACAAGATTTACGTACTGGTCGGGTATATATTACATCTCAAAACCATGGTTATGCGGTAGATGATACTTCTTTGCCAGATTTCGTAGAAATTACACATCGTAGTGTAAATGATGGTACCGTAGAAGGTATGCGTCATAAAGAATTGCCAATCTTCTCCGTACAATACCATCCAGAAGCATCCCCAGGACCTACTGATAACCTATATTTATTTGACGAATTTGAAGACTTAATGAGAAAGGGAAAATAATATGACCTCAGAAGCAAAAAAAGTACTTGTAATTGGTTCTGGTCCAATTATTATCGGTCAAGCTGCAGAGTTTGATTATGCTGGTACACAAGCATGCCGTTCCCTTCGAGAAGAGGGTTATAAAGTAGTATTAGTTAACTCCAACCCTGCTACTATTATGACTGATACAGATATTGCAGACCGCGTATATGTAGAACCGATTAGTCTTGAATTCGTAACAGAAGTTATAAAAAAAGAACGCCCTTGGGGCTTGTTGGCTACATTAGGTGGTCAAGTAGGTCTTAATATGGCGGTACAATTGTCTGAAGCTGGCGTATTAGAAGAATATGGTGTAAAACTTCTTGGTACAACTCTTGAAGCCATTAAACAAGCGGAAGACCGTGAGCTTTTCAAAGAAGCGATGAAGGAAATCAACCAACCGGTTCCTGAATCCGATATCTTTAACGATCTTGAAGAAGCAGTAGCCTTTGCTAATCGTATTGGGTATCCTATTATCATCCGTCCTGCATACACATTAGGCGGTACTGGTGGAGGTATTGCCCATAATGAAGATGAAATGTATGAAATCACACGTCGTGGTTTGAAACTTTCACCAATTCACCAAATTCTAGCAGAACGTTCCGTTGCAGGCTGGAAAGAGATTGAATACGAAGTAATGCGCGATAGTGCAGATAACTGCATCATCGTATGTAATATGGAAAATATTGACCCTGTTGGTGTGCATACTGGGGATTCTATCGTTGTGGCACCAAGCCAAACCTTGAACGATATTCAATACCAAATGCTGCGTACCGCATCTGTAGAGATTATCCGTTATTTGAAAATCGAAGGCGGTTGTAACGTACAATACGCTTTGAATCCAAATAGCAACGAATATATTGTTATCGAAGTAAACCCTCGCGTATCTCGTTCCTCTGCATTGGCATCTAAGGCAACTGGGTACCCAATTGCGAAAGTAGCAGCAAAAATTGCAGTAGGCATGACATTGGATCAAATTACAAATGCTGTAACCGGTGAAACTAAAGCATGCTTTGAGCCGACTCTTGACTATGTAGTAACTAAGTTTCCACGCTGGCCTTTTGAAAAATTCAACTTGGCAGATCGTACCTTGGGCACACAAATGAAAGCCACTGGCGAAGTTATGGCCATCGACCGTTCTTTGGAAGGCTCCTTACTTAAAGCAATTCGTTCCTTGGAAATTGGTTTAGACCATATTGAGCTTAAGAAAATCGCTCATGAGTCTATGGAACAATTGATCGAACGTTTACATTTAGTAGATGATGAACGTATCTATGTTGTAGCAGAAGCACTTCGCAAGGGAATTAGTGTAGAAAAAATCCACTATATTACAAAAATTGATACATTCTTTATTGAAAAAATTAAAAACATTGTTACTGTGGAAAAAGCATTGGCTGAGCAAGGTTTAACAGAGGATGTATTGCGCAAAGCAAAACGTTATTCCTTCACTGATTCTGTTATCGCTCGTTATGCTAATACAACTGTAGAAGATGTTCGTGCAAAACGTAAAGAATGGAATATTCTTCCAACATATAAATACGTAGATACTTGCGCAGCTGAATTTGAATCTAAAACACCTTATTACTACAGTGCGTATGCACAAGAGGATGAGGTCCGTCCATTAGGCGATAAATCCGTAGTGGTACTTGGTTCCGGTCCAATTCGCATCGGTCAAGGCGTAGAGTTCGATTACTGTTCCGTACATTCCTCTTGGGCCCTTCGTAAAGCGGGTTACCAATCTATTATGATTAATAACAACCCAGAAACAGTGTCTACTGACTTTGATATTTCTGACTCTTTATACTTTGAGCCATTGACTGTGGACGATGTTATGGAAATCATCAATAAAGAACAGCCAGCGGGCGTCATTGCTCAATTTGGTGGTCAAACGGCTATCAATTTGGCAGGCCCATTGGCAGAACGTGGCGTCAAAATCCTCGGTACATCCGTAGATAGCATCGATATGGCGGAAGACCGTGAACGCTTTGATGAATTGTTGGCGAAACTTGGTATCCCTCGCCCAGTAGGTGCTTTGGTAACCTCTGATGAAGAAGCACAAGAAGCAGCTAAAAAGTTGAAATACCCGTTAATCGTTCGCCCTTCTTATGTATTGGGCGGTCGTGCGATGGAAATCGTATACAACGATAAAGAGCTTGATGTATACATGAAGGAAGCCGTAGTAGCATCTAAGGAGCATCCTGTTCTTATCGACCGTTACATGGTTGGTATGGAGGTAGAGGTTGACGCTATTTCTGACGGTACCGATGTATGTATCCCTGGTATTATGGAACAAATCGAACGCGCCGGTGTTCACTCTGGTGACTCCATGGCCGTTTATCCAGCTCAACATTTGAGCCAAGAATTGATTGATCAAATCGTTGATTATACACGTCGTATTGCAGTAGGCCTTAATGTTAAAGGTGTACTTAATATTCAATATATCGTGGCTGATGGTGAACTTAATGTAATCGAAGTTAACCCTCGTTCTAGCCGTACTGTACCATTCATTTCTAAGGTTACAGGTATCAATATGGTAGAATGTGCAACACGCATTGCCCTTGGTGAAAGCTTAAAAGACTTAAGCTTACCACTTGGTCTTGTACCTAATAAACCATATGTAGCTGTAAAAGCACCTGTATTCTCCTTCTCTAAAATGGGCCTTGTAGAAATCGCTCTTGGACCTGAAATGAAGTCTACTGGTGAGGTTATGGGGATTGGTCGCACATATTCTGAAGCTTTATTCAAAGCTATCAATGGTGCAAACATGCGTATTCCAGAGGATGGTACAATTCTCATGACAGTAGCAGACCGTGATAAAGCAGAAGCTTGTGAACTTGCAAAAGGGTTCATCGATCTTGGTTATCATATTGAAGCAACTGGTGGTACAGGTAAATACTTTATCGAACACGGTGTTGATTGTAAGGTGGTTAATAAAATCTCTGAAGGGGATGACAACTGTGCTGACCACATTCGTCAAGACAAGGTCGATCTTGTACTTAATACATTGACTGCAGGTAAACGTCCTGAACGCGAAGGCTTCCAATTACGTCGTCTCGCTGTAGAAATGGGTACACCTTGCTTAACAAGTCTTGATACAGCTCGCGAAGTATTGCGCGTTGTAGCAAACCGTAAAGATGATGCGAACTACAATGTAGAAGCATTGCAAGATTTTGAATTGGAGTAAAACCATGAGTGGCTATGTAGAACAGGGCGAAGTCGTTCGCAATGAGCAAATAGGCTCTGATGTGTGGATTATGGATATTCACGCACCAAAACAAGCAGCAGAAGCACAGGTAGGACAGTTTTGT
This sequence comes from Veillonella sp. AF13-2, assembly GCF_003603295.1. Lineage (NCBI taxonomy): Bacteria > Bacillati > Bacillota > Negativicutes > Veillonellales > Veillonellaceae > Veillonella > Veillonella sp. AF13-2. The sequence continues at coordinate 109,320 of NZ_QTMT01000004.1, forward strand.
AATGTTCGCGTAGCGGACTCTACGGCGCCATTATTGCGTCGCCCTATTAGCTATGCTGGATTTGATGCCCGAAAGGGTATAATTACCCTTTTGTATCGCGTCGTAGGTAAGGGGACTGAAATTATGACACGTCTCGTGCCTGGTGATACATTAGATTGTTTAGGCCCTTTGGGCGAACCGTTTGTAACATCTAATAATATGCTTCTCATTGGCGGTGGCGTTGGTATTGCACCGATGCTATGTATCGCATCGCATTTGAAAGAAGGTGAAGAAGCACAAGTTATTTTGGGCTTTAGAAATGAAAGCGAAACCTTCTGGGCTGATCTATTTAAAGATAGACCTGTTACAGTACATATCACTACTGATGATGGTAGTGTGGGCACAAAAGGTTTCCCTACGGCTATTATGCCTGACCTAATTAATGCTAATTCCTTTACTTCTGTCATGACTTGTGGTCCTACGCCGATGATGAAAGGCGTAGCTCAAGTGGCTAAAGAACTCCATGTGCCTTGCCAAGTTTCTCTTGAGGAGCGCATGGGCTGTGGTACTGGAGGTTGTTTAGGCTGTGCTTGTGATGGTGCAGAAGGTAAACGCTATAAAGTTTGTAAAGATGGTCCTGTATTCCCAGCTGAGGAGGTGTTCTTTTAATGCGTGAACACGATTTAAATAACACCGTTACGCCAAATCCAAAGCTTGCCATTGATTACTGCGGCATTAAGATGAAAAACCCTATTATCGCTGCATCTGGCACCTTTGGTAATGGTCCTGAATATGCAGGCTACCTTGATCTAAGTAATGAAGTAGGTGCTATTTCTGTAAAAGGTTTAACACCAAAAGGCCGTCATGGCAATCCTGGTACTCGTATTGCAGAAACTCCATCTGGCGTATTGAACTGTATTGGCCTTGAAAATCCTGGCGCTGAACATTTTGTTAGAGAAATTTTACCAGAGCTTAAGAAATATGATGTACCTTTATTAGCCAATATGTCTGCGGGCACAATTGATGAGTTTGCTTGGATGGCAGAGACATTATCTGTAGATGGCATTGCAGGATTAGAAGTCAATGTATCTTGCCCAAATGTAGAATGCGAAGGCATGGCCTTTGGTGTAGATCCTAAGGTCGTTGAAGCGGTAACTAAAGCGGTTCGTAAGGTAACGGATAAACCTGTTATCGTTAAGCTTTCACCAAATGTTACAGACATTGTAGAAATCGCAAAAGCTGTTGAAGCAGGCGGTGGTAATGGGGTAAGTTTAATTAATACGTTGTTGGGCATGGCTATAGATATTTACCATCGCAAGCCTGTATTGGGTAATACTTACGGTGGATTATCTGGCCCAGCCGTAAAGCCCGTGGCTCTTCGCATGGTGCACCAAGTTTATAAAGGGGTAACTATTCCTATTATTGGACTTGGTGGTATCATGACTGGCACAGATGCTATCGAATTTATGATGGCAGGGGCGCAAGCCGTTCAAGTTGGTACAGCTACGATGGTAGATCCAACAGCAATTTCACGTATTGCCCGTGAAATGAGCGAATATGTAGAACAATATAATCTTAACAGCATCACTGATATTGTAGGTGCTGTTCATCACGTATAACAAACAGCATTATATGTACGACAAACTTAAACAACCATAAGAATTGTCGTTATATAGGATATGATACAAAAAGACCTAGCACATTCAGTACTAGGTCTTTTCTTATGTATTGAATTGAGGTCTATAATTACATAGATGCCAATTATATAGACTGTTAATGTCATAGTATGGTAATAATATGTATAATTATGATTATACATATGCTTTGTAGAAGTCAATAAATTGTTGTGCTACTGGGGAAAGTGCATGGCCTTTAAGCGTGATAAAAGCTTTTTTGAAATCCCCCGAGAATTCTGGCAATTTAATGCGGGCCATTTTGCGATGATTGATGAGTTCCTTGGCGTCCATTGGGACTAAAGAAACTGTACGACCAGAAGAGGCCCACTCAATAGCTGAGCTTTTTGTTGTAGTTATAGCTATTGCATTAAGTTGCTCCATATCTGTTAAGCTAGACTGCATAATCATTCGGACGGAGCCACCAGAAAGGGATAGAGGACATTTTTTTATGTCTTCCCACGTGATGGTATCATGTTCACGATCTGTCCAGAATACATCACGGCGGAAAATAGCGTATAAATGCTCTTCTTGGGTAAGCAGAATATCGAATTTATCGATATCTACCATTTGAATATTGGCGATACCTAATTCGGCGCTACCATTGATGAGTTGGGTCACTACATTTGTCATAAGTCCTTCATAAATTTCAAAATGGACAGATGGATATTTCATGGAAAAAGCTGGTAAATATTGCTGTACGATTGGCGTTGAACGAGATGCAGACGTCGCAATGCGTAAAGTACCTTCAATGCGTGAGTTCAATTGTTGTACAGCATTATATGTAGATTCTTCAATAGAGCAGAGTTGTTGCGCTTTTTCGTAGAAGATTTTACCAGCATCTGTTAATTGCAAGTTTGAGCCTCGTTGGCCGCGTTTAATGTTGATTAATTGAGCCCCAAATTCAGCCTCTAAATATTTCAACTGCTTACTTAACGCTGGTTGTGTAATATGAAGAATCTCTGCGGCCTGTGTCATATTGCCCGTTTGAACAAGGGTAATAAAATTGTGGTAGTAAGATGTATCCATAGAATCTCCCTATTATACACAAAATAAGATAAATAAAAATTATAACGAACTAAGTAACGGTCATTTCACATTTAATAAAATGCTATATATACTAAATTCAACAAAGTAATAGAAAGTAAATTAAGTTTTAAATTATCTTTCTATACTCATCACAAATTTTGATATATAACAACAGTTAAGAAAGTAGGTACTACTATGGGCGTGGTAAAAAGAACATTAAGTCGAGCAATTCGTAATTGGGAAGCACGTAGATTAATGACGGCTCGTAATAAAATTAGCCGGAAAAAACAATTAGAACGAGTATGGCCTTATCCAATGACTACAGACAAACGTCGTGAACTTGGTCAAGGCATAGCCGGTTTAGTTAATAGCGGCAATTAAAACTTGGAATCTACTGACTAGATTGTTTATCTAGAGGTAGTACCACTTCAATAGAATCTAATACCGTGCAAGCTGCAGCTCCATGACTTATGTCTTGGAGCTCTTTTTGTATGCGCTCTACATCAGTAGGTGGTATTAGGATTGTTATGTCTACATATTCACCAAAGCTTGCTTCGTAATGTAATTTTTCGTCCTGTACATATCTTTCTACTGCTCCAAACAGTGAGTAGTCAATCTTTGCTTGTAGCCGAGTTCGTGTTGTATGTAGTTCTTTAGGCGCAAGACGTAATGTTTCCGCAACGGAGTGTGAATAGGCCCGAATCAAGCCTCCAGCGCCCAATTTAATGCCTCCAAAATAACGTGTTACGACGACGGCTACATTGGTAATACCAGTCTTTTTGAGTACTTCTAGCATTGGTTTACCTGCTGTGCCCGATGGTTCTCCATTATCAGAAGATCGTTGCTGTTCTTGCTGTGGACCTAATGCATAGGCTGTGCAGTTATGACGTGCATCCCAGAATTCTTTATTGATACGGCTTATAAAGGTTTGAGCGTCCTCTTCAGTCTTACAAGGATATACAGTTGTTATAAACCGTGATTTTTCAACAACATATTCATGGCGAAATTCTTTTGCTACCGAAGTAAATTCCACCGTAGGGCTTATTGATTCAGACATATATTCACCTCCTTTGGAATCAAATTTTATGTTTATTCATCATCACTTTATTATAATCTATTTATGAAGGCTATGTATAGGTAAAAGCGGTTAATTCCCTTATAAAAAAGAAATAACCCCCTATATTTAGTAGGATATTGACGTAATGAGAATTTATGTTATTATTAAATATAGATATATGAGTAGTTACTCATGTAATATGTTCATATATTGAAGTTTTAGAATATATTGAAACATTCTTAGTGAACTTGTTTATGGCTATTTTATTTACAATAGGGTATATAGTATTTTTATAGATAGATGTTTAGGCGTATATTTAAGTACATAAATACAAAATATAGTACGGATTTGTAATAATATAGTAAGTTGTAAAATAAGATATATGTATCGATAGAGTAGAAAGGCCTGTGAATATGAGCTTAAAAAAACAAGAATTTGATATTACGGGTATGCACTGTGCAGCCTGTGTAAAACGTGTTGAAAACGTTGTTTCTAAAGTTGATGGCGTAGAATCTGTTAAGGTTAATCTCTTAACTCGGAAGGGGAGCGTTGAATATAAAGACGGAGCTACTGTAGATTCACAACAGATTATCGATGCCATTACCAATATCGGCTTTGGTGCTGCAGAAGCAGACGAAACAAAGCAAGAAATAGAAAAGGTTAACTTAAAACCTCATATTACACGCCTTATTATAGCCGCTTGTATGGCAGTACCGATGATGATTAATATGACGTTACATCGATTTGGTATTCAGGCATTGCCTGTATGGGTAGAGTTTGTTCTTGCTACTATTGCTCAGTTCGGTCCTGGTCTCATGTTCTATAAGAGTGCCTGGAGTGCAGTGAAAAATGGAGCGCTTACGATGGATGTGCTTGTAGTAATGGGCACAACCGTAGCGTATCTATTTAGTATTTATAATTGGCAGTTCCACCCCGAACTAGGACCTCATGGAATTTACTTTGAAACCTCTGCGTGGCTTATTACGTTTATCCTTCTTGGTAAACTCTTAGAAGAAATTGCAAAAGGGCGTACCTCTGAAGCACTTCAAAAATTAATTGCTTTACAACCTGCAACGGCTCATGTGTTGCGTGATGGAGAATTTATTGATATCCCTACATCTAAGGTGGTAGCGGGTGATATTTTACAAGTTCGTGCAGGCGAAAAAATCCCTGTTGATGGTACAATTACTGAGGGGTATTCCACAGTAGACGAGGCTATGCTGACCGGTGAAAGCTTACCAGTTGAAAAGCAAGTTGGCTCTGAAGTTATTGGTGCTACTATAAATCTAAGTGGTGCTTTTACCATGGAAGCAAAGCGTATCGGTTCCGATACGATGTTATCTCAAATCATCAAGGTTGTCGAAGAGGCACAAACCTCTAAGGCTAGTATTCAACGTATTGCAGATATCGTGGCTCAATATTTCGTACCGACTGTTATTGGACTTGCTGTTTTGACAGGTCTCGTATGGTACTTCATTATGGGAGATTCTATTAACGTTGCTCTCATTAACGCAACAGCGGTACTTGTTATCGCATGTCCTTGTGCGCTTGGCCTTGCTACACCAACATCTATCATGGTTGGGTCTGGACTTGGTGCGGAACACGGCGTGCTCATCAAGAGTGCAGAATATCTTGAAAAGGCGGGTAAGCTCGATGCCATTGTTATGGATAAAACCGGTACCCTTACACAGGGTGTATTGGATGTGACGGCTTTTAAAAATTACAATGGTGATGAAAGTACGAATATGTCTATTATGATGGCTCTTGAAAGTGGCACATCTCATCCGATTGCAAAGGCTATGGTTTACTACGGTGAAGATCAGGGCTACAAAGGTAAAGCTGTTGAACTTGAAAGTTTCACCGATGTACCAGGTAAAGGGTTACAAGGTGCCTACCAAGGCGTATCCGTACAACTTGGGCACAGTCGTTGGATGAACGAACTAGGTTATGATTTAACGGCGGTTCAAGAAGATATTTTACAATTTGAAGAACAAGGCGCCTCCGTATCTGTTCTGGCTATAGATGGCGTTATTAGTGCTATGTGGGCTGTAGAAGACGAATTACGTCCAGAAACTATTGAGGTTGTAAAAGAGTTACATGCTCAAGGTATTGATGTATGGATGCTTACTGGTGATAATCGTCGAACTGCTCAATATATTGCTAAACAGGCGGGTATCGCCCATGTTATAGCTGAAGTATTGCCTCAGGATAAGGCTAGTAAGGTAAAAGAATTGCAAGATAAGGGCCTTGTAGTGGGGATGGTTGGTGACGGTATCAATGATGCTCCTGCTCTTGTTACGGCAGATATTGGCTTTGCTATTGGCAGTGGTACAGATATTGCGGTAGAAGCAGCCGATATCGTCCTCGTACGTAATGATTTGCATACACTGGTACAAGCTGTACGACTCAGTCGTAAAACAATGACAAACATTAAGCAAAACCTATTCTGGGCATTGATCTTTAACTGTATTGGCATTCCTTTGGCCGCTATCGGTGCGTTAAACCCTATGATTGCTGGCACGGCGATGGCATTTAGCTCTGTTACAGTTGTAAGTAATTCACTTCGTTTGAAACGAGCTAAAATTTAAGATTATACATATAATTGAATACTATAAAGCACCTATACAGAGGTATAGGTGCTTTATTATATCTACAGACATATAGTTAAGTATATATTTATATCTTGTATTGAGACGTGAAATGGATATTTAATTCCTACGATAATGGTGTTTTTAGACGGCTTATGATTTGTTATACTGAATATAGTGATTGATTTAAAAGAGAGGTTCATGATTATGAAATTAAGTACTCGAGACATTGTCTATATTGGTTTTATTGCCGCGTTATGTGCAGTGGCTACTACAATTCGCATTGAAATACCAGGTGGCGCTATGGTTCATTTAGGATCGGCTGCACTCTTTACAACATCTATACTTTTTGGTGGATTATATGGAGGCTTGGGTGCGGCAATTGGATCTGCACTATTTGATCTCTTTGGTGGTCATACACAGTACATCGTATTCTCTTTCTTTATTAAAGGAATTGCAGGACTTATCGTAGGTGGTATGACTGCAGGCTATTTGCCACCCTCTATTACAAAACCAACTGCATCCTTTGGTCGTATTTTAGTAGCCCTTATTATTGGTGCTGTTTGGACCGCTTTTGGCTACTTCCTTGCGTGGTGGTTCGTTCTTGAAAGTGCGGTCGTGGCGGCTAGTAAAATTCAATACTCTTTGATTACAAGTGCCGCAGGAATTGTGGTTGCTATTGTATTAACCCCTAAATTACAAACGATAGTGCGCAGATTGTTTACTAAAAATTAATTGCTACAATGTCTTAGCATGTTTTAGTTAGGCACTGCTAAAAAAGCTATAATAATCTGATACATTGATAAATAAACTATCATATCGATAAATACAAAAGCCTTTAGTTGCTAAATTAGTTTAGCGTCTAAAGGCTTTTTGGTTAGGTTATTATTTTATAATTAGTGATTGTATTAGCTATTAAATTATTAGAAATTACAAAGGTCGTTTAAGTTTTCTGCCATTGTAGGGTGTGTGAAGATTTGATTTTTGAAATATGTATATGGAATGTTATTATCCATAGCCATTTTAATTAAGTTAATCAATTCTTCTGCGCCTTGGGAATAGAGTGTAGCGCCCAGGATTAAGTCGTTATCCGCATCCACAACAATTTTAAAGGCGCCTTTTAAATAGTCGTTTACATGTGCTCTAGGCATGGTAGCTACGAGCATTTCTTTCGTTTTAACCGTATATCCTTGGTTGATTGCATCTTCTTCTGTAAGACCTACACGAGAAAGTGGAGGTGTTAAGAAGGTAGTATAAGGAATATTTTTACGATCTTTTAAGGTATACTGGCTGTTACCAGTAAGTGCGCCAAATACGATACGGAAGTCATCAAGAGATATATATGTGAATTGAGGACCACCGTTTACATCACCGACTGCGTATACACCAGGGACGGAGCTTTCACAAGTATCATTAACTACAATAGCACCGCGTTCGTTAGTAGCGATGTCCGTATGTTCTAAACCAATATTAGCCGTATTGGCTTTGCGACCTGTAGCGTATAGAACAGCATCAAAAGTGTAGTTTTGATTATTAGCGGTGATAACTGGTTTGTCTCCATCATTGGATACAGATTCTAATGTTACATTATTAAGAATGGTAATGCCTTGTTCAGTTAAGTACTCGTTAGCTAGTTCTTGAACGATAGGTTCTTCGCGTTTTAAGATGCTAGATTCGATGTTGAATACAGTTACCTTAGCACCAAGTTTTGCATATAGGCTGGCAAATTCAAGACCGATAGGACCAGCGCCGATAACACCTAATGTACTAGGTTGAGTAGGTAATTGTTGAATTTCTGTACTATTATAGAAACCTATAGCCGTATCAATGCCAGAAATATTAGGTTTAATCGCTACAGCACCAGTGTTTATAACGATAGTGTCAGCAGATAATATAATCTTATCCTCGCCAGCGGTAACGGCGATTTCTTTATTGCTAATAAATGCACCATGCCCAGTATAGACATCGACATGTTCATTTGTATCTAACATACCGAAGTTTTTATTGCGTAAGCGAGATGTAACAACTTCACGTTGGTTTAATACTTGATCGTATGATAAGCCTTTTGATGCGGCAATGATCATCGTCTTAGTAGGGATACATGCGATATTAATACATGTACCACCGTACATTAGAGGATTTTCTTCAATCATGGCTACAGATTTGCCCATAGAGCCAAATTTTGCGGCTAAGGTTTTACCAGCTTTGCCGAAACCTAAGACGATAATGTCATATTGTTTGGTATTCATACAATACCTCCTATCTTTTATATTGAAAATATTAGATATTGATATTATAGCATATTATTATAAATATAAAAGTAGAAATTAGAATTAATTAGCATTGATTATGAATTAAATTTGTCTAGAATGATTATGTTAAGGTAGTCAATTAGTTTATTGGTTTTTTGTTAAAGGGGATGAGATAGCTTGTATATCTGTGATTATATCAATAAATTAAGTGTGTTAAGTATTTCTACTTGACACATTTCTTTATGTACGGTAGTATATGTAAAGTAATATGACTTGACAGTGATGGAGGTGGCGAAATGGAAGAACGAGTGCTCATAAGTTTGCTCTTAGATTTCTATGGGCCATTGTTGACGGACAAGCAACGCATGTCCTTACAACTTCACCACGAAGATGATATGTCCCTTGGCGAGATTGCTGAGGAATTAGGCGTATCACGACAGGCTGTACACGATAATTTACAGCGTGCTCGACACATTTTAAATGATTACGAATCAAAATTGCACTTGGTGGCACAATATGAACAACGGGAAGGCTTGCTTTCACAGTTGAAAGCAACATTGCCTAAAGAGGTGTTGTCCGAAACTAAGGTGCAACAAGTATTGGCGCAAATGGAGGGATATTATGGCATTTGATAGCTTGTCAGAAAAACTGCAAGAAGCCTTTCAATCCTTAAAGGGGAAGGGCAAAATTACAGAAGATGATGTCAATCTTGCGTTGCGTCAGGTACGTACGGCTCTATTAGAAGCGGACGTTAATTTTATGGTAGCGAAGGACTTTGTTAAGTCCATTAAGGAAAAGGCCCTCGGTGAAGAGGTGTTCGGTTCCTTGAATCCAGCTCAAACGGTTATTAAAATCGTAAATGATGAGTTAACGGCTCTCTTAGGTGGTACACAAAGTCGTATCATGATTTCTAGCAAGCCACCAACAATTATTATGCTCGTTGGTTTGCAAGGTGCTGGTAAAACCACAACAGCTGGTAAACTAGCTGTATACTTACGCAAACAAGGTAAACGTCCGATGCTTGTCGCTGCCGACGTATATCGTCCAGCTGCGATTACTCAGTTGCAAGTTGTAGGTAAGCAAATTGATATTCCAGTATTTTCGGATGAAACACCTGGTGCAAATCCAGTAGATATTGCGCGTCGTGCCGTAGAGCAAAGCACGCATATGTTGAAAGATGTTGTTATTATCGATACAGCAGGTCGTTTGGCAATTGATGAAGTCCTCATGGATGAGTTGTCCAATATCAAAGCTGCTGTTCGACCTCATGAAATTCTACTCGTTGTAGATTCTATGATCGGTCAAGATGCGGTAACAACAGCGCAAACATTTAATGAAAAATTAGGTGTTGATGGTGTTATCCTTACTAAACTTGATGGTGATGCACGCGGTGGTGCTGCATTATCTATCAAAGCTGTAACAGGCTTGCCAATCAAGTTCACTGGTGTGAGCGAAAAAATGGATGGTTTCGATGTATTCTATCCAGATCGCATGGCTTCTCGTATCCTAGATTTGGGCGACTTTAAAACGTTGATTGAAAATGTTCAAGGTGCCATCGATGAAGAAGAAGCTCGTGAAATGGCAAAGAAAATGGCTAAAAACAATTTCACTTTGGATGACTTCTTAAAACAGATGAACCAGGTGAGAAAGTTAGGGCCATTACAAAATATTATTGGCATGTTGCCAGGTATGGGGCAAATTAAGGACCAATTAAAGGACCTTGATTTGAATAGTAAAGAGGTGCGTCGTATTGAGGCTATCATTACATCCATGACGGCGGCAGAGCGAGAAAATCCAAGTATTCTTAATGGTTCTCGCCGCAAGCGTATTGCATTAGGTTCTGGTACACAGGTTCAAGATGTAAATCGCTTGTTGAAACAATTTGAAGAAGCGCGGAAGATGATGAAGCGCATGCAAGGTTTACGTGGCGGTAAGGGCGGTTTCCCTGGAATGCCTAAATTGCCGTTTATGTAATACATGGGCAGGGGCGCTGAACTTGTCCATCCACATCAGTATAAGGAGGTGAATTTCACAATGTTAAAAATTCGTTTGACTCGTTTAGGTGCTAAAAAAGCTCCTTTCTACCGTATCGTAGTTGCTGACGCACGTGCTCCACGTGAAGGTCGTCCTGTTGACACAATTGGTCAATATGATGCTACTAAACAACCAGCTATCGTTAATGTAGACGAAGAAAAAGCTTTGGCTTGGTTAGCTAAAGGTGCTCAGCCTACTGACACTGTTCGCTCCTTGTTCAAAAAACAAGGCGTTATGCAAAAATTTGCAGACGCTAAAAAGTAATTAATAGAGAGGCATACTGTGATGATAGAATTAATTTCATTAATTGCGAAATCATTAGTGAAGCAGCCTGATGCCGTTTCTGTTACCATGGTCCAAAAGGGGAATGTGGAAGTTTACGAACTTCATGTAGCCCCAGAGGATATGGGTAAAGTCATCGGAAAGCAAGGTAGAATTGCTAAAGCGATTCGCTCTGTGGTGAAAGCGGCGGCTATTAAAGAGAACAAAAAGATATCTGTTGATATTGTCTAAAAGGGAGTATTCCAATGGAAGAAATGACATTACGTGTCCCTGTAGCAGTAAAAGCAAAAGTAACAGACGACTTGAAAGCGAAAATTGTATCCGATCTTGAAACTCGCCTTGATATGGTAAATAAAGATTTGGAAGCAATTGAGTTTCAAGCCCAACGTATTTTGGCTGATGCAGCTAAAGTTGATGCTACAAGTCTTACTGCTATTCGTCAACAAATCGACGAAGAAAAAAATAAACGCTTGGCTTTCAAAGAAGAAGTAACAGCTAAATTGAAGGATGCTAAGGAGTTGTCTTTAGGAACTGAAATTCCTCAAGGTACATTAGAGCAAACAGTTACCGTTAAAATCGGGGATAATTTGGATGCCTTGATGGGCGCTGAAATCCTATTAGAAGACGGTAAGATCGTTGCGTTTCGTCAATAATGAAGCATAACGATTTCATCACAATAGGTGTTATCATCGCCCCGCACGGTGTGCGGGGTGATCTTCGTATTATGCCTCAAACCGATTTTCCAGAACGGTTTATGCATATGGATGCCTGTTACATCGATGGTAAAGAATACCACGTTGCATCCGCACGATTTCACAAGCAATTTGTTTTAGCATCTTTTAAGGGAATTCCTGATCGCAATACGGCTGAACTATTCAGTAAGAAAGCAATTCAAGTTCGTCGTGAAGATTTAGTGGAATTGCCAGAAGGTCGTTACTATATTTTTGATATCATTGGTCTTGAGGTACAAGATACTATGGGTAACGTGCTTGGCACAGTTACTGATGTATTACAACCTGGTGCTAATGATGTATATGTGGTCTCCAAAGATGGGGAACCAGATCAATTATTTGCAGCCATTGAAGAGGTCGTTAAAGACATCGATGTGGAAAATAAATTGATGATCGTAGATCCGCCTGAATGGATATAATCCTTTGGGCGGTTTTGTTTTATCTACATATAGGTATATTAGCGTAAAAGTTATATAATATAGCTATATATAGATAATACTAATGGGTTAATGTGAGTTAATAAGTACAGGGGACGGTTTATGCGTATTGATATTGTATCTTTATTTCCAGATTTTTTTGATGCGTTTTTTAATCATTCCATCATAAAACGAGCTATTGAGACAGAACGTCTATCTGTGGGTGTAACGAATCCTCGAGATTTTAGCCATAATAAGCATGGCCAAGTAGATGATACACCATATGGTGGTGGGGCTGGTATGCTTATGATGGCACCTCCTATTTTTGAAGCCGTAGAATCCGTTATTGCTCAATATGATAGTGATATTAATGATATTTATACCACAGATGAGATGTGTGATGAAATGAGTCTTATTGGTAATCCTAATGAAAGTATACGACGTCGTATTATCTTTATGGGACCTACAGGACAGCCTTTCACACAGGAGAAGGCTCGTGAATTGGCTAGCTATGATCAAGTGGTCCTTATTTGTGGTCATTATGAAGGTGTAGATTATCGCGTAGAGAAACATCTTGTAGATGAAACGATTTCTATTGGTGATTATGTATTGACCGGTGGTGAGTTGCCAGCTATGGTAGTTACTGATGCAGTGGCTCGCATGATTCCCGGTGTATTAGGCGCAGCTAGTGGGGCCCAAGAGGATTCCTTTTATGAGCCCCTTTTAGAATGCCCACAATATACAAAACCACCAGAATTTAGAGGTTGGACTGTACCAGATGTATTACGCAGTGGTCATCATAAAAATATTGCTGCATGGCGTCAAAAAGAAGCACTGAAACGAACCCGCTTGTTGAGACCTGACTTATTAGAACGACCATTAACAAAAGAGGAAGTTAAACTGTTAAAAGAAATTGTTGCAGAAGAGTCTAGGCTATGAAATTTAAGTGTTATGATGTTGTAGAGATTCAGGGAAAACGATATGTAGTCGGGGAGGTCATTTCTTATCAAGAGTTTATCGTTGATAAAACAATACGTTATGACCTTAATGATGAAAATTATAAAAAAGAACTGGGTGTTTCCAAAGGAGCTCAGTCTTGGACAGAATATGGTCTTATGCCCGTTAATGGAACGGATAAAAAATGGCTTACCATTGTAAACGGTGAAAAAGAATATTGCACTTTTTCTGAAACAGTTTTACGTTCAACCCCTCCTGCAGGATATAGACTACATGATAAAGGTATAGAACGTGTCGTAGCTGTGGAGGGACAATCGAAGGCTAGAAGTGGCGACGAAGCAGATTATAAAGAATATAGATCAATTAAAAAGGATAAAACCTATGTATTCTTTATTGAGGGCTGGCATGGTGGTTTGACGGACCAAGCTCAAGGTGAGAGGATTCGTTTGTCTGATGTACATCGACGGCGAGATCAGGCTGCTCAAACAGCGAGTAAAAAGATTCGTAATGCAGCGCGCAGAAAAGAATGGACACGATTGGGTCTGAGTTGGGGAATCATTTTATTCTTTTTTGGATATTTGTTTATAGGAGATATGTCTTGGCATGAATTGCGTGATGAAGTAGGATTCCCATATACCATGGAAGAGCGCATTAAAGATTCCTATTATTATGAACCGCAAGGTACAAAAGACGGTTTGATGGTATATACGTCAAAGCAAGATCCAAATGCAACGGCTATCGATCTTATCGATGCTGTGTGTGGCAAGGTTTATACCATTAAACAAGATACTAAGTCCCCTGAGCAGTGGATTGTCATTTATACGACTAAAGATGTATCTGTTATTAGTGTGGTTAATGGCACTACGTATGTTGAAGTGGGGCAATTAAAAAACTTGTCAGATTCGGAGGATAGGCGTATAGCGACTATTAGAAATGACAGTGAAATATTGTTACGATATGCGTATATGGTGGAGTTAAAGAATAAGCAGGGTCGTAAGACGTTATCAAATATAATAAAAGATTGATATAGTATTGATTTCAGTTACGAAATCAAACGAAGGAATTTATATGTATGAACCAAGTAAGAATACTGTTTACATAGCCATAGCCTTTACATCTATAGCAGCTCTAGTAGGCGCTTATTCGTATTGGGACGATGTTAGCTATGCTCTATGTGATATGGTCAAACCAGAATTAAATAATGGTGAAGTACGGCTCGTTGATGATGAAGGTAAAAGCTATACCTTGATTAATCACGGTGATGGAAAAGAAACTGCGCTCTATGATGATGCAGAAAAATCTGTTACCTTTCATCGTGATGAGAAAGGCAATATTATATGGGATGCAGGCTTAGCCAGTTTGATTCCAACTTTGGCGGTAGGTTACTATGCGTTCCATGGCTTTTCAGCTCCAACGGCATATATGGATGCACCCAGTATGACCTATCGTGCTACATCGCCACTTACATCTTTTGATGCAAATACAGACGCTAGCAAATCTAATAGTGCAAGAGTGGCTAGGACTATTAATGAGATGACTAGAAATCGTTACAATACTAAAACGAGTAGTCGGGCACATAGAATTGGTGAAAAGTATGGCTTTGGTAGTGTAGGGGCTCGAACTTCGAGCGGTGCCTCTTAATGAAAGGATGAACAATGAAATCCTATATTGATGAGCTTGATAGAAATATATTTAATTTCGTGGAATATGAAGGGTATGATGATCGTTATCCGTCATTGTCTATGCAGGCCTTTTCATCCGACTTTTACGATGAAATTCGTCATGCTTCACGTAGATTATTTCAAATATTTTGTAAAGCTGCAAAAGTATTTCAAATGGCCCCAGATGATTTTGCACGAAACATGGATATGCCAGACAATTTAATTCCTTATTTACATAAGTCGAATGCCTTAGGGTTACCGACGTGGTTATCTCGCTTTGATTTTGTTCTCGATGTAAATGGCAATTTGCGCATGGTAGAACTTAATGCAGATACGCCGTGTTTTCTTATTGAGAGCTATTATGCCAATGAAATTGGAGCTAATTATGTAGGAAGAAAACATCCTAATACAGAATGCCGAAAAGAATTACATACATTTTTAAAGCGCATGTATGATGCTGTTTTATCTGCTAAGTATGGTAGAAATCAATATAAGTCTATGCTGGCAAATAGAGAAAGACTACCTAAGGATCCCTTTGTATTCTCCTGCTTCCATGATTATTTTGAAGATTACGGAACAGCACAGTTTCTTATGAATGAGCTAAAAACGGCCTGTCCTGAGGCTGACACGCGCTTTATATCTTTTTATGATATGAAGATTGATGATGATGGTATTCCTTTAGCAGATGGTAGTCATGCGACCCTATTATATCGATTACATCCCATGGAGCTTTTGATTGATGAGCGGACGCCTGATGATGAACCTTTGGGTGAGATGTTCTTAGATCTTTACGAGGAGAATAGATTTGCTCTTTTTAATCCGCCAGAGGCAATTATTTTACAAAACAAATCATTTATGTCTTTAGTGTATGCGTTGTATTTAACAGATCAATTTTTTACGAAACCAGATCGAGATATCATTGAGCGTTATTTGGCACCATCCTATTTTGAAAATGATTTTTCCTCTCTTGATGATGGCCTTTATATTCAAAAGGAGATTTGGGGGCGTGAAGGAAAGCATGTACAAGTTGTTCAAAAGCGTGGTGATACATCTGAGCTTTACATGGAAAAGCTAGTTGATAACTATGACGATATCATTTGTCGTGATAGTAAAAAGGTTATGTATCAAGATTTTATACAGCAGAAACGTTTTACTCATACAGTGGATTGTGGAGTGAAAGATGGATTTTTAACCTTATCCTGTTTTATGCTTGGTGATCAAGCTTCCGCGGTAGGATGCCGTTTTTCTCCGGAAGAGATAGCTGGTACAGAAGCATACTTTGTACCATTATTAATAGAGTAAGCGAAATACTATGAAATTTGTGACCATATAGTATGGGCAAACGAATGATAATAGGTGTATTTAGTAGCAGTCGTGCTTATGTCTACTTTAGCGAGGGTGCGTATGGAGTTTAATTGTTATGATGTCTTAGAGGTTCATGGCAGCCGTTATGTAATCACTGAGAAAATTAAATATATAGAGATTATTCCAAAAGCAGATAAGGAACAATCCTATAGGGGCCAGCCGTCTATGACAAAATCACCAGGTGATTATTGGCATGAATATGGACTAGAGGCTGTTGAGGGAATCGATAAAATATGGTTAACCATTGAGTACAATGATAATGAATGGTGTACCGTATCTAGAACATCCTTTCATACACGGCCGGGGAAAGATTTTACATTACATCAAATCGGCTTAGAAAAGGTTGTCGATGTGGATGGTGAAAGTGGTGCCTCCGTAGGGGACCGCGCAGGATATAGAGAATATCAGCTACCTTGTGAAGGTGGTGCTAGTGTATTTTTTGAAGAAGAGTGGTTTGAAGGTAAAAAAATGTTTGCCGAAGGATCACGAGTACCCTTGGTGAACATTCGTCTTTGTAATGATGCAGCCGCTCAAGCTATTAAGCAAAAGATGCGTAACAAATCAATGAAAAAGAGGTTTGGATCTATTGCTGTTGGCGTGGGGTATGGTGTACTATTTTTACTATTTCTATTTTGGTCGGACAATGATTTGTCTTGGCATAGTATACGCGCTATGTTTGGAGTGCCTTACACGGCAAAAGAACATATGCATGACACATCTGCATATTATACAAAAACAGATTCGGATAGCGACTATGTATACACGTCTACACTAGATCCTGTTAGTACCGCATTAGACTTGATTGATTCTGTGAATGGTGATATTAAGAATGAGCGGGATAACTTAGAAGAGGGACATGAAGTTATTGTATTTTATTCTGGGGACTTGGTGTATCTCATCACTAATACGGATGGACAAACTAGGGTTAAGGTATGTGAACAATCAAAATTAACACAAGAGGATTGGAAAATTATTGATCGTACATTAATCAGCTCTCATATGCTCGATAACTATGCGACCATGGTTCGACTAGGGGATAATACGGGACGCGAACGATTGTATCCTACCAGCAACTCTAACAACACATCCAATACAAAATTATATTATTAGGAGGCTTATTATGATTTATATACCAGATGTATTATTGACAATTTTTTATGCTTGTTTTGGCATTATGCTGATGTTAACTGCGAATACGGTTATCGATTTCTTCGTACCTGGTAAATTTAGTGAAGAAATTAAGCGTGGTAATTGTGCTGTGGCGTGGCTTTCAGCGGGATCATTTATCGGTATCGGTGAAATTTTGCGCGCTGTTATTATGTCACCAGCCGTGACTACGGCTGATACGTCCCTGTTACATGGCATTGTAGCCAGTGTTGTATACGCTGTGCTAGGTATTATACTATTTGTAACGGGCTATATGTTTATCAATATTTGGCATCGTAAATATAAATTGTCTGAAGAAATTATGCGTGGTAATACAGCGGCTGGTATTCTTGTATTTGGCATTTTCGTAGGTCTTGCCCTTGTTATTAGCGGTGCTGTGCACTAAGGGAGTGTTCTATGTATAAGCCAAGTAAGAAAACCATATACCTTACAGGTGCTTTCGCTGCCGTTGCTGGTCTTGTAGGTGTATATTCCTACTGGAATGATATCTCCTATGCTGTGTGCGACAAGGTTTACCCAGAAGCAAATGAAGGGGAGGTTCGATTAAAGGATAACCAAGGAAACCGATATTCTTTATTAAATCATGGTGATGGTAAAGAAACAGCCTTATACGACGATAATCGATCCGTTACCTTTTACCGAGATAATAGTGGCAATTTGGTGTGGGATGCGGGGCTAGCAGGGCTCTTACCAAGTATTGCTGCAGGATATTATATATTTCACGGTTTTAATCCACCTACTGCACGCATGGATGGACGAACCATGACATATCGCATAGCAGCACCATTACAAACGTATGAGGAGCCCTATGTATATACCGCATCAGGGTCGAATGTACATAGCGCTATGGGGCGGAGCTTTTATAGAACTTATGAACGCAATAGAAGTAAAAAGGCGTCTTCCATAGGACAGAAGTCTGGATTTGGTAGTGCTGGCGCACGGTCTAGTGCTTCGTAATGGATATGATGGCAATGTATGTTAATGAAGGTTAGTTTAGAATTTAGGAGATATAGTATTGGCTAATTTATATATTGGACTTGTTCATTATCCTATTATGAATAAACATAAAGAGGTCATTACGACGGCTATTACAAATTATGATATACATGATATTGCACGAGCATCTATTACCTATGATGTGTCTAAATATTTTGTCATTCATAATATTCCAGCTCAACGTGAGTTGGTAAGTACGATTATGGAACATTGGAAATCTGGATTTGGCTCTACTTACAATCCAGATCGCAAGGATGCTTTCACCGGCGTGGAATTGGTAAACTCAATTGCGGTAGCGGTGCGAACAATTGAAGACATAGAAGGTATAAAACCTATAGTAGCTACAACAGATGCTCGCACCTATGATAATACGATTTCCTATGCACGGATGCGTGAACATCTTGAAAATGAGGGGCGCCCTGTGTTAGTATTATTTGGTACCGGTTATGGTATGACAAAAGAAACGATGGAAAGCTTTGACTATATTTTAGAACCTATATATGGCCATGGTGAATACAATCATTTATCCGTGCGTAGTGCCGTATCAATCATCTTAGATCGGCTGCGGGGCGAAGCATGGTGGAATAAATAGGAGGCGTCTATGTCAGGACATTCTAAATGGGCAAATATTAAACATAAAAAAGGTAAAACCGATGCATTAAAAGCTAAATTGGCTACAAAAATCGGTCGTGAAATTACCGTTGCAGCACGCATGGGTGGTGCAGATCCAACTGGTAATATGCGTTTGAAATTGGCTTTGCAAAAAGCTCGTGAAAATAATATCCCTAAGGATAACATTCAACGTGCTATCGACAAAGGTATCGGTGCTACGGACATGAATGCATATGAAGAAATCGTATACGAAGGTTATGGTCCTGCAGGCGTTGCCGTTACTGTTGAAGTTATGACAGATAACCGTAACCGTGCTGCTGCAGACGTGCGCCATGCTTTTTCTAAACAAGGTGGTAACCTTGGTGAAAGCGGCTGTGTAGGTTGGATGTTCAAATCTAAAGGCGTATTCGTTATTGATAAAGAGGGTCATGATGAAGACGAAGTAACAATGCTCGCTCTCGAAGCTGGAGCAGAAGATCTTAAGTCTGAAGATGATGTGTTTGAAATTTATACAACACCAGAGGATTTTGATGCTGTAGAAGCAGCGATTGCTGATGCGGGTATCGAAACTGTAGTAGCTAAAATTACAATGGTTCCAGATACAACGATTGAGTTAGCTGGTGATGATGCTGTAAAAATGCAGAAAATGCTCGACGTATTGGATGATCTTGATGATGTACAAAACGTATATCACAACGGTATTTTGCCAGACGACGAAGAATAAATAAACAGGGGCACTCTATGGGTGCTCCTTTTCTATTGATAAATAAAACTCGGGCATTTATAAAAGTTAAGAAAATTAATATGTCTCATATATAATTCATAGGAAAATTCATGAACTTCGATATGATATTGTGCTATAATAAAATAGATTATGTAATGGAGGTAGGCGATAGCTTATCTCATTTTTAAACTAAGGGGGTTGGGGTGCGTATTATAGGAATTGACCCAGGCACGGCTATATGCGGCTACGGCATTATTGACGTGAAGGGTAGCAAACTAACACCAGTAGCCTATGGGGCTATTACAACTCCTAAGGAATTAACTGATTCACAACGATTGGAAATTCTATTTAATGATCTTAGTGATTTATTGGAGGAATATAAACCAGATAAGTTCGGTGTAGAGGAATTATTTTTTAACCGCAATGTAACAACAGCCATTAAGGTAGGGCAAGCACGTGGTGTTATTTTATTGGCTGCTGAACAACAACGGATTCCTATTTATGAATATACACCATTACAAATTAAACAAGCCGTCACAGGTTATGGTAAAGCTGATAAGAATCAGGTCATTTATATGACGATGAATATTTTGGGGATTCGTGAGAAAATTAAGCCTGATGATACGGCAGATGCATTAGCTGTTGCTATCTGTACGGCTCATAGTTCTCACAATGATAGATTAAAGAGGTTGGTATAATGATAGGGTATGTGCGGGGTATCGTAACACATCTTTTTAAAGAATCGTGCTATGTTGATGTACATGGCGTAGGGTATCGCGTATATGTGCCGACCACTACGCGTCAACAGCTGACAGAGGGCCATGAGGCGACGCTATTCACGTATCTTAATGTACGAGAAGATGCGATGCAACTTTATGGCTTTTGGACGGAAGAAGAATATGAGTTGTTTATACTCCTCATTTCTGTTTCTGGTATCGGGCCTAAGGTGGGGCTTGGCATCTTGTCAGGCATGACACCTGAGGCTTTCAAATTAGCGATTATCAATGGACAGGTACAGCAATTAACTAAGTTACCTGGTATTGGTAAGAAGTCTGCGGAGCGACTTGTTTTAGAGTTAAAGGATAAAATCGCTAAGATGACACATATTTCTGTGGAATTACCTGCGACTATTCAGCCTGTTAGCGTTGCTGCAAATGGTGCTGCAGGAGAAGCCATTGAAGCCCTCGTATCCTTAGGATACTTGGAACGGGATGTAGCAGATATTGTAGAGTCTTTAGATGATGGTAAGCGCGATGTATCTGAGTTGATAAAAGTCAGCTTGATTGAGCTTGGGAAAGGACGATAAGGATGAATGAAGAAGTACGCCTTGTCGGTAATGGCGAGCATGAAGAGGATATATGGCAATATAGCCTTCGACCTAAGTTATTTAATGAGTATGTAGGGCAAGAAGAGGCTAAAGGCAATCTAAATGTGTATATTCAGGCTGCAAAGCAACGTGGAGAAGCATTGGATCACGTGCTTCTCTATGGGCCACCAGGTCTTGGTAAGACAACATTAGCAGGGATAATTGCGAATGAACTGGGTGTTAATTTTCGTATAACTTCTGGTCCTGCTATTGAAAAGTCTGGTGATTTGGCTGCGATTTTAACAAATTTAGATGATCATGATGTATTATTTATCGATGAGATTCACCGCTTGTCCCGTAGCGTAGAGGAAGTGTTGTACTCTGCCATGGAGGACTATGCTATTGATATTATCATCGGTAAGGGGCCAAGTGCTCGAACTGTACGCATTGACTTGCCAAAATTTACATTGGTAGGTGCCACGACTCGAGCGGGTGCTTTGGCGGCACCGTTACGGGACCGATTTGGTATTATTAATCGGTTGGAATATTATAAACAGCCAGAGTTAGAATTTATTGTGTCTCGAGCCGCAGAAATACTTAATATTGGTATTGTGCCGACTGGGGCAAGCGAAATTGCGCGTCGTTCAAGAGGAACACCGCGTATCGCAAATCGTCTGCTTAAACGGGTACGCGACTTTGCACAAGTCATTGGTGATGGGGTTATCACTCAAGAAATTGCAGATGAAGCATTACAACGTTTATATGTAGATAAAATGGGACTTGATCGAATTGATCGACGTGTATTGGAATGTATTATTGAAAAATATGATGGCGGTCCTGTAGGGATTGATACCATTGCGGCGGCCATCAGCGAAGAGAGAGATACCATCGAAGATGTGTATGAACCATATTTGATGCAATTAGGATTTTTAGGACGCACACCGCGTGGGAGGGTAGCTACTAAATTAGCCTATGAGCATTTAGGTATTTCACAGACAGGGAAATAACAATGAAAACAAAACGATTACAATTGATGATAATGGCCACTTTGTTTTTAGGTGTAAACATTGGCGGTGCTTCTGTAGCACATGGAGCGACGCTGCAAAATAAAGGTGCAGTGGTAATGAAAAAGCCAACGCCAAAATCAACAGTATCTAATACAACTGTATCGAAAGTAAATACGACGAAGAAATCTAGTTTTCGTCCACTTGCTACTAAACCAACTGCAAAGCCGGTTACAATAACTAAAACGGCTTCTAAGTCAACTGCTACATCTACGATGGCTAAACCTAGTGCAAAACCGGTTAGTGTAGCAAAGCCTGCTACAGCTACAAAGCCGGTAACGCCGGCTAAACCAGTTAGTGCAACAAAATCAACTAGTACTGCAAAATCTAGTACTAATGCAACAGCTACGAAATCAGCTACTACAGGTAAAGCTACAACGGCTACAAAACCTGCGGCTTCTGCTACTGCAAAGCCAGCTACTAAACCTGCAGTTACTGGTGATAAACCTGTAGCACAAAAAAGAGCTACTGAAAAAACTGCTACTAAAAAGGTAGTAAAAACAACGGATGTGAATAGCATTCAAGCCAATACAGCAGTTATTACTCGCAACAAAGTGGGCTCCGTAGTGACGCCTGCTACAGAACGTAAAGAAAACATGCCAAATGTACGTGTTCTACTAGGTAGTCGTAGCTCCGATGCTACTGTTACATCTACAGCTAATATGGTTGTATTGAACAGCGGTAATGGTCAAGTTAGTACAATCAGTGCTAATCGTGGTACATCTATTGGCGTTCGCGGCGACAAGATTGCTGTAAATGGAAAGGCTATTGATAGTGTGGTTACATTGAAGCCTGCGAATGGTGATGCACCATTCTTGTTCGAAGGTAAAGGTTATCGTGGCGGTTTAACATTACGTGCCAATAATGAAACCATGATGGTCATTAATTCTGTGCCCCTTGAGGATTACCTGTATGGTGTTGTCCCACAAGAGGTAGTACCGTCTTGGCCGGCTGCTGCATTAGAGGCACAAGCCGTAGCAGCTCGTACTTATGCTCTTCATACGATGGAACAAAATAAAGGTAAATTCTACGATGTGAGTAATTCCACGGATCATCAAGTATACAGTGGTGTGAGTGGTGAATCTCAAGCTACCACAAATGCAGTAAATAAAACTAAAGGCGTAGTTATGCTTTATGATCAACGTCCTATTAATGCCTTATTCCATTCTGATGGCGGTGGCTATACAGAGGATAGTGTAAATGTTTGGGGAAGTGATGTGCCATACTTGAAAGGGGTAAAAGACTTTAGTACTGGTACATCTACATCGAATTGGACTGTTACTACCTCTCGTCAAGCTCTTGAAAGTAAACTTAATGCGGCAAGTAAAGGGGTAGGTAAATTGAAGAGCATTCAGTTGACTCCTCTTGGTAAGCCTGGGCAACAAACATCGGACCGCGGTGTATCAGGTCGTATAAAGAGTGCTACTTTCATAGGTACCTCTGGAAAAACTACTGTAGATGGCGATGCATTGCGTAGTATTTTAGGTTTAAAATCTACACTATTTGATTTCTATGTAAATCACAATCCTGCTAAAGGCACGGGAAAGGCATATCATAGCTTTACTGGCAAGAATGATACTGTTTATATTAAAGGCCACGGTTGGGGTCATGGCCTTGGTATGTCTCAATGGGGCGCTGCGGAAATGGCAAAGCGTGCTAATCCTGGAGATACAAATTATTACCAAACTATTTTGCGTCACTACTATAGTGGCATTACATTGAAGAAAATGTACTAATAAGGATTACGATGAAAGTTACAGATTTTGATTATGAATTGCCAGAGGAACTGATTGCTCAGCATCCTGTAGAACCTCGTGATACAACACGGCTTTTAACCTTAGATAAGGTAAGTGGTGAAGTTAAACATAAAGGGCATTTTTATGATTTGCTAGAAGAACTCCATGAAGGAGATGTGCTTGTATTTAATAATACGAAGGTTATCCCTGCGAGATTATATGGACATCGTCAAGGTTCTGGTGGCAAGGTGGAGGTACTTTTACTCACACCATGTGGTGAAAATCGATGGGAATGCCTTGTTAAACCGGGGAAAAAATGTCCTATCGGGCAAGTTATAGAGTTTGATGACCGCCTGAGAGGGATTGTGATTGATAAGACTGAATTTGGAGGTCGTATCATTGTGTTCACTTGCAATGGTGTGTTTGATGATGTGATTCAAGAAATTGGTGAAATGCCATTACCTCCATACATTCATGAAAAGTTAGAAGATAAAGACCGTTATCAAACGGTATATGCTAAGGAGAAAGGCTCTGCTGCGGCACCAACTGCAGGGCTTCACTTTACACCTGACCTCTTAGAAAAGATTAAAGCTAAAGGTGTAGAGCTTGAGTTTGTAACCTTACATGTTGGACTTGGCACCTTTAGACCTGTATCGGCAGAGACTATTGAAGACCACGAAATGCATAGTGAGTTCTTTGTTGTACCTCAAGATACGGCGGATCGAATCAATGCAGCCAAACAAAAAGGGTCTCGTATCATTGCCGTAGGTACTACATCGGTGCGTACTCTTGAGTCTGCTACGAATGATGATGGTGTATTACAAGGTATGAGTGGTTGGACTCAAATTTTTATCTATCCTGGCTATAAATTTAAGATGATTGATGCGTTGGTAACGAATTTTCACTTGCCTCAATCTACATTGTTAATGTTGATTAGTGCACTAGCTGGTCGTGAACACTGTTTGGCGGCCTACGAAGAAGCTGTTAAAGAACGTTATCGTTTCTTTAGCTTCGGCGATGCTATGTTTATACGTTAGGAGGGACTATGCCGAGTATTACTTATGAATTACAAAAGACATGTCCTCATACGGGGGCACGGGCAGGTTTATTGCATACGCCACATGGTACCTTTCAAACACCGATGTTTATGCCTGTAGGCACGCAAGCGACAGTTAAAACTATGACACCAGAAGAACTAAAGGCTATGGGTTCTCAAGTTATTTTGAGTAATACGTACCATTTATTTCTTCGCCCAGGGCCGGAGCTTATAGAAGAGGCTGGGGGCCTACATAAATTTATGAATTGGGATCAAGCGATTCTTACTGATAGTGGTGGATTCCAAGTATTTAGTTTAGGCGATATGCGCAAAATTACTGAGGATGGTGTTACATTTAGATCCCACATTGATGGATCAAAACAGTTTCTATCTCCTGAAGTGGCTACAAAGGTACAAGAACAATTAGGTTCTGATATTGCGATGGCTTTTGACGAATGTATTCCGTATCCCGTGGATCATGATTATGCGAAACGCTCTACGGCGCGTACCACGCGTTGGGCGCATCGTTGCCAAGAGGCTCGTAAAGCTCATGACCGCCAAGGCATGTTTGGTATCGTTCAAGGTGGCATGTACAAAGACTTGCGCAAACAAAGTGCGGAAGAACTTGTAGCTATGGATTTTGAAGGTTATAGCATCGGGGGTTTATCCGTTGGGGAACCTCATGATTTAATGAATGAAATCTTAGAATATACTACGCCATTATTGCCAACTAACAAGGCTCGTTATTTGATGGGTGTTGGCACCGCAGATTGTCTGGTAGAAGGTGTAGCACGTGGAGTTGATATGTTTGATTGTGTATATCCAACTCGTGTTGCTCGAAATGGGATGGCCATGACCTGGAATGGTCGCCTTAATATTCGAAATGCTCAATTTGCTCATGATTGGGGCCCTTTAGAAGAAGGTTGCCAATGTTATACATGTAAAAATTATTCCCGTGCATATATTCGTCACTTATATAAGGCAGAAGAGATTTTGGCATTACGCCTTGTAACGTATCATAATCTCTATTTCTTATTAGAGTTTATGCGTCAAATGAGACAAGCTATCTTAGAAGATCGGTTCCCGCAATTTAGAATGCAATTTTGGGATAGCTTTAAAAAATAGTAATTAAGTCTAGTCAAATTTATATTAGGTGGCTATACTAGAAAAGAAATACATATTTATTAACCTAGGAGGATAACATGGGAGATATTCAACAAATCTTGCAAACTAGCTGGCCTATTTTGTTAATGGTAGTAATTTTTTACTTTTTACTGTGGCGTCCACAAAAGAAACAACAAAAAGAGCGTGCTAGCTTGTTAGGTAGCTTAAAAAAAGGCCAAAAAATCGTTACTATTGGTGGTATTTATGGCGAAATTGTTGAACTTGATGATGAAAAAGTCAAGGTACAGGTATCTGAAAAAGTTGAATTAACATTTGCTCGTACAGCAGTTGCTAACGTACTGTCTAAGAAAAACAAGGAAGAAAAATAATGAATACAAAGGAAGCAGTGCGCCAGGCGTGTAAGTCTCAGCGCGCTGCTTTATCCGTTGCTGATTGTAGGTCGTGGACGCCGATGTTGACGAATCAAATCGTTAATAGTCCTGAGTATATATCGGCAAAAAACATTATGGCCTATTTGGCGATGCCTAAAGAGGCCAATTTAGACGATGTGATTCGTCATGCTTTAGAACATGATAAATCTGTATACGTTCCAGTATGTACTGATAAGACGACTATGATTGCAGTTCGTCTTAAGTCTCTAGAATCTATCACTCGGGGTGTGTTAAATATACGCATTCCCTCTGAGCCATACGATATTATTGATCCGTGTGACTTGGATTTGATTTTAGTGCCTGGTGCTGGCTTTGACCGTCAAGGTGGTCGCATGGGAATGGGGAATGGGTATTATGATCGATTTCTCAAGGAACTTTCATCAAGTACATTTATGGGCGTATGTTGGACTGTACAATTATGGGAAACACCAATCCCGATGGATGAGCTAGACCAACGAATGAGTAAAATTGTGACAGAGCAAGGCATTATACATTGTGTATAGCAGAAGGGAGCAACTATTTTGAACGGTAAAGCTATTATCAAGTTTTTAGTAGTCATTGCTGTCATCATTGGTACCTTTGCGTATTGTATTCAACCTTTAGCAGGTTCTTTGAAACAAGGCCTTGATTTACAAGGTGGTACGCATATTGTATTGGAAGCAGAAGATTCTGCGACTGGTACAGCTGACAATGATGCAGTAGAACGGGCGAAGCAAATCTTAGAGCGTCGTATTAATGAAATGGGTTTGTCTGAACCATTGGTACAACGTGAAGGGGCTCGTCGTATTATCATTGAATTGCCAGGTGTAAAAGATCCTGACGAAGCGATTAAACGTATCGGTAAAACAGCGGTCTTGGAATTTAAAAACGACCAAGGTCAAACCGTTATGACTGGTGATGATTTAAAAGATGCGAAAGAAGAGTTAGGTCAAAATAAACAACCACTCGTTGCTATTGAATTAAGCGATGAAGGGGCTAAGAAATTCGCTGATTTAACATCTAAAAATATTGGTCGTCGTATTGCCATTACATTGGATGGTAAAGAATTGACTAATCCTGTAGTACAACAAGCAATTACAGGTGGTAAAGCCACTATCTCTGGTAGTCAAAGTTTAGAAGAAGCTAAAGACTTGGCTATTTTATTACGTTCCGGTGCATTGCCTGTTAAAATTAATGTATTGGAAGTGCGTACAGTAGGTCCTTCTTTGGGGCAAGACTCCAAGGATAAATCTGTTGTAGCTTTCAGTGCCGGTATTGCAATGATCATGATTTTCTTGGTTATTTTATATCGTTTTTCTGGCATCGTAGCTAATATAGCGTTACTTGTATATGTTATGCTCTTATTACTCGTGTTGGGCAAGGGCTTTAATGCGACTATGACATTGCCAGGTATTGCTGGTATTATCTTATCCATGGGTGTTGCGGTAGATGCGAATATTCTAATCTTTGAACGTTTCAAGGAAGAGGTATTTTCCGGTAAATCTATGCGGGTTGCTATGGAAGCAGGCTTTAGCCGTGCATTAGCCACAATTACTGATGCAAACGTATCCGTTATCATTACAGCTGGTATCTTAACTATTTTAGGA
This sequence comes from Veillonella sp. AF13-2, assembly GCF_003603295.1. Classification (NCBI taxonomy): domain Bacteria; kingdom Bacillati; phylum Bacillota; class Negativicutes; order Veillonellales; family Veillonellaceae; genus Veillonella; species Veillonella sp. AF13-2. The sequence continues at coordinate 137,127 of NZ_QTMT01000004.1, forward strand.
TCTGGCCCTGTAAAAGGCTTCGCTATCAGCTTAGGTGTAGGCGTTGTTGTAAGTATGTTCACAGCGATTACGGTGAGTCATTTCTTATTGCGCTTATTAATCGATTGTAACTTTACAAACCATCCATTCTGGTTTGGTGCGAATATTTCTCCAAGCACAAGTGCTGACACATTTGCACCTAAATCTTTGAAAGGAGGTAAACGCAAATGACATTAGACGTAATTAAACATCATCGTTGGTGGTTTGCTATTTCCTCCACACTCGTTATTATCAGCTTAATTTCCATATTTACTAAAGGGTTTAACTTTGGTATTGATTATACTGGTGGTACTATTGTTGAAGTTGTATTTGATCAACCTGTAGAGGTTAGTCAAGTTCGTGACGTTCTAAAAGAATATAATCTTGAAAATGCACAAATTCAGCTTTCTGGTGATACTACTGGTGATACAGCGGGCGAAGACGTAATGATTCGTACACGTAATCTTGAGTCTAGTGAAAGTGCAGCTGTTGTTGATTCTTTGACTAAATCTATTGGTAATAATACAGTTAAACGTATAGAAACTGTAGGTGCTGTAATTGGCTCTGAAGTTACAGAACATGCGTTATTGAATCTTGTTATAGCATTCGCAGCATTAGCTCTATATATTTCTTATCGTTTTGAATATAAGGTTGCCATTTCTGCGTTAGTTGCCATTTTTCATGACTTGATTATGGTTCTTGGTGTTTTCTCTTATTTCCAATTAGAGATTGATGCATCCTTCTTAGCTGCTATTCTTACGGTTGTAGGTTATTCCATGAATGAATCCGTAGTAATCTTTGACCGTGTTCGAGAAAATACGCATACTCACAAGCGTTCTGATACATTTGCAGATCTTGCGAATGCATCTATTAGACAAAGTATTCATCGTAGTTTCTATACATTGGCAACAGTTATGTTTGCCTGTGTATCCCTTTATTTATTTGGTGGAGATACTACAAAGAACTTTGCTCTTTGTATGATTATTGGCTTTGCTAGTGGTGCGTACTCCTCTATCTGTGTAGCTACATCCTTGTGGGTTATGTGGAAGAGCCGCAATAAAAATGACGTACGTAATCAATAATAAGTTATAAATTATTATTATTGTGTTAATGATTTAAGTATAAGAACCTCTCTGGATTTATTTTCAGAGAGGTTCTTTTATTTTGCTATCTTTTATTATGTAAAACGGTATAGGTATTTTACAGATAACAGTCATTTTTAACTATATAAAATTTAAAAAGGTTTGTTCTTGAATTCTATAAGATAGAGGCGTAAAATGGCTAGGTGACACGATACAAAAGGGAGATACAAATATGGATTCAAATAGATTATGGAGCCCTGCTTTTACTAATTATGGTATTAGTAGTGGTATTTTATATATGACTCAATATGTTCTCGTAGCGGCATTGCCAATTGTAATCACGTCTGAACTGAGTGGCAGCGATCTTGATGCGGGCTTAGCGATGACATATTTTCAAATTGGTACAATTTTATGTAGGATTTTTGCAGGACGATTAATAGATGGTTTTAATAAGCGTATTGTTCTATTAATATCAACAGCCTTGTTTTTCATTATTATGGGATTATTTAATTTTACTACCTCCTTAGAGGCTGTTTTGTACTACGTGGGTTACATGGTGTTGTGTTTGCCCTTGGAACAACTGTGATGGCTACTTTAGCAGTATTAGTATTACCTCCTAATCGAAAAGGTGAGGGGGTTAATATGTTTGCTATCTTTTCAAATATAGCAATGGTTTTAGGACCTGCTATCGGTCTATATGCTTTATCGTCATACGGTAGTATGGCATTGTATATATTTTTAACGGTTATGACTGGATTGGCCATGGTCTTAAGTAATATTATTCCCCTATCTAAGGAGTTAACATTACCTAAACAATCAAAATATAAAGGTTGGCATATTTCCCAGTTTATAGAAAATAAAAGTTTACCTTGGGCTTTAATGGGCTTATTTATTGGTTTTACTTACTCTGGTGTTTTAGTTTTTATACCTATAGAACTTAATAGCATGGGGGCAGGAATATGGGGAAGTGCTTTCTTTGCTATTTTTGCGTTGATGATTATTATTAGTCGGCCTATAGTAGGAAAAATATATGCTCGATATGGTTCAAAAATTATTATCTATACAGGATTAGGATTATTTATATTAGGCTTATTTGCATTGGGATTAGCTATAACACCATTAGCTATTCTATTCACCGCTCCATTGTTGGGGTTAGGCTATGGTGCAGCACAACCTGCATTCCAAGCGTTAGCTATACAATCAGCTCCTATTGAGCGTGCGGGTGTATCAACAGCAACTTATTTTCTAGCCTTAGATATAAGTGTCGGTGCTGGATCAGTTATACTTGCAGTATTAGCTAGTGCTTGGGGCTATCAATATTTATATATGTTCACTGCATTGGTTATGGTGATGGCACTTGCTTTGTATCATATATGGGTAAAAAGATATACTCCTTTAGAACTATAGATATTTTAAGGTAAAAATTGGGTAAAGAAGTATTTAACAAGTTAAAATGGCTTCTAATGAGATATTATATATAGAATGTTAAGAAAATGATGAAAGAAAGATGAAAATGATAAGGCGGCAATTTTATATATTGACGTTTATTATATTTATGCTATACTAATACAAGTCATTAGGACACAGCTCAAATGATAAGTATAAAAAACTTCTTAAAAGTTAAAAAAAGCACTTGACGTAATGAGCTTAACTTGATAGAATAATCAATTCGCCAGTTGATGAAACATTTCGACGAAAGAGTGTGTAGACTGGTATAGATCTTTGAAAACTGAACAATGATAGGTAATCAATCA
>NZ_QTMT01000005.1:0-89793 GCF_003603295.1 Veillonella sp. AF13-2
CAATCGTTTTGATTGATTACCTATCATTGTTCAGTTTTCAAAGATCTGTTACGTTAGTTCTGCGCCCTAACGACTTGTATAGTATATCAATCTAACCTTAAATCGTCAACCTCTTTTCCAAAGATTTTTCAACCAATTTTTGATTAAATTTATACTCACAATCATAACCAAAATCTCTAAAAATAGAGATAGAAAACTCACAAACCGAAGTTTGTGAGTTTTAATTTGGTGACTCACCCGCGACTCGAACGCGGGACACCCTGATTAAAAGTCAGGTGCTCTGCCAACTGAGCTAGTGAGTCATGTTGGCAGGGGTGGCTGGGATCGAACCAGCGCATAACGGAGTCAAAGTCCGTTGCCTTACCACTTGGCGACACCCCTACAGTGATTACGATGTGTAGGTTATGGGGTGAGTAGTGGGGATCGAACCCACGCGTAACGGAGCCACAATCCGCCGTGTTAACCGCTTCACCATACCCACCACCTTGTAGGTATCGAAGACATTGTCTTCGTAACAAAGAGAATTATATCTTTTCTAGAGATTTGTGTCAACACCTTTTTCTCAATTTCATTAATTTTTACAACCGAAACTTTTGATTGTGTTATCTCTAATATAAGCCCTTTAATCCTCATATAAATAAGGAAGCACTATCGGAAACTTTCATTTCACAAATGGTGCTCCCCCATTATACATATTATTTACTTAGTTGGCAAATAATTTTTTACAAAATTTGGCAATGCAAAAGCAGCTTTTTGAATGTCTGCATTATAGTACTTAGTTTCAAAGTTTTGTTCTCGGTTTGGAGTCCATGTTAGAGGATCAAATGTTTTGGACCCCAAGGTGAAACAATGCATCCCTGCAGGATAGATTGGAATGAAAGCTGTATATAAGCGAGCAATTGGGAAATGGCTATTAACGTAACCAAAAACTTTTTCCACTAATGGTTGATGTAACATCGGAGATTCTGTTTGTTGTACAAACAAGCCATCAGCTTTCAAAGCTTTTAATGTATTCTTATAGAATTCTTCTGTAAATAAGCCTTCACCAGGACCGATTGGATCGGAACAATCCACGATAATTACATCATAGTAATCTTCTGCTTCTGCCATGAAACCAATACCATCACCAATTTTTACAGTCAATTTAGGGTGGTTTTCAATCATAGCTTTAGCAATAGTTGGTAGATATTGTTTTGCCAACTCTACAACCTTACCATCGATTTCAACCATTGTTACTTCTTTTACACAATCATGACGTACACATTCTCTAGCTACGCCACCATCACCACCACCGATAATCAAGACACGTTCAGGATTAGGATGTAAGAACAAAGGGATATGGCTCATCATTTCATGATAGATAAACTCTTCACGCTCAGATGTTTGAAAAACACCATCTAAAGCGAGCATCATACCATACTCTTTTGATTTAAAAACTTCAATTTTTTGAAACTCAGATTCCCCAGAGTAAAGCACTTCTTCCGCTTCAGCGCTTAGACGTAAGTGAGGTGTTTGTTCCTCAGTAATCCATTGACTCATGTAGTACCTCCTACTATTTATACTACAATACGCATCGCAAATCACTGCGATGCGTATATATATTACTTTAATTATCCTGTTACTTACTCTTTGCGACTAATGTAACAGAATCCACCACCTAAAATAGTGTCTTTCATCCAATTCGCCAAAGAAAAATCACGAATTTCACCTTCATCAAAGATGCCACAGCGGATATCATCACCGTCCATAAACATCTTGTGAATCGGAACCCAATGCCATGTATAAAGAGCCTTTTCTTTTCCTTTATGACGATTTAAAAATGCTACAGGCACATCCTGTGCCAATGCATCATGTATAAACTGAGCTGCAGCCTCCACCTCTACGCGTGATGCACAGAACGGAGATACATTCAACATATGTACATCATAAGATAGACCTTTATCCTCGAGTAAGCGAGTAAGACCACGTTCCATCCATTGAGTTTTATAAACACCACCACCAAAACGTGGCTTTACATATTTCCAAACTAAGTTCATCCGTTCTAAAGCAAGCGTTTGGTCGGATGTGGTTTCTAGATCTAATAAGCCATCCCTAAATAGCGAATAGCCCAATACTTGTGATGCCGATGTAGGCCCACAACCAGACAAGCGTTGCCACTCATCAGTGAACCACTCTTGGTCATACCCATATGATGTTTTACCATTTACATCGATATATAGCCATTCTGGATGTTTAATAGATACTTCATTCATGAGATTAACCTTCGATTACTTCTACAGTTTCCATGATAGCACCTTGTTGGATACCATCAACTACATCCATACCTTCAATGACTTTACCAAATACAGTATGTACACCATCTAAATGAGGTTGTGGCTCATATACAATAAAGAACTGACTACCACCAGTATTAGGGCCACGGTGAGCCATAGATAAAGCACCGCGCTCATGTTTATGCGGATTGCCAACTAATTCATCTTTAATTGTATAGCCAGGACCACCTGTACCGTTGCCATTAGGACAACCACCTTGTGCTACGAAACCAGGAATTACACGGTGAAAACGAAGGCCATTGTAGAAGCCTTTGTTAATCAAGTCGATAAAGTTTTGTACTGTGCCAGGCGCTTCTTTTTCAAATAATTCAATTACGATATCGCCGCCGTCAGCCATATGGATTTTCGCTTTTTTCATTGTTCAGGTACCTCCAAAATTGTACGCAACACATGTGCTGCTAATATAAAACCTGCCACTGGTGGCACAAAACTACATGTCCCAGGACTTGTAGCATCACCACGAAACTGTGGTTTTGTCGGTTTTTCAGTAGAAAATAAAACTAATTGTTTTTTTATACCCCGTTTTTTGAGTTCCCGACGCATAACGCGTGCCAAAGGACATGTATGAGACTTATTGATATCTGCAATCATAAGTTTTTCCGGGTAAAAGCGATTACCTCCGCCCATACAAGAAATAACAGGGATGCTTTCACGTTGACAAACCTCAATGATATTAAGTTTTGCCGTTACCATATCGATGGCGTCAATAACATAATCAACGTTCAAGCTTTGAATAAATCCAGGATAGTTTTCCTCAGTATACATAATATCATGAGTTTCTATCACCACATCAGGATTGATAGAAAGAGCTCGCGCCTTTGCTACCTCTACCTTACGTTCCCCAATCGTATTATGAGTCGTAATCATTTGACGGTTCAAATTGCTAGGCGCTATGGAATCTCCATCGATAATGACGATGCGACCTACACCAGCTCGCACCAATGCCTCAAGGGCACCACCACCTACGCCACCTACACCAAAGAGCGCGATAGACGTGTCTCTTAATGTTTGGATTTTATTGGGACCAACCAACCACTCTAAACGGGTTAACATATATTCCATTAATATTTCCCCGCCGGAATGATTTCTGTCCAATATCCATCTGGATCTGCTATGAAATAAATACCCATATCAGCATTCTCATAAGCAACAACGCCCATTTCTTTATGCTTTTTAAGAGCCGCTTCATAGTCATCTACATAGAATGCCAAGTGGAATTCATTATCCCCCAAATTATAAGGACGATCCCAGTCACGCAACCATGTAAGTTCTAATTCATGTGCTGTATAAGGACTTTTTAAATACACGAGGGTAAAAGCACCGCTTGGGTCTTCCAAACGACGAGACTCCTCGAGCAATAACGCCTCTTTATAGAATGCTAGACTTTTATCAAGGTCTTTAACATTTATATTATTATGAGCAAACGAAAACTTCATAGAACCCCCTTCGTAAATACAGGATGTTTTTGTAGGAATTCTCCTCTTTTTATAGTAACACATTTGGCAAATCTATATCTAGTTTATGATATCTAGTTAATAACAAATTTTGCCGTACTACCGTCGTCACCTCGAGTCACGTCTAAATGAGCAGGTATACGAGACTTTAACTCAGGTACATGAGAAATGATGCCGATGAGACGTCCTGACGATTGCAACTGTAACAATGTTTCCATGGCGAGTTCCAATGTATCTGGATCGAGTGTACCAAAACCTTCATCAATAAACATCGTATCCATATGGATGCCACCAGCATAACTTTGGATAACATCCGCTAATCCCAAGGCAAGCGCCATAGAGGCCAAGAATGTTTCACCACCAGATAAGGTATTTGCTGGCCTAGATTGGCCTGTAAAAGCATCCATAACCGCCAAGTCGAGGCCTTGCTTGCCACGACCACCACCTGTATAGTCGGATCTTTCCAAGGAATATCTGTTGCGACTCATCTTCTGAAGTCGTAAATTAGCAGCATATACAACCTCATCTAAAATAGCCCCCAGTACATAGCGTTCAAAGGTAACATTTTTAAAGCCTTGCTCCCCACCATTAGCGAGATCATTTAATCGGCTTAAGAACTTCACCTTTTCACGAGCCTCGCCCATAGCAGCTTCGAGTGCTTCTAATGAGGTGAGCGTAGTTTCGATATGCTTTGTTTCTTTATCCCATGCCGCAAGATTACCTACTAATATATCTCGATGCTCTACTGCTGTAGCATAGATTTCATCAGAAACAGTATCACTTGGTTTAACCACAGTTTCTGCTACCTTTAACGCCGCATCATATACAGCTTGTGCTTTATTAAAGGCTTCATCCAAAGCATGCAGCTGTATTCTATAGGTCTCTATCTCTTTAATATCACGTAAAGCCTCTACAAAATCATTCTCTGTTAAAGAAATGGATTGTAATGACTTTGTATAGTTCTTATACATCAAAATAAGATTTTTTGTTTCTTCTTTTACTTGAGAGGACAAAGTTTCTAAGCGTCCGCGTTTGGCATTCAATTGTTCTCGAGCAGTATCTAAATTAGTTTTGCTAACTTTCACCTGCTCATCGTAGAGTGTAATATCACTATCCAATGACTCTACCTGTTTTTGCCATGCATCTATATCCGTGATTGGTAAAGTTTTAGATAGAGCATCAATGTTAGCTTGTACTGAGCTAATACGAATTTCTAGGTCGTGTAGATTTTTAAGTAATTCATTATGGGCAAGTTCTAAAGTTGCTAACTTATCTCTAGCTACTTTTAACTTATGTTCATTGTCAGCTATAGTCTTACTCAACAATTCAGACTCACCATGTAAAGCTGTAAGTCGCTCCATTTTAGTCAACAAATCTTGTTGAACAGATGTAAAGTTTTTCTTAGAAAAACCATCCATAGATGACTTAAGTTTGGAACATTGTTCTACTTCTAACTTAGCTAACTCCTTAAGACGAGCATCTAATGTTTTCTGTTGTCCCACTTCGCTAGCTTGCTTTTGCAGTGCCACGTCACGGGTTTTGCGAGCCTCTTCAATTTCATCCTTAGTCGGATACATCTCCGGCTTAGCTGCTAACCGTGGATGATCTGTAGAGCCACAAACCGGACAAGGCTCATTATCTACAACTAAATGAACTAGCTCAAAGGCACGCCCTTCTTGCATTAGATGCTCTAATCGTTCAAGATGTACCTTTGCAACCTGCAAGGTTTCATCTAAAGACGCTAACGTTTGACCTTTATCGTCGATTTCTTTTTGTACCTTATTAATTTCTTCTAGCAATTCAGAATATCTATGTAAATCATTTAGTTGCCCTTGAATAACATTAGCATCCTCTAAGAATTTGTTATTATCTCGTAACTGTTTACGCAAACGTTCTAAGTCGTTTTCTAAAGTTTTCACAAGCTTCCGTTGTTTAGCTAAGGCATCCTCGCTTTTTTTACTATCTAATTCTTCTAAATTACTCTGTAATGTGGACAATTCCTTTTTCAATACATCTAATTCATTAAACTTCTCTGCTTGTTGTTGAAATTGAGCCAAAGTAGTTCTTTTAGCTTGTATACTTTCAGCTTGACCTTCTAAGTCACTGTATACGTCTAAACATTTAGCCTCATGTTGAGTTGCTAGTTCTACATGTTCTTTCGTATCTGAAAGGGCTTGTTCTAAAGTTTTTAATACAGCTTGTTTCTCAATATATTGTTTATATAATTCATGAGTTGGTGCCAAAGAGTTAAGGAACTGAACCTTTTCGCTTAGATTTACACGCTCAGTTTTCCTTGCTTTCACCATGTCAAGTTTCGAAGTAGCCTCAGCAAGAGATTGTTGAGCCTGATTATATAAAGACCATTGATTTCGGAGCACATTAAACTGTTCTACCACGGTTACTGCCTCATCTCGTTCTACCGCGAGAGCATCTCGATGTGGGCCCCGATTTGCTAGTAACTCACGCACATGCTCAATGGTTACCATTGGAGTCGCTCCATCATGAGGGATGGACTGCATAAATGCAGTTTGCTTAGTTAGATTTTCTTCAATACCTGCCTTTGCTTCATCATAAGCAGCCTTCAGTGCTTCTTGTAATTTTCGATATAGCTCCGTTCTAAAAAGTGTATGTAGTAATTCCTCACGTTCACTCGTAGAGGCCACTAGCAACTTTCGGAATTCCCCTTGAGGTAATAGCACAACTTGTAAGAACTGATCCTTACGAAATCCTATAATTTGCTGAATAGTATCGCGAATGGCGACAGCAGAGGTAGCAATGACCTTCCACTCACCATCTTTCTTCTCATATACAGTAGCGCTAGCATTCTGCTCACGCATCCCTGTACCACGTTTCTTTGCTACCATCTGTTTCGGTAATCGTTCAACACGATATTGTGCATTGCCAATAGCAAAGGAGAAATCGACACGAGTCATACGATGAGGTTCTGCAAAGTCACTGCGAATAGCATCTGTTTTGCGTACTTCTCCACTCGGCTCACCATACAAGGCATACACTATGGCATCTAAGATTGATGTTTTCCCTGCCCCCGTAGGACCAGCAATGAGAAACATGGAATGGTCTTGAAGCTCATTAAAATCTAAAGTGACCGAATCACGATACGGACCAAAGGCTTCTATAGTTAATGATATAGGCTTCATTTAGTCCTCCTTAAGAATTCGGTCCCATACAGAGTTGATATATTGCTGTTCTTTCTCTGTTAAAGGTTCCTTCCACACAGTTTCTGCAAACTGATTAAATAGATCACGTTCATTTAATTCTTTGAAAATTGCCTCACCCATATCTGCTACAGGCCCTGCCACGCGACCAACTAGATCAATGGTCATACAACGATGATATACCTGGCGCAGTTTAGCCATTCCATCCATAATCGGCATCGTATCAAGTAAACGGGCTTGCACATAATCATCCCTATGTTTAGCCTGTAATGCTTTATCATTTAACAGGTCTTCAAAATATCCTTCCAAAATAACTACATCTCGCTTCGCCTCTACAGGAATCGTACTAATATCTACGTTCCCCTTTGTATCCATATCAATGATGGTGAAAGACTTCTTCTGCATATGTTCATCAAAGGAATATTTTAATGGAGAGCCACTATAGCGAATATAATCTGCACCCATTCGTTGAGGCCCATGTAAATGTCCCAAGGCAGTATAGTGAAAGTCTTTAAAGACTTGAGGATTTACCTGTTCGCTGCCACCTACAGACAAGGTACGCTCTGAACCCCCTACTTCACCGCCCATAACAAAGGCATGGCTAATAGCGATACTGCGCATCCCCTTAGGTACTTGTTTATACAAGTGGTCGCTCCAAGCCTGATACATTTGGTCATAATTGTGAAGATTCAAAGCGCTTTCGCAATTTTGCTCATAACACTGTGTTACTATGTCAGCAATTTCAGTATCGGTAGATTCTGCATTAGTAGCCTCTACATCAGCAAATAAAGCCTCTCCTATGCGCCGGGGTTCACTAAAAGGCATAGGACAAATTGCCACCTTGCCATCTGTCCCTTCAAATTCAAAAGGCATCAACGCGTGATGAGGAGAGCCCCAAATATGGATACCCGATTGACTCAACATAGAGCGTCCCACTTCAAGACGTTCCGCCCCATCGTGATTACCACTCACCACAAAGAAAGGTACCTTGTAGTCCATAGCGAGACGAGTGATGATGGAGTCCCACAATTCGATAGCTTCAATGGGTGGCACCGCTCTATCAAAAATATCCCCTGCGAGCAATATGCCATCGATGTTTTCATCTTTCAAAATATTAAAAAACTGATGTTCCAATACATGAGCTTGGTCCTCTGTTAAGTACTGGCCATAAAAAATACGCCCTAAATGCCAATCGGCAGTATGTAAAAAACGCATTTTGTCCCCCTTTCCAGTTCTCCCTATACCTTACACAATGTATGTATTCAAATGCCAAAACGAGCTCTTAGTCCCATAAGTTTATGGAAATTCAATAACTTTATATAACTTTATATAACTTTATATAACTTTATATAGCTTTATATAGCTTTATATAGCTTTATATAGCTTTATATAGCTTTAATAGCTTTAACAGCTTTAATAGTTTTAATAACTTTGTGTATTTGCAATAACTAGTATAGCATCAGGTATTCTACATATTTATTATATAACTAAATTAACTTCTGTATTTTAATTATTTATTCTCTACGATAGAACGTAGCATAGCAATTTCCTTTGCGTAACCGTCCAATTCATTTGGTGTTTCCAAATAGAATGGCAAGTTCGTCAATTTAGGATGTGTTACAACGCGAGCAATAGCATCGATACCAATATGTCCTTCCCCAATTTTTTCATGACGATCTTTATGAGCACCCATAGGATTTTTAGAGTCATTCAAATGAATGGCTTTCAAACGATCAAGACCTACAATTCGATCGAACTCGTCAATAACGCCATCGAGATTATGTACGATATCATAACCCCCTTCGTGAATATGGCAAGTATCAACACACACACCCATGTACTCTTTTAGTTTTACGCCATCGATGATGCGTGCAATTTCTTCAAAACGAGAGCCAATTTCTGTACCCTTACCAGCCATTACTTCCAAGAGGACTGTTGTCTTCATACCTGGGAATAAGATTTCATTCAAGCACTCTACAATGTACTCAATACCTTGATCTACGCCTTGCTTCACATGGCTACCAGGGTGAAAGTTATACATTTGACCTGGCAAATATTCCATACGCTCTAAATCTTCCATCATAGATTGCTTCGCAAAAGCGCGTAAATCCTCTTTGGCGGCACATGGGTTATAAGTATACGGTGCATGGGCCAACAAGCTACCAAAGTTGTGTTCTTTCATATATATACTAAGGTTATTCATATCCTCAACATCGAGAGCTCGCATGCTACCACCGCGAGGGTTGCGCGTAAAGTATTGGAACGTATTGCCCCCAATTTTAGTCGCTTCCTTGCCCATATGTAAATAACCTTTGCTAATTGATAAGTGACTGCCTATTACAAACATAATACTCCTCTATATATGACTATACGATTTCTACAATTTTATAATTATAAAACGCCTAACTCTAATATCTATTGTATTATGCTTATAGCTATTTTTGTTACTATAGCTATTCTATAACACTAATAGATAAAGATATATGATAACTAATATAACCCCTGCCGTGAAGGAGCCCTTCAACAACAGGGGTTATCTATTAATGACTTTCTTTTTTTGCACACTCAGGGCAAACACCTTCGAAGGTAATATGTTGACCTGTGATTTGATATTCACTACCTTGATCAGCAATCGTTTTGATAGCTTTCAAATCAATGCCCATCATGTCCTCTACCTTATTACAACGAATGCAACGGATATGGGAATGAGCTTGTGTGTCCCAATCGTAATGAGCGCGCTCATCACCAACTTCTAGAATTTTAACAAGACCGATTTTTTCAAAAATCTCCATCGTCTTATACACTGTAGCCAAGCTCATGCTTGGATGTTCTGGGCGCAACGTATGATACAACATCTCTGCTGTTGGATGATCATGATGACCACGCAAAGCATCATAAATCGCAATACGTTGTGGGGTTACTTTAAACCCCTGACTACGCAAAATTTGTGCGATATCCATAATAATCTACCTTTCTCCACTTGGAAATCTATAAGGCATAGGCCATTATCGACCGTTTACAAGAAATAATTATTATTTATTATATCAAAATTATCAACACTTATCAAGATAAATAGTATTAACTATTAAGTAATAAAAAATGTGGATTGCCCAGAAGCAATCCACATCCTATTAGTCTTTAAAGTAAGGCTTAAAACCTTCACTTTGATGGCGAGTTTTTTTCTCTCCACGCGGACGATCAGATTTACGATCATCTCTGCGACGGTCACCTTTACGGTCATTGCGACGATCACTTCTACGATCATCGCGACTGCGACGTGGGCGGTCATCTCGACGACGATTACCATCACGACGGCGACGATCACTACGACCACTTTCACGACGACGGCGTACGCGCAATGGTTTTTCTTCTGTAATATTTACAGGAGTAGTATCTGGTTCTTTTGTTAACAATTTAAGAGCTGCCGCCAAAAGTGTTACGGAATCTGTATCATTCAACAATTCCTCAGCACTAGATTTGAAAGGCGCCAATGCTTCTAAATTATCTGTCATTTCAACGAGGCTTTCAATTGCCAAACGTTGTTGACCTTCAAGAACTTCACCTAATGAAGGTGCACGACGACGTGCAATTTTACGTTTTGTTAAACGTTCGATAGCATGTAAATGCTCCATTTCACGAGGGATAACGAACGTGAAAGCTTGACCTGCTTTACCGGCACGACCTGTACGACCTACGCGGTGTGTGTAGCTTTCAGGATCTTGAGGCATATCATAATTATATACGTGAGACACGCCAGAAATATCAAGACCACGAGCTGCCACATCTGTAGCCACGAGAATATCAATGGTACCTTCGCGGAATTGGCGAATTACGCTGTCCCGTTTTTGTTGAGACAAGTCGCCATGGATGCCTTCCGCCATGTAACCACGTTTCTTAAGACCTTCTGTCACTTCATCAACACGACGTTTCGTACGCGTGAAAATAATAGCAAGTTCAGGTGTTTGGATATCAAACAAACGACAAAGAACATCGAATTTTTGACGGTCTTGCACTTCGATATAGTATTGTTCGATCAAGTCCATCGTAACTTGAGTCGGTTTCATGCGGATCAATGTTGGCTCTGTCAAATATGTTTCAGCTAATTGTTGGATAGCTTTAGGCATCGTAGCAGAGAACAACAATGTTTGATGGTCTTCTGGGATAGCACCCAAGATTTTATTGATATCATCAACAAAGCCCATATTTAACATTTCGTCGGCTTCGTCCAATACCACAACTTTCACATGGTCAAATTTAATAGAACCACGATCCATATGATCCATCAATCGGCCAGGAGTGGCAACGATGATTTGAGGGTTCTTTTTCAAGGCACGGAACTGACGATTAATATCTTGACCACCGTAGATTGGTAGTGCTGTGATATTCGTGTACTGAGCCATTTTGTTAAGCTCTTCAGCTACTTGAATAGCTAATTCTCGTGTAGGGGATAAAATAACTACTTGAACGTGACGCTCATTCCCGTCTACGCGTTCCAATACAGGCAAGCCAAATGCTGCTGTCTTACCAGTACCTGTTTGAGCTTGACCGATCATGTCCTTACCGCTCATGGCAACTGGGATAGCTTCCTGTTGAATTGGCGTAGGCTCTTCAAAGCCCATATCGTTTAACGCTCTTAGAACAGGTTCGCTAATCATTAATTGTTCAAATTTTTCTAACATCTAAATGTGTTTCCTCCTATCGCGCACGAACTATGCGCATTTAAGTAGTATATCATATTTCGAGGGCGAGCGCTATAAAAGTAATTCTGAATCTAAGCTAAATAGGATTTCTTTTCCCCTTAAAATGTTCAATCAACACAATTCCACCTGATACACATAACAAAACAAGATATGACAAATGAATAGGTATATACAAGCATTCAACAAGAACAACCCATAGAATCAAAATTAATTTAGAAATCCATTTCGTTCTTATTTTATCAGTGATCATAAATATAGATAAATTGATAATTATTTTAATGATTATCGCAGCAATAATAACTAATGTCGTAAATTCTTCTCTATAATCTGTCAGTTCATATAAGGGATATAATAAATAACTTAATAAAACGCTAAGTATTATTAAAAACCAAATATTGAGTCCCTTTAAAAATTTAGATTTACTATAGTAAAATACGCCAACCAAAAGAAAAAGCAAAACACTAAGCAATATTCCTATAATTAATAGATAATCTAATTGAATCATGAATTATACTGTCCTTTAATCATTTTTTTATTTCTAAAAATCATTCCATAAGTGCCCACACAAAACAACACTATATTGATAAAATCTGAATTGATATATTTACTACTAAAAGAACATATTCTTTAATGCATAACCTAAACCAGCAATACCAAATAATATAGAAAAAATAGCAAAAAGGCCACGTTTATAATACAAACTATTCCGCTTTTGATAAAAACCTGTACACATTATAAAAAGTACGAATACGCCCCAAGCAACACCAAAGCGGGCCATAAATACATAATCTTTGTCAATTAGAAATTTAAAATTTAATAGAACTATACTTACAATTGCAATTATTGCTAAATACTTGGTTAAATCGCCAAAAGCTCTATGTTTTTTGATATATTCATATTCTTCATCAATGACACGTTTACTGATCTCAAGTTTATATAACCCCATAGATAAGGATATAGATATAAAAATCCAAATATATCCTAATATTTCAAGTTTATTCATCTTCCACCTTCCACTATATGGTTACCGACTCAAATACTGACGAAGTGTCTGGTTTTCTAACGGGCCTAACTGCAATGCCTTCCGATTTTTAATTGCATCAATGGTTAATGCTTCAAAGGTAATTTTATCAAAATCAGAAAACTCGTTAAAGGAATTAAACACGATGAATCGTTGATTTAGTAAATTAGTTAATACCTCTATGTCTTTCGTTCTTACTTTATTTAGCTCATTTCGTGCATAAGATTCATATCTCTCATCATCTGCATTATTCTTGCTAAACCGACCGATATCAAGACTATCAGAATAATAGCTATATATAGTTTTCTGAGAAAAATCAATTTTAGTCAATTTTCTGAATTCAAAATTATAATAAGCGTTGTTTCTATAAATATGCTCACTACCATACTTACCAATAATAGTTCCTGTAGAAAGATCTACTATATCATTATGCTTAACCATATCTTCCTTTCTATATGATACATAGAAAGGTAGCTTTATAGTATATCCAGCGTGTGGACCTGTATATCGTTTCTCACTATCAAAAAAGATTTCATTCCATATATCTCTATCACTTTCATCAAGACTAGAAATATTAGGATATAACTCATCAAGACTCACATTAAATTGCGTTTCTTTAGCATCTATCCGAGGAATGAAAGTGTTATATTTATTAATATCTTTATTCCAAGCATCTAACAAACTTACATTTTCATCAAAAATACCAATACCGTCTAAAGTTATATAATAAAGTTTATTATCCACCTCATGAACAGCAACTACATTATCAGCAATCTTACGGTTTTCATTGCCATAATATAATCCACTCTCTTGAAGGTCACTTAAATAAATCAGACTATTTTTAAAGTCTCCACTTGCCAAGAAATATATCAATACTCCCAATATGAGGATATAAAGCACTACCATTATGGCAACAATATATCCAATCCATTTAATTACTCTCTTCAAATTCATAATAACCCTCTCTAAATAACACGATTTCATGTGACTACAATTATAACATACCCTATACTTTTACATATAATAGACTATTGTTAAGTACAAAAAAGGCGCCTCTTTCGGGCTGCTTCTTTATTATGGTTTATTGAGAGTTGTGTGGTATTAATCAGCTATATGAGTAAACATTTAATTTAGATATAATATAATTAAAACAGTGTACTCCAAAATGTACTCCAAAATTCCGCCAATAAATTAAACGTGCCTGTTAAGCAATTACGATTTACTAAACTTTCTAAAGTAGTATAAAAGGAATATACAATGAAACCTTTTGCCCTAAAACGATTTATATTATTTCCACTGATTATACTATCCCTCATACTAACAACGGGTTGTCATCTTCTCTCACATTATAGTGAAGATGAGGTACAACAATATATAAATGAGGATTATCCTAATCTAACATATCACTTAGAGTCTCATAGGAACAATAGATGGCAAGTCACCTTTGACAAATATCCACAAATGCCCATTGAAATATCTGAAGCCTTGCATACCTCTGCACCTGTTGTACCACAAGTGGAGCGAATACTGATAACCAACATTCCGTTAATAACTGCATTCCCATTAATGAAAAACTATATAACAGAAGAGGAGTTATCCTATGCTACATACGATACATCTTCTTTGTATATTGAAATGCCTATTCCCTATTCGGCCATACAAAACCAAGATGTAACAAATTTTTACAATCGAATGGATCAATTCTGCAAAGAATATGCAACAACATATCCAGACTTCAAAGAAGATATATATATTAGAGTTATTATAAAACCTTCTGATGGTTCTAATGCACCAGAGGCGTATAGAAAAATATTCCGTTTATCTCAATATTAATAAAGAGGCACCTCTTTCGAGGTGCCTCTTTGTTATAGTTCATCGGAGAAGTTTATATGTTATTAATCTAAATCGTAGAAACCAGATGGTTTATCGCTCAAGTTTACGATGATGTTTTTCATTTGAGTGTAGTGCTCAAGGATAACTTTATGAGTTTCACGTCCGATACCGGATTGTTTGTAACCGCCAAATGGAGCGCCTGCAGGGATAGAGTTATATGTATTTACCCACATACGACCTGTTTCGATACCGCGAGCTACGCGGATAGCACGGTTGATGTTTTGAGTAAATACGCCACCACCAAGGCCGTATAAGCTGTCATTAGCTTGTTCAATAACTTCTTCTTCGCTGTGGAATTTGATGACAACTGCTACAGGGCCGAAGATTTCTTCGCGAGCTACACGCATATCATTTGTAGCATCTACAATAAGTGTAGGTCTTACAAAGCAACCTTTACCAAGTTCGCCATCAGTAACACGTACACCACCGGCTACAATGCGAGCACCTTCTTCTTTTGCAAGGTCTACATAGCTAAGTACTTTGTTCACTTGATCTTCGTAAATTAAGGAACCAAGTTGTGTAGATTTTTCCCAAGGCAACCCGACTTTTACCTTATCGAATAGTGCGGCAAGTTCAGCTACGAATTTATCATAAATTGTATCTTGTACAAAGATACGGGAACCTGCGCAGCATACTTGACCTTGGTTGAAGAGGATACCAAGCATTGCCCCATCAAGAGCCTGTTTCCAGTTCGCATCGTCAAAGAAGATATTCGCAGATTTACCACCTAATTCCAATGTGGCAGGAATCAAGCGTTCAGATGCTGCTTTATATACATCTAGACCTACCTCTGTAGAGCCTGTGAAAGCAAGTTTGCTAAAACCAGGATGATCAAGGATATATTGACCAGATTTAGAACCTTTACCAGTTACGATGTTTACAACACCTGGCGGCAAGATTTCTTTTAAAATATCACCAAGTTCTAATAAGCTAAGAGATGTGTGGCTAGAAGGTTTAATAACAACTGTACATCCTGCTGCAAGAGCTGGAGCCAATTTCCAAGCGGCCATTAGGAATGGGAAGTTCCAAGGTACAACTTGGCCTACAACGCCAATTGGTTCGCGCACAATAAGGCTCAATGTATTTTCATCAAATACTTGTGCAGAGCCTTCTTCGGAACGAAGCACGCCTGCAAAATAACGGAAATGGTCAGCCCCAAGTGGAATATCCACATTCAATGTTTCGCGGATAGGTTTACCATTGTCGTATGTTTCAACTTGCGCCAAATGTTCTTTATGCGCATCGATAGCATCCGCAATTTTTAACAAATAATCGGCACGTTCTACTTGAGATACTTTTTTCCATGTTTTGAAAGCTTCTGTTGCAGCCTCTACAGCTTTATCAACATCATCATTCGTCGCCTCTGCACAGATAGCGAGTTGTTCGCCATTAGCAGGGTTATATACATTAAATTCAGCACCGTCAGATGCCTTTACCCATTCATTATTAATTAAAAGTCCATATCTTTCTTTAAGGTTCAAGCTCATTGCATTACCTCCTCTTTAGGAATATGATTGAGGGAATTTCCCCTCTATGGTTTCATCATACTCCCTATATCTAATTTTTTCAATCAGATATATCATTTTCGATATATCTGTTCTGCATTAATATACATAGTTTTTAGCTATATAGAAAAACCGCACCCTCTAAAATCATAGAGGGTGCGGGTTTTGGTATAATGACTTTTAGTCAAGAATGACTATCATTTAAAATCTATTAATGTAGATTAACTAGTCTTCTAAGAAATTATCAGTTTCGACGATTCCCATTATTAAGAGAGCCATTATGGTGATTATCATTTTGACGTCCGCCATTATTACGGTTGTTATTTCGGTTATCATTATTTCGACGTTGACCATTATTATTTCTATTATGGTTATTATCGTTATTCTTTGGTTTTTCTGGTTGTAATGCTTTTACAGACAGACCGATGCGATTGCGCTTTACGTCAACAGAAATGATTTGAGCTTCGATAATATCACCTACAGCAAGCACATCTGATGGATGTTGACGGCTATTGCAAAGCTCGCTGCGGTGTAATAAACCATTCGTTTTAAGCCCAAAGTCTACAAAAGCTCCGAAATCAACTACGTTATGAACAGTACCTTTTACAACGGTACCGACCTTGATATCTTCAAGGCTCACTACGTGTTTTCTAGTAAGCGGAGCCGGTAAATCTTCCCGAGGATCACGACCTGGTTTTGCAAGAGCCGCCAAGATATCCCGAACAGTCGGCACGCCCGCATCAAGCTTGGCAGCCATTTTATCGGCATCCACAAGAGGTAATTTTACTTGCAATGCTTCTAATTGAGATTTATCTTGTAAGTCTTTTAAGGTAAAGCCTAATTCACCAATGATGCGCTCTGCCAATTCATAAGACTCTGGATGGACGGATGTATTATCCAGTGGATTTTTACCGTGTTGTAAGCGCAAGAAACCAGCACATTGTGTAAAGGCTGCAGGGCCTAAACGAGGTACTTTTAGCAATTCCTTACGGCTTTTAAACACACCATTCTCTTGACGGTATGCAACAATATTTTTAGCCACCGCACTAGAAATGCCTGCAACATGTTGCAAGATAGCTGGAGATGCAGTATTTAGCTCTACCCCAACGTGGTTTACTACAGTTTCAACTACTTGGTCTAAGGTATGTGTCAATTGTTTTTGATTTACATCATGTTGATATTGACCTACGCCGATAGATTTAGGATCGATTTTAACAGATTCAGCCAATGGATCTTGTACACGGCGTGCAATAGATACGGCACCTCGAATGGTAACGTCTAAATCTGGTAACTCATCGATAGCCAATTTAGATGCTGAGTACACAGATGCGCCCGCTTCATTAGTAATGATATAGTGGCAATCTAATTGTTCCTCTTCAATCATAGTAGACGCAAATTGCTCTGTTTCATAGGATGCAGTACCATTACCGATAGATAAAAGAGTAACCTTAAACTTACGGATTTTATCAGCCAATACCTTTTGAGCTTCCTTGCGAAGCTTTTCACTATTTGTTAAATAGTACGCACCGTAATCGAGCACATTGCCTTGTTGATCGATAATCGCCATTTTACAGCCAGTACGGTAACCAGGGTCAAGGCCCATGATAACATGTCCGGCCAATGGTGGTTGTAACAATAGATTTTTGAGATTTACACCAAACACCTTGATAGCTTGCTCATCGGCTTTTTCCGTCAATTCATTGCGGATTTCACGCTCTAAAGCTGGGAAAATAAGACGTTTGTACGCATCAGCTACAGCAGCCGCTTTATACTCTACGAAGATTGACTTCGGATTTTTCTCTAACTTTTGTAACATATAAGCAACATAGGTGTCACCTGGTACGGTGAGCGCCAATTTCAAAGCACCTAATTTTTCGCCGCGATTAACCGCCAAAATACGATGGGACGGCATTTGACGTACAGGCTCAGCATATTCAGCGTATTGCAAGAATTGTTGTTGTTCTTCCTCTTCACCGCTCAATTCAGCTTGAATAAAGCCTTCATTCCACATCTTCTTACGCAAGTACGCCCGGAAGTCTGCACTATCACTGACGATTTCCGCTACTATATCAGAAGCGCCTTGTATGGCATCCTCTGGCGTAGGAACCTCTTCTGTTATGTATTCTTTTGCAATCTCTAACGGATCTCCAGAGGTAACCGTATCGTTGATAATCATATCAGCCAATGGCTCTAATCCACGTTCACGGGCAATCATAGCACGCGTACGTTTCTTTGGACGGTACGGTAAATACAAATCCTCTAACTCTTGTAGCTTTGTAGCAGCTTCCAAAGACTTCATCAACTCGTCTGTCATCTTTTCTTGCTCTGTAATAGAAGCAATGATTTCTTGGCGACGTGTTTCTAAGTTGCGCAAGTATTTAATGCGTTCTTCGATGGTGCGCAATTGCTCATCTTGCAATTCGCCCGTTACCTCTTTACGATACCGTGCAATAAATGGTACTGTATTGCCTTCGTCCAACAATTCTACGGCAGCTTGCACCTGCTTTGGCTTAACATTTAATTCACTGCCGATAATGGCAAACATTCTTTCACTCATTTAGCTGCCTTTCTGCGATAGGTTACAAAACGATGAGGATATTGATTCTTTTCATCCACAATGCCGTCTACAACGGATTCGATGGTGAAAGCATCCTCTGAGAATTCAGGGAAAAATGCATCTCCATCAAATTCATGGTCTACTTCAGTGATATACATAGTATCTACATAAGGTAGAAAAGCTTCGTATACTTGAGCGCCACCAATAACGTAGGCCGCATCAAGCGCACGTGCGGCTTCAGCAGCCGCCTCAGGGTTATGGAAAATCTTAACACCTTCTGGTGCATCAAAGCCTTTATCACGAGTAATTACCCAATGCTCACGATTTGGCAACAAGAACGGTAAGCTTTCAAAGGTCTTACGGCCCATGATAATAACATGTCCTGTTGTTTTTTCCTTAAAGAATTTCAAATCATTTGGCAAATGCCAAATCAAAGTATTATCTTTACCGATTACACGATTATGTGCTACGGCTACGATTAATGCTAACATACTGCCCTCTTTCAGTTAATACTATATGGCAACAGTCATAAATTATACTATTTAGCAATGGCTATGAACACAATACTATATATCAATAGCCATACATATTATGCTATTTAACAATTGTCATGAATACAATGCTATACAGCAACAGTCATGGATAATTTACCTAAATGTTCATATCCATCTAAGGTAATGTCCTCTGGTGTGAAGTCATAGAAGTCTTTTACCTCAGGATTCACAATAATTTTAGGAGCAGGCAACGCTTGTTCACGACGTGCTAATTGCTCACGCAATGCATCTACGTGATTTTCATAGATGTGAGCATTGTTGATAACATGTGTAAATTTACCTGGTTTTAGACCGGTTACTTGAGCAATCATACATTGTAATGCCGCATATTGAGCCGTGTTAAATGGGACGCCAAGCCCCATGTCGCCACTGCGTTGGATGAGCATGCAGTTCAAGTAACCATCCCCTACATCCCATAAGGTTTCATACGCACATGGTTGCAACGCCATATCATCTAAATCTTCAATATTCCAAAGGGTTACAATCATTCGGCGGCTATCAGGATCTTCTTTAATCGTTTTGATGAGCTTATCTAGTTGTTTGTACTTCGCAATTTGATAGCCGTATGCTTTACCAATAGTACCATCTTCACGCATCCATTCATCCCATACGTGCACATTCATTTCTTGCAATTTGCGCACGTCATTGGACTGCATTTGCCAAATCCACAATAATTCTTTTACAGCTGTTTTGAAAGCTACAAATTTAGTGGTTAAAATTGGAAATTCCTCTTGCAAGTCAAATTGCATGATTTGTTGAGGCAATTTGTACGTTGCAATGCCTGTGCGATTTTGACCATAAATGCCATGATCTAAAATATTTTCAATAATACCGAGGTATTGTGTATCTGCTAAGCTCATTTATCCCCCTAGATCTATTTATAATAAGCAAAAAATACTAATGTATATCTTGATAATCTTACTAAAATATATAGTACTATCATACTAAAAAATATACAGTACTACCATATATACAGGAAAATTTATTATCCCTTATATTCTGCAATGGCCTGTAAAAAGGTAAGTCCATATTTTTTTAATTTTGCTTCCCCTACGCCTTTAACATTGCCAAACTCACCTAATGTAGTAGGTCGTAAATTTGCCAAATCTATGAGTACTGTATCAGGGAAGATAAGATACGGCCTAAGACCCGCTTTTTCTGCCAAGCGTTTGCGATGTTGCCGTAAATGTTCAAATAAGCCGCCCGATGTAGAGCTGGATTTTCCTCGCACCACTGAAACAGCAGACTTACTAGTGCGAGAAGGCACAGACACATGTTGTCTAATTTCCTCCACCTCTTTGCGACCGGCTAACACTTCCTCTGCACCAGCCGTTAAGGATAATACAGGATATTTACCTGTAGAGCTACGTAAGTATCCAGATGCTACAAACTGTTGGATAAGCCCTTTAATTGACTTTTCATCTACATTACTCAGTAAGCCAAAGACTGGCAATGCATCATGGCCTGCACGCATAATCCGATCCGTTCGATCCCCGCGGACAATAGAGGTTATCATTGATGCCCCATATCGCTCATCGGTGCCCATGATGGCACGGAAAATAGCCTTTGCTTCTTTCGTAACATTGACCTTATCAGTAGCCCCCTTACAAGAGCTACAATTATCACAGGTTGTCCAAACGGTGCTTTCACCAAAGTAATTAAGCATATATTTACGCAAGCAATTACTACAGAAACAGTAATCAATCATAGACTGCAATTTGCGTAACTCCACATCTTGTCGCTCAGGCGTTTCAATGGACTGTTCAATTAAATACTTATGAACCTGTACATCCTGCCCACTATAAAGCAAGATACATTCAGCAGGTGCCCCATCACGGCCAGCTCGTCCTGCCTCCTGATAATAGGATTCCATATTACGCGGCATTTGATAATGTAGCACATAACGTACATTACTTTTATCAATGCCCATACCAAAGGCATTGGTAGCCACCATAACCTGCAATTTATCGTCTGCGTAGGCATTCTGCATTTCACGGCGCACCTCGTCGTTGAGCCCC
Organism: Veillonella sp. AF13-2; assembly: GCF_003603295.1. Lineage (NCBI taxonomy): Bacteria > Bacillati > Bacillota > Negativicutes > Veillonellales > Veillonellaceae > Veillonella > Veillonella sp. AF13-2. Next base: position 21,212 of record NZ_QTMT01000005.1, read on the forward strand.
CCATGGTAATGGCCCGCTTTGATGCCCGCACGGGTTAAATTTTCATACACACGATCTACATCCTTGCGCGTTGCACAGTAGATAATACCATTTTCATTGGCGTGCTGACGCACATAATGAACAGCGTAATCCATCCGCTTTGGTGTACGGATAACAGAGAAGGATAAATTAGGCCGATCAAAACCCGTCACGTATACATTAGCCTTATCTAGGCCTAATAAATTTTTTATATCGTTTTCTACATATTTCGTCGCCGTCGCTGTGAAAGCCCCCACGATAGGTCTCTTTGGCAATGAATTGAGCCACTCACCGATAAGGCGATAAGACGGTCTAAAATCATGACCCCACTCAGAGATACAATGAGCCTCGTCCACAATGACTTGAGCAATCGGTAATGGTCGCAGTACATTACAAAAAAAATTAGAACTCAACCGCTCTGGTGCAATATATAAGAGTTTAATCTTACCACTACGTACTTCGTACATGGTCTTATTAAACTCAGATTGTGTAAGTGTACTATTGATGAGCGCTGCTGGTATATTCTGCACTAAGAGACCATCCACTTGGTCTTTCATAAGAGAAATGAGAGGAGAAAATACAATAGTCAAGCCCGCCTTACAAAGCGCAGGTATCTGGAAACAGATAGACTTCCCAGCCCCTGTTGGCATAATTCCAATTACATCTTCATTCCGCAACAAAGATGCAATAGGAGCCTCTTGAGCCGGTCTAAAGGAGGTATACCCAAAGTAGGTCTCCAACATGCGCAATGCTTGTTGTTTCGTCACAACTTGATGTTGTCTAGATACATCTTGTTTTCCGCCTACCTGTTGTTCCATAGGGTCCTCCTTTCACGTTCCAAAAATATAAGTATTAATTTCGATTACTACTGACAAATATTTCGTACACTCAATACGAAATATCGTTTTTTCATTCTTTTATTTTATCATATTTCGTTCGGTATGGGACTCATTAGTATATGATTTCATAAGTAACAATCTAATGCGTATCTCTAAAGTATATGGGCTAGATTAGTATAGGAATCTTGTTGATATTACCAATTTTTTACCCTCTAAAGTACTAATATGTGGTACAATAAAAATTATTTACTATACTATAGAATATAACTAGAACCTAAGGAGGTCTTATATAGGCATGACACAAGACAACTTAATGATTATTATCGCCTTTGCCTTATATCTAGGACTCATGATGTATATCGGGGTCTACTATTATCGTAAATCGAACAGCATTGGTGATTACATCCTCGGTGGCCGACAATTAGGACCATGGATTACAGCACTTAGTGCGGAAGCATCAGATATGAGTGGTTGGATGCTCATGGGTGTGCCGGGCCTAGCGTATACTACGGGGATTTCTGGTGTGTGGATTGCCGTAGGCCTTACATTAGGCACATGGGCCAACTGGAAATTCGTTTCTAGACGCCTGCGCAACCATACGGAGGTAGCCAGTGATAGCTTAACATTACCGGATTATTTGAAGAATCGTTTCCACGATCAGTCTCATTCGGTAGCTGTCATTTCCGCCTTATTTATCTTGATTTTCTTCTTGATTTATACATCATCAGGCTTCGTGGCAGGGGGCAAATTGTTCAATACCATCTTTGGTCTTGATTACACCGTATCCCTCTTTATCACCGCTTGTATCGTCGTATTTTATACCTTCCTTGGTGGATTCCTCGCCGTATCTTGGACAGACTGTATTCAAGGTGCATTAATGTTCTTTGCCATCTTGGCCGTACCAATTACAGCAGCCATGTACATGGGGGGCCCTATAGAAACATTCCAGCTCATCCAACATGAGTTCCCACAAGGACTTAGCTTGTTTGGTAATCCGTCTGATTGGTTTACTTGGGCTATCGGCCTAATTTCTTCTCTCGGTTGGGGTCTTGGCTACTTCGGTCAACCTCACATCCTAGTGCGCTTTATGGCTATCTCTGATGCAAAAGAGCTTAAGAAATCTACGAACATCGCCATGGTTTGGGTTATCTTATCCCTTATGGCAGCTATCGCTGTAGGTCTCATTGGTCATGTATATATGTTACCAGACAAATTGGTTGGCACAGATGCAGAAACAGTATTCCTCATCATGACTGAACGGCTCTTTACTCCATTTGTAGCAGGCCTTATCTGGTCCGCTGTATTGGCCGCTATTATGAGTACCGCATCTGCTCAATTATTAGTAACAGCCTCTGCTATTTCTAATGACTTCTATGCTAATATCATCCATCCAAAAGCAAGCGATAAAGAGCTTGTATTAGTAAGCCGTATCGTAGTACTTCTAGTGGCATTGGTTGCCATCTATATGGCAATGGACCCAGACAGCTATATCTTGACGATGGTAGCCTATGCTTGGGCAGGCTTCGGCGCAGCCTTCGGTCCAGCTATCTTGTTCTCTTTGTTCTGGAAACGCATGACGCGTCACGGCTGTATCGCTGGTATTGTTGTAGGTGGTTTAACAGTACTCATTTGGAAACAATTTGGATTCTTTGGCCTATACGAAATTGTGCCAGGCTTCATCTTCTCTTCTATCGCAATCTATATTGTAAGCCTCATGGGCAAATTGCCTCCACGTCCCGTTCTAAAAGACTATAGAGAGGCAGAAAAAATGCACGTTCTATAAGGAAACATAAAAAAAGCTAGTTGATTCATCGATCAACTAGCTTTTTATTTATGAGTATTGGTGTAAACCTTCCTCAATTGCGGCTTTTACCTCTGTCACTAAAGAGGCTGGAGTAAGCACTTTTACACTTTGCATATATTGGAGCGCCCAATATTTAAAGGCGTCATGATTAACACGTACACGGCATACAACATTATCAGCTGTTATATTCGTAAACTCTACATTGCCATCGAACCAATCCAAAATTTGATTTACAATGGACCGTTTAGCTTTAAAAGTAACAGTTATAGATTCACCACCGAACATATAAATATGTTCCTTTACGTATTGTGACACGTTAAAGGTGCGTTGTTGTTGATATCCCTTTATCTCCCGTAAAGGTTTTCTACGTTCATTTAGCACAGTAATATGTGCAATTCGATCAACGCGTAATGTAGACATATCATCATAACTTTCGTGATTTCCTACCAAGTAATAATGTCCTCGATTCATTACTAGTTGGAATGGATTAAATACATACTTCCGTTCCTTATGATCTGGCCCAAGATTAATATGTAATCGCTTATCCACATCTGGTTGGCAATAGGCCAATGAAATTTTTCTACCCTTTTGTATTGCTTCTTCTATGAGATCAATATTAAGAAATAAATCTTGGCTTCTATGAAGGTACCCCGTATTACTTTCAATATCAATACCATGAGGCTTAAAATAGGAGCTCCCCAATTTTGCAACACGCCCGATTAAATCTTTACGTTGAGATGCAGTAATATGGCGAGATGCCAATATACCATCAATCAATAACCGCAATTCAGAATCTTCAAAGGTATGAATCATATAGAAATCAGTACGTCTAATGGTGCCATCTGCTCCCACAGCAGACTCTTCACATTGAATACCAAAATCTCCAGATTCATATAAATCATTTAAATGACGGCCTAAGGTTTTCCGATCGACGGATACCTCGTACCGTTCGGCTAATATACTGCGAATCTCCTCTTGAGATAACGTATGATTAGCATCTGTTTCGTCTTTCAGGATTTCCAGTATGTATACTAGAACTGCCTTTTTAGATGCCATAAAAGACTCCTTTTACAAATAATACAATTAATACAACTTTATCAACTAATACAATTTATAGAATCATCCACAACACATCGGATGATATTTACAAAATACCCAAACACATTATACCATACTTTCATGAACGGTTCATTTTTTCCTCATTAAAATTATCGATTTACTATACTTTTTCAGCAATATAAAATAACTAAAAGTAATAAATATAAAATAAAAGTAAATTTAATTATATAAAACAAAACCCGTTAACACTTAGTACATATATATGTTATAAGTGTAACGGGTTTCTATTTTAGCTATAAAATCAGCAGAATATAATACAGACTCATAGCAACAGAATCAAATAAAGGGAGCTATCACTTAGGAAATACTACCTGTTTTCTTACTTCTAATAAAGCCTAATTGTTCCATACGCGTTGTTAATTCATTATAAAAAGCTTCAGCCATGGCATTTTGATGCTTTGTAGTTTGAGACTGATCTGCACTAAAGAGAGCCTCTTTAATCTTTTTAATTACCGTAGATTTCGCTTTTGGTTTGTTCAACAACTCCATAAATAATAAATCCTCTTCAGAAATATCACCAATAGCATCATTGAACATATCTGCTCCATACATATATTCACTGCCACCATGAACAATAGCTTTTACAAAGTTTGTAAAACGGGCAGGAATATAAGATAAGCCCTCCATATACTCTTCTTTTACAGGGAATGTTTTATAGAAGCGAATACCACCACGTACCATATGCTCTACTACAGCACGATACAAGCTACATACAGCAGGTTCTAATTCATCATCAGATGCATGAGCCGCCTCATGAGCCGCTTTCAAAATAGCGAGGGCTTCAATCATATTGAAAGTGCCACCATCTTTAATTATTGCTTGGAACGTATCTCTTACGAGCTCATTTTCAAACATTTCCAGTGCTTCCTCATCAAAGAGAATTTGGAAAACAAAGCTATTTACAATAGTACGTACAGGAATTGTATCCACTTCAGCCGGATTCGCAACAGCAAAGTTAATATTATTTGCAAAGCTAGCTTTACAAATAATTGACTTGCGGAATGTCGTATCTAGTATAAAATCTAAATATTGTTCTTGATCCGCTTGGCTATTAGGCGCCAGTTGCTCAAGTTTAGCTGCTATACTTTCATCATAGGTACGAACCATAGATAGTGTAAGGTCTGCATCGCATACATAAGCAAGATTATGCGCTTTCAAATGATCATTAAATTGATAGAAATAGCACGGATCATTATGCGGCTCTAGATGGTCATGACCTACATAATAGTCATCCTTTTGCATGACAGAGCGCAATGCACCAAGGAATTTACTATTTCGTTCTTTAAGGTTATCATAGTTAAGAATCTGAGCACCCACAAGACTGCCTACGGTCTTACCGCGCAACACCTTTTCCTTATGGGTCAACTTATCTTGGCCACGATTAGCAAACAGCATGAGCTGACGTACTTCTTCCATGGTATGCCAACCTGGATACGTATTGTAAGACACATAGGCAATACCATTATCCGCCAAATGATTAGAAATAATATTGAGCAGCTTATCCTTCATTTCATCATTGATCCAAGAGTAGAATCCATGTGCAATAATATAATCGAAAGTCCCCATAGATTCGTCAAAATTCAAAATATCTCCTTGCACCAAGGATACATTCTCTAATTTTGCATCACAAATAATTTGATTGCCCTTCTCTACTTGGTCTTGTGAAAGTTCAATGCCTACAAAGGTCGCCTCTGGGTTAAATACAGCTTGAGAAATAATATTACCGCCATAAGTAGCGCCTAGTTCAAGAACACGAGCTGTCTTCGCAGGTGGAGTATTTAGCCCTACAAGAGCACCATATGCTTCTAAATAGGCCGGCGTTGTAAAAGGAAATGGATAGGATTTATAGCCTAACTCTTTATATATCGTTTGTTGCATGTCTTCCATTGCTATTTGTGAATTATCCTTAGCCATATGTACCTCTATGTTTAACTTTATGAAATATACATTGTTATTTATCATTATACCAAATTACTAGTATATTACCTACGTTTAAAGCAGTTATTACCTAAATAATATGATATTAACACATTTAGCTATATAGTATTACATACAAAAGAGGCACCCTTTCAAGGGTGCCTCATATAGTTCTCAGTCGTTAAATAACGAATTATTTTACGTCTTCAAAACCTTTTTGCAAGCGAACATAGCTTAAGCGACGTTCTTTAGCGTCTTTTTCAGTTTTAGCGAATAATTCTTCTGCAACGTCTGGAGCTGCTTTAGCCAAGGAAGCGTAACGTACTTCACCTTTAAGGAAGTCTTGGAAGCTTTCAGTTGGTTCTTTGGAATCCAAGGAGAATGGATTTTTACCTTCTTCTTTAAGTTGAGGGTTGTATCTGTAAAGATCCCAGTAACCAGCTGCAACTGCTTTACGTTGTTCTTCTTGAGCTTTACCCATACCAGCTTTGATACCATGGTTGATACATGGGCTGTAAGCGATGATCAAGGATGGACCTGGATATGCTTCAGCTTCTGTAACAGCTTTCATCAATTGGTTTTTGTCTGCACCCATAGCTACTTGTGCTACGTATACATAACCATAAGACATAGCCATCATGCCAAGGTCTTTCTTCTTAGTACGTTTACCAGAAGCTGCGAATTGAGCAACTGCTGCTACGTTAGTGGATTTAGATGCTTGACCACCAGTGTTGGAGTATACTTCAGTATCGAATACGAAGATGTTTACGTCTTCGCCAGAAGCTAATACATGGTCAACACCGCCGAAGCCGATGTCGTATGCCCAGCCGTCACCACCGAAGATCCAGTGAGAACGTTTGATCAAGAATTGTTTTTTCTCAAGAATTTCTTTCAATTCAGGAGTTGTAGCGCCTTCAGCTTCGATAGCTGCTACTAAACGTTCGGAACGTTGACGAGTAGCTGCACCAAGGTTAGCAAATTCAATCCATTGTTCTAAAGCGTCTTTCAATTCGCCAGTAGCAGTTTCAACTGCTTTAGCAGCCAATTCTACTAATTGTTGGCGGATTTTCTTAACACCGATGTACATACCATAACCATACTCAGCATTATCTTCGAACAAGGAGTTTGCCCAAGAAGGACCATGACCTTGTTGGTTAGTTGTGTATGGAGATGCAGGCATGGAAGCACCCCAGATGGAGGAACAACCAGTTGCATTGGCAATCATCATACGGTCACCGAACAATTGAGTTAACAATTTAGCATAAGGAGTTTCACCACAACCTGCGCAAGCACCGGAGAATTCGAACAATGGTTGTTCAAATTGGGAACCTTTAACAGTTTCCTTCTTCATAGGATTTTCTTTTACAGGAAGGTTAACACCATAGTTCCAAGCTTCAGCTTGTTCGATTTCAGTATCGATGGATGTCATCACGATAGCTTTGCCTTTAGGAGCTGGACAGATATCAACACAGTTACCGCAACCCAAGCAATCTAATGGGGATACAGCGATACGGAATTGAAGATCTTTAGCACCCAATGCAGGGATTGTATCGAAATGGTCTGGAGCTGCAGCCACTTCTGCTTCAGTTGCCAAAATTGGACGAATTGTAGCATGTGGACATACGAAGGAACATTGGTTACATTGAATACAGTTTTCAGGCAACCATTTTGGAACGAACAATGCAGGACCGCGTTTTTCGAATTTAGCAGTACCAGCAGGTAATGTACCATCTTCATAGCCAGAGAATTTGGATACAGGAAGATCATAACCAGCTTGTGCATTGATTGGTTGTGCAATATTTTGAACGAAGGATGGGCAAGATTCGCAACCAGGTTTAACTGCATGATTGCCATCATCTACTGCGTCTTTCCAGCTAGCAGGAACATCTACTTTTACCAAAGCGCCAACGCCTTGATCGATAGCAGCATTGTTCATGTCAACGATATTTTGACCTTTTTTACCGTAAGAAGTTACTACAGATTCTTTAAGGTATTTAACAGCATCATCTACAGGGATGATTTCAGTCAATTTGAAGAACGCAGCTTGCGTTACCATGTTGATACGACCGCCCAAACCGATTTCGGAAGCGATTTTCGCAGCATTGATGATGTAGAAGTTCAATTCTTTTTCTGCGATTTGACGACGTAATTTAGCAGGTAAATGTTCATCCAATTCTTCAGGAGACCAAGTACAGTTCAATAAGAATGTACCGCCTTTTTTGATGCCGCGAATCAAGTCGTATTCATGTACATAAGATTGACGGTGACATGCTACGAATTGAGGTTCAGTAATCAAATAAGGCAAGTTGATTGGGTTTTTACCAAAACGAAGGTGAGACATTGTTACGCCACCAGATTTTTTGGAGTCGTAGTCAAAGTATGCTTGAGCATACATATCAGTGTGGTCACCAATGATTTTGATAGCGGATTTATTCGCACCAACTGTACCGTCAGAACCAAAGCCCCAGAATTTACATTCAGTCAAACCAGGAGTTTCAACTTCTACGCCTTCAGCACGATCTAAGGACAAGAATGTAACATCATCATTGATACCCAATGTGAAGAATTTCTTACCATTTTCAGCAGCTAAATTATCGAATACAGCAACGATGTCTGCAGGGATAACGTCTTTGGAGCTCAAACCATAACGACCAGCGATAACTTTTACATTACGGCCACCATCAACTACAGCTGCTTGTACGTCTAAGAACAATGGTTCAGCCAAAGCACCTGGTTCTTTAGTACGGTCAAGAACTGCAATGCGTTCTACAGTTTTAGGAAGAGCTTTCAACAAACGATCTGTTGCGAATGGGCGGAACAAATGAACGTTGATAAAACCAACTTTGCGACCCAATTTGTTGAGGTAATCCACAGTGGATTCTACAACTTGAGCGGAAGAACCCATAGTTACAACAACGTCAGTAGCATCAGGAGCACCATGGTAGTTGAACAATTGGTAGTTAGTACCTGCCAATTTGTTAACTTCGTTCATGTAGTGTTCTACAACGTCAGGAACGTTCAAGTAGAATTTGTTGGATGCTTCACGATGTTGGAAGTAAACGTCAGGGTTTTCTGCAGTACCACGAGTTACAGGAGCATCTGGATTTAAAGCATTTTTACGGAAAGCTTTAACAGCATCCATGTCAACCAATGGTTTTAAATCTTCATAGTCCCAGATTTGAATTTTTTGAATTTCGTGGGATGTACGGAAACCGTCAAAGAAGTTGATGAAAGGTACGCGAGTTTTAATAGCTGTCAAGTGAGCTACAGCGGACAAGTCCATTACTTCTTGTACAGAGGATTCAGCTAACATAGCACAGCCAGCTGCACGAGCAGCCATTACGTCTTGGTGGTCACCAAAGATAGCCAAAGCATGTGCAGCCAATGCACGAGCAGCTACTTGGAATACACCTGGAAGTAATTCACCTGCTACTTTATATAAGTTAGGAAGCATCAATAACAAACCTTGGGAAGATGTGAAAGTTGTTGTTAATGCACCAGCTTGTAAAGAACCGTGGGTTGCAGCAGCAGCACCTGCTTCAGATTGCATTTCTACAACTTGAACAGTGTTGCCGAAGATGTTTTTTCGACCAGATGCAGCCCATTCATCAATGTGTTCTGGCATTGGAGAAGATGGAGTGATTGGATAAATCGCAGCAACTTCTGTAAAACCATAAGAAACGTGAGCAGCCGCTTGGTTGCCGTCCATAGTTTTAAATTTACGACTCATGTGATTATTGCCTCCTTAAGCATTTAGCAAAAATAGAACACTTGCTTAATCTATCATTATGTTTAGGAATAACAACCATTACAAACTTGCGCACATGAAAAAATAATGCAATAATATATATGTTATATATAATATGGCATTATGTGTGAGCATACTTTTTTGTGATGGGCACAACCATAATTCCTAATATCATAACTTGATATAGCCCTATATGCTAATTATAACGTGCTGGGCCCTATCAACGCAACACATACAGTGACTGTCGCTTTGCCAATATTGCTATCCATGCTTTACATAAAGTAATAGCTAATTGCATTACAGTAATAACTATTCTCATTTAGTTAGGTCACGTCCTATAACCAAGTTTTATTTTTAGGGGGTTAATTATGGATTTTCATCATTTGAAATACTTCGTTGAAGTAGCTGATCAAAAAAGCTTTAGTAAGGCTGCAAGGAATTTACACATCTCCCAATCTGCAATCAGCCGTACAATCAAAGCTTTAGAAGACGAACTTGGTGTTGTTCTCTTCATGCGTAATGCTAAATCTGTAGAACTTACTGATGGGGGTACCATCTTCTTAACCCACGCTAAACGCGTTGTGTTTATGTTTGAACATCTAAAAACTGATTTTGAAAACGAATTTCGTTTGGAGCAAGGTTCCATCAGAATTGGTATTCCACCAATTACGGATGCTCCCATTTTTGCCCAGTTATTAGGTGAATTTAAAAAAGTATATCCACAAATCGAATTGGAACTCTACGAACAAGGTTCTAAAAAGGTTGAGATCAGCGTTCAAGAAGGTTTAATTGATATTGGCATCATCTGTACAAAACCAAACCCTAAAGAATTTGAATCTTTCTACCTTACGAGTGACCCACTGTCCGTTATCATTCCAAAATCTAGCCCTTTAGCAAAAGAAAAAGAAATTCGCCTAGAAATGCTAGCTGATGAATCCTTTGTATTGCATAAAGACGATTTCAACTTACATGATGAAATCATCAAAGCTTGTAAACACACCGGCTTCCAACCGCACATCGTGTTTGAAACAAGCCAACGTGATCTCATGTTACAAACGGTTAGTGCAAACCTTGCTATCGCATTATTACCATCTCGCCTCTGCCCTGAGGTAGGTGAAAATACAGAGGTTGGTTCTAAGGTTGTCGTAAGACCTCTCGTACCTGAAATTATTCATACTCTTTATGTAATTTGGAAAAAGGGTCATTACCTCTCCCACGCTTCTCGCTTGTGGTTAGACTTTGTAAACTCCAAATTACCATTACCTGGATTACAACTTGAGGATCGTCAATAATGAACAAACCATCTGGGCTCGCATCTAAATTGCGAGCCCTTTTGAAAGCTAAAGAAGCTCCCATGTGGGGCGTTATCATTGTGCTGGTTATCGTTATCATATTCCAGCAAATACAAATCTCTGAATTACAATGGCGTGTCGATGAAGACCACGATGGCTCTACCATCGACAGTGTAGCAGGTCGTCTTTACATTCTTGAAGGGATGGCTAATAAGCATAGTGATCAACTAGACGAAATCCTAAAAGATATTCGTCAACTACAAAATGACGGTGCCAAGTACGACTGGGAACTAAAGCAACTACAATGGTTGCATCCAGAGCTCAAAGTACAACCACCAGAGGCAAACCCACGCCCATTCAAATCCACAGATCTAAACCTCGATATGAATCCTGGGAAAGTGCCTGATGTAACAAAACAAAATCAATAAAGAAATCAGGAATAAATAAAAGCACCTTACATACCTAAAAAAGTCATCACAAATGACACTTCTCATAGGATATAAGGTGCTTTTATCGTTATTCTATTATAGATTTAATTGCTAGTTTTCCCATACATCTCTGCAATGACAAGTTGCTTCTACTTGCGATACGCTTCTAATTTATATGCATATTCACTTAAAAGCTCCTTTGAATAAATTTTTTCATTTTTTGAATCTCTGACCTCTTTCCAAATAATAGATGCTACTTTTAATTTATTCGAATAATTGCCACTAGACTCATCTGCACAAAAATCCTTAAAAAATTGATTCCATTGACAAACCGAATTATCATACTTTGCATAATCTGATTCACCATAATATACTTTCAGCAAATCTCCAATTGTAAAGCTTGTATTTTTTTCACTTTTTACTTTTCTCCAAGCAGTAGCCATATCAGCATTAAATTTAAATCGTGAAACACCTATTAAATCAGAGAAATATTCTCTAAACTTCGTATTAAAGGAAAAATTACATTCAAGTAATGGTGTATCTAAAGTAATAGTTTCCACTTGCCTTCTTCTATTTTTTATTGATGATTTTTTAATTAAATCGCCTTTAAAGTACTGCTCAATAATATGATTGAGTTCTTGTTTTGTTCCCTTGTATTCTAATCCTAATGATTTACATATTTGTGAAAGTTCATCACGATACCAATAATATTTTTTAAATTCATCAAATGATGTAATTTCATCAAACTTAGGTCTACACTCTTTCAATATTCTGTCTCCTCAAGTTTAAATAATACTATTTTGTAAATTGTAACATAAAATTGAATAGTATCCAAAATCACACCATTGAAGCATTCGTTAAATATTTTCCTATTAAGTTGTCTATAATCTAGTTATCTATAATATAGCTCTACTTAATCCTCTTTATGCTCCATAGATTTTGGAAGCGTCAAAATTAATAGGCCAGCAAGGAACATGCAAGCCCCCATTACATAGTAGCCATAAGCAAAGCTACCAGTGTGACCATTGATAAATCCGAGCATATAAGGACCTACCCAGCCCCCCATATTACCTGAAGAGTTAATGAGTCCCATCGCCCCCGCTGCAGCAGCGCCAGATAAGAAGGTTGTTGGCATGGTCCACCATACACCCATACCACCGTAAACACCTACTGCAGTTAAGCATATAAAGAATAAGCTAACTTCTGGAGACGGACTGTGTGGTGTTGCTAAGAAACCAATAGTACCAATGAACAATGTAGTAGCAACGTGCCAACGTTTTTCATTGCGCTTTTCAGAAGAGTAACCACAGTATATTTGTACAAGTAAGGCCGCTGTCATTGGAATAGCAATAGACCACGCTACCACACTTGGTGGCCATCCAGATAAGCTTTTAAGAACTTGAGGCATCCAGAAACTAAATCCCCAGAAACCAATAACCCACAAGAAATAGATTAACGCTAAACGCAATACTTTTGGGTCTTTTAACGCTTGCCAAGTAGTATATTTCTTTATGGCTTGCTTTTGTTGCTCTTCTTTTTCAAGTTCAGCTTTAATATATACCTTTTCTGCATTAGTTACCCAAGATGCATGTTCAGGACGCTCTTTCATCCAGAATGCGAAAATGAACGCAAAGATCACAGCAGGAATAGCTTCAACGATAAAGAGTGTACGCCAACCATGTAGACCAAAGAACGTTGTATCCAATAAAATACCTGCCAATGGCCCACCAATGATGTTAGAGAACAATAAAGATGTCAACATCAAGGAGATTGCCTTCGCGCGCTCCTTTGGCAAGAACCAATTTGGAATGAGTAATGAATAAACTACAGGATATAAAGAAGCCTCACATAGGCCAAGTAAAAATCGATAAACATAAAATTCCAACTCAGTGGTCATCGTCGTCATAAGAATACATACGAGCCCCCAACTAAACATGATACGCGCCACCCAATGCATAGCATTACAACGAGCTGCAATTAAAGATGCAGGCACTTCAAACAAAACATAACCAATAAAGAAAATGCCTGCCCCCATACCAAATACTTCTGGCGTCAACCATGGTAAATTCTCCTTCATAGTCAAGCCTGCATAAGCAATGTTAACGCGATCCAGGAAGGCAATAATAGAAACAATAAACAATGGTAAGACTACGTGAAGCATACGACGTTTCGTAAAATCTCTGAAATTGATATCCCCACTTTGAGGCTCTAGTGTAGATGAGTTCATATAATTCCTTTCTACTTATTAAAATATTACATACTTTACCATCTTAAAAGAACAAACGTCCTCTGTCAATGGAATTTTATAGAGTATAGAAATAACAAATAGGAATAGTAAAACCAAAATAATGACATATAAAATAGAAAAGGTATATTCGCTAGAAATGACTGTATAAAATAAAAAAGCACTTTATAGTATGAATATATCTCTATCACAAGAGAAGAAAATACTATAAAGTGCTTTCATATTAATTAGTCTTAACAGGATCATAATCAGCAGGCACTGGAGCAACGATACTCACAAAGACAATATCTTCCGTTCCAGTATTTTTTGCACCATGACATTCACCCTTTTTAGATACTATAACTTGCCCCTTTGTAAAAGGCACCTCTGTATTAGGCGTTGGATAAAATACACCCTTGCCTTGCAATATAACCCATATATCATCAGAGTGATGATGATAATGTTTTGGTAAGATTTGACCAGGTTTAATAACCCATACTGAACCACCTGTGGAATCAGTTTGATAAAATGGCGTCCTAACAGCGTTCTCCAAACTTTCAACTTTCACAAGTTCCATATCAAAAACACGTTGATCACTCATAATGCTCACACCTTTCATTGATTAACAACTACCGAGTTCCAGATGCGTATTCACCCATATTAATATCTAGAACCTCTCGAACGGGCTGGATTAAAGAATCCTCGTATTGAACCTTCCACTGAATATCCTGATTCATCTCGCCATTTTGTAACCCCGCAATGGTTCCCCCATAACCTATTATATTACCATGTTCGAAAATATAATTCAACACATTATAAGCATGAAATACTACATGATTAGGATCTACACCGTGAAAGTGATACTGTAAATCAGGTAAAAATAATGTACTCATACCCACAGAATCTACCATCATATCATTGGTACCTTGAATACTAAAATAACGCACATTTACAGCATAATACATGAAACGAGTCACCTCTTTATCAGGATGATTTTCAATCGATTCTCGACTTAAGAACTTACGAGATGGTCCAAATACAACGGCTTTACAAGAGGGATATAATTCTAGTAATGCATCTACATACTTTACAAGCATATCTGCACGTTCTTTGGCCGCTAAACCAGAGGCTAACATATCCGTAGCAAACACCCTGTATTGGCACTCTGCTAATAACTCATCCACATTTGGACAATCCCATACCTGACTACGATCAAAATCATCTAATACAGGCTTATCGATTTTCTCACAATTCGTCACCATCAAGGTCGGTGGAATATCTGCATCAGTATCCTCGTAATGCACCTTATAATTCTGAGGTGCAAAACCTGCGGAATCACGACGATGATCAAAACAATCCACAGGTCCTAAATACTTTGTGAGTACCTCTACCATTGTATCGCGGCCAGGCATATCACACTGCTCTGGCATCAATAACTCAACGAAAAAAATACCACCTGGTCGGACTGAAGTATCTGTTAAATCTTGTTTAAAAACTTGGCTCATATGCTCTCTCCTATAGTTAAAGCGTAATATAAAATGCATCCTTTATCCTATAGTATATCGGATGTTTATAAGTACTACAATTACGTAACCAATGTTTTATAAATAATATAAAGTCTATATTTTGACTACAGGTTAGAGTAATTTCTATATACTGTGACATCACGTTTATATGATTTAAACATAGGGATTCATATTCAGGTTCAAGCTGTTTACTATTCTCTAATGTTTGTAGAAATTTTGCATATAAATAATCAATACTTTCATAACGATTACCAACCTTACAACTCCCCATATCAAATAGGTTACGATAAGAAATATCTCCAGGCAATACAGACATCCAGTTTAAGGCATACTCTGATACACCGAATACTGTATTTTCTGGATTAGGCCCATCTAAATCATCCTGTAACCACGCTGATATTATTTGGTACATATTTAGTATTTCATATTCGCCTATTTCACCATAAAACTCACCTAACCCATCTAGATCAATCTCTAAATTGGCAATACAACGATACATAAAAACTACCTCCTAAAAGTCTCCAATCTTCTTATAGTAAAAGTATAACTATAATCATGTACCATATTTGCCACATTAGACTTTATTTCTATCTTTGAAGTTAATAATAAAACAACGCATAAATTCAAAAAGACCCGCTTCATGGTCCTCGAACTCATGGAGCGGGTCTTTGTATTAACTTACTAGCATGGGATGGTGAGTTGACAGCGAAACCCAAACGGACTCTACCGGACTCCAACCCCTACTCAATTATAGAGGTTTACGAACCACGTCAAGGATAGAACCATCGCGGTATTCTACGATTGCCACGATGTCTTCGTCTTTGTCGGATACAGGGATATCTTGTGGTTTACCTACCAAGTCGAATGCTAATTGTTGTAATTCTTCAATTGTGTAGATAGGCAAGTTGCTATCTTTGAAGCGTTCAATCAAATCAGTACGAGCTGGGTTGATTGCAATACCGTATTCAGTAACAAGTACATCAACGGAGGAGCCTGGTGTAATTACAGTTGCAACTTTGTCACGGATCATTGGCAAACGACCACGGATCAATGGACAAGTAATAACTGTACATTTAGCACCTGCTGCTGTATCGGAGTGACCGCCAGAAGCGCCCATCAATACACCGTTAGAGTCAGTCATTACGTTTACGTTGAAATCAAGGTCGATTTCAGTAGCACCAAGGAATACTACGTCTAGGTAGTTTGTAGTGCAGTCAGTCCATGGGTTAGCATACATGGAAGCGGACATTTCGATGTGTGCAGGGTTTTTATCTAAAGAAGCTGCTGCAGTTGTATCGAATGTTTGAGTATCGTAAATTGCACGAATCAAGCCTTCTTCAAGCATACCAGTCAAGATACCAGTAGCACCACCGATAGCGAAGCCACCTACTTCACCGCGTTTGCGAAGTTTTTCAGCGATGAATTTTGCAACTGTCAATGGAGCACCGCCAGCGCCCAATTGAAATACGAAACCATCTTTAATGATGCCTGCTTGGTCAAGGAATTCACCAGCTAGTTCAGCAATTTTAATTTGGATAGGGTTTTTAGTGAAACCTACCGCACCAGAAGCGATACCTTCTGGATCACCAATGCTTTCAACCTCAACAACATAATCTACATCAGTTTGAGGAATTGCATAGTTGTGTACATAATCAACCAAATTATCAGTGATGATAACAGTTTTGTCTGCATAGTGAGAGTCAACTTTAGCATAGCCAAGTGCACCACATGCGGATTTACCCATACGACCAGTAGCATTACCACGTGGATCAGCTGTAGGAGCACCCATAAAAGCTACGTCGATATGAACTTCGCCAGATTCGATAGCACGAGCACGACCACCATGAGAACGAATCACTACAGGGCGTTTCAATACGCCTGGGTTTTGAGTTAAGAATTTACCAAGACGATCGCGCAAGCCAGATGTTTCGATAGCTGTTACAGTACCATCTTGAATCATTTCTACCAAGAATTCATGGCATGGGGACAAGGAAGAAGATGCGATAGTAATATCTTTGATACCTTTTGCTTGTACGCGTTCCATAACCATTTTCATTACATAGTCACCGTTGCGCAAATGATGATGGAAGGACAATGTCATGCCATCTTTTACGCCAACCTTTTCGATTGCTTCATCGATAGAAGCAAGTACTTTATTTGTACCAACACGGCTCATATGTACAGGTTTACCTGCGCGATGAGCTTTAGGTTCGATTGCGAATTCACCTTGATATACTTCGCGACCTTCTAGTGCTGGGATATTTGTTGGGATATCGCGACCTACTTTATTTAACATCGTATTCTGCTCCTTCCTCTAATTCAACTTTAATGCCTGCTGCACGTGCTTTATCAACAACGCGTTGTGCACGAACTACGATAGGACCATCGATCATTTTACCATCTACGGAGATTACGCCTTTATTGTTGCGCAATGCATCTGCATAGCTGTTCAATACCTTAACGGAATGAGCGATTTCTTTTTCGTCAGGAGTGAATACGTCGTGGATAATTTTGATTTGGCTTGGGTGGATACAAGATTTGCCATCATAGCCCAAAGCTTTAATGAATTCAACTTCTTCGCGGAAGCCTTGTGGGTCTTTCACGTCGGAGAATACAGTATCGATTACGCGGATACCTGCTTCACGCGCCGCATGAAGGATTGTTTGACGAGCGAACAACAATTCAACAGCTGGTTTATGTTTACCTGTGCGAAGGTCTGCACGATAGTCTTCAGCGCCAAGAGCGATAGCAACTACGCGAGGACCATGGCAGATTTCACGAACATTATATAAGCCGCGGACGGATTCAATAGCCACGATAATGTTGATTGTACCTTCCGGCCAACCGTTAGCTTTTTCCACTTCTTCAATCTTCTTCGCTACGATTTCAACTTCAGAAACATCTTCAGTTTTAGGTAAACGAATCATATCAGGTTTAGCTGGAACGATAACATCAAGATCGTCATAGCCATAAGGAGTTTGTGTAGGATGGTTGATACGAACAACTGTTTCTGCACGGAATTTACGGGATTTCAATGCTTCTGCAGTTAAAAGACGAGCTGTGTCTTTTTCTGTAATTGGCACGGAATCTTCGATATCGATCATGATGGAGTCAGCACCGTGAATATCTGCACTGTTAATCATTTTAGGTGTATTACCCGGTACGAACATCATGGAACGAGACAAGCGTTTTTTAGCAGCCTCTGTTAATGGGTTAGTTTTAACTTCTGGGAATGTTTTATCGTTAGCCATTATGCTTTGCTCCCCCTTTCCAATGCACCTAATACGCGAGCTTTAATTGTGTAATCCCAAGCATTTTTATCTTGTACGATTACTTTTACGCCATCATAACCAGCTTCTTTCACTGTGTTCAAGATAACGGATTTAATTTGGTCGCCGTATTGGCGGATAACTTTGGATGTTAATTCAATTTCGATACCGCTAGCAATCGGTTCAACCGTTACTAATGCATCATTTTTTTCGTCGAAGCCAGCTTGCGCAGCTTTTACTAATTGTGCCATATTGCATCCTTTCGTTGTGAAACATATATAAAGTTCAAGTCTGTACAGGCTCGTCGCGAGAGCCCAGTACAGACATTGAATACTAACAATTAAATTCTAACACTCCATAGTGAAAGCTTCATATTACATGAAACCAGTGATTTTCCACCAAGGGATACCGATTACGTAGTTCAATACTAAACATACTAAAGCGGAAATCAAACCAACTGTCCACCAATCTTTTACGTTGTTGTAACCAGCGGAGAAGATGATTGGACCAGGAGCAGCACCGTAGTGAGTTACGGAACCACCATAGGAGTTTGTGCCGATCAAGATGAAAGCAAGTAATGTAGGATCCACGCCTGCGTTAACACCTAAAATCAAGAATACTGGAAGCATCGCGGAGATGTATGCAGTACCAGATGCGAAGAAGTAACGAACTGCAACGGAAACAATGGAGATAAGGATAAGCATCATGAATGGATCTAAACCGAAGTTCATGTGAGTTTCTAAGTATTTAGCCAACCATTCGAAGAATTTACCTTTAGTCAATGCAGAGGATAAGCCCAAGATACCACCAAACCAAATCAATGTGTTCCAAGCAGCTTTAGTTTTGAGCAAATCATCCCAAGTAATAATACCAAATACGAATGTAGCAAGCATTGCTACGATAGCAACTGCTGTTGCATTAAGAGTAACATCAAAAGTAGGAAGAATCCAGCCTACGATTGCAAGAAGTGCGATAGCGATAAGACCTTTTTCGGACGCTTTCATAGGTCCTAATTCCGCCAAACCGTCAGCAGCAATTTTCTTGTTGTCGATGTCTTTTACACTTGGACGTTCATACATGTAGCCAATAAGTGGGATAAGCATTAACATGATGAAACCAGGTACGAACATAGCTAATGCCCATTGAGCCCAGTTTAAAGTTACACCAGTCAATTTAGTAATGAAGTCTAAAGCCAATAAGTTTGGCGCCATTGCTGTCGCAAAGAAGAAGGATGTTACTTTAGTTGCAAAGTAACCATTCTGTAAGAGGTAAGCACCTGCTTTTTTAGCAGTCTCACCTGGGTAAGAACCAACTGCTTCAGCGATGGACAAGTTGATTGGATATACGATACCTGCCGCACGAGCTGTGTTGGATGGTGTTGCAGGAGATAAGATCATATCAAGGAATGCAGTTACATAACCAAGACGAAGTGTTGTACTACCAAAAGCGCGAACCAAGTAGTACGCAATGCGGTGACCAAGGCCAGTTTTACCGAATGCAACGGATAAAGCGAAGGCTGCGAAGATCAACCACAATGCTGTATTACTGTAACCAACCAATACGTCTTTTGTATTGTTCAATAAAACAGAAGATGTAGCAACACCTAATAATACTGTAATAGGAACTGGGAATGGTTTTAATACCAAGCCCACGATAGTAGCTAAATAAATACCAAATAATTTCCATACTTCTGGTTTGAGGCCTTCAGGTGTGCCACCGAACCACATAAATGCGACGATGGCAACCATAAGGCCAATGCGCCATAATTTGTCTTTCATGTGTGTCTTTCCCTTTCTTAACTAACTTAGGCATACATAAAATCATCTAGTCTTTAACAACATAACCGCTCGCGACGTCGATTACATTGATTAAGTCTACCCTCATTATAAATGTTTAAAAGTAATATGAAAAATAGATTACCTTTATAGGGGTTATAAAAACTTTTATATCTACTAATCATACTTTTTATGCATTTTAAGCATAGAATTATAGTCCCAAATGAAAAAAATGCATGTATACCTCCTCAAAAGGATATACATGCACTTACATGGTACTATATTAATCTTAATCTATATTATGAGTTATTATATCGAAAAAGTCCAATACTAAAACAGCATGGATGAACAGTTAGAAAATCTCATAGATATACTCTATTATAATGCATCCTATGCTTTATATTCTCTAAATATACTGTCATCCACTACGGTATGTTCTTTGTAGTAATTACGAACATATTCGATAAATGTTTTTACTACAACCAGATTTTCCGCATCTTTTGTGTACACCATATTCGTATCACGGGTGATGTATTCACCATCTTTGCTACGCAATGGACTCACATAGATATCTTTATCCTTACAGGATCCAAGTCCCATATAGGTCAAGATAGACCAACCAAGGCCAGCACGAACAAAATGGCGACAAGTACTCATAGAGTTTACATCCATCGCCACACTTGGAGGCTCATCAAAATGTTCTGCACACCAAGTTTCGATAATATTTGCCACCGATGCATCTGTTTGATATTTAATGAATGGTACTTTTACCAAGGATTCAGGTGGCACTAATTCTTTATATACTAAACAATATGGTTCTGCTAGTAACAATTCAGACTTGCCAGACACATCATAACCACCACGAGCAAAGGCGACCATACAGTCACCGGTATTAAACATCTTTACCACTTGATGGCTGAAAGCAGTCTTCACTTGAATGTGAACATCTGGATATTGTTCTCGGAAAGATCTCAATAAGGCTGGTAATTCATAGTCTGCAAAGTTAATAGATGACGCGATTTTCAATGTCCCTTGAATCTTGCCAGAAGCGGAATTCATAGCATTCTCCAAGGCCTCTTGTTCTTGCATCATTCGCTTGCAGTAATCATAGAAAATTTCGCCTTGTGCCGTGAGGGCAATCCCTTCAGCAGTCCGCAACAACAGAGAATGGCTCAAGGCTTTTTCCATATGGCGCAACCGATAGCTCAACGCTGGTTGCGATAAAAATAATTTTTCAGCAGCCCTTGTAATATTGCCTTCATCCACAACAGTAACAAAGGTTTGCCATTCTCTATCGTCCATATAAACTCCTTTGTTATCGCTTATTACCAAAGATGCGTAATAAGGATAAGAATAAGTTAATGAAATCTAAATAAAGGCTCAAAGCACCAGTGATTTCAATGCGGTCTAAAATTGTTTCATCCTCCATGAGCGCCACTTGTGTCACATTATTTTTAATGCGGTTCACATCGATAGCTGTAAAGATAGAGAATACTACAACACCTACATAACCTAGAACTAAACTAACAGTATCACTAAAGCCACTGAGTACAGTCCAGTTAAAGAAGCGGGCCCCCATCATCACCAAGGATACGATGATCATGCCGAACAATGCCGCCATCACATATGGTGTAAGGGATGATAAATTACGTTTAGTTATAGCCCCTACCACGGCAAAGCCAACGAAGAAAGCAAGCGTACCTATTAACGCCGGAATAACAACATCAAACACATTGTATCGCAACGATACCAAAGTCAATGTGAGACCATTCAAAGCACTATAGAGGAAGAACATACCTCGTAACGTCATTACATTAGCAGAATATGCACGAGCACTAAAAAGGAATACCACACCTAGCTCTACTAATAAGATAATATTAAAATTTTGGTACGCAAAGCGTAACCAATTTGGATTCACTAATGCAGCAAAGCCAACACCAATAGTTGTAAGTAAGCCTACAACCATCCACAAGAAAGAGCCTTTTAATCGTTGGGATACGATACTTTCAACCTGTGCAACCTCAGCTGCAGTAGGTCCTGTTACATTATATGGATTCATACTATCCCTCCTTATTTAATTATCACTCATAGAGATTATCGAGCATTTGCAATGCCCGCAAACACCTTACCACGTTCGCCATCGATAGTCACTTCTTGACCTTCGAGGAGCACTTCGTGGGCATTTTTAGCGCCTAAGATAACAGGAATACCATACGTAATGCCCGCGATAGCACTGTCCGATGTATAACCATCTTCCACTGCGATGATACCGCCAGCACGTTTAGCAATGGCCATCAATTCAGGCTCCATTGTACCTACCACTAGGATATCGCCATCTTTGAAGCTTTCATAATTGCCCTTATGATTAGCCGCAATGTACACATTACCTGTAACGGATTTGCGTAAAATACCATTACCAGACAGGAGCACTCGACCTGCAATATGAACGCGAATCATATTGGTCGTACCTGTTGCACCAGATGGTACCCCAGCGGTAACAACTACGAGGTCACCAGACTCGATGGCGCCAGTGCCAAGAGCACCGGTAATAGCTTGTTTAACCATTTCATCGGAGTTGATGATTTCATGTCCCTTGATAGCCTCTACACCCCAGCATAATTGCATGCGACGGATAGTTTCCTCATGAGGTGTAACAGCGATAATTTTACAATCTGGACGATGACGAGCCACACTAAGTGCGGTGTGACCAGATTCAGTACATGTCAAAATAGCTGTGGCCCCGAGGTTTTGAGCTACGCGCACGCTAGCCAAACATACGGCGCTTGTGGTAGTCATTTCTTCATCCTCACGAGCGCGGCTATAGCTATCATAAATTGCAGCCTTCTCCGTTACCTCTGCAATGCGAGTCATGGTTGCAACAGCTTCTACAGGATAGGAACCATTGGCTGTTTCGCCAGACAACATAATCGCATCAGTACCATCCAAAATGGCGTTGGCTACGTCACTTGCTTCCGCACGTGTAGGACGTGGGTTTTGAATCATAGACTCGAGCATTTGTGTCGCCGTAATAACGGGTTTCCCCAAGTCATTACATTTTTCAATCATCATCTTTTGAAGTACTGGCACCTCTTCTGCAGGAATTTCTACACCGAGATCGCCACGAGCAACCATGAGTCCATCCGCAACTTCCAAGATTTCATCGATATTTTTAACGCCTTCTGCATTTTCAATTTTCGCGATAATCTTTATGTCTTTTTTCTCAGACTCAAGAATGCGACGAATAGCCACAATGTCTTTGCCGCGTTGCATGAAGGATGCGGCCACAAAGTCTACCCCTTGTTGACAACCAAAGCGCAAGTCTGCTTCATCCTGTTCAGATACGGGTGGCAAGCTTAGTGCTATACCTGGTACGGCTACACGCTTGCGGTTACCGATTTCCCCGCTGTTTTGAACAGTTGTAACGATATTATTACCTTCGATAGCATCGATAACAAGTGTTACAAGCCCATCAGCCAAGAGGACTTTATCCCCTACGGACACATCGCCTGTAAGACCTTTGTAGTTCACGGAGCTAAGCTCTTTTGTACCTTCCACATCATCTGTAGTCAACGTAAATTGTTGACCGGCTTCGAGAAATACCTTGCCCTCTTTAAATAGACCAAGACGTACCTCTGGACCTTTTGTATCGAGCATTAATGCGATTGGTTTATTCACAATCATCGCCGCATCGCGCACCATTTGCATGCGTTCTGCTTGCTCTTCATGGGATCCGTGGGAGAAGTTAAAACGAGCTACGTTCATGCCCGCCCGCATCATATCTTCTAAGATACCAAATTTATCCGTTCCCGGACCTACAGTACATACGATCTTTGTACGTTTCATCTTTCCTCCTATGAAAGCACCTCCAAGATTGGATCTTTCATTTCTTATTATATCAATGTTGGTGAAAGCTATCTATACCTCACGCAACATATGTTTCTCTACACCATTTATATACTTATGTATCAAGTATATGCTTATTACATGTTACACCTATATATGCTCATTATATGTCGCACATACTTGTGTTAACATTATATGTTTACTGTACCTCTACGGAGCCCTCGCCTAGAATAGATTCAATAGCCCTGATAGATTCATCACTAGGGTCAAAGCACATATTCGGTGGTAAATTAATGCGTTTTCGTTGACGGTGTAAATATAACGACGTTGGCACAGAGCCAGCGGTGCTAGTCAATACGCGTTTTAAGGCTTCGCTATTTTCTGGTGTATCATATTGGCTATAAATGTGGATTGCCACCTGTTTTGCCTGCCCATAGTTTACCTTTAATGGCGTAATACGGTCTGCAATGATTTGCACACCCTTTTCATCCGCATCAACCCGGCCTTTTACCTTAACAATCATATCGACCGCAAGGAATTGCTGACTTTGACTAAAGACCTTAGGGAATGCCACTACATTAGCCGCACCAGAATAATCTTCGATGCGAAGAATGGACATAACCTCATTGCGCTTTGTCATGCGATCCGATTTATTTTCGATGAGGCCACCAAAGGTAATGGTTTGGCCATCGTATTGCTCTGGATTTTCTACGAGAGCACCCAGTTCAAAGAGACCTTCCAATTCTTTCGCATATCCTTGCAATGGATGCCCCGTAATGTAAAAGCCGGTATATTCTTTTTCATCCTTTAACTTATCGTCTTCCGATAAATCCTCCACATTGGGAACAGGGATGAAATCGACAGATTCTTCCATATCGCCAAAGAGGTTCATGGTACCCATAGCAGCATCTTTTTGCTCTTTAGCACCAACGGCTTGTGCGCTTTCATACATGTGCAACAATTGGTTACGATTTTCCTTGAAGCCATCCATGGCGCCGCAGCGAATGAGACTTTCAAGAAGTCGTTTATTAACAACCCTATTATCCACCCGTTTGCAGAAGTCCACGATATCCGTATACAGACCATGCTCATTGCGCTCGCGAATCAAGCGATCAATAGCATTGTCCCCTACGTTCTTAATACCGCCAAGGCCAAAGCGAATGGCGTCGTCTTGTACGGCAAAACTGCGTTCAGAATAGTTAATATCTGGACCTAGAACCTTAACGTTATGCTTCTTGCAAGAGTTAATGTAATACGTTAACTTTTGCATATTCTGCATGAAGCTCGTCATGGTAGCCGCCATAAATTCCGGGAAATAGTGCGCTTTCAAGTACGCTGTCTGGTACGCGATATACGCATAAGCCGCACTATGTGATTTATTAAAGCCGTAGCCAGCGAAGTATACGAGCAAGTCGAATACTTCATTCGCAACGGATTCAGTAATACCGTTTGCTACGGAGCCTTGAATAAAGGACTCCCGTTGCGCCTTTAGAACAGATTCCTTTTTCTTACCCATGGCACGGCGCATCAAATCCGCTTGACCAAGGGAGAAGCCCCCCATGGCGGACGCAATCTGCATAACCTGTTCTTGGTATAAGATTACACCAAAGGTATCTTTCAAGATAGGTTCCAAAATAGGATGTAAATAAGTAACCTCTTTTTTACCATGACGGCGGTCGATAAAGTCCGCCACCATCCCAGAGCCTAATGGGCCTGGACGATACAAGGCTACCAATGGAATTAAGTCTTCAAAATGCTCAGGCTTAAGGTCCATAACGAGCTTAGTGATACCTTCCGACTCAAGTTGGAATACACCAGATGTGTCACCCTTGGTGAGAAGCTCACAAGCCGCCGCATCATCGAGCGGAATGGCGTCTAAGTCTAGGTCAATACCACGGTTCGCCTTGATGAGTTTTAAAGCATCCCCCATAACCGTCAAAGTACGGAGGCCCAAGAAGTCCATTTTTAGGAGGCCCAATTCCTCGATATTATCCTTATCATACTGCGTTACAAAGCCTTCATCGTTGGCATTTTGTACAGGTACATG
This sequence comes from Veillonella sp. AF13-2, assembly GCF_003603295.1. Lineage (NCBI taxonomy): Bacteria > Bacillati > Bacillota > Negativicutes > Veillonellales > Veillonellaceae > Veillonella > Veillonella sp. AF13-2. Next base: position 47,061 of record NZ_QTMT01000005.1, read on the forward strand.
GTCATCGAGAGGATCTGCAGAAATTACGACGCCCGCCGCGTGCGTGGACGAATTTCGCGCTATCCCTTCTAGCTTTTTACCAAAGTCGAATAACTCTTTTACATTTGGATCGGTTTCGTATAAAGCTTTTAACTCTTTTCCTTGTAGAGCCTTATCTAAGGTAATCCCCAGTTCGTTGGGAATCATCTTAGCGATGCGGTTCACTTCAGCCAGAGGTAAGTCGAGCACGCGACCTACGTCACGAATAACGGCACGAGCTGCCTCTGTACCAAAGGTAATAATCTGAGATACGCGAGCTTGACCGTATTTTCTCGTCACATATTCAATGGCTTGACCACGTTTTTCATAGCAGAAGTCAATATCGATATCAGGCATGCTTACCCGCTCTGGATTTAAGAACCGTTCAAAAAGCAAATCGTATTTTAATGGATCAAGACCTGTAATACCTAAAAGGTACGCTACTACAGAACCTGCCGCAGAACCACGGCCTGGTCCTACTAAGATATCGTGCTCACGGGCATACCGCACATAATCCCACACGATGAGGAAGTAATCCTCAAACCCCATCGTACCGATAACATCTAACTCGTAGTCGAGACGCTTTTGTAACTCTTCAGACGTTTCACCATAAAGGCGTGGAATTTCTCGTTCACAAACCTTACGTAAATACGTTTTAGACGTTTCCCCTTCGGGCACATCAAAGTGAGGCAAGTGATGTTCGTCGAAGTTGAATTCTACGTTACAGCGCTCTGCAATTTTTAATGTGTTTTCAATGGCCCCAGGAATATGAGAGAACAACTGCGCCATCTCATCCCCGGATTTCAAATAGAACTCATCATTAGGGAACTTTAAGCGGTCCACTTCGGCACGGCGGCGGCCTGTAGAAATACAAACCTTAATATCCTGAGCGTCTGCATCCTCTTTTAAGACATAGTGGAAGTCATTAGACGCTACGATGCCAAGACCGTATTCCTTGCTGAGCTTAATGAGCTCCTCTTGTGCCTTTGCTTCTTCTGGTAAGCCATGATTTTGAATTTCTAAGAAGAAATTATCCTTGCCGTATGTCTCGATATACCATTCGATGGAGCGTTTAGCACCCTCCATATTATCTTGCAAGATATACTGAGGGATTTCTCCTTGAATACAAGCACTGAGGGCAATTATCCCCTTGCTGTATTGGCGCAATAAATCTCGGTCTGCACGAGGACGATACAACATACCTTCCGTCGATGCTTTAGACACGATTTTAACGAGATTACGATACCCCTCCATGGTCTCAGCTAATAGGATGAGATGTTTTAATCGTTCACGGCTGCGACCTTCGGGACGATCGAATCGGCTATGTTCCGTTACATACACTTCACAACCGATGATAGGCTTAACGCCTTGCGCTATACACTCTTTATAGAAGTAAATAGCTGCATACATATTTCCGTGGTCTGTAATGGCAAGGGCCGGCTGATTTAACTCCTTCGCACGACGTACCATGTCAGGCAAACGACTGATGCCGTCAAGCAAACTAAACTCTGTATGACTATGTAAATGTACAAATGGCTGCATGGTACACCTCCTTTAAGGGCGATGAGCAAAATACACGTTCAATGACTTCTTACGAGCCTTCCAATCTGGCAAAAACTGTGCCACGAGATTGTGAAAGTTCTTGGAATGGTCTAAATATTTAAAATGAGCAAACTCATGAACCATGACGTACTCAATATACGCCTGTGGCCCCTCTAACAAACGGGTATTCATCTTGATGAGCTGCTTTGCTGGGGTACAAGAACCCCAACGGCTCTTCATACGTTGCTGTTTTATAGTTGGCATGGGAACATCGATATGTTGCTTGTGAAAGCGTTGATACACGACCTTCGCCCAATGGACAAAGACCTTCTCCCCTAAATTACGCCAGTAACTTTGCATTAATTTATGTTTAGCTTCAAAGGTCGTACCACGAGGTACAACCATGGTAAGTATGGCTTTTCCATCAAAGCCGATGTGAGGCTTTCCATCCTGCTCAACTAGGCGCAACGTAACGGGAATACCGAGGATTGATAAACTTTCACCATTCACATACTGCAACGCATCGACGCGCTTGGCATTCAATGCATCAATCTTATAACGAGCCCGCTCAATGGAGGACATATTTTCGATAACAAACTTGTCCACCACATAATCCGGCACATACCCATTCGCCGACACATGGATCACACCATCCATGGTAATGCGCATGTTCATGTTCTTCACACGCTTGATGGTTAACTCATATTCAATTGTGTCGCCATTATAGGTAATAGACCTAGTTGTTGAAGTATTCATACCTTTTATTTTATCATAAAACACTCATAAAATCGTAAAAATCTAGTGATTTTAATAGAACTACTTAGATTTTAATCAATACTGATTTTTATTAATTTGTAATATAAAAATGACACCTATACCAAGCTCTTGTGCATGGTATAGGTGTCATAAGAGTAAATTAAAGATTTAAGTAAGATTATTTTATACAAAATTACTTTTTAAAATTAATAAATAAACTTAACTATAGTTTTATTTTGTTCTTTTGAAACAATAATTTTTACTTTATTTGTCGTATCAAATAAGGTATATGTAGAGCCTTCAGATTTATCAGAATCAATAAGCTTTATGCTATATAATTGCAATTCATTGATTACTTCTTCTACGGAGAGGTTCTGATACTCAATTGTTTTTACAGCAATCTGACTATTCTTCCCCTCATATGAAGTATTCATAGCCACTACATAGCTATTATACCGCTCTAAAGTCGAACTAGAATTATTCACATGATTTAGGAATATAGGATGCATCAAGACTATAATTATTGAATATAGCAAAAATAGACTAATTATTAAAATCCAACCAACTATTATAAATCGAGCTCGAAATGGTAATTCATAAAATTTAGATCTTAACATTGTATACATCCACATAGTTACTCCATAAAAAACCAAAAATCTCTAATCTATTCTTTCCTCTGATGACTCTTCATTATTGTTATTAGGATTTGTAAATAATCCATTTGGTTGATATATATTATAATATTTAAAATCAATTCCTCTTGCTTCATTAACCCCATATCGAAAATCATTGGAATTAGGCATTTGAATAGCAGTCTCAATTCCTACTACTGCCATACCAGTTGTACTAATAGACGAATTTGTTGAAAAAGAATCTTTAGAGATACTAGCTCCTGTTCCTCCCAAAATACCTATATTAGCATATGCACTCACACCAGTAAAACTTCCCCATTTATAGGTTACAGTAGACTTCGTAATATGAACAGGAAAAGTCCCTTCACCAATATCTGCGCCTTGAATTAAATATTTATTTCCCTGATAATCCACACCATAAGCATGGTTAAATGTAACCGGAATACTCCAAGGAGAGATACCTGCAGCTTTTACCACTAACTGATTCTCTTCTTTTGGCCAGTCTCTTGGTGGTAATAAAGTATCTGCTTCACTTTCCATTGATTTTACCATAATGTATCTACCATATTGCTCTGCAATCTGCTTCTGCTCCTCCGTCCCCAATTGATAATCTTCCGCAATAGGGGCATGATATATTCCATACATTGGAACCACATATTCATTCCACTTAGTAGCATAAGATGCAGTTGCAGCACCACTATTACTTGATTCTCCACTTACTTTATTAACTACACCACCTACGGCAGCACTCAACCATTGTGCTAATGCAGGATCATGTTTAGCTACTTTCTTTATTTCTCCAATTAATAGCTCATTAGTCATAGTAGCTTTAAATCCGCTACCCGGTGTATTACCAGCCATACGCGCTGCTACTTCACCTATGATACCATGTGCAATAGATTTAGCGATTTTGCCATCTTTGGTTGTTGGTTGCCAGTTATGTAGTTGTTCAAATGCGTTTTTAGAGAAAAGACGTGCTAATTCTTGACGCTCTTCAATTTTCTTTTTATCGAAAATCTTATCTAATTGATGCAACGTATTTTCGGTATTCGTATTGATGGTTTTAGTATCAATTTCTTTGCCATCTACAGTTAGTATACCATCAGAGATAGCAGATTGAGTAGTAGAGCTTGCTTTACCTTTAGATCCTATGCCTAAATTTGGAACTAGACCGATATTGTTATAAATCTTATCATAGCCTTTTTTATCGCTGGTCTTCATCTCTTCGAGTTTCTTTTTACTGCCATAGTAGTTATATCCAATACCATTGTTGCTATATGTATACTCAGCTTCATTTTGGATATCTTTCATCTCTAGAGATTTTGTAGTCAATTTATTCTTAGCTTTTAGAGCATCACTTTTAATTAAAGCACCTTCTAATGTAGTACTATTACCTACATTAATGTCATAGCCTTCTTCTCCAGCATAAATGCCAGCTTGTTCTGTTACGCTTTTCCATTTGCTATCAATTCTCCCTACACTAGCATTTATACTGCCAGTTGGATCCTTAAATGTTGGTTTGAAGGAAACAGAGAGCCCAGCGGATTTACTATGTTCTTTAAAGTTATCTACATCTTGTAAGCTTTGAATATGTAAATCACGACCTGTATCTACATCTACTTTTTTACCAGATACGGTAGACCCAATAATATTTGTATCTCGTTTTGCTTTAAGCTGTGCTAATTCAACCGCTTTAATCTTTGTTGGTACATAACTTTCTTGATGGGTATCTCCATTTTGTCGTGCCATATGAGCACTCGCATTAATATCGAGAAGGCCACCACCAGTTAAACTAATACCAGCACCTACGCTCCAACCAGAGCTTTTATAGGAATTATTAACATCTACAGTATTTTTACCAGCCTCAAGTTTAATATCTCTAGCACTATCTAATACTAGTTTTTTAGCTTTTACCGTTTCACCAGTTAAACCGATACCATTTTGCTCAGCATCACGAGCTATAATGTGTACATTATTTTCACTAATAAGAGTACCACCTTGATATGTTTTTGTATCAACTACTTGACCTTGTTTCCTTGAAGTACTACCAACACTTACAGATAGATTAATAGCATTATCAATATTTTTAGGACCTCGTTTAGCTTTACCATCTACTTTTTCAACTTTACCAGTCACTGCATCTCGTATTTTAGCTCCATGTAAAGCACTATCTACAGCTTCATATCCATCTTGTAACTGTTTACGAGCTTCATTAAGTTCAAGTGCTGCTAAACGTTTATCATCACGGCCACCAGCTTGTTTAATAGTTCGCGTTGCATTCGTTATACTATCAGCTAAAGCACCACCTAATGCTACTGTTAAACCGGACTTTTTATAGCGATCATCATGCGTCATATGTTGCGTATCAGTATTACCATCAAGGGTTACTGTAGCCCCCTCAATCGTTGTACCGGTTTTACTTAATACATCGGCACTAGTAAGATGTACCGTATCATTAGCCGTAATGTTTACATGGCCCTTCGTACTAGCAATAGTATTACGTACAGTTTCCTCTTCACGATTGGTATCATCTACATCTCGTTTTTCTGTACCAATAGTGAATCCGATACCACTTCCCATTAAACCTGAAGTCTTATGACGATATGTACTCGCTTCTTTCGTTACATTCTTATCCGCACCGAGTTCAACCTTGCCAGCTGCTGACACTTGAACGCCTTGTTCCCCCATCAGTTTAGCGGATTGTCCCATCACATCATGACCAGATTTAATCGTAACTTCTTTACCACTCACAACAGAACCTGTTACAGCAGTCACTTGTGCCACACCGGTTGCATCCGTACGTTCCCGTTTAACTAAACTTTTCTTCTTGTCCTTATACACATGGTCAACAGTACTTGTAGCCGCTGCAGTATCAAGTTTTACATTCTTACCTTCCACCTGAACTTTATCAGCTGCCAAAATTTCACTACCACTAAGTGCTACATCAGCATTAGCAGCCACAGTTACATTGTTACCTTCCACACTGCTGCCTACAGTGGTTACTTCATTCACTAAATCATGTGTTTCTGTAGTCTGAGAATGACCACCACCAGATTTTCCTTTATCATAGCGATGTTCCTCTAATTCATGATTCGCTGTCATAGACTGCATGTTTACCTGACGTCCAGCTACTAGAGTAACATCTTTATTGGAAGTCACCTTACCGGCCTGCATTGTAACATCACGGCCTGCTGTAACTACAGCATCACCTTTCGCCATAATTTGACCTTGATCTACAGCGTTTACCGTCTCACGACGACTATTGGCACTGTTCCATACAACCTTATTATTGCTAGCTTCATACTTGACGCCGTTATTGATAACATCACGATCTGCCGCCACGACAAGTTTTCCTTTTTCAATAGAATAGGCATTTTCTCTAAAGTAAGTGAAGAGTCAGACTTAACAGCCAAAATTCTCAACCACAATTCTAATACCCAACTCAATATGCCTATAACAGCTAAAAGATGAATTAAATTAGCACCATCATAAGGAATATTAATGAGTATAAAAACCAGACAACCTATTCCTATTTCTATATATAACATAGATTTAGAACGTTTAACTTGTTCCTTGTCTAATACAAAATAAGGATTCCTAATAAAATATAGACAATATATACATAAAAAAAATAATGAAAGACCAATCTTCATATATAGCTCCATTTAAAATAAAATTATAAATGCAATCTTTCTAACCAATTATTACGGGCTAACACTACAATATATCCATCATTTACCGGATCCTTTGTTACATATACTCTATATGATTGATTTTCATATACATAACGAGACTCAGTTTGGTCAACTAAGGTCCAATTCCCACTCAAGGGCTTTATTGATTTTATATCTCTATGTAGTAAATCTTTCTTTATGTTTATTGATACTCCTCTAGATAATAGATTTTTTCTGTTCGAATCATATACATCTCCAGCGATCATATAGTGTTCTCGTGGAAAAGTTGCATTTAAAGCTTGCGTCAATTCCATTCTAGACTGCTCAACATTATCATTAAACAAAAACTTATAACCTAATCCACAAATTAGCCATAAGCTAAAACAGCCTATAAACATATACCAAACAACAGAATAAATTGTTTTAAAATTCATCCCTAATTTTTCCTCTTACCTCATCAATATCACTAATATCAGAGTCAGTTCTATTAGTTGACTTTTTGTAGTATAGTTTGCCACCCATCGATTTCGAACACCTAATGAACAGATCCGTAAAAGCTTATCTAATCAATTTCATCAACGAACTTTAAATCATTTATCTCCATAAGTTAGCTCTAAAGATACCTCACCATTAGAGGTTAATGTATATACTAAACCAGAGAATGGGTTTTGATTATAGAATTTAAAAGTCTCAATCATCGCTAAAATTTCATTCTTTAAATCATACATAACTTCCGAAATAATAGCCGGCTCTTTATCATTATTTTCTACATACTTTGTAATACATGAATCATCCTCAGTTTTATAAACCCAAAGCTCTACAAAGGGATTATTAACATTCATATCAAAGTGTAATTTAGCACGATGCCAATTTAGAGGCGTTAACTTGTATATACTTTTGGCCACTTTATTATAATGTTTTTCAAGTTCTGATTCTAAGCTTATATGCTTTAACTTAAACGCCTTATCAATGGCAGTATAATTTTTTGCTAATACACGAGACTCCATATCTTCCAATAATAAAACACCTCGAGGACCTTTTAGCATTTCTTTATATACATCCGGCTCAAATTCATCTTCTCTAGCCAGAACACCAAAATTCTGATATCTCCACTTATGTCTATTTTGAAGCCAATACTCATCAGTTACGCGATCATTATGAAATTCACAATGGGGTTCATAGTCATCTCGTGAAATATACATCGTTCCCCATGTCCATTGTTCTGTAGAAGCTTCATGAAGTAAACGTACATACGTCAAAATCTCACTAGTCCCAGCTTTTATAGATTTTACTTTTTCATCACTACAATTATATAATAAATCTCCATAACTAATGATTGAACCTGCCGGAGTTTTTACATAATAACAAGCCGAACTCATACCTGATTCTGTACATTCAAAAAACAAATAACACTTATACCAATGTATTGGCATACAATCAATAAGTATATCTCTTATTTTATTAATATATCTATCCATATATCCTCACATTAATTATTAGGAATTTCATCGGAGGATCTTCTATTCCTCTTACATCATCATTAGTAATGATTCGATGTTTATCTAAATCAAAAAATGTTAGATCATAACCTAAATAATACCAGCGATTATTGCTAGTATTTAGCACCATGGTTTGAGTTAATTAGCATTTTTCTAAAGTTATATAAAACCTCTTTTGAAAAGCCTTCTAACTTAGTTTTCTTAAATAATAATCATAAGTATATATACAACTTAAAAATCTTCTAGAATCTATAATCCTAAGTCTATAAACTTCCCTGAAACTTTGATCTGCCAAAACATCCCTTTAGTGGCTTTTAAATCAATACCTGTTTCTAACTTGTCAGAACTCATACCATAAAATGGTAATAATACCTGTAATGATGCTAATTTTGCTTTCATAGTAATTAAATCTTTACTTAATTGCCCGGATATATTAGTATCGGCTATCTCCTGTAAATTGGAAATACATGCTTGAAGATCTTCATCCTGAATACGTTCACACGTATATATTTCAGACAAATAAGTCTGTTTAATACAACTTAAGATTGATTCAGAAATGAATTCAGGTTTTTGTAAGACTTCATACAATCCTAACAAAAACAACGCCCAAAATATCTCCTCTACATAATCGGTAAAGAAATAGATACCGAACTTCTTTTCATCATGTGTAGAAATCTTTAACGCTTCAGATAAAGTATTACCCTCTAACTCCCGTTCTATTAAAGCAATCCAACTACTGCATTCAATATCATCTAACGTATCATTTAATGCTGGTATAGGGATTCTACGAGCCATCCACTCATCAACATCCTCTAAACTCATCCCATCACCAATTATATTTAACAGTTTATCGGACAGATGTGCTTTTCTACACATTAATCGAATTAACATACTAAATATGTAATATTCTAGAATGGTCAAGTCAATATAATTTCGTCTATATGCCTTAACAGCACCCAATATAAAGACCATTAAAAATGTATCTAAGCTTTTTTTATTTTTAAAATAAATCATAATTATACCTCTACCCACTATATTATTTTAGCTTTTGATTTACTGGTTTATCATTAACCCTTTTTATTTATAGTAATAAATAATATATATTCTTTAGCCAGACTCCCCAACTAAGTATGAATACATTGAAAAGTTAATCACTCTAAATAGTTTTCTAACCCCATTTTATGTTCTGGTTTTAAGCTCATACTCTCTCGTGCAGTAACTAACTTAATAAACAATTCTTCTATAACATCCTTATCATCTTTACTAAATTGACTATAATGATCTATAGCTATAATTTTATCTTTTAGTTGTTCATCATGATTTCGTTCTTTGATTAATTCATTAACACTAAACTCTTTTGATTTACTAGAAACCGTTTCATTAATAAAATTATAATTTAATAAGTTATTAGAATAGTACTTCCATACTATACCAGTTTCTAAATCTATCTTAGTAATGCTTCCAAAATCAACATTATAAAATATATTATTAGAAATTTTATACGTATCAATTTTCGATAATTTAGATCCTGTAGCTAAATTATAAATTCCACGGGTTTCGTAAGAAAAAAAGAATGGAAATCTAATGATACTTCCCTCCTCTATAGGAATTCTTTGCCTAAAATCAGCATAAAATTTGCTTTTCCAAACTTCCTGTTCCGAATCAGAAAAACGACTAAATTCTGGATATACATTAGTAATGTCATTTATTCTGATTTCATTAGATGGCTCTTTATGTAATATAAATACATGTTCGTTATTTAATTCATTATATACACCAATACCATTTGTAGTTATATAATATATTTTCCCTCGTACTTCATCAAAACCAAGAACATTAGAAGCAATTATATTAGTTGGCTCTTTGTAATATATTATACCTCCCCTCAGATCCAAATAGTGGATAAATGGATGCATAAAGTTTGTAGCAAAGAAAAGCCAACCGCCAAAAATAATACCTACTACTATTAAACAAGAAAGAAGTATTCTCTCAAGCCATTTTTTTGAGTTTTTTCCTATCTGCATGAAAGCTTATCCAATCAATTTCATCAACGAACTTAAAATTATTTATCTCCATAAGTTAGCTCTAAAGATACCTCACCATTAGAGGTTAATGTATATACTAAACCAGAGAATGGGTTTTGATTATAGAATTTAAAAGTCTCAATCATCGCTAAAATTTCATTCTTTAAATCATACATAACTTCCGAAATAATAGCCGGCTCTTTATCATTATTTTCTACATACTTTGTAATACATGAATCATCCTCAGTTTTATAAACTAGAAGCTCTACAGAGGGATTATCAATATTCATATCAAAGTCTAATTTAGCACGATGCTAATTTAAAGGCGTTAATTTGTATATACTTTTGGCCACTTTATTATAATGTTTCTCAAGTTCTGATTCTAAGCTTTTATGCTTTAACTTAAACGCCTTATCAATAGCAGTATAATTTTTTGCTAATACACGAGATTCCATATCTTCCAATAATAAAATACCTCGTGGACCTTTTAGCATTTCTTTATATACATCCGGCTCAAATTCATCTTCATTTTCCAAAACACCAAAGTTTTTATATACCCACTTATATCTATTTTGGAGCCAGCAATCGTCAGTTACAGGGTCATTATGAAATTCACAATGTGGCTCATAGTCATCGCGTGAAATATACATTGTCCCCCAAGTCCACTTCTCAATCGATGCTTCGTGTAATAATCTAACATTCGTTAAAATATCATACATCCCCTGTTTTATTCGTTCGCTATTTTCATCAGAAAAATTATATATAAATTCACCATATTGAATAATAGATCCACCTGGCGTTTTTATATAATAACAACCTGATGTTGATCCTAACTCAGAACATTCAAAATACAAATAAATCTTATACCAATATTTAGGCGTACACTCCACCAATATATCTCTTATTTTATTAATATATGTATTCATAGTTATTCCTATTAATCTTCACTTTTCCAATTAAATTTATTTAAATCTTGATGAAATTAAATACAAACATACATGTTAATAAAAATAACATTGGCAATGTAGAATAAAAATCTTTTTTAGCTTTTTTATTGAGCATTACTTTCACGTCAGGTGATAAACTACAATCCAATTCAATAGCAGGAACTCTTAACCACATTTCTAATAAAAACAGACTTACAGATATCAATTCTAATAAAAACCGCACTAGTCTAGAATATCCTGCAAAAATAATATATAAGAAAATTATCACACCTAAAAGCAGCTCTGAAATTAACAAAGATTTTGAGCGTTTAATTTTAATATGCTGTAATGTGAAGTATGGATTTTTAATGAAATACAGACAAAATAAAAATGCTAAAAATCCTGCAAATACTACTATCATAGCTTTCTCCTGTAAGACTAGTAAATATTTATTCCACGTCTATAATTCAATTATATGTTAAACTAACGTATACCACCAACGAATATTTTGTTATATATGGCAAAAAAGCACCATCTATCGAGGGACAACTTATGTTTCGTTTAGTCCCTAAATAGATGGTGCTTTTTATTTTAGATTCCGTCGTGCCGTTAAACTACCCGCACTGTTAGCTAGTCCAGCCCGATTGATATGAGGGTTTCCATGTTTGTACGTCTTTGGCTTACTGCTTTTATCTTCTACTTTTGATTTCTCAAATTTAGTAAATAGATTATCGAGCTCGCGCAAGAGCGCACGTTTTTGCGAGTCTTTTAACTCGTATACATCACCTTTATAGGCGATGTATTTATTTTTTAGTACAGGACTGAGATCATAGATGGGCTCGTGTTGTTCTCCATTTACATCTAATAGCTCATCCAAGGTCAATCCATAATAGCGAGACAGGGCACAGAGTGTATCTAAATCTGGTTCGCGATACCCTGTTTCGTAATTTGAAAGCGCCGCATTACTGATACCTACGGCCTTTGCTACTTCGATTTGGCTTTTGCCCATGCGCACGCGAGCACGCTTTAAGTTCTTGTAAAACTGCATGTTCATCACCTGTATCGATACATAAACAACTACAAACTATAACCTTTTATTATAATGTATCACTGATTTTTTTGAAAGCTTCATCAGCAACTGCTAATGTACGTTCCACTTCACTGCTCTTATGGCAGATAGATACGAAGTTACTTTCATAAGGACTTGGCGCATAGTAGATACCATGGCTCAAGTTATGATGGAAGAACATTTTAAATTGTTCTTCGTTGCAAGATGCTGCATCATCAAAGTTCTTAACTGGTTTGTCAGTAAAGAAGATGGTGAACATAGAGCCTACTCGTTGCACAACAACAGGCACATTGTATTGTGCCGCCAATCTTTCAAAGCCTTCGCAAAGGGCAATCGTCGTATCTTCTACTTGTTTAAACACCGTTGGATCCCGTTGCAGAATGGAAAGTGTTGCCAAACCAGAAGTAACAGCAATAGGGTTACCACTCAATGTACCAGCTTGGTAAATAGGACCAGCTGGAGCAATTTGGTTCATAATCTCACGAGAGCCACCGAATACAGCAAGTGGCATGCCACCACCAACGATTTTACCAAGGCATGTAAGGTCCGGTTTAATATTGTAGCGTTTTTGAGCACCACCGCTGCTAGCGCGGAAGCCACACATAACTTCGTCAAAGATCAGTATAGCACCGTGAGCCTTAGTTACTTCTCGCAAGGTTTCGAGGAAACCTGGTACTGGAGGTACGCAGCCCATGTTACCAGCTACAGGTTCTACGATGATTGCCGCAATAGTATCACCCATATCGTCGAATAATTTACGAACCGCATCAGAGTCATTGTATGGCAATGTTATGGTATTTTCTGCTACGCCTTGTGGAACGCCAGGGCTATCTGGTACACCAAAGGTAGCAAGGCCAGAGCCAGCTTTTACCAAGAGAGCATCGCTATGACCATGGTAACAGCCTACAAATTTCACGATGCGATCACGACCAGTATAGCCACGAGCAACGCGCAAGGCACTCATGGTAGCCTCTGTACCAGAGTTTACGAGGCGGATAACCTCCATGGATGGCATGAAGGCTTGTATCTTTTTAGCCAATTCTGTTTCTAGTAATGTAGGCGCACCATAGCTAGTACCGCGAGGAATAGCCTCTTGTAGGCTCGCGATAACCTCTGGGTTCGCATGGCCCAAGATCATAGGGCCCCAGCTCAATACATAGTCGATGTATTCGTTATTATCGATGTCATAAATACGGCTGCCGCTGGCACTGCTGATAAACGGAGGGTTAGATCCTACACTACGGTAGGAACGAACAGGACTATTTACGCCGCCAGGCATATAACGTTTAGCCTCGTTAAAGGCCTTTTCAGATTTACCGAGTTGGAACATAGTTCCTCCTTATTGTTGTAACCATTTAGCAATATCTAAGGCATGGTACGTAATGATGATTTTAGCACCAGCGCGCTTCATGGAAAGCATTGTTTCCATAACGAGGCGTTCTTCATCGATAAGACCAGCCACTGCGGCGGATTTAACCATCGCATACTCACCAGATACATTGTATACCGCAACCGGCAATTCATAGCGGTCACGCGTTTCACGAACAATGTCCAAGTAGGACAATGCCGGTTTAATCATGATAATATCCGCACCTTCAGCGATATCGAGTTCAATTTCTCTGAAAGCTTCCAAGCGATTGGCTGGATCCATTTGATAAGATTTACGGTCACCAAATTTTGGCGCAGAATTAACAGCACCGCGGAACGGACCATAGTAAGCAGATGCGTATTTTGCCGCATAGCTCATAATAGATACATTGGTATAACCAGCCGCATCAAGGGCTTCACGAATAGCACCTACACGGCCGTCCATCATATCGGATGGAGCCACCATATGTGCACCTGCTTCCGCTTGGCTCACCGCTACTTTACAAAGTAATGGCAATGTTTCATCGTTCAAGATTTCATGGTCATCAATCATGCCACAATGCCCTGTTGTAGTATATTGACACAAGCATACATCAGCTACGACCAATAGGTTTGGCACCGCTGCACGGATGGCTTTGATAGCTTGTTGTACTGGTTGGGACATATCCCATGCAGAGGAACCTTGCTCATCTTTATATGTAGGAATACCAAAGATTTCTACACCACGCACACCAAGATCATACGCCTCTTGCGCTACTTTCACAGCCTCATCAACAGACAAATGATATTGCCCTGGCAATGTGTCGATTTCTTTTTTGATACCTTCACCAGGCACAATAAATAATGGATAAATCAAATCAGTTACGTCGAGTGTCGTTTCGCGTACCAAATCTCGCATTTCTGGATTGATACGCAAGCGGCGAGGACGGTATGTTAAATCGTACATGTAATCCTCCTAAATGTCTTTTACAATAGCGTTTACTAAGCCATCAGTTGTATATACATCACTAATGATAGCCGGTTTAAGGCCTGCACTCATAGCAGTAGCAGCCGTAATTGGACCGATGCAAGCCACTTTAGTATTGCCTAATAGCTCTAGTGCATTGTCGCCCAATAATTGGATTGTATTTGTTACAGTAGAAGAACTTGTGAAGGTAATGTAATCTACATTGCCTTCTGTTAAGGCTGTTACTAATGCTTCTTGTTGAGATGTATCTTGTGTCGTTTCATACAAACGCAAGATATCTACATTCATATTGCGGTGACGCAAGCAACGTGGAATCACATCGCGTGCAACCTTTGGTTGAATCAATAATATGGAATCCCCTGCATTGAGTTCTTCTTCAAGAGCCTCTACAGCAGATTCAGCCTTGTAATCTACAGGAATGATATCCGGTACGATGCCATACTTATGAAGTTCACGAGCCGTAGCACAGCCGATAGCCGCCACTTTAGAGTTGCCTAACGCACGTGTATCTTTGCCTTCTTTATATAGAGCATCAAAGAAGTAGCGAACCCCTTCACCAGATGTGAATACGATGCATTGGTATTCTTTTGTATTGTTAATGATGCGTTTATCTTCCTCAAACAATTCCAATGGAGATGTTTTAATTGCTGCTGCTTCCACTACATTAGCACCTTGAGCCGCTAATTTTTCGCGGAATGCACTTGCTTGGGAGCGAGCGCGTGTGACTACGACAGTTTTCCCGAATAAAGGTTTATTATCGAACCATTGTAATTTTTCACGAAGGTTGACTACATCACCTACTACGATGATAGCTGGTGCTTTCAATTTAGCCTTTGCTACATCTTCAACGACATGTTCAAGGGTGGAAACCAATACCTCTTGTACTGTTTTTGTTCCCCACCGAACAAGCGCTACAGGTGTAGAAGCTGCCCGGCCATGAGCCATCAACTTTTCGGCAATGACAGGCAAGTTGCCGACACCCATTACAAAGCAAAGTGTATCTACCGCCGTAGCAAGGCCTTCCCAATGAATGCCAGATACTGCTTTTGTAGGATCCTCATGACCTGTTACCACCGCAAAGGATGTGGCCATAGCTCGTTGCGTTACAGGAATACCCGCATAAGCAGGCGCTGCGATTGGAGATGTTACGCCTGGCACGAATTCAAAAGGTACACCTGCTTCGCCAAGAGCCATCGCTTCTTCACCACCGCGACCAAATACGAGCGGATCACCGCCTTTTAATCGCGCTACAATTTTGCCTTCTTTACCCTTTTGAACTAAAAGCTCATTGATTTCCCATTGATGCATTGTGTGATCTTTACATTGCTTACCAGCGTAAATCAATTCAGCATCTGGACGTGCCCATTCTAACAGATGAGCATCCGCTAAATAATCATATACAATTACATCTGCCTTTTCGATGCATTCACGACCTTTTACAGTGATAAGTTTAACATCGCCAGGGCCCGCACCAATTAGATATACCATACCTGTCATTTTATGATTCCTTCCTCTATGAGAGCATCCACAATGCGTTTGCCCCCTTCTTCGTATAAAGCTTTTGCAAGGTTTTTCCCAAGAATTTCACCTTTTTTAGCAGGGCCAGAGATTTCCCCTTCGTACACAGTTTTTCCATCGAGGGATGCAATCATGGCTTTCAAGGTTAATTGTCCTTTATTGATGGTACCATGCACGCCCATTGGCACTTGACAACCACCATTTAATTGACGCAAGAAACTGCGCTCCCCTTCAACGGCATAACGCGTTGCTTCATCGTTGATAGGATCCAACATGTCAAGCATTTCCGTATCGTCGGCACGACACTCAATAGCGAGTGCCCCTTGTCCAACGGCAGGAATCATTTCGTCGGCCTTGAAGACTTGTGTAATTTGGTCTTCTAAACCCAATCGCTTAAGGCCTGCTTGAGCCAAGATAACACCGTCTAGCTTTTCCGTTTCAATTTTGCTCAATCGAGTTTGTACATTACCACGAATAACCTCTACCTTTAGATCAGGTCGGACATGTAATAGCTGTGCTTGCCTGCGTAAACTACTGGTACCAACGCGAGCGCCTTGTGGCAATTTGTCCAGTGTTTTATACACGGGACTCACTAGTGCATCATAAGGCACTTCACGAGCGGAAATGGCACCAAGAGTAAGGCCTTCTGGCAACTCTGTAGGCATATCCTTTAAGCTATGTACGGCGATGTCGATGTCGCCTGCATGCATAGCCGCTTCTAATTCAGCAGTAAATAAACCTTTACCACCAACTTGAGCCAGTGGTTTCTCTAAGATACGGTCACCTTTTGTATTAAAGTGAACCAGCTCTACCGTAATATTTGGGTACAGACGTTGTAATTCTGCACTAATATGTTCAGCCTGCCACAGGGCAAGGGCACTTTTTCGCGTGCCGATTCGAATATGATCTCTCATGGCATTAGCCTTCTTTCTCAAGATTAAACATATCTTTGAATAAATCCCAGTACAAGCCCTCTTCCTCTGTACCAGCGATTTCGTTGAAGTGAATCATCGGTTCACGCAACATTTTGCGAATAATCATGCGACTCATAGAGTCCATAATGCGGCGCTCCTTATCGGAAATATCTGGCAATTTAGCTAATGCGCGATGTAACTCACGACGGCGAATCCGTTCTGCCTTTTCTGTGAGCAATGCCATCATCGGACGCACTGTTAAATAGCTCAATTTATCCAACAACTCTTCAATAGCGTCATGAATAATAGGCTCTGCACGACGAGCTTCCTCTTCACGCTGCGCCTTATTTTCTTCTACTACACTTTCAAGAGAATCAATATTAAATAGATAAATACCGTCCAAATCTGCCACCGCAGGGTCGATATCACGAGGTACCGCAATATCAATCATAACGATGGGTTCACCCTTGCGAAGAGTCGTAATTTTCTTCGCTTCTTTTTCAGTAATAATATAATGCGGTGCCCCTGTAGATGTGATAAGAATATCCGCATCTTTAGCATAGTCTACAAAGTTATCGAGCTTAACAGCTTTACCATTAAAGCGTTCCGCTAACATTTCAGCCTTAGCAAAGGTTCTATTAGATACGAAAATCGTTTTTACACCCTTCGCTTGTAAATGAGTAGCTGTCAATTCACTCATCGTACCAGCACCCAAAATAAGTACTGTAGCTTCGGATAATGGCTTATCTAAACTGTCCTCCGCAAGATTGACCGCCGTGTAACTAACAGATACAGGCGTATTAGCAATGCCCGTATTAGTACGTACCTTTTTACCAACGCTAATAGCCCGTTGGAATAAAATATTAAAAATTGTTCCCGTACAGCCTGCGCTATAAGCCTGAATATAAGCCCCTTTTAATTGGCTCAAGATTTGACCTTCCCCCAACACAAGGGAATCAAGGCTAGCAGACACACGGAATAGATGTTCAATACAATCTCGCTCTTCGTAGAAGAAGAATGCATCTGCATCGATATGATCTGCTCCTTTTAAATCTTTTAACACTGCCAACATGTAATCCTTCGGGAATTCTACACCTTCTAAAGCAGCATAAATTTCCGTTCTATTACAGGTGGATAATATAACGCATTCTGAGATACAGTCAAATTCATAGAGGCGGTTTAGTGCGGCAACTACCTCGTCTTTATCAAACGAGAAACGTTCACGCACCTCTACAGCGGCACTTCTATGATTTAGACCTAATACCACTAATTGCATGGTTCAGTTTCTCCTCTATAATCATCCACTCTCCCTTGAGAATGGCTTCAAATGTTTCTACCGTCAGATTGTCTCGCCAAAATTTCTGTCGAGCCTCTGGAGTAGGAAGTAGTAACTTTACTTCTTCTCTAAATATTTTAAGTCTAGGCATAGCCTTTTGCAACTGACCATAACGATTCATCATATCTTGTCGTACGAGACGATTGATACGAGGTCCTACATTATTGGCACTAATAGCAATATGAAGATCGCCGAGTTCAAGGGATGACGGCACAGTAAAGCTACACGCGCTCGGATCATCACTGCGGTTGGTCCACACACGATGTTTTTTTCCTAGCTCATACAAGGTATCGTTTAGTTCATGATTATCTGTGCAGATAAACAGCAAACTACTCGAAATAATATGCTCTTCGTCGTCCATTGTGAAAGCTCGATTACACCAAGTGATACGATTTTCTTTTGCCCATTGGCCAATCCGATCCGTTACAGCAGGAGCGATAACTATAATTTGGCAAACCTCCTCAATAAAAAGCTGCATCCGTCGTTCCGCTACTTCTCCGCCGCCTACGAATAGGATTATATCTTCAGTTGTAGGTTGAAATGTTATGGATACCATGGCTGTCCTACTATATACAAAAAAATCGGCTTGATGGTCAAGCCGATTTTCAACTGCCTACATAAATCGTTTCAGGTATACGCCGATACGCCCTTTACGAGAGGTACCTGTAATAGCTTCTACCTTCATTCGGCCACGACCACGCATGGAAATGACATCCCCTTCTTTAACCTCTTGGGATGCCCCCTTAGCTGGTTGCCAGTTTACTTGTAATAAGCCCGCATTGATAGCACTCACCAATTTAGTGCGAGATACACTAAATCCAGAGCTTGCTACCGCATCTAAGCGCAAGGAAGCGACTGTAGTGCGGACTTCTTTAATTTTTTCTTCTTTTGGTGCAATATCTGATAACTCAATAGCCTCTACAGATACAGAAACCATAGCAATTTTCGTAAAGTTTTGAATTACGAAATCAGCCACGCTTTCATCCACCATAATCTGAGCGCCCCCTTGCTGGACGATAACGTCCCCAAATTTGGAGCGATCAATGCCTAGGCCCATTAAGGAGCCAAGCACATCGCGATGAGTGAGCAATCGGAACCGAGGGTCCCAATTCACCTTAAGGGCGCGAATGCCCATATCCACAGTACCGTTAAAGTCGCTGTCTACGAAAGCGATACGAATGCGTTCCGCCCCTTCATAGCCACCATCAGTTTTAACTGTTAACTGTGGGTAATTAGCCTTGATAGCATCTGCAATAACAAGGCCTGCAGGACTCGTAAAGTCCGCCACACGATAGGGACGACCTTTTACAACCTGCTCAGCCAAATCTAGCATGCGACGAGCTTCCTCGCCACTGCCACTGGCCTCGAAATATCGTATTAATTTACTAGTATCTGCCAAAATTATTTCCCCAACTCATTCGACCGAGCAAGACATGCTACTACGCCCTCTTGGAGAGCACTGCGAAGTCCACCTTTTTCCATAGCACCAATACCAGCAATGGTAGTGCCACCAGGGCTTGTCACTTGATCTCGTAGTACCGCTGGATGATTGCCACTTTCAAGAGCCATCTTACCTGCACCGTACATCGTTTGAGCCGCCGCCTTTATGGCCAACTGACGTGGTAAACCAATGCGAACGCCCGCATCAGCTAAAGCATCAAGGATGACAAACATATAGCCAGGCCCCGCACCAGATAACGCTCCTAAGCGATCTAAATCGGCTTCGCTCACCACTGCTACCTCGCCTACAGCCGCAAACAAGGCTTGTACAGCACGACCTAGGTCCGTATTCACATCATCCCCGGCGAGTGCCGTCATGCCAGCACCGATAGAAGCCGGTGTATTTGGCATAGCTCTAAACCAGTTAGCTTGTGGAATTGCCGCATCAAGAGTATCTAAGGTTATACCTGCGGCAACGGAAATCATAACAGTCCCATAAGGCACTTCTTTCAACGACTCTAATACAGATGGTAACACTTGTGGTTTTACAGCCAATAGAATAGTGTTGTACTCGTTTACATTAGGCAATGTAGTAAAACCTACTACACCAAGCTCCTCTGTAAGAGCCTTACATTGTTCTTCGCGACGCACTAGAATGTGTGTATCACATGCTTTCAAAACACCATGCTGTAATGCACCGCGCAATAGAGCGCCCCCCATTGAGCCAACGCCTATACATAGGGTTTTACCTAACATAGTTATCACCACCATTTATAGAGAGATTATTTATTTTCCCAAGAGTATTCGTTTTGCTCAGTTGTGTTACTTTCATTGTCATTATAATCAATGGAAATATTTACAGGTACACACATGAAAATGTCTTTACCTACTTTTTCCAATTTGCCATCCAATGCATAGGTCGCACCAGATACGAAATCTACAATACGAGCTGCTTCATGAGGGTCTGTATTTTCAAAATTAATCAATACAGGACGCATGTCGCGCAATTGATGTGTAATATTTTCAGAGTCTTCAAATACTTTTGGTTCAATTACAACTACTTTCATAGCTGTTGGACGTTGTGTCATCGTAGATTGGCCTCCTACCTTGCGTGGATGAAATTCAGATGCGCCGGACACGGGAGCCGCTGTTGCTACTGGGGTAGGTTCAGCTTCGTATTCCTCTTCATCTTCGTATTCGTAATCATCATATTCATAGTCATCATCAGTTCTGCCTAAGAATAAGTTTTTTGCTTTGTCTAAATAATCTCCCAATGCCATTTGGATTTCCTCCTAATACAATTAACGCTTCCGATTATCAGGTAACCCGAACCTTAATAATATACACGTTCCCCAAAAATTGCTGTGCCTACACGAACGATGTTAGCCCCTTCTTCCAAAGCGACCTCAAAGTCGTGAGTCATCCCCATAGATAAATATTGAATCTGACCTTCTTCAAAGTAGCGCTTCATATCCTCAAACAAGGCATTCGCTACGCGGAAGATTGGACGAGCTTCCTGTGGATCATCGAAAAATGGTGCCATACACATCAAGCCCCTTACGCGTACATGAGGCAATGTTTTTGCATAGTCTCGTATTTCTGGAAACTCTTCAACGGTCATCCCCGTTTTAGAAGCTTCGCGGGCCACATTGACTTGCAGTAATACATCTTGTATCTTGTCGTGCTTTGCAGCAACCTTTTCGATTTCATCTAATAATTTACGGCTGTCTACAGAATGAATTAAATCAAACATAGGGACCGCTTGGCGCACCTTATTGACCTGTAAATGACCAATCAAATGCCATGTTAATTGCGGCCCCTTATAGGTTAGCTGTTTTTCTTTGGCCTCTTGTACTCGATTTTCCCCTACATGAGTGACACCGAGCCGTGCGACCTCTTCCACAGCCGACACAGGGTGGTTCTTTGTAACCGCCACTAATAATGCTGTATCTACGCGACCAACACGCGCCATAGCATCGGCCATGCGCTGCTGTATAGCGTGTAGGGATTCTTCAATCACGTGAATGCCCCCTTCAATCTATATATCATAATCATCAAATATATTTGTATAGACTATTTTATTATATAGTATTTAGGGGCAAATGTACATGATTTAGGGCTTATTCCCTCCACAAATCAAAGCATGTATATACTTAAAATATCATACTTTATTATGATTCCTGTGAAAGTCGAATTTTATCGGTCTTGTAACATCGCAAATAAGGCCATGCGACCTGTTAGACCTGCCTCTCGACGATAGGAATAACAGTCTACTTCATTTACACTATCGGTACCACCAATCGTGATATTCTCTGAAGGAACGCCATTTACAACGAGATCCTCACCAATAAAGTTCCATAAATTGATATAAGCCTTATCTAATTTATCACCAGGATAATTGACAACATCAGATGAATCTCTGTCTGTCATATCTCTCCAGGCTAATTCAAAGCGTTTACCTAGTTCTATATCTACTTCAAAGGACTCTGGTCCAATACTAGGCCCAAGATATATATAGCAATCTTTGAACTCGGTCCCATAAGCCTCTTTCATGGCCTCAATAGTAAGTACTGGTAAGCGGCCAATGGCACCACGCCAACCTGCATGTGCCGTTGCAATCGCATGATGTTTGGCATCGTAAATGCCTACGCCAACGCAATCTGCAGTGAACAGAAATAATGGCACATGAGGTAGATTTGTAAATACCGCATCACAATCATCGATGGCCGTATCTTCTCCAAAAGCACCGGAACCAACGAGGTCCTCAGTAATCTCAACAGCCTTCAGACCATGGACTTGATTGCCACAAGAAATACGATTGGGGTCTACACCTAAATGGTCAGCAACAATAGCCCGATTTGCTCGTACATTCTGAGTTTCATCGCCTACATGAAAGGCTAGATTTAATGACTCATAAGGCGCACTAGATACACCTCCATGACGATACGTATCTCCCATACTAATAGGGAATTGATCAGCCCAACTCGGGGCCTCATAAGACCACGTTCCATGGGGCCCTTTCACATCTATACGCTTTACCGATTGATTCATCAATTCCTCCTATTTACAAACACCGCATCGTTTACACCCTTGTGTGCATGGCGGTGTATACGCTTCATCGATGGATCGTTTCCATTCCATTTCGAGATAGCCCTCGTCCATACCCATATCTAAATGGCTCCACGGCAAGAATTCATCAAAACTGCGTTCGCGATAATTCATATCGTCCATATCTAAGCCAGCCGCCTTCATTTCAGACTTAAAAGATTTACTACCTCGATTGGCTGCACACGCTGCAATAACAGCACCTAAACGACGATCTCCACGAGCAAGAACCCCTTGAATATATGCCTCTTTAGGAGACTCTACGAGAACCTCAATACGGCGATTCTTTTGCAACGCTTTTTTTATATATTGTAATTTTTTCTCCACCGTTTTTTGATTATCCATGGCCATCCATTGAAATGGTGTAAAAGGCTTAGGAATAAACGGATTAATACTGAGCGTCAAACGACCTTTACAGCCTACCTCAGCCATATGAGCCTGCGTTCTCTCCGCAAGACCTACAATAGCCTCAATATCTTCATCGGTTTCCGTTGGCAGTCCAATCATTATATACAAGCGCATATGCTGAATACCTGACTTTGCAGATAAGGTGGCTGCATTTTGTAAATGCTCTTCACTGATACCCTTGTTAATGACGCGACGCAACCGTTCACTACCCGTTTCTGGGGCAATGGTAATCGTCTTTTGTCCACTATCCGCTAGTCCATCCACCACGGCTTGTGTTAACGAGTCAGCACGCAAGGATGCACAAGAGTAACGCATATCTTTAGAGCGAATATAATTAACTAGCTCATCTACCTCGGGATAATCCGAAATAGCAGCACCCATGAGTCCCACCTTTTTGCCTAGCTTTTCTGCGCGTTCTACGCCTTCTTTCAAAATATCTAATGGACGTACACGAGGTACGCGGAAGCAATACCCAGCCATACAGAATCGGCAATGCCGACCACATCCACGGGCTACTTCGATGATATACATGGCACCAAACTCAGTATAATTCGTAGCTACTACCGTTTCACCACCGCTGGTGAGCATTTCAAAGTGACGTTTAATCCTCTTAGGTACGCCCTCTGTAATATCATAGCCTTTGAATTTACCGTCTTCACTATAAATGGGCACATACAAGGATGGGACATATACGCCCGATATATCCGCTAACTGACGTAAAATAGCATGGCGATCTAGCCCCTCCATTTTCCCATCTCGAATAATATCGAGGACATGGCTCACAAGGCCTTCCCCTTCACCGATAATGAAAGCATCGATAAAATCAGCAAAAGGCTCTGGGTTGAACGTCGCACAAGGACCGCCCGCAATAACGATAGGATCAAACTCTGTACGGTCTTTTCCCATAATGGGTACGCGACCATGACGCAACATCACTGGAATATGGAAATAATCCATTTCAAAGGTTACATCAAAGGCTACTACATCAAATTGATGCATAGGCCGCTGTGTTTCAACACTCATGAGTGGAGTCTTAGTCTTGTCGTATGCTTCTAACTCCTTTTTCTCTGGCAAGAAAATACGTTCACATACGCTATCATTTCGTAAGTTAATTTCCTCATAAATGATATGAAGTCCAAGATTACTCATGCCTACAAAATATGTATTTGGATATACGATAGCTATCTTTTGCGCCGCATGAGGATTTACTGTTACCCGACTGTCTTCATCTTTATATAATTCTTGTAATCGATCAATTAAATCTTTACGATTCACTAATTTCCTTTCTATATAAACCCACTACGAATAGTGGGCTTAATAAAAACTAAATACTATATACCTATTGTTAAAATGTTAATAGATGTATTAGCTTCATATTACAAGCTACAACTTAAGGCTTTAATTTGCTCTTAGTCTTATTTTTTATTGAGCTAACTAAATTAGGTTTCTCTCTTTTATCGTAAGGATATACAACAACTTTACCATCTTTATATTCAGCAATATATATGTCCTTAACAGAGTATCCATGAGATTGAACTTCTTGTTCAAGCCACGCTCTATCTTTTTCAATTACATCGAGGGTAAATTGATTAATTTGTCCATCATCGATAAGATCAAATCGGATATTATCTTCACCAAATTGAACCACGTTGAGCTGACCGTTTTGCTCCAATACGGCACGCTTAACATCCGTAACATATTGAACACCTGCAGCGCGAAGTTTTAATTTAAGTTCAGCCGCTTGTATACCATAACGCATACATTCTTCTGTTAGAATATGACCTTTTTCGATTACTATAACTGGATGACCATCAAGAATTGCTTTAAAAATACGAAGATTCCCTTTTAAAAACTTAAGCGTCATTACCAAAATAGTCCACAAAATAAGGACTAACATAAATTGTAAAATGCCAATTTGATCATTGTAAATAATGGCACCGATAATACCACCAAGTACGTAGTTTTGCAATTGGTCTAAAGCAGAGGTTGGGGCTAAATTGCCCTTTCCCATTAAATTGATTTGTAAGATAATCGCCAAGAGACCGATGGCGAGTTTTGCAAAGACCATCCCATAGACGGCCATAGCTTCTGTCATATGTGGGCCTCCTTATTGTAATGCATCCTCTTTATCGTGAATTCGATCTATAGGGCTTACCTTATAAACACGTGTAATCGTATAGGTTGAAAATTCTGGATTAAATTGAACCTCATAGTAAGCGTCACTTACTTTTAAAATCATACCATTACGAATCTTTAAGGAGTTAACCGCCAATTGGTCACTCGGCACAGAACGATCCGAGCTGAAAGAATGTAAAAATTGAGCCATACGAGAGGAGTCCTCAGAATAGGTTTTCATCCGATTATACTCTTGGTATTCAAGCCCTAAGAAGAACACTACGATTAAAGACAATATAATCATCAGGTCACGATAGCGACTAGTAAAACCATTTCGCAATACTTGTACTCCCAAAATGAGCAATGCTAACAGAACAGCTACAATTATAATAAAGCCCCAAGTTTGACCTATTACAGCCTGACTTTCAACATAGGCTAATGTGTAAAAATCCATGCTACACTCCTTTCAAATATTACTTTTTATTATACCATATTTGATTCCAATATTTTCGATGTAATCGTCAAGATGGCCCAAAATAATGTAAGAAAAGATAAAAAATAGCGACCCCTTACGGGGTCGCTTTTAATAAGCATATAATCTCACAAAAGATTACCTAAATAATACTCTTATTTTAACCAGCTCATCAAGTTGCGAAGTTCTGCGCCAACTGGTTCAATTGGATGATTAGCAGCTGCTTCGCGATGTTCTTTAAGGAATTTTTGACCATTTTTGGAATCTGCTAAGAATTCATCAGCAAATTTACCAGATTGAATATCCGCCAAGATTTGTTCCATAGCTTTTTTAGTATCTGCAGTGATTACGCGAGGACCTGCATGGTAATCGCCGTATTCAGCAGTGTTGGAGATGGAGTGGCGCATTTTTTGGAAGCCACCTTCGTAGATAAGATCTACGATTAATTTCATTTCATGCAAGCATTCGAAGTAAGCGTTAACAGGTTCATAACCAGCTTCAGTTAATACTTCAAAGCCAGTTTTAATCAACTCAGTAACACCACCGCACAATACAGCTTGTTCACCAAAGAGGTCAGTTTCAGTTTCGGATTTGAAGTTAGTTTCCAAAATACCAGAACGGCCACCACCGATACCAGAAGCCCATGCTAATGCTACTTCTTCAGTATCGCCAGATGGGTCTTTTTCTACAGCGTACAAACAAGGAACGCCGGAACCTTCTTGGTATGTACGACGAACTAAATGACCAGGACCTTTAGGAGCTACCATGAATACATTGATGTCTTCACGAGGTACGATTTTACCAAAGTGAATGTTAAAGCCATGAGCGAATGCCAAGTACGCACCTTGTTTCAAGTTTGGAGCAATATCTTGTGCATATACGTCTGCTTGCAATTCGTCTGGAATCAATACCATAACGATATCAGCGCCTTTAACGGCTTCTGCAGTTTCTTTTACTGTAAGACCTGCTTCTTCAGCAGCTTTCCAGCTAGAAGAACCACCGCGAAGCCCAATTGTTACGTCCATACCATTTTCTTTCAAGTTCAATGCATGAGCATGACCTTGGGAACCGTAACCTAACACTGTAATTTTTTTGCCTTCCAATTTGCTTAAATTACAATCTGCATCATAATAAACTGTAGTACCTAAAATTTTACCTGCCATATTAGACAACCTCCAAACATATTCAATAGAATATAGATTATATATACTGTACACAATCTAACAAATTTTTGCAAGATGTGGCGTACATTAATTTAGTATCAGTAAGCCAAGTTTTAAGCCTCTGATAAAGAAATTTGATAACTACCGAACCATCACCCATGGACGATCATCTTTCCATACAACTTGTACGGAAAGTCCAAAGACATCAGATAAAATATCATCAGTTAGTACCTTGTGTTTAGGCCCTGCATGAATCATCTTACCCTCTCGCAAGATAGCTACATGAGTAATAAACGATAGTATCTCTTCAATTTGATGTGACACATAGATAATCGGTGTCTGCTGCTCAGCTACCAAAGTGGATACGGTGCGTAAAAACTGCTCCCTCGCTGGTAAGTCCAAACCAGAGCAAGGCTCATCCAAAATCAATAATTCTGGATTTGCCATAATAGACCTCGCTAACAATATCCGCCGCTGTTCGCCAGCAGATAAGGTGCGAAAACGATGACCTTCCAAATAGTCTAGTCCAAATTCAGATAATAATTGCATACCTCGTTGGCGCACCTCAGGTGCTACCTCTTGGTATATACCAATACTACTAAATGCACCAGAAATAACGATATCTTCAACGACTTGTTTATCCAAGGTTGACTGAAATTGTCCAAGCGCAGAGCTAACAAATCCTAGTCTAGCCTTGATTTTGGGCCACGCATATTTACCAAATTCCTTGCCAAACACACGTAAAGTACCCGTTGTGGGAATTTGATAAGCAGGTATCATGCTGAGTAGCGTTGATTTACCAGCCCCATTAAGCCCTAATAAGGCCCAATGTTCACCGTTCTCTATATGCCAATTTACATTATCTAAAATAGGTCTACCATCACGGCGAAAGCAAACATTTTCATAATGGAGTAATTCACGCCCCACGTTATCAGCTCCTACATTTTTTCTCCGCGACTCATAGCGGTGATACCTGTTTTGGCAATTTCAAGAATACCATAAGTTTCCATAATTTGAATGAAGCCACGTAATTTTTCTACACTGCCAATGACTTCAATGATCATAGATGTAGGAGAAATATCTAACACATTACCACGATATACATCGGCAATCTGTACAATTTGTGATCTTGTAGAAGCAGATGCTTTTACCTTGATAAGCATTAACTCACGGCATACCACATCATGATCTTCAAACACTTTAACCTTAACAACATCGATAAGCTTGTAGATTTGTTTTTGCACTTGATCGAGAATTCGGTCATCGGCCTCTACAGTAATAGTAATACGTGCATAACCTGGCTGATTTGTAATGCCAGATGTCATTTTTGTAACGTTAAAGCCACGACGGTTAAAGAGTGCCAAAATACGTGTACCAATACCCGGTGCATTTTTTGCAATGATTAAGACTTGATGTTCTTTCGCCATTATAGCACCCCTTTCTTACCCATCATACCGCTTATCGTGCCGCCTGCTGGGATCATTGGCAATACATTATCCTCTCGTTCAACGCGACAATCCAAGACAATGCTTTCATCCGATGTAATGTATGATTTAAATTCTTTGTTGAAAGTTTCAACATTATCTAGACGAGCTGCTTTTAGGTCAAATGCATCTGCGAGTTTCACGAAGTTCGGACTCACTTCTAAGTCCACATAGGAGTAGCGTCTATCATTGAAGATTTCTTGCCATTGACGAACCATACCAAGATAGCCGTTGTTAATAATAACAATCTTGATTGGCAAATTATATTGGCGAACCATCATGAGCTCTTCACAAGTCATTTGGAACCCGCCATCACCGACAACAAGGATAACTTGTTTCTTAGGCGCCCCTACTTGAGCCCCAATAGCCGCCGGCAAACCATACCCCATGGTACCCGCACCGCCAGAGGTAACGATAGTATGAGGTTTTTTATGAGTTAAGAATTGAGCCGCCCACATTTGATGTTGACCGACATCACTTACGATTATGGCATCTTCCTTGGCAATCTTATTAAGCTCAGACAACACATATTGTGCATGCAATACACCATTTTTCGATTCAGGAATCACCATAGGGTATTCCGTTTGCCATTCTCGAATTTGCTCAAGCCACGCTTCATGCGTTGTAGGTTCTACAAGAGCATTAAGCTCCGTTAATACCTGTTTTAGATCCCCTACGATAGGCACATTGATTGTAACATTCTTATCAATTTCAGCTGGGTCAATATCGATATGGATAATTTTAGCTTTTTTACAGAAGAAATCTGGATGGCCTGTGATGCGGTCATGGAAACGAATCCCTGCAGCAATCACGAGATCTGCCTCATCTGTACTATTATTAGCTGCAACAGAACCGTGCATACCAACCATACCAAGAGCCAACTCGTGATCTCCTGGGAAGCCACCAAGACCAACTAATGTATTCGTCACCGGGATTTGAGCCTTTTCAGCTAATTCTTTAAGCTCATCCATAGCACCAGACTTTAATACACCTGCCCCAGCAATGATAAGTGGGCGCTTTGCATTTTTGATGAGAGTAGCTGCTTTTTTGATTTGACCTTGATGACCTTTATAGGTTGGATCATAGCCTTCAAGATGAATAGGTACTTCGTACAATTTGTTGTATTCCGCCATGGATATTTTTTCTGTTTGAATATCCTTCGGAATATCGATAAGTACAGGGCCTGGGCGACCTGTACCAGCAATAAAATACGCCTCTTTAATGATGCGAGGCAAATCATGAATATCTTGAACAAGATAGTTATGCTTGGTTATAGGCATCGTAATACCTTGGATATCCGCCTCTTGAAAGGAGTCCTTACCGATAAAGGGCCGTCCAACCTGACCAGTAATGGCCACCATAGGTACGGAATCCATGTACGCAGTCATAATACCTGTCACAAGATTCGTTGCGCCAGGACCAGACGTAGCAAGACATACACCTACGCGACCAGATACGCGAGCATAGCCATCTGCCGCATGTGCAGCACCTTGTTCATGACGGACGAAGTAATGTTTAATTTCAGGGAAGCTATATATTTCATCATAAATTGGAATTACCGCACCACCTGGATAACCGAACATATCGGTTACACCAAGGCGATGCAAAGTTTCAAGGACAATGCGTGCCCCATTGATTGTTTCTGCGCTCATAGGAACCCTTTCACCCAGCTATTCAGATAAAATCTCGCTGGAATTTAATCGTTTAATAATGTAACCATTATGTTTGAAAGTATCAATAATGTGTTGGATATGCTCTTCACCATTTGTTTCTACCGTTACTTGCAATTCCACTTCATGGAAACGGTCAAGGTTTTTGAACTGATTATGGTCAAGTTTAATAACATTTGCATCTGCATCGGCTAACATTTTAGATACAGCCACTAACTGGCCTGGTTTATCAGGAAGATTAACGGAGAAGGTAAAGATACGACCACGCAATACGAGACCTTTATTAATCATGGACGATATAGTAAGTACGTCGATATTACCACCGCTGACGATAGCTACCACCTTTTTATCGCGGCACTCTAATTTCTTAAGACCAGCGAGTGGTAAAATACCGGAATTTTCGGCTACTAACTTATGTTTTTCAACAAGCAATAAAAATGCTTCCATCAATTCATAATCAGAAACGGTAATAATTTCATCTACATATTGTTTGATATATTCTAATGTAGTTTCCCCAATTTGGCGTACTGCCGTACCATCTGCAATCGTCGCCACTTCATCGAGAGGTACAGGATGATCAGCCTTTAAGGCAGCTAGGGCACTCGCTGCACCTTCTGGTTCTACACCGATAATCTTAACGCGCGGATTTTTTAATTTCGCAGCAGCAGCAATACCAGATACGATACCACCGCCCCCAACAGGAACGAGCAAAATATCCGCATCAGGTAATTCATCAAGAACCTCAAGGGCAATAGTACCTTGCCCTTCGATGACATCTTCATCATTAAACGGATGAACGAACACATAGCCATGCTCTTTCTGCAACTCCATCGCCTTTTGATAGGCTTCGTCATAAATCTCGCCAAATAGTACAACATCTGCACCGTATTGTTTTGTAGCATTCACCTTGATAAGAGGGGTATGTTTCGGCATGACAATAGTCGCTTTAATGCCAAGGCGTTTCGCAGCAAGGGCCACGCCTTGTGCATGATTACCGGCAGACGCAGCGATAACACCGCGCGCCTTTTCTTCTTCTGTCAGCTTTGCAATTTTATTATAAGCTCCACGAACCTTAAAAGAGCCTGTTATTTGCAAGTTTTCTGGCTTGATGTATACATCATTGCCACACTCGTCAGAAAACACATCACTATGAAGTAACTTCGTTTTCACAGTGATTGTGCTTAATCGCTCACGAGCCTCCATAAAATCATATAATTTATACATATACACGGTCTCCTCTAGTTAGTATTAAATGAAAGTCGAGTATTAGTCTTCAAATACTTCGATAGCACCTTGTGCAGCAGAGGATACGTGAAGAGCGTATTTTTTAAGATATCCAGTTACATTGGATTTGAACGGTTTCAATGCCGCTTTACGACGAGCGATTTCATCATCAGATACAGCTAGTTCCAATTTACCGTTTGGAATATCGATGTTGATAATATCACCATTTTCAACGATAGCAATGGTGCCGCCTGCAGCTGCTTCTGGAGATACATGTCCGATGGACGCACCACGAGTAGCACCGGAGAAGCGTCCATCTGTCAACAATGCTACATCTTTATCGAGACCCATACCGGCAATCATAGATGTTGGTGTCAACATTTCACGCATACCAGGGCCGCCTTTAGGTCCTTCGTAGCGGATAACTACAACATCACCTTTCACGATTTTACCGCCTGTGATAGCTTCAACCGCTTCTTCTTCACTGTTGAATACCTTTGCTGGACCAGAGTGAACAAGCATATCTGCATCTACGGCACCGGCTTTTACAACGGAACCATCTACAGCAAGGTTACCTTTAAGAACGGCGATACCACCAGTTTCATGTACTGGATTATCCCATGAGTGAATAACATCTTCATCCACAACATGAGCTGCCGCTGCAATTTCACCTTGTGTTTTAAGAGCAACAGTTTTGCAATCTGTATGAAGGCGACCATTTTCTGCTAAACGTTTCAACACGGCAGATACACCACCTGCAGCGTACAAGTCTTCGATGAAGTATACGCCAGATGGAGATAATTTAGATAATTGAGGTGTATTTTGAGCGATGCGATCAAAATCGTCTAAGGATAATGGTACACCTGCTTCGTGAGCAATAGCCGGTAAATGAAGCGCCGTATTAGAGGAGCCACCCAAAGCCATATCAAGAGCTACCGCATTTTCAAAGGCTTCATGAGTCATAATATCTTTAGGGCGAAGGTTTGCTTTTAATACCTCTACCGCTTGCATACCAGCTAACTTAGCTAAACGCAAACGTTCAGAATATACCGCTGGGATTGTACCATTGCCAGGAAGGCCCATACCGAGAGCTTCTGTTAAGCAGTTCATTGTATTTGCCGTATACATACCAGAGCAAGAACCACATGTAGGACATGCCGTATTTTCGATATCAGCTAACTCAGCATCATCCATTTCACCAGTTTGATGTTTACCTACGGCCTCGAATACGTCGGACAAACCAATCTTTTTACCTTTATGTACACCAGCGAGCATAGCCCCACCAGATACGAATACAGATGGGATATTAAGGCGAGCAGCTGCAATCAACATGCCTGGCACTACCTTATCGCAATTTGGAATGAATACCATCGCATCGAATGGTGTAGCCATAGCAGTAGCTTCGATAGAATCTGCAATGATATTACGTGTAACTAAGGAGTATTTCATGCCGATATGGTTCATTGCCAAACCGTCGCAAATACCGATAGTATTGAACTCGATTGGCACACCACCTGCGTTGCGGATGCCGGCTTTTACGGCTTGTACAATATTTTTCAGGCCTACGTGACCAGGGATGATTTCATTGAAAGAGTTGGCAATACCGATGACTGGTCTACCCATTTCTTCATCAACAAAACCCAGAGCTTTTAGTAAAGATCTGTGTGGTGCACGTGCTACGCCTGTTTTCAAATTGTCACTTCTACAACTCATGTTAATCTCCTCACTTTTGAAAGCATCCACTTGGACAGCTTTCACGACGCATAAAAAAAGACGATTCCAATGAATCGTCTTAAAAGTTTACAAATGATATTCCTTTTGTTTACAGAATTCCTATATACATAAATAATCCTATGTACTCCTTGGAAAATATACACATAAGAAACAAACCATATAGTCAAATCTTATTGATTGTATATTAAACCATTCGCGGAACTTCTAAGACAAAAACGTGTTAAGTTGTTGTTCATAATTCGAATGTCATTAATAATCACGACTAGCGCAATAATCAATAAGCTAATGACTAAACCTAACATGTTTCCTCCTAAAATATTCTGTAATAATAATCACGGAATAATAATAACACGTTATATTATCCCGCGCAAGATAATTCACAATAAATTCTATAGATTCATCATAGTTTTTTTATGAAGTTCACCATACCCAAAAACTATAGCAAACCTAGTAAGGTATAAAAAATATAGATATAACAAGAAAAATCCCTCACCGTAGTGAGGGATTGAATATATTATAAAATACCAAAGAGCCACATGCCAAAAGTGCCGCCCCAGAAATGAATGAGGAAGCTCACCACGGAAATGGCAAGACCTACGCGCCACCATGTACCTTGTGGCACATAGCCAGCACCGAAGAAGATTGGTGTTACACCTGAACTATAATGAGTCAATGTACAGCCAGGACTGTTCATCAAACCAAAGAGCAATATCGTAAACGGAATAGGAGCCCCCATCGCCACTAAAATGGCTGCAAAGGCGGAGAATAAAGCTGTAATACGCGCCGTACCACTGGCAAAGAAATACTGAGAGTACACAAAGGTAGCGGAAATGATAAAGGATGCCCAGAACCAGTCAAAGCCAGCTAAATGTTGACTTACAAAGTCTGCAAAGACAGCTACTACACCGAGTTTACCAAGCAGCCCAGCCATGCCCACAAGCGTACCCATCCAGATAAGGATATCCCAACCGGTACGTTCACCCAAAATATCCTCCCAAGTAAGAGAGCCAGTCACAACACACGCCAGAACCCCCATCATCGCTACTACTGTAGGATGAAGCTTAGTCCAAATTGCTGTAGCCCAAAGCAAGATGCAAAGTACAAAGATAATAGCAACAGAAATTTCAGCCTTCGTAATAGGTCCAAGAGCATCTAGTTCTTTTTGAGCCATTACAGCAGCCTCTGGTGTTTCCTTGATTTCTGGTGGATAGATTTTATAGATAAACCAAGGCATCAAAATCATACAAATCACACCAGGAATGACACCTGCTTGGAACCATTCCCACCAAGATATATCATAGCCAAACAGTTTAGCACCTAAAGACGTAATAAGCAAATTACCGCTACATGCGGTCAAGAAGATCGTCACAGTAATAGTGTTAATAGTATGTGCCGTCGTCATCAAGTACGCCCCAATGCGGCGGGCCGTATTACCATAAGGTTCAGAACCAAAAGCTAAGGAAATATTTTGTACAATGGGGAATACAATACCACCTCCACGCGCCGTATTAGATGGTGTAGCTGGAGAAATAATCAAGTCCGTACAAGCCAACGCATAGGCAAGCTTTAATGAGCTTGTGCCAAAAGAGCGAATCAAGGTGTACGCAATACGCTTACCAAGGCCAGAATTAATAATACCTCGTGAAAAGAATACGGCCGCTACGATAAGCCACACATTCGCCTCTGCATAGCCACCTAGAGCCTGTACCATAGTGATGGAATTAGTGGCTACGGCTACAACAATACCAAAAAGCGCCATAATACCCGTTGGCCAGGGACGTAAGATAAAGCCCACAATAGTAGCCGTAAAGATAGCTAATAAATGCCAACCTTCAGGCTTGATTGCCTCTGTATGAGGTAAAAACCAAATAACGAGGCCCACTAAAACGGTAAGGGCCGCTCGTGTAAAAGTATTCATAGAACCTCCATCAGGCTTAACAACTTTCCAAGAATTCTTTGATTTTAGGATTTGCTCGTAACATTTCCATCTCTTCAGGGGATAATAATTTTACCTTATCTCGATCTTGATTTACCAAGCAAAGAAAACCAATATAATCGCCCTTATTAGCACGGAACTGATGAATTGTTTTGCCTGGAATTTCGATAAAATCACCAGTTTCTACATCGTGGATTTCATCGCCCAATAAGACTTGCCCCTTGCCGCGAAATATCATAACCATATGCGTATGATCGTGATACTCCAAGGTAGAATATCCCCCTGGCAAACATTCAAAATAGCGGAATTGACACGGAATATCATAAGCACCATCGTATAATACTTGACGTGTTACATCTTTAAAAGGACTACCATCTTGTTTATATACCAAGGTTTCAATACCATCCCACTTAAAATTTTTAGCATCAAACTTACGTATCATCATATTACCTCTTTAAACAAAAAAGGGCTGCATCGAAACAAGGTTTCAATACAGCTCCATCGGTTCGATTATTTGAAGAGACGTTTCAAAGTGCCTAGTAATCCATGACTATGTTTTTGTACACCGTCTGCAACGCCTGTCACTTCAAAGCCAGTTCGTTCAATGGCTTTTGTAATAACTTCTACAGATACTTTTGTTGGATCAAAAGAAACGGTAGCTGTCTTTTCTGGCAAATCTACTTCTGCACTTAATACGCCAGGCAAACCTAGAGATGCACCTTCAACTGTTTCTTTACAGTTGTTGCACATCATCCCCGGTACAGTAAATACCTTTGTTACAACGCCATTATCTTCGCCACAACCACAATCTTTGCACATAGTGTTACCTCCTATTAATCCTTAGCTTCTTTATGTTTATCGTCGTTCTTAGCCCCTGCTGTCACATCGATAGTAGTCGCTTTCTTAACGGCTTCTTTCGTTTCATCAACAGCCTTTTTAGGCCCCGAAATAGCATCTTTAAACTCATTGATGCCTTTACCAATAGCTTTACCGACTTCAGGCAATTTACCAGGTCCGAAGATAACTAGAGCAATCACTAATATAACTATTAATTCAGGTGTTCCTATAGACCCCATATGTATCTCCTTTATTTTTACTACTACTTATACTCTTTAGTGTACATCATCATAGGCTGCCTTGTCCACATACCAGGTCATAGCTTCTTGTGAAAGCACCGCACCAGGCAATACACGACCAATGCGTTTTTCCCAAGGTAAATCCTCGTAATCTTCGCGTTGATACAATACCTTTGTCAATGCAGTTCGCTTACTTTCACCAGTTACGGTAAACCAAACCGCATCAGATTTTGCTAAGAACGAAAAGGTCATAGAAATACGTTCCCATACCTTTCCATCCTCAACAGCTACCACCTCTTGATCTGTGACACGTAATGCATGAGAACCTGCAAATAGGCCGGCTGTATGACCATCTTCGCCAAGATCGAGCAATGCCAAATCTAGACCACTTTTTTTACAAGCCTTGAGAACATTCTTAACCTCTTTCTCGTATTCCGCTGCCGCTTCTATTACAGTTTTAGAATCTGTATTGATTGGCAAGAAATGAGCCGCCCCTTTCGCCTTACACAACAAGTAAGGTTTCACGCGATTGAAGTAATTATCCTCATGAGATTGCGGTAAGAATCGCTCATCAGTCCATACAAAGAATATGCGTTCCCAATTAAGGCGTTCAATATATTCTGGGGAATTAAGCAATTCTAATAAACCATTAATAACAGTCCCGCCCGTAATACCAACAACACACGTTTCAGTGCGATTGATTTCCTCGTTAGTGAAAGCAATAAAATCCTCTGCTAATGCTTTAACTACATCGCTAGGGCTGTCATAACATTTAATTGTATCTTGAGCCATGTAATAATGACCTCCTAAAACTATTTCAATAGTTCTATTATATACACTTTTTCTGTGTAATGAAAGCAAAACCGATGCAACTCAATAGTTGGAGCCACATCGGTTCTAATTATATTTGTATTTTCTTATGAATTACAGGAAATTCCATTCCGTATATTCATAAATCAATATTATTGTTGACCAAATTTAGGACGGCGACGCTCTGTGAAAGCACGTACACCTTCTTTGAAGTCCTCTGAAAGGCCTAATCTACATTGGTTTTCTACTTCAAACTTCTTGTACTCTTCCCAACCTGCTAAGAAGCTATTCCACATCATTTCCTTCATAACGCGGTAAGATTGTGCAGGCCCTTTTGCCAATTTTTCAACGAGGCGTCTTGTAGCAGTCTCTAAATCTTCTAATTCACAAACCTTATACACAAAGCCAAGTTCCTTACCCTTTTCAGCAGATACGGCTTCACCGGTCATGACAATATGCATAGCACGGTTCATACCAATAGAGCGAGTTAGTAGGAATAAACCACCCGCATCAGGAGCAAGACCTACATTTACGAAAGCTTGAATAAAGCGTACGTTATTAGCAGCTACAACAAAGTCCGCTGCCAAAGCCATATTGAAGGCAGCACCTGCTGCAGCGCCCTGAAGGCTCATGATAACAGGTTTTGGTAACTTCTTCATAGCCATAGAAATCTCAGCTACCAGTTCAACGATTTCAAATAAAGACTCTGTATCCCCTTCGTTTACAGCGCGCTCCATCTCTGTTAAATCGCCACCCGCAGAGAATACCTTCCCCTCTGCATTGATAAGCAATGCACGAACACTTTCATCATTATGAGCCTTATCTAAGACCTCAAGGATCTCCTTGCACATCTCGATATTAAAACCATTGGCTACGGTTGGACGATTAAACGTCAACGTACCAATGCCGTTGTCCACTACGTACTGAATTGTATTATAAATCATATGAGTTCTCCTATATGAAAATCTATTTTCGAAAAAATTCGATTATTATACTTCTATTATAGGGGAATTAAATATAGATGTAAACGTAAAAATAATCTTGACAATATACATTAACAGTCTCCCAAAATTAATAAAAGATCTATTAATAGTCAAAACTTAACATCATTAGATTACATTATATTTCAAATTTAAAATGTATTAGAGACATCAACTTCATCACGAATATATGTAAGAATCTGTGTTAGAAATCTACCATGTATTTTATTCATTTCATCAATTTCAGCTTTAACATAAAATGATTTTTTATATTCAGTACTAAAAAAATATATATTATTATTCAAACACCGAAAAGTATATGGTTCATTTGTGAAACTATCAGCTATTAAGCCCTCTAAAACTTCATTATCATACTCATCAAGAGCACACTCAGTAGTAACTCTCGTCGAAATATACAGCTTTAAATCCTTATCTATGGTAAAGATAGTATTCCCTGTACCATACTTAATATATAGAGGTACTTTTATCGTTATTTCGTCATCATCAATTATAGTAGAGAACGATGCATTTAATTCCATAAGCATATTCTCTATCATGTTAACAACCCCATGTATATCCCGAGAAATCTCTATAGTAGGTACATCTGCTTCGTAATTATTATAAGATTGAGATTTAACCTTATCGTATAAATAAAGACCTAACAATAGAATTCCAATAACCAAAAAAGTATCCATACATACCCCCTAAAAAAATACCAACACACACCATATTAATATATATTATACTCCAAATTATACTTCAATCAAAATTAGTAGCAACCAAAAAACACCTGCAGACATTGTCTGCAGGTGTAATATCCTGTATTCCAAATATTAACGTTTGGAGAATTGGCTTGCTTTGCGGGCTTTTTTAAGACCGTATTTTTTACGTTCTTTCATACGTGGGTCACGAGTCAAGAAGCCAGCTTTTTTCAAAGATTGACGAAGTTCGCCATCTACGTCCAATAACGCACGGGAGATACCGTGACGAATTGCACCAGCTTGGCCGGAAGGACCGCCACCAGCTACAGTTGCGATAACATCGTATTGTTCAACTGTGTTAGTCAAGTTCAAAGGTTGTTTTACGATCAATTCCAAAGTTTGGCGACCGAAATAATCATTAAGTTCACGTTTATTAACAGTGATTTTACCTGTTCCCGGTACCAGACGAACTCTAGCAACGGAAGATTTTCTACGACCAGTGCCGTAATATTGTGCTACTGCCATTATATATTCCTCCCTCTAGATTATCGTACGGAAATTTCTAACACTTCTGGTTTTTGAGCTGCATGTGGATGCTCAGGACCAGCGTATACGTTTAATTTACGGTATTGTTGTGCACCCAATTTGTTTTTTGGAAGCATGCCACGAACTGCCATTTCAACAACACGTTCAGGTTGTTTTTCAAGCATCATGGACAATTTAGTGAAACGGGAACCACCTGGATAACCAGAGTGACGGAAGTATTCCTTTTGTTCCAATTTTTTACCAGTTACGCAAATTTTTTCTGCGTTTACAACGATCACATGGTCACCAGTGTCTACGTGTGGTGTGAAAGTTGGTTTATTTTTGCCCCGAAGAACTTTTGCAACTTCGGCAGCAAGGCGTCCTAAAGTTTTACCTTCAGCGTCAACAACATACCATTTCCGTTCGATTGTGTTCGGATTGGCCATATATGTAGTTTTCATGCTGCATATCCTCCTAATAACGTCATAATTCTACCAAAATCAGCTTGTCCTTTGCTTCCGGGGCTAATGGAAACACGACTAAAGCTTACTCAAAATAGTATACAGATTTTATGAGTTTGTGTCAATTAAAAGTTACTATGATTTTTGCCTATGTAGAAGATACATTTTACCTAAATTTTCCATTTAGTAAAAAAATAAATGCTCAAATTTAAGTGCCAAACCATGTTCCTGGAACAAGCCGATATAATAGATGATACAAAACGATTACTAAAAAATTACCACTACATCAAAAGCAATCCGCATTCATGACGTTCAATAATTTCTTTTAAGCTTTTACCATTTATAAAAGGCTCTTCTAGCAAAGATATAAAATCTACATCCTCAGCTAAAAGTTCATTATCTCTCCAAAGTTGCCAACGTTCCCCCAAAGTAACAACACCATAGGTATAGCTATTATAGTAAATCTCTAACTCTCTATTCAGTGTTAATCCTTCAATAATTTCATTATATAAAGCTCTATCTAAATCACTCATTTATATACTCAAAGTAATCATTTACCAATAATACAAACAATACAATATATACAAAAACCCGCAGTGCACAGCACTGCGGGCAATAGCGCCAAATTATTTAGAGTACAATTCGACGATAAGTGTTTCGTTAACTTCGATAGGAAGTTCTTCACGTTGAGGAAGACGAGTGAAAGTAGCTTTGAAGCCTTCCAAGTCTTTTTCAATGTAAGGAAGTTCGAAAGAACGAAGTTCTTGGAAGTTAGTTTTGAACATTTCGTTGTCACGAGATGCTTCGCGCAATTCGATTACATCGCCTGGTTTGCAGGAGAAGGAAGGAATGTCTACGCGACGACCGTTTACCAAGATGTGGCCATGGTTTACCATTTGACGAGCTTGACGAATGGAGTTACCGAAGCCGATGCGATATACAAGGTTATCAAGGCGTTGTTCCAAAAGGATCAACATGTTTTGACCTGTAACACCTTGCATTTTTTTCGCTTTATCATAATAGCGTACGAACTGGCGTTCTAGCAAGTTGTAGTAAGCTTTAACTTTTTGTTTTTCTAATAATTGTGTGCCATACTCAGACATTTTCTTCTGACGTTGGTCTTTTTTGACGCGATTCAAGGCTTTTGCGTGACCGAATACGTTCACACCAAAGCGACGACAAAGTTTGAATCGAGCCTCTCTTCTCGTTGCCATGTGATTATCACCTCATAAGATTAAAATAAACCTGTACCTATACATAATGGTACCCAAGTATAATATCATTTTCATCTAGTTATGTCAATTATCGATACTTGTGAAAGTCATTGAAATAAGTGCATAATCACAATTTTTAATTACACTTTTTTACGATAATACAACGCACTATATCGATTGTGCATGTTTCATCATATTTTATAGATTTAGATGAAAAATCAATTATAGTATGCTACAATATGAATAAGTAAGGTAATAGGTATCATTGGAGTCTTATGTCTAAGTTGGGGGAATAACATGAAAGAGTTACCTACAATGCAAGAGCTACAAAGTTTTATTACCTATAATAAAACAGGAAGCTTTACATTAGCTGCACAATCTATGAATATTACACAATCAGCTTTCAGCGCTCAAATGAAAAAATTAGAGCGTTTAGTTGGTGTGAAATTAATCTCCCGTTCTACAAGAGGTAGCCGTTTAACACCAGAAGGCGAGTTATTCCTACCAGAAGCAGAACAAGTTCTCGACACATTGGAACGAGCTATCCAATCCATTCGTTTGGCTAGCAAGGTTGAACGCCCAATTCTAAATATTGGCGTATTACGTAGTCTTGGGGATATCCGTCTAAACGGTTACGTTTCCCACTTCTTTCAAAATCATCCTGAATTCTCTGTTAGTATTTACGATATGGAAGAAGAAGAATTGATGCTCGACTTACGAGAAAACCGCATCGATATTGCATTACTCTATTTACCAAATAATAAGGATATGTCCGCGTACGAATCCACCGCGCTTAGAGAAGACGAATTTGTATACTATGCACCAAACTTAGTGAACGGTATGGAAACAGCCAGTTTAAAAGCTATCCAGCAACAACCACTGCTCATGTATCCACCTAAATACTTTATGTATCGCACATTAAAAAACTATGTTGGGAACGGTCAACAAAACCTACACATCCGCGGTAGCCGTCTATCCAATCCATATACAATGATCGACTACTGTCAAAAGAATAAATCTGGTTGCATCGTAGCACGCCAAATTTTAACGTCTTTAAACATCAATGATGGCTTTGTTCCTTTAGAAAAACCATTCAAACTACAAGTGTGCTTCGCATTTAAGAAGAATAATTCTAAAACAGAAACTATGCATACCTTTATGGACTATGTGCACAGCGAATCACCACCACGTTTATAATAACGAATAGACCCCGTATACCTTTTGGTGTACGGGGTTTTACTATAGACAACAAATGACCTAACTATACAAAACAATTGCCCTCTCTTGTCCTAAGTTGTAAAATAGAAAATAGATTTCAATTAATATAGTAAGAATACAGTGAGGTTACTATGCTCTTATCTATTCTATTCTTTATACTAGCAGGACTTGCGGAAATCGGTGGCGGTTATCTCGTATGGCTCTATATGCGTGACGACAAAGGACCTATTTACCTAATCGCAGGTGCTTTTATTTTATTTTTATACGGCATCATCCCCACCTTCCAGCCAGAAGCAAGCTTTGGTAAGGTGTACGCAGCATACGGCGGCGTATTCATTGCCCTCTCTATTCTATGGGGCTGGCTTGTGGACGGCTTACGACCAGATATGTACGATATCATCGGCGGCCTTGTATGCCTCGTAGGTGTATATATCATCATGTATGCGCCACGTTAAATATGCAATTTCCAGATGTGACTATAATAAAAGTTATATTTTTTAGATATAACAATAACTAACTATATATTTTGAAAGTACAACCATAGCAACTATATATTTTTTACATAAAACTATATAAGCATTACAGCAAAAGAAGTACAACTATAGCAGTTGTACTCCTTTATTTATCTACATGACCATATGTATTTTTATACCCATATGTACTTTTTA
This sequence comes from Veillonella sp. AF13-2, assembly GCF_003603295.1. Classification (NCBI taxonomy): domain Bacteria; kingdom Bacillati; phylum Bacillota; class Negativicutes; order Veillonellales; family Veillonellaceae; genus Veillonella; species Veillonella sp. AF13-2. The sequence goes on from NZ_QTMT01000005.1 coordinate 89,708, forward strand.
CATACTAAAAAACGGTCATCCGAAGATAACCGTTTGCTTTGGTGGACGATGACAGGATCGAACTGCCGACATCCTGCTTGTAAGGC
>NZ_QTMT01000006.1:0-24804 GCF_003603295.1 Veillonella sp. AF13-2
CCCCGCCTTGGCAAGGCGGTGCTCTACCGCTGAGCTATTCCCGCATACAGAACCGATAATTACTATAACATAATTATCAATCTGTCGTCAAGGATGAATTAAGTCCATCCTGACTGCCATATAATAATATCAATTTACACATATAGTGTCAATGGTTTTTCCGTAAAGTTCCTTGAAAATATAGCATACAAGAACATCTTTTACCCGAGAAAGGGGGATATACAATCCCCCTTTAAACCGAATTATTTTTATCCTTTTGTCTACCTTTACCAGCCCCGTCTTCAGCCACGCTAACTTCCGCTTCGATGAATGTTTTCATGTCATTTAGCATATGCATGGATGCATCGATTATGGATAGTCCCATAGTTGATCCTAAGGCTTCATCGATTAGCAGATTATAGTGCAAATAAGGCTTTACCCCTAAGAAACGACATTGTTCCTTATGTATAGGCTCATCATGTATAGGCTCATCATAGACAGCTGATGGGAACACATAGTCCTTAACTAGGGGATCAATGGTAACCGCCGCCAAAATAGCTGCACCAGTTACTACATTATCAAAGACTACAGCCATACGATGGCTAGCAGCCCCCAAGATAAAGGCCGTTAAAAATGCAATATCTAAACCACCCGCCACATGAAGCAAGTTCAATACCGCATCATGGCGCTCGCTTTCAGTCAAAGCAGACCAATCATCAATAGCAATATTAAATCGATCTACAAAAGAATGAATATGAGCAGCACGTTGCTCTACCGTAGGTCCATATTCATTATGAACGAGAATATCCTCATACGCACAACCTGTGATTGTCGCCGTCGTGACAAGAGAGTCTAAAAACGCCCTCTCCCCTACGTTACCAATCGCTACCACTTGTAATCCATCAGCATGTAATCTATCTGCATAGGTAAAGCCGAGCTCAAGAGCACGCTCTAATTCCTCACGAGAAATAGCAGATTCTACGCCAAAGAAATGGGACCCCTTTCGAATCACCTGTTGTTCAATATTTGCTAAATCTGCAGTATCTTGTTCAAGACCTAGATTCACCACATGTACAACGGCATTTAATTTAGCTGCAGCCCCTTGTGTAGCTGTTGTTCCCTCATTAAAACGTTCTATGGCATCATAGCTTTCACTACCATGCTCAGTGTTTTGCGGCCCATCTACCAAGTGATCCGCCGCCACAACGAGCACACCATAGCGTAAATGATTTGGTTTAGGGTTTCTAAGAATCCCTGCAAAACGCTCTGCTATAGTTTCTAACGTAGCAAGGCTATAGATAGGCTTTGTCAAATTATCGATACGTAAGCGGCATGCTTCCATGGATGGTACATGCAATGGTTCTATTTTGAAAGTTCTCATGCCTTACCTCCTGTAAGCGCCAAATACATATGAACCGCAAGATCTAGCATACCCATTTGTATGGATCCACCAGAGGCCTCACCTAAACAAAGGCCTAAATCGACATAGGCTTCAAGGCCTAAATTTTCTAAGGAAGATTTAGCAGCTTTTTCAGCAGATAAATGTGAAGCCATCACATAATCCATTACTTGTGGCACCAACGTTTTAGCTACCAATGCACAGGCCGATGTATTAAATCCATCGATGATAACTAACCCATGATTTGCTGCGGCGCCTAAGATAACGCCCACAATACAAGCAAATTCAAAGCCACCTACAGAGGATAAAATCCCAATGGCATCGTCTTTAGGAATATCCTTATATTTCTCCAGTACGTCATGAACAATGCGTTGCTTTAGTTTAAGTCGTTCATCGGAAATATTCGTTCCTCGTCCCGTCGCCTCTTCCGCTGTAAGTCCTGCAAACTTAGCGGTCATAAGGGCACTAGCTGTCGTATTCGATATGCCCATTTCGCCTACTAAAAATACATTGAAGCCTTCATCAATTTTTTCTTTTACGAGGCGAATACCCGTTTCAATGCCTTCAATCGCTTGTTCACGCGTCATAGCTGGCTCTTCTACGAAGTTTTTCGTACCCATCCCAAGTTTATGAATACGAAGGCCTGGAACCCAACTCATATCCGCATCAATGCCCATGTCGATAACTTCCATTTGAGCACCACAATAATTCGCTAGAGAATTAGCGCCAGCCCCCTTAGGAATCAGGTAATTCTGAGTCATCCCAACGGTCGTTTCCTTTGGATACGCACTGACGCCCATATCGGCCACACCGTGATCGGCAGAGGCAATTATCATGCAAGGCTTTGGTACAGCTAACGTCTCTTGATTAGTAGCTGCCCCATATTGAGCCACCATATTTACAAGACGTCCATATCGTTCCACAGGCGATGCTGTATTCCAGCTATCGATTATATGTCGTTCAATCTCTAGGCTGCGACCTGTAATAGCGCCACAAGTTTCTTGTAACAAACTCATAAAAGCTCCCTTAATCAAATAATATAATTATATTTTAGATATTCTTTCTTTTAGTTATTCTTAATTTGTCCCGTTAAATATGGCAATTTATTGCGAATCTCTCGACTTCGTTCAAGATAACTTTCTAATGCTTGTCCTTCGTCATCTTGTGAAAGTATCGCTTTAACATGTTCAATTTCTAATTCAATTTGTGTAAGACCTTCAATAACATTATGACGATTACCGTAGATAATTTCACGCCACATAGATGGTAATCCCCCAGCCACACGCGTGCAATCGCGGAATCCCCCTGCCGATAGTTTCATGCGCAATTCACCCAATTCATCGCCACCCGAAACTTGTGTTAAAATAGAGGCCAATAAGTGAGGCATATGACTAACCATCGCCAAATATGCATCGTGAGCATAAATATCGACAAACTCGATGCGAGACCCTAAGGCACGACCCATGTCAGCCAATTCTTGAGCCACCTCTTCACTATATACATCGGAGGCCTTATCTTCTAACACGATCCAGCCCATACCTTTGAATAAGTTTTTATGAGATACTTCATAACCACCCTTTTCTGATCCTGCCATAGGATGGACAGATACGAAAACAGTCCCCTTAGGAATCGATTCATAAACGGCTCGTACAAAGTTTTCCTTCGCACTAGATACATCGGTTACGACTTGCCCCGGTCTAAATAGATGAGCCGTTTCAGTAAAAAGCCGTGCATTTGTATCAGGAGGCAAGGAGAACACAACGATATCTGAGTTCTTAATCAATGGTTCAACTTCAGTCCACGCAGCTTTTACCACACCATCTTGAATGGCCGCATCACAGACCTCTTGACGGCGTGCGTAACCTACTACCTCATATTCTGTATATTCCTTTAGAGCCTTTGCCAAGGATCCACCTAATAAACCTAAGCCAATAATACCTACGGTCTTACTCATATAAACCTACTTTCATAAACTATCTAGGAATGTATACGCTCTCATATAATGCTACATATAATTTATCAAGCTAATCCCCTTTTCGTATGCTTTCATAAAAACCTCTGCAATGAATACGATACGATTGCAATGAATATCATACAATGTCCTTATTATATCACGTTATATAACCACATGGGACAAATCGCAGAAAGCAATATACTAAATAGTTTTTCATAAAATAGTACATACAAAAAACGTGCCACCCAAAGGTGACACGTTTCTTTAATCAGCATCCTACCTAATGGGTACGATACTAATATTATTTAAATTGATTGCAAAGACTATCAAATAATGCTTGGTCAGGTTTTACAACATCTTCAGTCAATGGACGAGGATGTGGTCCGCCATTTGCTGCAGCCATTGCTTTTTCAAAGGAAGGTTTAGATGTATTTTGATAGATAAGGCCTGTAACCAAACCATCAGTATCACCCAAAGTTTTAAGCGCTGTTGCACGATCTGTTGGGTCATAACCCTCAGGCAATGCTACTAAATGTTCTTTGAACCAATCATAACTATTGCGTTTATTATATGTAACACATGGGCTAAATACATTGATGAAAGAGAAGCCCTCATGATCCATAGCTTGTTGAATCAAATCAACGAGCTCTTTACGATTCACCATATAGCTTTGCGCTACAAATGTAGCACCTGCTGCAATCGCAGTTTCACAAACGGACAATGGAGACTCAAACGCACCATGAGGAGTTGTTTTTGTAACAAAACCGATGTCAGAACGAGGGGATGCTTGACCTTTAGTCAAACCATATACATGGTTATCCATTACTACGTATGTCATATTTACATTACGTTTAAAAGCATGAATGGTGTGACCCATACCGATAGCAAAGGCATCACCGTCACCGGAAAATGCAATAACTTCTAGGTCTTGGTTAGCAAGCTTAACGCCTTGCGCATAAGGAAGCGCACGGCCATGAGTTGTATGCGCGCCATAAGCGTAGAAATAGCCACCGATACGGCTAGAACAACCAATACCGGAAATTACGGCTAATTTTTCTGGTGGAATATTTTTCGCTACTACAGCATCAGTAATCGCCGCTTGAACCCCATAATGGCCACAGCCTGGACACCAGTTAGGACGAATATCATTTCTGTAATCTTTAGCTGTTGTCATATTATAGGACCTCCTTAATCGCATTTTTCACATAACTTTTTGTGAATGGATTACCATCGTATTTCAAGCAGCTAGAAATCTTATGTTTCTTATGCATGTTGATTTTAAATAAGTTAGCCAATTGACCAGTTTTATTGTGTTCTACAATAACTACTTTTTTCGCCGCATCAAAGAACGGTTGTAATTGCTTTGCTGGGAATGGTTTAATTAAGCGCAATTGTAAATGGTTAACTTTAACACCTTCTTGATCGAATTCAGCAACAGCTTCTTCGATAGCACCACGACTAGAAGCCATACCTACAACGAGTACATCCGCTTCGTCGTATTTAGCATTGTTCAAGAATGGTTCATAATTGTCAGCTACAGTTTCCAATTTACGGAAACGTTTATCAGTTTGCGCTACGTGCATTGTAGGCGCTTCTGCTGGTTTACCTTCTTCATTATGCTCTAAACCTGTGGAAAGGAATAGACCATTTTTCATACCTGGAATTGTACGAGGGGAAATGCCATCTTCAGTCAATTCAAAGCGTTTGAAGTAGTTAGGTTGTACCAATTCAGGAAGCTCAGCTTCTTTCATCATTTTACCTCGATTAATAGGTACGCGGTTCAAATCGAAAGAAGGAACGGATTGTTTATTCAAACCTTGTTGTAAGTCAGGCATAAAGATAACTGGACATTGGTATATTTCTGCCAAGTTGAAAGCTTTTTGAATTTCATAGAAACATTCTTCAATAGATGTTGGAGAAATTACAATACCAGAGTAGTCACCATGTGCATTGTAGCAAGCTGCATCAATATCGGATTGTTCAACTTTTGTAGCCATACCAGTGGATGGGCCAGAACGTTGAACGTCAATAACAACCATTGGCAATTCAGCCATGGAAGCCATAGACAAGGATTCTGCCATCAAGGAAAGGCCTGGACCAGAAGTACATGTAAAGCCACGAACACCTGCGTATACACCACCCATAGCCGTCATACATGCTGCGATCTCGTCTTCTGTTTGAACAACAGTTGAGCCCAACTTATCCATAGTTTTAATCATGTATTCCATAACTTCGGATGCTGGCGTAATAGGATAAGACGCCATAAAACGAGAGCCCGCAGCAATAGCACCAAGAGCACATGCTTCGTTACCTAATAAGAACATTTGATCTTTCTTACCAGGCGCTGGCAATGTATCGATTTCAACATCGCCTAATTTTTCCATTACAAGGCTATGACCATCATCGAAAGCAGCCAAGTTTTTATCAATAATCTCTTGGGATTTCTTTGCAAATTTCTCAGTAATAGCATCTTTAAACATCTTAGTATCAAAGCCAAGAAGCGCTACGGACATCCCAAGTGCTACGATATTACGCATCAACAAGGAGCCTTGTTTCATTGCTGTTTCAGAGATAGGCAAAGATAAGCAATTAATCTTTGTACCTTCAAATTTAGAAAAGTCTGGATTAACTTTGCTATCACAGATGATATATCCACCATCACGTACTTCGGAACCGTGCATATCAACGGTTTCTTGATCAAGGGAAAGCAAGAAGTCTACCCCTTCACCAATGGACATAATTTGTTCCAATGCTACGCGCAATGCGAATGTAGTATGACCACCTTTGATGCGAGATGCAAATAAACGTTGGCTATACAAAGAGTAGCCTTCTTTAGCAAGGATTGTGGCCATAATTTCGCCGCAACTCTCGATACCTTCACCTTGTTGGCCGCCCATTTTCCAGATAAAATCTTTACGTTTTTGCAAGAGATTCACCCTCCTTAGGATAAAAATTACACTGCTGACAAGAGTCTACCTTACTATGTTAATGTTTTATAGTACGAACCTGTCTTATATCGCCATTGTATCATGTATATTTTAGGTTTACAATGTATCATTTCACATAATAATAGGTATAAATTAAGGCATTATAACTAAAAATTATAAGAAAAAAAGGATACTACTTTTGAAGTAGTATCCTTTTAGTATTTATGCTCAACGTTTTATACTTTCACATCAAAAAAAGAGTCTATATAAAATTATATAGAATATTTATTCTCAAATCATCTAAAATATTTATTCCGTAATACCTCTTGTTGTCGCTCTTCAGTGAAGAATATTTCTTCTAAACATAAGCCTTGAGCAGGTGCAGTTTTCCCTATAGCACGCCGGTCTTTAGCGGCTAAATATCCTTTAATATCCTCAACCTTGCGACGACCAAGACCTATATCTACAAGTAAGCCTGCAATATTGCGGACCATATGATATAAAAAACCATCACCAATCACAGAAATCGTCACCTGTGAACCTCGGGCCTCAACACGAATTCCCATAATTGTCTTTACAGGATCTGCAGGAGTTGAGTTTGTTCCCTTTAGGGTTGTAAAGTCATGTGTACCTACTAGTTCATTACCTGCAGCCTGCATACGAGCAATATTTAGAGGCTTTTTCACATGCCAATGATATCGCTGCGTCAAAGGATCTGCAATGAGCTGATTATGAATCGTATATACATACTCTTTACCGTATATATTCCATCGTGGCTTCCAATCTAGCGGAATTTCTACCGCTTCTAGAACGACTATATCCTTAGGAATATGAGCTATCATGGCGCGAGGAATATTTTCTACTGGTATAGTCCCCGACGTTTGAAATGTACAAACTTGAAATTTAGCATGCACCCCTGCATCCGTACGAGAGGCACCATAAATTTGAATGGGTTCATTACAAATACGTGATAAACCATATTCCAAACACCCTTGTACCGTTAACCCCTTATCATTAGGTTGCTTTTGATAACCTGCTAAATCTGTACCATCATAAGCCACTATGATCCGTATGTTTCTCATAGACCTAACCACCACAATGCGATAAGTACAATAGTTACCAAAATAACAGCGCCAACACCAATATAATCGACATAGGTAACTTGTAATTCTTTCATACGTGTACGATTGACGCCACCTCTATAGCAACGCGCCTCCATAGCGATAGCTAATTCATCGGCCCGTCGAAACGCACTAATAAATAATGGCACTAAAAGAGGCACCATATTTTTAGCCCGTTGAATGATAGAGCCTGTCACAAAGTCTGCACCACGGGCAGATTGTGCTTTCATAATACGATCCGTCTCGTCCAATAAAGTAGGGATGAAACGCAACGCAATAGTCATCATCATAGCCAGCTCATGAGCAGGAACACCAATGCGACGGAATGGATTGAGCAAGTGCTCGATACCATCAGTCAAACGAATTGGTGATGTGGTATAGGTCAACAAAGAGGAGAACAAGATTAAGAAGATTAAGCGTGCCGCCATTTGAAGGCCCATTGCCATGCCATGGTCGGTAATATTGATAATCCCCCATTGAAAAATTGGATTGCCTGGTGTCGTAAAAATATGAATCCCCATAGTAAATACGATGATAATCCAAAGCGGTTTAATAGCAGACCACATCAGACGTAACGGCAAACGTGATAACAGCATTGCAAAGATAGTAAACCCACCTACAATGCCATAAGCCAATGGAGAATTAGCCAAGAAGATAGCCACTACGAAGATGGTAGTAGCAATAATCTTTGCGCGCGGATCCATGCGATGCAAGAATGAATTTCCTGGGAAGTATTGACCAATAGTAATGTTATTTAGCATGGTTACCTCCTTCGAGAATTGCTTGCACCGCATCATCTACAGATAGTACACGATTAGACACATCAAGACCTTGCTCGCGCAAATATTCCATGGTAACGGACACTGGCGGTACATCTACACCGACAGCCTGTAACTCATCACGATGATTATTAAAGATGTCCATCGGTTCACCATCGAGAACGATACGCCCTTTATCAAGTACTACAAGACGAGAAGCCATGCGAGAAATATCTTCCATATTGTGAGATACAAGAATTACAGTGATCCCCTTTTCTTTATGAAGTCGAATGATTTCTTCAAAGATTTCTTCCCGTCCAAATGGATCAAGACCAGCAGATGGTTCATCGAGCACGAGAAAATCTGGATCCATAGCCACTACGCCAGCAATAGCCACGCGGCGCATTTGACCACCAGATAAATGGAATGGAGAACGTTCTGCATATGTGTCATAATCGAGCCCTACGAACTTCATCGCATCTCGCACACGCTCGTCTACGTCATCAGCACTAAGCCCTAAATTTTTAGGACCAAAGGCGATATCTTGAGCGATGGTTTCTTCAAACAATTGATGCTCTGGATACTGGAATACCATCCCCACCTTATGACGCATTTTTTTAGCTTCCTCTGTGGAGGCGCTAATATCTACACCATTGACAGTAACTGTACCAGTTGTAGGATGTAATAGCCCATTTAGATGTTGTACAAAGGTGGATTTACCGGAACCAGTATGACCGATAACACCTAGAAACTCCCCATTTTCAATGGTAAGTGATACACCACGAAGCGCAGTCTTTTCAAAAGGGGTACCCATGCCGTAGGTATATGTAATATTATCTAACACAATCGCCATTAATGGGTTCCCTCCCCTCTTGGAGCATCTGTTGAGTGTATAGCGGATAATTGTTTACCTAACTTTGAGCCTTTAAGGCCCTTTGCTAACTCTTCATTATTAATGATACTCTTACCCACTTCATAACCTTTAGCATTCAATTTGAAAGCAATCTCAGAGGCTACCGGTACATCGAGGCCCAGACCTTTTAAGGTATCTACATGGCTAAAAATTTCACGAGGCGTACCATCATGTAATTTCACACCATTTTTCATAACCACAACGCGGTCTGCCGTAACAGCTTCCTCCATGAAGTGCGTAATATATACAATCGTAATGCCCTCTTCCTTATTGAGTTTGTGAACCGTTTCAAGCACTTCCCGGCGACCTTTTGGATCGAGCATCGCTGTTGGTTCATCAAGAACGATGCAATCAGGCTTCATCGCTAATACACCTGCGATAGCAATACGTTGTTTTTGTCCGCCCGATAATAAATGGGGACCATGTTCTCTATATTCAGTCATATTAACAGCGGCTAACGCTGCATCGACACGTTGTCTAATTTCTGCACTAGGAATACCTAAGTTTTCTGGACCAAAGGCAACGTCCTCCTCTACAACGGCCGCTACGATTTGGTTATCAGGATTTTGGAATACCATTCCTACATGTTGGCGAATATTCCAAATATGCGCTTCATCCCGCGTATCAAAGCCACATACATTGATATGACCTTCACTAGGTTGTAATAACACATTAAAATGCTTGGCAAGCGTACTTTTACCACTGCCATTAGTGCCAATGATACAAACAAATTCACCACGCTTAATGGATAGATTCACATCATCCAAGGCACGTACATCATTGCCGTTTTCATCAGTATAAATATGACTCATATGATTGACCTCAATCATAATGTCTTGTTCATTCATGGATAACCTCATATCTTTCTAGTCAATTTCGTTTCTATGAAAGTAGAACCATTTGCATCATCTATCATACTCATGTTGTGCATAATCCCCATATTTCAATTTATCCTATTTAATAGAACTTGAATTTAATAATGTCTTAGATATTATGCAAAAGGTTGACAATACATATTCATCCTTTACGATAACTGCTAACATATTACGATATTATACTAGTCGATTGTACCATAAAATTGACAATAAAAAAACGGTGCTGCAACATAAGTTACAACACCGTATGAGTTTGATTAAACTAACTCGATAATAGCCAAAGGTGCAGCGTCACCTTTGCGAAGACCAGTTTTGATTACACGAGTGTAACCACCTTGACGGTCTGCATATTTTGGAGCAATTGTATCAAACAATTTTTTTACTACACTTTCATCCATGAGGTATGCAAGAACTTGGCGACGTGCATGAAGATCACCACGTTTAGCCAAAGTTACCATTTGATCAGCTAAAGAACGAAGTTCTTTCGCTTTAGCTTCAGTCGTTTCAATACGCTCATATTGGAAGAAAGATGTTAACATGCTACGGAACAACGCTTTACGAGCGGAGCTGTCGCGGCCTAATTTTCTGTACATTCGTCTTCCTCCTTATTCGCCTTTTTGTTTAAGTTGAAAACCACCTGGATGATTATTGAGTTTTTCCTCAATTTCATCGATAGATTTTTTACCTAAGTTGCGAACTTTTCCTAAGTCATCAATGGTTTTGTCTAGCAAGTCTGCAATTGTATTAATGCCAGCACGTTTCAAGCAGTTATACGCACGAACAGAGAGTTCCAACTCATCGATGGAAATCTTTGCTGGGCCGTCATCTACAGCTGGTTCTTCATTATCGGAACCTACTGGATCTATAACGATACCGCCTTCACCAGTGTTTACATCTACAACATCTGCAGAATGCGCTAATTTAGTGAAGTTCCCTAAATAACCAATCATAATGGCAGCAGATTTTGCCACTGCATCAGCAGCAGTAATGGAGCCATCAGTCCAAACTTCTAATGTAAGTTTGTCGAAGTCCATTTCATTGCCTACACGAACATCACTCACTTCGTATTTAGCACGAAGAATTGGAGAGAAGATGGAATCGATTGGAATACAACCAATAACATCAGTATCTTTTTTATTCTTCGTTGAAGGAACATAGCCTTTACCTCGTTCGATTACTACGTCCATTACGAGATGAGCTGTCTCATCCATTGTCGCAATCACGAGTTCAGGATTCAATACTTCTACCTCTGGTGGGAATTGTTCAGCTAAATCAGCAGCTGTCAATATTCCATCCTTTTGGAAGTCAAAATGAACTTCCAAAGGTAATTGTGCTTCTTCTTCAACTTTGATGCACAATTGCTTTAAGTTAAGGATGATATCCGTAACGTCTTCGCGAATACCAGGAATAGTAGAGAATTCATGAAGAACTCCATCAATTTTGATAGAGGTGATAGCTGCCCCATCCAAGGATGAAAGCAAAATTCTGCGTAAGCTATTACCGAGAGTGATACCATAACCACGATCTAATGGTTCACATACGAACTTACCATAACGACCGCCATCGGCGATGTCCACTTTCTCGATTTTAAGTTTCTTTTCTTCGCTCATCAGGAACATCCTCCTATATAACACACGTTCATAGTTAATTATAGCACCGTATCATATCGGTCGCTATAAATTATACACGACGGCGTTTTGGAGGGCGACAACCATTGTGAGGAATTGGAGTTACGTCTTTAATGGAAGTAACTTCAAGACCTGCAGCTTGTAAAGCACGGATTGCAGCTTCACGGCCGGATCCAGGACCTTTTACGAATACTTCAACAGTGCGAAGGCCATGTTCCATTGCAGCTTTAGCAGCTTGTTCAGCAGCCATTTGAGCAGCAAATGGAGTGGATTTACGAGAACCACGGAAGCCCAAGCCACCAGCGGAAGCCCAAGACAACGCATTACCGTTTGTATCTGTCAAAGTTACGATAGTGTTATTGAATGTAGAACGAATATGAGCCGCACCGGATTCAATATGTTTCTTTTCTTTTCTTTTAGTTCTAACAACTTTTTTAGCCACGCTTTATCCCTCCTTTATCTTATTTCTTTTTACCAGCAATTGCTTTTCTAGGACCTTTGCGAGTACGTGCATTCGTTTTAGTACGTTGACCACGAAGTGGTAAACCCATACGATGACGTTTGCCTCGATAGGAGTTGATTTCAATTAAGCGTTTAATGTTAAGAGCTTCTTCACGACGAAGGTCACCTTCTACTTTGTAATCAGCATCTAACAATTCACGGATTTTCGCTACTTCATCTTCAGAAAGATCGCGAACGCGTGTGTCAGGATTGATGCCAGTTTTAGCAATAATTTCAGATGCTAAAGTCGGACCAATACCATAAATATAAGTTAAACCAATTTCCACTCGTTTATCACGAGGTAAATCTACACCGGCGATACGTGCCATCTAATCATCCACCTCCTATCAGATTATCCTTGTTTTTGTTTATGTTTTGGATTTTCGCAAATAACCATTACACGGCCTTTGCGTTTAATGATTTTACATTTTTCGCATATCTTTTTAACTGATGGTTGAACCTTCATTAGTACCTCCTTTGTGGACCCTATGCTTATTTAAAGCGATAGGTGATGCGACCACGATTTAAGTCATACGGTGTCAGTTCCATAGTAACTTTATCACCAGGAAGAATACGGATAAAATTCATACGCATTTTACCTGACACATGAGCCAATACGATATGACCATTTTCCAATTCAACTTGGAACATGGCATTCGGTAATGCCTCAACGACCGTACCTTCCACCTCAATAACGTCTTCTTTTGACATATCTTTTCCTCCGGTTACCTGTTTATTTAATTAACCGCGGTTCTTCCCGCATAGTTAATATTTCAGGGCCGTTTTCTGTAACAACCACTGTATGTTCGAAATGAGCAGCAGGTTTACCATCTACTGTAACTGCTGTCCAGTCATCCCCTAATACACGAACACGGTGAGTACCTAATGTAATCATCGGTTCAATACACAATACCATACCTGGTTTCATAAGAGGTCCTTGATCAGGACTACCATAGTTTGGTATTTGCGGATCTTCATGCATTTCGCGGCCTAAACCATGACCTACGAAGTCGCGTACGACACCGTAACCATGTTTCTCACAATACGTTTGAACAGCGTGACCGATAGCACCAATACGGTTACCGACTTTCACTTGTTCAATTCCCTTGAACAGACTTTCCTCTGTAACTTTTAACAATTTCATCACATCGGGTTTGACGTGACCGATAGGAATCGTCACAGCCGAATCGCCGTGATATCCATCAATAGATGATACGAGATCAATACTGAGGACATCGCCGTTTTTAAGCTTACGCTTAGCGCTCGGAATACCATGAACGACTTCTTCGTTAATAGAAGCACAGATTGTAGCGGGGAATCCATAGTACCCTTTACAACTTGGTATACCACCGTGGCTGCGAATATATTCTTCGGCAATTGTATCTAACTCAAGCGTCGTGATGCCAGGTTTAGCCTTTTTTACTAACAAGGACAACGTGTCTGCTGTAAGCTTACTTGCCTTGCGGATACATTCAATCTCATGGGGCGATTTTAAAATAATCATAGATTATTTCTCCAACGCCTTAATGATGTCAGCAAATACTGCGTCTACATCTTGTAAACCATTAATTTCTTGATATAATCCGCTATTGCGATAGTAATCAATTAACGGTTTAGTAGATTCTTCGTACACAGCTAGACGTTTCTGTACTGTTTCAGGGTTATCATCAGCACGATTTTCTAGAACAGCTCGTTCGCTAATACGTTTAACCAATTCCTCGGAAGGAACGTTTAAGTTAAGTACAGCGTCCAAAGAAATTCCTAATTCTTTAAGGATTGCATCCAAGGATACAGCTTGCGCTGTAGTTCTTGGAAATCCATCAAGAATAAATCCAGATTTGCAGTCATCTTTCACCAAGCGATCACGTACGATACCAACAGTTACACTGTCTGGTACCAATTGACCAGCATCGATGTATTTCTTAGCCTCAACTCCAAGAGGTGTTTCGTTCTTAATCGCAGCGCGGAACATATCACCTGTTGAAATTTGGGGAATACCGTATTTTTCAATAAGTCGAGCTGCCTGAGTGCCTTTACCTGCACCAGGAGGTCCCATTAATAAAATATACATATCGTTTCCCTCCTATTTCACAAAGCCTTTATAGTGGCGTGTTACCATGAGCGACTCAATTTGTTGCATTGTATCAAGTGCTACACCTACAACGATAAGAAGAGCCGTACCACCAAAGTATACGCCTTGGACGCCGGTTATACTACCGAGGAAATTCGGTATAATAGCAACGACAGCTAAGAATACAGCGCCAGCCAAAGTGATCTTGGTCATCACGTTATCCACATAATCAGCAGTTGGTTTACCCGCACGAATACCTGGGATAAAACCACCGTATTTTTTCATATTATCTGCCATATCTGTAATGTTGATAGAGATTGCAGTATAGAAATACGTAAAGATAAAGATCAATATCGCATACAATGCCGTTTGTAACGGCGTCCCCCATGTAAATAAATCAGCAGCTTTATGAACAAATTCATTGTCAATAAATTGTGCAATTGTTACAGGGAACATCAACACAGATGACGCAAAGATAATTGGGATTACACCTGCCTGATTGACTTTCAACGGCAAGAATGTAGAGTGACCACCGTACATTTTACGCCCTACTACGCGTTTTGCGTATTGGATAGGAATGCGACGTTGGCCTTGTGTAACTGCCACTACGACAGCGATCATCGCAAGTGCAATTACAGCAAATAAGAATGCTTGGAACATGTTAATGGTTCCGTTTTGGATATATTGATAAATAGTTTCGAGACCATCTGGCAATCGAGCTACGATACCAGCAAAGATGATCAAGGAAATACCATTACCTATACCATATGCTGTGATTTGCTCACCAATCCACATCAACAAACATGTGCCTGCTGTGAGGATGATGGCCACAACGAATACGCTAAGGAAATCATTATTTACCAAAGCGTTGTTTGCTCTAAGAGCAAATGCCATACCAGCGGCTTGTACAAAGCCAAGGACTACGGTGCCATAACGAGTTACCTTCGCTATTTTCTTACGCCCGTCTTCACCATCTTTACTCCATGCTTCAAACTGAGGAACTACAGACTGAAGCAGTTGCATGATGATGGAAGCATTAATGTAAGGGGTAATACTCATCGCAAAGATAGAGAACTTACTTAGCGCACCACCAGCAAACAAGTCTAATAGACCAAATAGGTTACCGGATGTAAACAAGGATTCGATAACAGATGCATCTACACCTGGTACTGGGATGTGAATGCCGGCTCTAAACACAGCAAACATCATCAATGTGTACAAAATCTTGTTACGTAACTCAGTAATCTTAAAGATGTTCGAGAGGCTATCTAGCACCCTAGATCACCTCAACTTTTCCGCCTGCTGCTGTGATTTTTTCTTCAGCAGCTTTAGTGAAGCCATTAGCGATAACAGTCAAGTTTTTAGTTTCCAATGTGCCGTTACCTAAAATACGAATACCATCGCGTACATTTTTCAAAATGCCAGCTTCAATAAGAGCTACTGGATCAACTGTTGCACCATCTTCAAAGCGATTTAATTGTGCTACGTTAACTTCAGCATATTGTTTAGCAAAAACGCTGTTGTTGAAACCGCGTTTTGGTAAACGACGATAAAGAGGCATTTGGCCGCCTTCAAAACCGGAGCGAACGCCACCGCCAGAACGGGAGTTTTGACCTTTTTGACCACGACCAGATGTTTTACCCAAGCCAGAACCTAAACCACGGCCTACACGAGTACGAGTTTTTTTAGAACCAGCTGCTGGTTGTAATTCATGAAGTTTCATTCAGTGCACCTCCTTATCAGTATTAAACTTCTTCAACTTTTACTAAATGTCTAACTTTATGAAGCATACCTTCGATTTGAGGTGTTACTTCTTTTACGACTTGAGAATTAGTTTTTTTCAAACCCAAAGCTTTAACTGTCGCGCGTTGATCTTCAGGACGACCGATTAAGCTTCTTGTTAATGTTACTTTAACTTGTGCCATTTCTTGTCTCCTTATTACGCGTTATAGATTTCTTCAACGGTTTTACCACGAAGCTCAGCAACTTCGCTAGCGCGTTTCAAATCTTTCAAACCTTCGATTGTAGCGCGAACCATATTGTTAGGGTTAGAAGAGCCCAAAGATTTAGTCAAGATGTTACGAACACCTACTAATTCCAATACGGCACGAACAGGGCCACCAGCGATAACGCCAGTACCTTCAGCAGCTGGTTTCAAGAATACGCGGCCTGCACCGAATACGCCTGTTACGCTGTGAGGGATTGTACCATTTTTAATAGCTACGTTTACAATATTTTTCTTAGCATCATCGATACCTTTGCGAATTGCTTCTGGTACTTCCGCTGCTTTACCTAAGCCAACGCCTACATAACCGTTGCCATCACCAACAACTACAAGAGCGCTGAAGGAAAAACGACGACCGCCTTTAACTACTTTGGCTACGCGGTTGATGAATACTACTCTTTCTTTAAGATCAAGACTGGTGTAGTCAATTCTCGCCATGTCTATAGTTCCTCCTTCTTAGAATTTTAAGCCTGCTTCACGAGCACCTTCTGCAAGGGCTGCTACGCGGCCGTGGTAAATGTAACCACCACGGTCAAACACTACAGTGTCAATGCCTTTAGCGATAGCTTTTTTAGCAACTGCTTCACCAACAGCTTTAGCAGCAGCTACGTTACCACCATAGGATAAGTTCAAATCTTTATCTAAAGAGCTAGCAGCAACCAAAGTTGTACCTGCTACGTCATCGATTACTTGTGCGTAAATGTTGCTCAAAGAACGGTAAACGTTCAAACGTGGGCAAGTTGCCGTACCAGAGATGTGACGGCGAATACGAAGATGACGTTTTGCTCGAGCGATATTTCTACTAGATTTACGAGGCAAGATATTCACTCCTTTCATTCATATAGATGATATTACTATTTACCTTTTGCACCAGCTTTACCAGCTTTGCGACGAACAACTTCGCCTTCATAGCGGATACCTTTACCTTTGTAAGGTTCAGGTTTTCTCCATTTACGGATATCAGCTGCTACTGCACCTACAACTTCTTTGTCTGCACCAGACACAACGATTTTGTTAGGAGCTGGAACGTCGATTGTAATACCAGCTGGAGCTTCCATTTCTACTGGATGAGAGAAGCCAAGTGTAAGAGCTAATTTATTGCCTTGTTTAGCCGCTCTGTAACCAACACCGTTGATTTCAAGAGTTTTTGTAAATCCTTCAGATACGCCTGTTACCATATTAGCAACAAGAGCGCGAGTCAAACCGTGAAGGGAACGATGATCTTTATCGTCGGAAGGACGAGTTACTGTGATTGTGTTACCTTCTACAGTGATATTCATATCTGGATGCAAATCGCGAGATAATTCACCTTTAGGGCCTTTTACGTTCATATGATGGTTATCATATGTAACAGTAACGCCTGCAGGGATCTCGATAGGCATTCTACCGATACGTGACATTATTTCTACCTCCTATTGCTACTATTACCAAACGTATGCGATTACTTCGCCACCAAGACCTTCTTTACGAGCTTGTTTGTCGCTCATAACGCCTTTGGACGTAGAAATAACTGCGATACCCAAACCACCAAGTACACGAGGAAGTTCTTCCTTTTTCGCGTAAACACGTAAACCTGGTTTGGAAATACGTTTAATTCCTGTAATAACTTTCTCGTTATTGGAACCATATTTCAAAGTTACTTTTAAAGTGTTTTCTTCTTTTTCAACGTTCTTTACAAAGCCTTCTTGTAAAAGGATGTCAAGAACGGCTGCTTTCATTCTAGATGCAGGAATGTTTACCGTTTCATGAAGTGCAGCGTTTGCATTACGGATGCGCGTAAGCATATCCGCGATAGGATCGGTCATTACCATAATCTAAAAACCTCCTCTCGTCTAATATTACCAGCTGGCTTTTTTAACACCAGGAATTTGTCCTTTGTACGCCAATTCACGGAACGCAATACGGCTGATACCGAATTTACGCATATAGCCGTGAGGACGACCAGTTAAGTTGCAACGGTTGTGCAAGCGTGTTGGGGATGCATTTGCTGGTAATTTGGATAAGCCTTCATAATCACCTGCCGCTTTTAACGCTTCACGTTTAGCTGCATATTTTTCAACGATTTTAGCGCGTTTCTTTTCGCGTTCAATCATAGATTTTTTAGCCATCTATATGTTCCTCCTATTATTTTTCAAAAGGCATACCGAATTGAGTCAACAATTCACGAGCTTCTTCATCTGTCTTAGCACTTGTTACGATAATGATGTCCATACCAGTAACACGTTCTACCTGATCATATTCGATTTCAGGGAAGATGAGCTGTTCTTTAAGACCCAAAGCGTAGTTACCACGGCCATCGAATGCAGTAGCGCTGATACCGCGGAAGTCACGTACACGAGGTAATGCCGCATTGATCAATCTATCAAGGAATTCATACATGCGTTCGCCACGAAGAGTAACTTTTGTACCCAACGCCATGCCTTCACGAACTTTGAAGTTCGCAATGGATTTTTTAGCTTTTGTGATGACAGGTTTTTGACCAGCAATAATAGTCAAGTCATTAACTGCTGCTTCCAATGCTTTTGCATTGCCTACTGCATCACCTACGCCGATGTTGATAACGATTTTTTCCAATTTAGGAATTTCCATTACATTGCCGTATTGGAATTTTTCTTGCATACTCTTTTTAATTTCAGAGTTGTATTGTTCAAACAAACGAGACATTTATGTAGCTCCTCCTTTCCTGATTATTTAAGTACTGTACCGGATTTAACAGTAGCGCGAACGAATTTACCGTCCTTGCCTTCTACCTTTTTGATACGAGTAGCTGTTTTAGTTTCTGGGTCAACAACCATTACGTTAGAAACATGAATGCCAGCTTCTTTAGTAACGATGCCGCCTTGTGGGTTAGCTTGGGAAGGTTTTGTGTGACGTTTTACAGTGTTAACGCCTTCAACAAATACGCGTTCTTTTTTAGGTTCAGTTGCGATAACTGTACCTTGCTTACCTTTATCTTTACCGGAGATAACAACAACTGTATCGCCTTTTTTGATTTGTAGCTTAGCCATATGCTGCGTTCCTCCTTCTTATAATACTTCTGGAGCCAAAGAAACAATTTTCATGAAATCTTTTTCACGAAGTTCTCTAGCTACAGGTCCAAAGATGCGAGTACCACGAGGGGTCTTGTCATCTTTAATAACTACTGCTGCGTTTTCATCGAAACGAATATAGGAACCGTCTTGGCGGCGGATACCTTTTTTAGAACGAACAATAACGGCTTTAACTACGTCGCCTTTCTTGACAACGCCACCGGGTGATGCATCTTTTACAGAAGCAACGATTACGTCACCGATATTGCCGAATTTGCGATAAGAACCGCCCATGACTTGGATGCACATAATACGTTTAGCACCAGTGTTGTCGGCAACATTCAAAATTGTTTGTTGCTGGATCATCGTCTATTCCTCCTTACATCACTCTTATTTTTGTCTTTCAAGAATTTCAACAACTCTCCAACATTTATCTTTAGAAAGTGGACGAGTTTCTACAATTTTAACTGTATCGCCAATTTGACACTCATTATTTTCATCATGAGCTTTGAAGCGTTTTGTGCTAACCATTGGCTTGTTATATAATGCGTGAGGTACTTTACGTTCAACAGCAACAACAACAGTTTTGTCCATTTTGTCGCTAACAACTTTACCTACGCGGACTTTACGTACGTTTCTTTCTTCTGCCACGATTTTAAGCCTCCTTTTCAAACTTTAACAAATCTGTTATTATGCGTTTTCAGATTTAAGTTCAACTTCACGTTGTACAGTTTTAATACGAGCGATTGTCTTCTTAACTTCACGAATGCGCATAGGATTTTCTAATTGACCTGTTGCAAGCTGAAAACGGAGGTTAAATAACTCTTCCTTAAGACCGGAAACTTTTTGTTCCATTTCGGCAGCGCTCATATTGCGAATGTCATTAACCTTCATTTACGTCACCACCCAATTCTTTACCCTTAACAACAAATTTGCATTTGATTGGAAGTTTATGGCTTGCAAGACGCATAGCTTCACGAGCTGTAGCTTCTGGCACACCGTCCATTTCAAACATTACACGACCTGGTTTAACCACTGCTACCCAGTATTCAGGAGAACCTTTACCGGAACCCATACGAGTACCAGCTGGTTTAGCTGTGATTGGTTTGTCAGGGAAAATTTTAATCCATACTTTACCACCACGTTTGATATAACGAGTCATAGCAATACGGGCAGCTTCGATTTGACGGTTAGTGATCCAAGATGGTTCGCATGCTACCAAGCCGAACTCACCATGAGACACTGTATTACCGCGCATAGCACGACCTTTCATACGGCCGCGGAATTGCTTACGATGTTTTACGCGCTTTGGAATAAGCATTACTTGCCACCTTCTTCCTTCTTAGCAGGTGCTTGTTTTGCTTCTGGCAAAACTTCACCTTTGTAAATCCATACTTTAATGCCGATACAACCATATGTTGTATGAGCTTCAGCAGTACCGTAGTCGATGTCTGCACGAAGTGTATGCAAAGGAATAGAACCTTCACGGTAGGATTCGCTACGAGCGATTTCAGCGCCGCCAAGACGACCGCTTACCATGATTTTAATACCTTTTGCACCTAAGCGCATTGTACGACCTACAGCTTGTTTCATTGCACGGCGGAAGCCGATACGACGTTCCAATTGGCCCGCAATGTTTTCAGCAACTAATGTTGCATCCATATCTGCTTGTTTAATTTCTGCAATGTTAACGTCCACTTGTTTATCAGTAAAACGAGTCATTGCTTTTTTGATATCTTCGATACCAGCACCACCACGACCGATAACCATACCTGGTTTCGCAGTGTGGATAGTCAATTTAATACGTTTATTTGTACGCTCGATTTCAATGCGGGAAATACCAGCAATGAAAAGGGTTTCTTTCAAGAAGTTACGAATTTTTACGTCTTCATGAAGATTAGCAGCGAAATCTTTATCTGCATACCATTTTGCGTCCCAATCTTTTACGATACCGACACGCAAACCGTGTGGATTAACTTTTTGACCCACTCTGTTTCCCTCCTTCTTAAGCTCTTTCTTTAACTACTACTGTTACGTGGCTAGTACGTTTCAAAATTTTGAAAGCTTGACCACGGGAACGAGGATGAATGCGTTTTAATGTAGGGCCTTGATCAACGAAGATCTCGGATACGTAAAGATTGTCAACATTCATATCGAAATTATGTTCAGCGTTTGCGATTGCAGAACGCATAACTTTTTCTACTACATCAGCGCCAACTTTCGGAGTGAACTTCAAGATGGCAAATGCTTCGCCGATGTTTTTACCGCGCACTAAATCTGCAACGATACGGATTTTACGAGGCGCGATTCGGATATGTCTAGCGATTGCTTTTGCTTCCATGTATTATTTCCTCCTATTTTTTGCCTGTAGATTTTTCGTCCTTACCATGACCTCTATAAGTACGTGTAGGAGCGAACTCACCTAATTTATGACCTACCATATCTTCTGTAATGAATACAGGTACATGTTTGCGACCATCATGCACAGCAATTGTGTGGCCTACAAAACTTGGGATAATAGTAGAGGCACGGGACCAGGTTTTTACAACTTTCTTTTCGTTAGTTTCGTTTAAAGCTTCAACTTTCTTAAGCAAATGATCTGCTACGAAAGGGCCTTTTTTAATAGATCTGGACACTATTTTATCTCCTTTCCTTTATCCTATTTTGTACGACGTTTAATGATTAAGCTGTTAGAAGCTTTTTTCTTGTCGCGAGTTTTAACACCATGTGCTGGTTTGCCCCAAGGTGTAACAGGATGTTTACGACCAACAGGAGATTTACCTTCACCACCACCATGTGGATGGTCACAAGGGTTCATTACAACACCACGGTTGCCAGGGCGAACACCCATCCAACGATGACGACCAGCTTTACCAATTACAAGGTTGCTGTGGTCAGCGTTACCAACAACACCAATTGTTGCACGGCACTCTTGACGAACACGGCGCATTTCACCAGATGGTAAACGAAGAATAGCGTAGCCATTATCTTTACCCATCAATTGAGCAGATGTACCAGCGGAACGAACGATTTGACCACCTTTACCGATTTTCAATTCGATATTGTGGATTTGTGTACCGTCTGGAATATTAGCCAATGGTAAGCAGTTACCAGGTTTAATATCGGACTCAGGACCGGAGAATACAACGTCACCAACTTTTAGACCGTTAGGAGCTAAAATGTAGCGTTTTTCACCATCAGCGTAGTTAAGCAAAGCGATACGAGAAGAACGGTTAGGATCATACTCGATTGTTGCTACTTTAGCTGGAATATTATCTTTAGTACGTTTGAAGTCAATAATACGGTATTGACGTTTGTGACCGCCACCTTGGTGACGAACTGTCATTTTACCAGTATTGTTACGACCACCTTTTTGAGAAATCTTAGCGAGCAAGGATTTTTCTGGTTTGCTTGCTGTGATTTCGTCGAAGGCGGATACTGTCATAAACCGGCGACCAGCGGAGTACGGTTTAAATGATTTAATTGCCATTAGTGGGCCTCCTTACAACTAGACTCTTAGACACCTTCAAAGAATTCAATGGATTCGCCAGCTTTTAAGGTTACGATAGCTTTTTTATAATCGCTACGTTTACCTTGTGTACGACCCATGCGTTTAGTCTTACCTAAAACACGAATAGTAGCTACTTTTTCTACTTTTACATTGAAGATTTTTTCAACTGCTTGACGGATTTGCACTTTATTTGCAGTCAAAGGCACACGGAAAGTGTATTTGCCTTCTTCCATAAGCATAGTGGATTTTTCGGTAATAACCGGGCGGATTAGTACATCATGTAATTGCATTATCCGAGCACCTCCTCGATTTTTGCGACAGCGCCTTTAGTAATGAAGAGCTTATCGTAATGAAGAAGATCGAAAATGTTCATACCTTCGCAAGCCAAAGCTTTAACACCTTGGATATTACGAGCGGAACGTTCAACATTTACATCACCTTCAGTGATGAACAATACTTTTGCATCACCAACGTTGAAGCTGTTAATAATGTTCAACACTTCTTTTGTTTTAGGAGCTGCTAATGTGATTTCTTCCAAAACGTATAATTCGCTATTATTCACTTTATCGCTAAGAGCAGATTTAACTGCTAAACGTCTAGCCTTACGAGGCATAGCTTTGTAATAGCTGCGAGGTTGTGGACCAAATGTAGTACCACCACCGATCCAGATTGGGGAACGGCTGGAGCCTGCACGAGCACGGCCAGTACCTTTTTGTTTCCAAGGTTTGCGGCCACCGCCACGAACCATACCTCTAGTTTTTGTTGCATGTGTGCCGAGACGTTCGTTAGACAATTGACGAACTACGGCTTGATGCATTACGGCTTCGTTAACTTCAACGCCGAATACTGCATCGTTTAACTGTATTTCACCGACTTTAACGCCGGATTGATTATATGTTGCTACTGTAGGCATTACATAATCCTCCTTTCGACAAATGATTATTTAACAGGTTTAACCGTGTTGCGAACCATAACCAAGCTACCTTTAGCGCCTGGGATACCACCTTTAACCAATAAAAGGTTACGTTCAGCATCAACTTTCACAACGGATAAGCGTTGTACGGTAACTCTGTAACCACCCATTTGTCCAGGGAGTTTTTTACCTTTGTATACCTTACCGCCGCCACCGGAGATCATAGGACCGATGGAACCAGGTTCACGGTGAGATTTAGAACCATGAGTTTCAGGACCACGGGAGAAGTTATGGCGTTTAATTGTGCCAGCAAAACCCTTACCTTTACCTGTACCCACTACGTCCACCAATTCACCTTCTGCGAAGATATCAGCTGCCAGAGTTTGGCCCACTGTGTAGTCAGCTGCATTAGCTACGCGAACTTCGCGAAGATATTTTACTGGAGCTACGCCAGCTTTGTCGAACTGACCTTTTACAGGTTTTGTTAAATGTTTTTCTTTAATGGAACCGTAACCAATTTGTACTGCTTCGTAGCCGTCTGTTTCTACAGTCTTTACGCGCACTACAACGCTTGGGGTAGTTTCCACTACTGTTACAGGAACTAATTGGCCTTCAGCTGTGAAGACTTGTGTCATTCCTAATTTTTTACCCAAAATAGCTTTAGACATTATCGCACCTCCTTATAGTTTTATTTCAATAGATACACCAGCTGGTAAATCTAAACGAGTGATAGCATCTACTGTTTTCGAATTTGGTTCAAGAATATCGATTAAGCGTTTATGTGTACGCATTTCGAATTGTTCACGAGAATCTTTGTTTACGTGTACAGAACGAAGAATTGTGAAGATATTCTTTTCTGTTGGCAATGGAATCGGACCAGATACCATAGCGCCATTTCTTTTTGCAGTGTCTACGATCTTAGCAGCGCTTTGATCGAGAGCTTTGTGGTCGTATGCCTTAAGGCGAATACGGATTTTTTGCTGTTTAGCCATTATTAATAATTCCTCCTGTCGTCCATTTCGTGAATGGGCTGCTCCATAGAAATTCTCCTCCGCAGAGGCAACCTTCTACTTCATAGTTTAAAAACACAACACGAGAGCGGCATTATCTGCCGCTCCGAGTGCTGCATGTATTGTGTGCTCAACGCATTCTACGATGAGCATAAAAGGTTAAATTAACCTTCGATTTCTGTTACTACGCCAGCGCCTACTGTATGGCCA
>NZ_QTMT01000007.1:0-24298 GCF_003603295.1 Veillonella sp. AF13-2
CGATGTTAACATGCGGTTTCGTACGTTCAAATTTTTCTTTTGCCATTTTAAATTATCCTCCGAGGAAAATAGTAATTCTATTAATCTAATATGAGATTAACCGTTTTTCTTTGCTTGAATTTCTTCAGCAATTTTCTTAGGAACTTCTTCGTAATGATCGAATGTCATAGAGTAGTTACCACGACCTTGAGTTTTGGAACGAAGGTCAGTTGCGTAACCGAACATTTCGCTCAACGGAACATATGCCTTGATATGTTGGGAACCATTACGAGCTTCCATGCCGTCCATGCGACCACGACGAGAGTTCAAGTCACCGATAACGTCGCCCATATATTCTTCAGGAACGTCTACTTCTACAGCCATGTATGGTTCAAGCAATGCAGGATCTGCTTTGCGAGCACCTTCTTTGAAGCCCATAGAACCAGCAATTTTGAAGGCCATTTCGTTGGAGTCAACGTCATGGTAGGAACCATCAAATACGATAACTTTAACATCAACCATAGGGTACCCAGCGATAACACCGGATTCCATAGCTTCTTTAACACCGCTTTCAACAGGTCCGATGTATTCACGAGGAATCGCACCACCTACAACCTTGTTTTCAAACTCGAAGCCAGCACCTGGTTCTTGAGGAATCAATTCCAACCAGCAGTGACCATATTGACCACGACCACCAGATTGACGTACGAATTTACCTTCAGCCTTAACAGCTTTACGGATAGTTTCGCGGTATGCTACTTGAGGTTTACCTACGTTACAATCTACTTTGAATTCACGGTTCATACGGTCAACGATGATATCCAAGTGAAGTTCGCCCATACCGGAGATAATAGTTTGACCTGTTTCTTCATCAGTACGAACTTTGAAAGTAGGATCTTCTTCTGCCAAACGAGCAAGAGCTGTGCCCATTTTTTCTTGGTCAGCTTTTGTTTTAGGTTCAACAGCAACAGAGATAACTGGTTCAGGGAATTCCATGGACTCAAGGATTACAGGAGATTTTTCATCACATAATGTGTCGCCTGTAGTAGTATCCTTTAAGCCAACCGCCGCAGCGATGTCACCAGAATATACGCGTTCGATTTCTTTACGGGAGTTAGCGTGCATTTGAAGAATACGACCGATACGTTCTTTTTTACCTTTAGTGGAGTTGAAAACGTAGGAGCCGGATTCCAATGTACCAGAGTACACACGGAAGAACGCTAATTTACCAACATAAGGGTCAGCCATGATTTTGAATGCCAATGCAGAGAATGGTTCTTCATCGGAAGAAGGACGAGTTGTTTCTTCTTCAGTACCAGGAACAACACCCTTAATAGGTGGGATATCGATTGGAGCTGGCATGTAATCGATAACAGCATCCAATAACATTTGAACACCTTTATTTTTATAGGAAGAACCGCAAAGAACTGGGAATAATTGGTTAGCAATAACAGCTTTACGCAATGCCGCTTTCAATTCTTCCACAGAAATTTCTTCGCCTTCCAAATATTTCATCATGATATCATCATCTGTTTCAGCGATAGCATCGATCATCATTTCGCGACGAGCTTCTGCTACTTCTTGATATTCAGCAGGGATATCAGTGATTTCATATTCTTTACCGTCATCGGATTTATAAATTTCCGCTTTCATAGTCATCAAGTCAATGATGCCTTCGAAAGTATCTTCAGCACCGATTGGTACTTGGATAGCTACGGAATTTGCACCCAAACGAGCTTTCATCATGTCAACTACGTTGAAGAAGTCAGCACCTACAGTATCCATCTTATTTACATAAGCGATACGAGGTACGCCGTAGTTAGAAGCCTGACGCCATACTGTTTCGGATTGAGGTTCAACGCCACCTTTAGCACTGAACACCGCAACAGAACCGTCAAGTACACGTAGAGAACGTTCTACTTCTACAGTAAAGTCAACGTGACCAGGAGTATCGATGATATTGATACGATGTTCTTTCCATTGACAAGTTGTTGCAGCAGAAGTGATTGTGATACCACGTTCTTGCTCTTGCTCCATCCAGTCCATCGTAGCAGCGCCTTCATGTACTTCGCCGATCTTGTGAACGATACCTGTATAGTAGAGGATACGTTCTGTAGTTGTTGTTTTACCAGCATCGATGTGAGCCATGATACCGATATTACGAGTTTTTGCTAAGGAAAACTCTCTTGCCACAGTTGTCACCTCTTATTACCAACGATAATGAGCAAATGCTTTATTAGCTTCTGCCATTTTATGAGTATCTTCTTTTTTCTTGATTGCAGCGCCTGCATTGTTGAAAGCGTCCATCAATTCGCCTGCCAAACGTTCTTTCATAGTGCGTTCACCACGAAGACGAGCATAATTTACAACCCAACGAATACCGAGGGTTTGACGGCGATCAGCACGAACTTCAACTGGCACTTGATAGTTCGCACCACCGATACGGCGAGCACGTACTTCAAGTACAGGCATAACATTTTTCAATGCTTGATCAAAAACTTCCATTGGGTCTTGACCCATTTTGGAACGAATAATTTCAAATGCATCATATACGATAGTTTCAGCAATGCCTTTTTTACCATCGTACATAACTTTGTTAATGAAACGTGTTACTAATTTGCTGTTGTACACCGGATCTGGAAGTACATCACGTTTCGGAACAGGGCCTTTTCTTGGCATGTTCAATTCCTCCTTTATAATGATGTGTGTTAATTTCGTTTAATGGCTAAAATTATTTTTTAGCTTTTTTCGCGCCGTATTTGGAACGACTTTGCATACGATTTTGTACGCCAGCTGTATCCAATGCACCACGAACGATGTGATAACGCACACCTGGAAGGTCTTTTACACGACCGCCTCTGATAAGTACAACACTATGTTCTTGTAAATTGTGACCAATGCCTGGGATGTAAGCAGTTACTTCAATAGCGTTTGTCAAACGTACACGGGCAACTTTACGAAGCGCGGAGTTTGGTTTCTTTGGAGTAGCTGTGTACACACGAGTACATACACCACGTTTTTGTGGAGATTCTTGAAGGGCAGGAGCTGTAGATTTTTTAGTCAAGCTCATGCGGCCTTTGCGTACTAGCTGATTAATTGTTGGCATTTGGGCACCTCCTTTCCAAATTTGAGATTTATAATTGATCCGTCATAACAAAGTGTTACATCGGATATTACCGAGATTAACGTAGGACGCCTACAGCGGTGGCCCGCACCTTAATGCGACACGCACGACCGAGATCATCCATAGTGTGTTTGTCATTCACAGGTATTCCCTGTTCTTCACAAGCAATCCGTAAAGGTTGTACCACACGTTCATCACTATCACAACCCAGGAACACGTACTTCACAGCACCTTTAGCAATTTGTTTCAACGTTTGCTTGGCACCGATTGTTTTGTTCACCGACTTCAGATGGGCAATGTCCATTGTACTAATTCTCCTTACGAAATTATGCCCATTAGGCATACCTCGCCTAAAGCACTATGTAAGTATATCAATTACAGCAGTCCATGTCAAACAATTTCCAATGTCACACACCGCTCTATAGCTGCATTTTATGTGTACACTCATCCGTGTGTTTCATTCAATCTAAAATTATAAATGAAGAATGATTTTTTATTCATATATCATTATTTTTATGTATAAATAATCATTCTATGCATTTACTATTATTTTTTCTTTTACCAATTATGCAAAATTAATATAAACACCATTTTATTATGATATAAATTAATATAGAACAAATATTTGTATTTATAAGTTACTAAAGAAAGGAGATTATATGATTAAACTTATTAAACGTTATTCAAACTTTAATCCCCCTGTAATTATAGGTAGCTTGTCTATCGTCTTAGGGCTAAGCTTATGTGCCCTTCTGATTCCGCAAATATCTCAAACGATCCTCCAAGGGATTCGTGATATTATATTTGAAGATTTCAGCTGGTTTTATGTTTTATCCATAAGTCTCTTCTTTATCTTCAATATCTTTCTTGCACTTAGTTCGCTAGGTGACATCAAACTTGGTAGCGACGATGAAGAAGCGGAATTCTCTTATACAGCTTGGCTCGCCATGTTATTTGCGGCAGGTACTGGTGTAGGTCTCATGTTCTTCGGTACTGCTGAACCGCTCTCACATTATCACTCCGCTGTAGGCTTAGTCGATGGTGCTCCTAGCGCCAAGGAAGCGTTATTCCGCTCCATCTTCCACTGGGGCATCAATGCATGGACGGTATACGGAATTATGGCTTTAGCATTAGCGTATTTTGGTTTTCGCTATAAGTTGCCATTATCACTACGTTCATGTTTCTATCCGCTGTGGAAGGATAAGATCAATGGCCCACGAGGGCACATTATCGATATCATCGCACTTTGTGTAACTTTATTAGGTATCGTAACCACCTTAGGATTTGGTGCGGCCCAACTAGGTGCAGGTTTCCTATATATTGATATCATCTCCACTAATGACTTTTCCGCACAAACGGTCATCATTATCATCATTATGTCCATTGCCGTTCTATCTGCTGTTACAGGTATTGATAAAGGCGTTAAGCTGCTCAGCGAAATTAATATATCTGTTGCATTAGTCTTAATGCTTTTTGTACTCTGTGCAGGTCCTACATTACTCCTATTAAATACAATGGTAGAAAACTTTGGATACTATCTATCACATATTTTAGGGCAAAGCTTCTATACATCTATCTATACACCAGAAACCCGTCCATGGTTCTTCAGCTGGACCATACTATTCTGGGCTTGGTGGTTATCTTGGGCACCATTTGTGGGCATGTTCATTGCGCGTATTTCAAAAGGTAGGACTATTCGAGAGTTCATCTTTGGGGTACTCATTATTCCAACTGTTTTTACTATCGTTTGGTTTACTATCTTTGGTAATACTGCAATTTATATCGATGAAACAGTAGCAAACGGTGCACTCGGTGCATTAACCGATAAACCAGAACAACTACTCTTTGCATTCCTTGAATATTTACCATTATCCGGTTTAACTAGTCTTCTATCGATTATCGTATTAGCATTATTTTTTATTACATCTGCCGATTCAGGTATTTATGTGTTAAATAATATTGCGGCCTATGATAAATCCACTTCATCTCCAAAGTGGCAATGCTTGATGTGGGGCTCTGTAATGTCCTTTCTTGCCATCAGTTTGCTCAGCATCGGTGGGCTTAATGTACTACAATCGGTAACGCTCATTCTCGCCTTACCATTTGCAGCCTTGATGGTTATCATGTGCTACAGCTTATGGCAAGGATTATTGACAGATACGCAATACTTTAACACAAAACTTTCAACCACATCCATCTACTGGGACAGCAAGAACTGGAAACAAGGTCTTGCCAAGATACTCAACCAAACGCAGTCGGAAGATGTTATTTCCTTTATGAAAACAACAGCATTGCCTGCTATGTATCAGCTCAATAAAGAATTAACCGAAGAGTACGGATTAACTACGAGAATTGACAAACATTTCAATGGTAACGACGCCTCCGTAGAGTTAACCATCGAAAAAGAATCAATGCGCAACTTTACCTATGGCATCAAACTCGTTACGCAAGAGGTATCGGATCATCTCATCGAAGATCCTAACATTCCTCACATTACTGAAAGCACCAACGCAATTCCTATGACATATTTCAGTGACGGGCGCGCCGGATACGATGCGCAGTATATGACACGGGAGGATATCATTACCGATATCATTCGACAGTACGAACGATATCTTACTTTATCGGATGACGTCGGTTATGACATCATGGCTCATGACGCGGAAGAAGCAGCTGAATAGAAACCAATAATACCTATAACAAAAGGGTACACCTCGCAGGTGCACCCTTTTTATTATGTCGCACAATATCAACTATGCAACAAGTCTATACAATTAATATAGCTTAACGGCTGGTCCAAAGTAATTAATCTTCAGACATAACCTCTTCCGTAATATCAATGATTTCAGGTGTATTTTTTACAACTTCAATCTTACGGTAACGACTCATACCTGTACCAGCAGGAATCAACTTACCGATAATTACGTTTTCTTTCAAGCCCAATAATGGATCGATTTTACCCTTGATAGCAGCGTCGGTAAGAACACGTGTTGTTTCTTGGAAGGACGCAGCGGACAAGAAGGAGTCCGTTGCCAAAGCGGCTTTCGTAATACCCAATAGTGTGCGTTTGCCTGTAGCATTTTCACGACCATTGAGGGTAAGACGACGGTTTTCTTCGTCAAAGGTATTAACGTCCACCATATCCCCTGGAAGCATATCCGCATCGCCAGCTGTTTCAATTTTAACTTTATGAAGCATTTGACGAACGATAACTTCGATATGTTTATCGTTAATTTCTACACCTTGGGATTTGTATACTTTTTGTACTTCGTATACGAGGTAACGTTGAGTCGCTTCAGTACCCATGACGCGCATGATGTCATGAGGATTGATGGAACCTTCTGTTAAACGAGCGCCCAAGGATACCACGTCACCGTCTTTAACGATAATGCGCGAACCGTAAGGAATGAGGTAATCAAGTTCAATACCATCTTCACCAGTGATAAAGATAGTGTTCGTACCTTTCTTACCTTCATTAGGTACAACGCGAACTGTACCTTCGTTTTCGGCAATGATAGCATTACGTTTTGGTTTACGAGCTTCGAACAATTCTTCGACACGTGGCAAACCTTGTGTAATATCGTCACCTGCGACACCACCAGTATGGAATGTACGCATTGTCAACTGAGTACCCGGTTCACCGATGGATTGTGCTGCAATGATACCTACCGCTTCACCAACTTGAACTTGGTTGCCAGTTCCTAGATCACGACCATAACACTTGCGACATACGCCATATGGGCTACGGCAAGTCAATACGGAACGGATTTTTACTGTTTCATAATGTTTTACAACTTCATCAGCTAACGCCTCTGTGATTTCACCATTAAGAGGAACGATGACTTCGCCAGTTTCTTTGTTAACTAATTCTTCAGCTGCAATACGACCTACGATACGGTCTTTTAATGGCTCGATAACACCAGTGCCTTCAACGATAGCTTCCACTTCAATACCATGGATTTCATTATTCCGCACTTGTACTTCTTTTACATCGGAGTTAAGGATAGCTTCGATGCCTTCTTCAGTAAGACGTGTATCAGCTGGGAAGATTTCTACCCCTTCGCTGTCAACGATTGCTTGTACAGTATCCTTGTTCAACATATTTTGAACCATAGTTTCTTTCAATGTTGCACGGATACTATCGTCGCTTTCACCAAGAATAATTTTTTGAACCAAGTTAGTATGATTAATATCGCTATCAGAGCCCAAATGTGCACCGCGCAATGCGATAGATGTAACACCAGCTTCAGCAATATCTGCCAAGCATTGTTCATCCAAGATAGTTTCAGCTGGTACAACAAGTTCCCCTGTTTCAGCATTCACAACATCTTTATCTAAAACGCGACCAATGAGTTTATCCTTAAGCAATTCTAATGCTTGACGTGGAGATGTAGCCAAACGAGCACGTTCACGAACGAGATCGATACCTACAACGTCACAATCGTCCTCACGAACGATTACATCTTGAGATACGTCAACAAGACGACGTGTCAAGTAACCAGAGTCAGCTGTACGAAGCGCTGTATCGGCCAAACCTTTACGCGCACCATGAGAGGATGTAAAGTAATCCAATACAGTCAAACCTTCTTTAAAGTTTGCTTTGATTGGCAAGTCGATGATACGACCAGATGGATCGGCCATCAAACCACGCATACCAGCAAGCTGACGAATTTGTTGTTTATTACCGCGGGCACCAGAGATAGCCATCATGTAAACAGGGTTAAAGCCGTCTTTATCGCACGCCATATTATCCATCATCGCATCGGTAACATCTTCTGTTGCCTTTGTCCATAATTGGATAGTTTTACGGTAACGTTCTTCCTCTGTAATAAGACCACGGCGGTACATACGAGATACTTTTTCTACCTCTTGTTCCGCTGTATCTAACAAGCTAGTTTTAACTTCTGGTACTTTAATATCAGCAATAGCTACCGTCATACCTGCGCGACGAGCGAAGGAGTAACCCAAGGACTTGATGCGGTCCAATAGTTCTGCTGTTTTTTCATTACCAAACAATTGGAAACATTGATCAACCAATTTACCAACTGTTTTCTTATCCATAACCTTACCTAAAGAGTAAGTGCCATCTTCACGTTTCTCGTATTGCCACAATTCTGGGAATAAAGCATTGTTGAAGATCAAGCGACCTGCTGTTGTTTCTACACGGCCATGATCAGGTAAACGGATATAAAGAATATCTTGCAAACCAATGATATGAGACTCATAGGCAAGCATAACTTCATCATAGGTAGCAAATGTTTTTGCTTTATCACGAGTATCTTCGCGTACAACTGTTAGATAGTATGTACCTAAGATCATATCTTGAGAAGGTACTGCTACTGGCTTACCATCCTTAGTGGACAAAATATTATGGCTAGAAAGCATCAATGTACGAGCTTCCGCTTGTGCTTCTACGGACAATGGTAAGTGACACGCCATTTGGTCACCGTCAAAGTCGGCATTGAAGGCTGTACATACTAATGGATGCAATTTGATAGCACGACCTTCCCAAAGGATTGGTTCGAAGGCTTGGATACCAAGTCTATGCAATGTAGGGGCACGGTTCAAGAGAACTGGATGTTCTTTAATTACCTCTTCCAAGGATTCCCACACGCCAGGGCCAATTCTTTCAACTTGGCGTTTAGCAGCCTTGATGTTGGATGCTTGACCGCGTTCTACCAAACGTTTCATAACGAATGGTTTGAACAATTCTAATGCCATTTCTTTTGGCAAACCACATTGGTGCATTTTAAGTTCAGGACCTACTACGATTACGGAACGACCAGAGTAGTCAACACGTTTACCGAGCAAGTTTTGACGGAAACGACCTTGTTTACCTTTAAGCATGTCGGACAAGGATTTCAATGGGCGGTTACCAGGACCTGTAACAGGACGACCGCGACGGCCATTATCAATCAATGCATCAACCGCTTCTTGAAGCATGCGTTTTTCGTTGCGCACGATGATATCAGGAGCACCCAAGTCGAGTAAACGTTTCAAACGGTTGTTACGGTTGATAACACGACGGTATAAATCGTTGAGGTCAGATGTAGCAAAACGGCCACCATCTAATTGGACCATAGGACGCAATTCAGGTGGGATTACAGGAACGATGTCCATAATCATCCATTCTGGACGGTTCCCAGATTGACGGAATGCTTCTACTACTTCCAAACGACGAACTGCACGGATTTTACGTTGACCACTAGCAGTGTTCAACTCTTCGCGCAATTCGGCATTCAATGCTTCAAGATCAAGTTCTGATAAGAGAGCTTTTACCGCTTCAGCACCCATGTCGATACATGCGAAGAGAACCTCTTCAGCCGCGCCTAACTCATAGCGTTCTTCGCGAGTTAATTCTTCGTATTCCTTATCAGCTTCTGGTATTGTTGCATCATCACGAAGAGCCGCATTATAGCGCTCTTTGCGTTGTGCTTCACGAACAATAGCTAAACGTTCATTACGTTGAGCCACTGTTTCGATTACGACGGATTTTCCACCGATAGTATAACCGTCTTCATTAAATTGAGCTTCGTATTCGCGGTATTCTTGCTCGGACAACAATTGACGTTTTGTCAATGGTGTACCAGCTGGATCTACTACGATGTAGGAAGCAAAGTATAATACGCGTTCCAAAGAACGTGGTGATATGTCAAGGATAAGACCCATACGGGATGGGATTCCTTTGAAGTACCAAATGTGAGATACAGGAGTAGCCAATTGAATATGGCCCATACGTTCACGACGTACTTTCGCACGGGTAACCTCTACACCACATTTGTCGCAGACTACGCCCTTATGGCGGATGCGTTTATATTTGCCGCAGTGACATTCCCAGTCCTTTGTTGGTCCAAAAATGCGTTCACAGAATAGACCATCACGTTCTGGCTTCAACGTACGGTAGTTAATTGTTTCAGGTTTCTTAACTTCCCCATGAGACCAGGATAAAATCTGCTCTGGAGAGGCTAAACCGATTCGCATGGAATCGAATTCATTTACGTCTAGCACTACTATCGCTCCCTTCCTTATAGATAGTTTTAGTCTTCATCGTTAGAGGAGTCGCCCATTGGGTACGCCAATTGGCTAAGGATATCATCTTCACCGCCATTATCAGCTGGTAAGTCTTCCTCTTCCTCTACTTCTGGTTCTACTACAGTTACTTCATCAGTTTCTACAGCACTGCCTTCCATAACTTCTTCAATACCAGTTTCTACCACCTCATCTTCGTCCTCAAGTTCTTTCATAACAACTTCTTCTTGATCTTCGTTCAAGATTTTTACATCGAGACCGATACTTTGAAGTTCTTTAAGCAATACCTTGAAGGACTCAGGTACACCTGGTTCAGGGATGTTTTCGCCTTTAACGATTTTTTCGTATGCTTTCACACGACCAACAACGTCGTCAGACTTAACAGTTAATAGCTCTTGAAGGGTATAGGCTGCGCCATATGCTTCTAGAGCCCAAACTTCCATTTCCCCGAAACGTTGGCCACCGAACTGAGCTTTACCGCCCAAAGGTTGTTGTGTAACAAGGGAGTACGGACCTGTAGAACGAGCATGGATTTTGTCATCAACCAAATGATGGAGTTTAAGCATGTAAACGTAACCAACAGTAACGCGGTTATCCATCGGTTCACCAGTACGACCATCATATAGAACAGTTTTACCATCATCAGGACGACCTGCAATCGCCAATGTTTCGAATACGTCCTTTTCGTGAGCACCATCAAATACAGGTGTAGCAATATGAATACCTGCTACATCTGGTTTTGGCATGCCATATTTGTCAAAATCATAGCCAAGGCTTTCCAACTCTTTGCGAATTTCAATGCGTTTTTCTTCAGCAGAGTGAATGTTGTTAAGAGTATTCTTGACTTTGCTAATTGCCTCTAATTCTTCTACAAGCGCAGGGTCCATTTCAGGAGCCTCTTCTTCAGAATCAAAGAATTCTACATGAAGTGCATTGTATTTAGCTTCAATAGCTTTAAGCTCTTGGTAACGAGCTTCGCCACCCATAGCATCCAATTTCTTTTGCGCTGCTGCTTCTACATGTTTTAAAATTTTAGTTTTCAAAGCAATGATTTGCTCATTTTCTTCGAAATGATTTACC
Organism: Veillonella sp. AF13-2; assembly: GCF_003603295.1. Lineage (NCBI taxonomy): Bacteria > Bacillati > Bacillota > Negativicutes > Veillonellales > Veillonellaceae > Veillonella > Veillonella sp. AF13-2. Next base: position 11,213 of record NZ_QTMT01000007.1, read on the forward strand.
GTAACATCTTCCGCAACTTTCGCTTCCAATACCTCAATTTGAGCATAAAGGTCGCGGATTGCATCGATTTGTTCCCAGTAAGATGCATCAGTACGGGCTTCTTTCAACACGTTTTGAATGTGAAGGTCTGTAGCTTTGATTTTCATACCTAAGCCTTGAACAGCCCACCCCAAGTGAGTTTCAAGAACCTGACCGATGTTCATACGAGAAGGTACGCCCAATGGGTTCAATACGATTTGTACTGGAGTACCATCTGGAAGGAATGGCATATCTTCTTTTCTCATAACGCGAGAAACGACACCTTTGTTACCATGACGGCCCGCCATTTTATCGCCTTCATGAATCTTACGTTTTTGAGCGATATATACGCGAACAAGTTTATTTACGCCTGGTTGTAATTCGTCGCCATTTTCACGGGTGAAGACTTTTACATCTACGACTTTACCAGATTCGCCATGAGGCACGCGCAAAGAAGTATCGCGAACTTCACGTTCTTTGTCACCAAAAATAGCACGCAACAAACGTTCTTCTGGAGTAAGCTCAGTTTCACCTTTTGGAGTAGCTTTACCTACAAGGATATCGCCAGGATGTACTTCTGCACCAATGCAGATAATACCATCTTCGTCTAAGTTTTTAAGTGTGTCGTCACCTGTATTAGGCAACTCACGAGTAATTTCTTCAGCACCTAATTTGGTATCACGAGCATCACATTCGTATTCTTCAATATGAATGGATGTATAGATATCTTCTTTGCAGAGTTCTTCACTAAGCAAGATAGCATCTTCGTAGTTATAACCTTCCCAAGGCATGAACGCTACAAGAACGTTATAACCTAATGCCAATTCGCCGCCATCTGTAGCAGGACCATCAGCCAATACTTGGCCTTTTACAACATGGTCCCCACGATTGACGATTGGTTTTTGGTTAAAGCACGTGGATTGGTTAGAACGAAGGAATTTATTCAAATGGTATGTATCAACACGACCATCGCTATCGCGAAGAACGTGGATTTCATTACCCCAACAACGTACAACTTTACCTGCTTCACGCGCCAATACGCAAACACCAGAGTCAGTAGCTGCTGTATATTCCATACCTGTACCAACAAGTGGTGCTTGAGCGCGCAAAAGTGGTACCGCTTGACGTTGCATGTTCGCGCCCATCAAGGCACGGTTAGCATCGTCATTTTCAAGGAATGGAATCATAGCTGTACCAATAGATACAACTTCTTTTGGACTAACGTCCATATAATCAACCTTATCTGGTGTAACTTCCAATACATCATGACCACGACGACAAGCAACATGTTCAGTTGTGAAGTACCCCTCTGCATCAAGCGGAGAGTTCGCTTGGGCAATTGTCATGCCTTCTTCTTCATCAGCGGTCATGTATACTACGCTATCAGATACGCGCACTTTAACAACTTTATCAGCATCCTTGCCTTTACCATACACTTTTTCTACTTTACGGTATGGTGCTTCGATGAAGCCAAATTCGTTTACCTTTGCATAGTTGGACAAGGAGTTAATCAAGCCAATGTTTGGACCTTCTGGAGTTTCAATAGGACACATACGACCATAGTGAGAATGATGCACGTCACGAACTTCGAAACCTGCACGCTCACGAGACAAGCCGCCAGGGCCAAGGGCAGAAAGACGACGTTTGTGAGTCAATTCCGCCAATGGGTTTGTTTGGTCCATGAACTGAGACAATTGAGAAGAACCAAAGAATTCTTTGATAGCTGCCACTACAGGGCGAATATTGATCAACGCTTGAGGTGTAATGGATTCAGTTTCTTGAATGGTCATGCGCTCACGAACAACACGTTCCATACGAGTTAAACCGATACGGAATTGGTTTTGCAACAATTCGCCTACGCAACGAAGGCGACGGTTACCCAAGTGGTCGATATCATCTGTATGACCTGCACCATCCATAAGGTTGAGCAAGTAAGAAATGTTAGCGATCATGTCTTCACGTGTTACTGTACGGTGATCATATGGTAAGTTGCAGTTATTACAGATAACTTTAGACTCTACACCATCATTATTTACGATATAGAATTCAGCAAAACCTTCACCATCGAAAACATGGCTATTAGCAACGATATCAAGTTGTTCTTCCCCAACTTGTACGCCTGCATCAAGGATAATTTCGCCAGTTTCTGGATCTACAATTGGTTGAGCCAATGTTTGACCCAACATACGTTGGCGCCAGCCAAGTTTTTTGTTCAATTTATAACGACCAACGCGCGCTAAGTCATAACGGCGTGCATCGAAGAACAAGTTATCGAACAAGTTGCGAGCAGACTCTACAGTAGGAGGCTCACCTGGACGTAATTTTTTATAGATTTCAACCAATGCTTCATCAGCAGATTGAGTTGTATCTTTTTCTAATGTACGAACGATGCGTTCATCATATACTGGTAAACCATCCTCATCAGTTTTACCATTCCAGAAGAGGTCGAGGATACTTTCATTCGTATCCCAACCTAATGCACGTACCAATACAGTAGCTGGTAATTTACGGTTACGGTCAATACGAACAGCTACCACTTCACTAGCATCTGTTTCAAGTTCAATCCATGCACCACGGTTAGGAATAACTGTGGAATCATACAAACGGTTACCCATTGTATCGATTTCTTTATTGTAGTAAACGCCTGGAGAACGTACTAATTGGGATACGATAACACGTTCTGCACCATTGATGATGAAAGTACCTGTATCCGTCATCAATGGGAAATCGCCCATGAATACTTCTTGTTCTTTAATGTCCATATTTTCTGGATCATTATTTACCAAGCGAATATTTACACGAAGTGGTGCTGCGTAAGTAGCATCACGGTTTTTACATTCATTAATATCATACTTAGGTTCACCTAAGCTGAAACCTTCAAAAGAAAGTACTAGATTACCTGAATTGTCTTTAATCGGAGAAATATCGTTGAAAATATTTTGTAAACCACTCTCCAAGAACCACTCATACGATTTACGTTGAATGTCCAATAAATGCGGCATCTTGATAACTTCGTTAATTTTAGCGTACGTATAACGAGTTCGTTTGCCTACCTGTTCAGGTTTGAACATATTTGCTTTCACCCCTATCAAAACACACTGGTCTACCATTTTCTATAACGGCATGAAAAAGACATCTTACAGGTCTCAGTTTTCCTGCTCGGGCAACGTCAAATAAAGCAAGGTCTATTTCATTTTTAAAATAACCTTGCTTCCCATTAACCAAGCACAACCTTGGAAGAAAACCTCATCACTATTTGTGTTATAGTTTTTACATCCAAAAGCAGAAAACGCTACTTTTGCAATATATAATTCTATCAGTATTAAAAAAGACTGTCAACCAAAAGGGTTGACAGTCTTTTATTTTCATGCTTTATTCATGTATCAAAAGAGAACCATAAATTAGTTGCCTTTTTGTTTTAAAAGATTCGCACCAGCGATACCAGGGCGAGTCATTTCTTTAGGAGAAAGAATATGATTAATTTCATCCTCAGTCAATAAACCTTGATCCAAGATGATATCGCGAATAGCTCGACCTGTTTCATACGCTTCTTTCGCCAATGCAGAAGCTGTTTCATAGCCAAGATGTGGCAACAATGCTGTTACGATACCAACGGAACGATTCAACCAGTACTCGCATTGTTCACGGTCTACTTCAAGATCAACAAGCAATTTATCAACGAATGTATTTACACCGTTTTTGAGGTAGCAAAGGTTATTGAACAAGTTGTATGCCAATACAGGTTCCATAACATTTAACTCGAATTGACCATTTTCTACAGCTAATGTAATAGTAAGGTCATTACCGATAACTTGGTAACACACTTGATTCAATACTTCAGCGATAACAGGATTTACTTTTCCTGGCATGATAGAGGAGCCTGGTTGACGGGCAGGCAATTTTAATTCACCAATGCCACAGCGAGGGCCAGATGCCATTAAGCGGAAATCATTTGCCATCTTAATCAACACAAGTGCAGTTACCTTCAAACCGCTAGAGATATCAGCAAATACATCTGTATTGTTTGTGGCATCGATTAAGTTCTCCGCAGTGTAGAACGGTTCGCCTACTACTTCGCTTAATTCGTACGCTACATCATGAATATAATTAGGTTCAGCATTAAGGCCTGTACCAACTGCAGTGGCCCCCATGTTAATTACATGTGCACCTTCAACGGCAGATTTAATACGTTTAATACCACGACGAATACCAGATGCGTAAGCACCCATCTCTTGTCCCAATGTAATAGGCACCGCATCTTGTAAATGAGTACGCCCCATTTTTAAAATTTCACTATATTCTTCAGCTTTTTTCTCAAGCTCATCAACAAGACGTTGCAAAGCTTCAAGTAAAGGTTTAGTTTTTAAAATTGCACAAACCTTGATTGCTGTTGGGAACGCATCATTCGTAGATTGCGCCATATTACAATGGTTGTTAGGACTTACAATATCATAGCTACCTTTTGGATGACCTAAAATTTCACAAGCACGATTTGCCAATACTTCGTTCATGTTCATATTTACAGAAGTACCAGCACCGCCTTGAATAGGATCAACAGGAAATTGGTCAGCAAATTCACCTGCAATAACTTCATCAGCGGCTTGAACAATCGCTTTACCGATAGATACATTGAGACGACCTGTTTTCATATTAGCTAAAGCAGATGCTTTTTTTACCATCGCTAGAGCTTTAATAAAATCTTGGTCTAAATGTTTCCCTGTAATATGGAAGTTTTCTAAGGCACGAATCGTTTGCACACCATAATATAACTCATCCGCTACTTCTAATTCACCTAGGAAATCATGTTCTTTTCTCATAATAGATCCTCTTTCCACTATTTCATATATTAGATGATAGTTTAATGAAACGGTTTTATCTTATGCGCTCATTATAGCATGTATTTTGTATACATAAAAGTTATTTCATGTATTCCGAATAAACAATATTCTATACAATATATTATTTCATAAATAATTATTTTTTTGTAATTATCTCCATATTATCTCCATATTTATAAAGGCTCTGTTTTTATCTTTGATTGGTTTAAATATTACACGCCCTATAGTACAATAATATAAACTATGTAAGTAAGGAGTAACTATGATTAACAATCACATGCTGCGCATAGGTGCGCTCTTTTTATTAACCGTTTTGAGCTACGGCTTTTATAATGCCTATTTGCCAATCACTGATCCGGTGGAGTCCAATTATGTTCTCTCCGCCATCACCATGCTAAAACATAACTCATGGATATCCCCCATGATATACGATCACGTATGGTATGATAAACCACCGCTCACCTATTGGGCACTTATGATTACGTACAAACTATTTGGCATATCTGACTTTACATCTCGTATACCAAATACACTTGTTGCGGGAGCTAGTGTGGCCCTAATGTATCATATAACTTACCGCATGTCTAAAAGCACCTTTGCCGGTGTACTTTGTGCGATTTTATTAATGAGTACACTACAGTTTTGGTACATATCTCATGCAGTTATAACCGATGGATTTTTATTTTTCTTCACCTTAGCTATATTTGGCTATAGTTATTTAGCATTTACCAACAATGACAAGTCAGCTATGGTGAAAGCTTACATTGCTGCGGCCTTAGCTGTAATTACCAAAGGACCTATAGGCATCATCTTACCTGGTCTAATATTACTTATTTATGTATGTGCACGCTACGCAATCCATAGAAAGGATGAAATCTATCAACTTTCAAAGGATATAAAATTACTATTTAATCCCTTCGGACTATTAGTCTTTATAGCGATAGCTAGCCCTTGGTATATTGCTATGTATTCCATACACGGTGAGCAGTTTATTTCCGGATTCTTGGGTCTACACAATGTAGATCGAGCCCTTGTATCTGAGCATCCTAAATTTGATGTATGGTATTACTATCTATTAATTGTGCCCCTTTCACTATTACCATGGACACCTGTAATAGTCTATCATTTAAAAGATATTAACTGGAAAGATGATTTTGATCTATTAGGTATTATATGGTTTATAGTTATAGTACTCTTCTACTCTCTAGTAGCTACCAAGTATCTAACCTACACATTACCTGCCATTATCCCTTGTATAATATGGGCGGCCGTAAAAATTTGTGAATTAGTTACTGACAAAGAAACCGGTGAATTTACTCAATCATTCAAAAAGTTTAATTATTTAATTACCCTACCACTAGGTATTTACTACATGATTTTTACATTTGCTACAGCTTTTGATCAAAGTCTTGATAATAAACCATTAATCGTTGGTTCCTTTATTATAGTATGTATAATTTTAATCGGTCGATACTACATAACATCATTTTTCAAACTAGCAATATATGCTTTAGTTCCACTAATTACGTTGTACTCGGTTATTACGATTACAGTACCACCAATATTGTTTAATCAGTCTGGTTTACAGTTCAAAGCATTCATCGAAGATACATCAAAACCAATATATGTATATGGCAGTTACTATACTTCCATTGTATATTACATGGACACTACACCTACCCAAGTTTTCGTAGATACAACTGATGATTCTATATGGACCGAAGGCAAAACATTAATGCCTACAATAACTAAAGAAACATTTTTAAGTAATACATCAAATAATCGCGGTGCCTATGTCATCGTTCCTAAAAAATATGATAAGGATTTCTCTAATACATTACCGTATCCAAAAGCCAAATTAGTTAACAAAACAAAACTCGCATCAATTTATAAACTCCAATAGAAAAAGGCGTACCCATAGGGTACGCCTTTAATATAGCTAGAATTATTTCAATTCTACGGATGCGCCAGCTTCTTCTAATTGAGCTTTCAAAGCTTCAGCAGCTTCAGCAGCTACGCCTTCTTTTACAGGTGCAGGAGCGCCGTCAACGATAGCTTTAGCTTCTTTCAAGCCAAGACCAGTTGCTTCACGAACAACTTTGATTACGTTGATTTTAGATGCGCCAGCATCTTTCAAGATTACGTCGAAGGAATCTTTAGCAGCGCCGCCTTCAGCACCACCAGCAGCTGCTACAGCTACAGGAGCTGCTGCAGTTACGCCAAATTCTTCTTCGATTGCTTTTACAAGATCATTAAGTTCAAGGATTGTTGCTTCTTTCAATTCAGCAACGATGTTTTCAATGTTCAATGCCATTTTAGATTTCCTCCATAAATTAGTTTATAGTGCCAGCCTCAAGCGGCCAACGAATACTTTGCAAAAAATATTATTCTGCAGGTTTTGCTTCTGCAACAGCTTTGACAGCGTATGCAACATTGCGAACAGGAGCTTGCAATACGGAAAGCAACATGGAAAGCATACCTTCGCGATTTGGAAGAGATGCAATTGCTTTAATGCCTGCAGCGTCCATAACTTCGCCTTCAACGATACCAGCTTTAACTGTTACAACTTCTTTTTCAGTTGCTTTGATGAATTGTTCGATTACACGAGCAGGTGCAACAGCATCATCTTTAGAAGTAGCCAACGCAGTTGGGCCTTCTAAATGCTCAGCGAAACCTTCAAGATTCAATTCGTTTGCAGCGATACGAGTCAAAGTATTTTTGATTACTTTGTATTCAACACCTTCAGCCAACATTTTGCGACGAAGATCAGTTGCTTGCGCAACAGTTAAACCAGAGTAACCAATCAATACAGCACCTTTTGCTTCAGAAAGAGTTTCTTTCATTTGAGCAACGATTGCTTTTTTTGATTCAGTGACAGCCATTAGATTACCTCCTTGTAGATTTTTTTGGTGCTCTATGTACTATCTTAGCGTAAAAACGACCCCATCGCACGCGATGAGGTCGTAACTAGTCCTAGGTTGTTCTAGTGTCAGCCTCAGCGGGCGGATTTTCATCCATTATACATACCAGCCGTCTACAGCTAAGAGACATATATAATTATTGCTCTTTGGAAACAGTGCTCAATTTGAACACGTTCAAAGGTACACCAGGACCCATTGTAGCGGACAAGGTTACAGATTTAATATATTGACCTTTAGCTGCTACAGGTTTAGCCTTGATAATAGTATCAACGATTGTACGGTAGTTGTCAAGTAATTTTTCTTCATCGAAAGATGCTTTACCGATAGAGCAAGAGATAATACCTGCTTTATCAGTACGGTATTCGATTTTACCAGCTTTGATTTCGTTTACTGCACGAGCAACATCTGGAGTTACTGTACCAACTTTAGGGTTTGGCATCAAGCCTTTAGGACCCAAAATTTTACCAAGGCGGCCAACTTGACCCATCATGTCTGGTGTAGCAACTACTACGTCGAAGTCGCTCCAACCACCTTGGATTTTAGCTACTAACTCTTCAGAACCTACGAAATCTGCACCAGCTTCTTCAGCTGCCTTAATATTGTCGCCTTTTGCGAATACAAGAACGCGTTTAGTTTTGCCAGTACCATGAGGCAATACTACTGCACCACGAACTTGTTGATCAGCGTATTTAGGGTCGACATTCAAGTTGAAAGCAATTTCAACTGTTTCATCGAAATTTGCAGTTGCAGTTTTCTTAACCAACTCAATTGCTTCTACTGGTTCGTAGAATTTACCAGCTTCAATAAGTTTTACTGCTTCAGCGTATTTCTTACCTACTTTTGCCATTATAATATCCTCCTTATGTGGTCAAACGGGAATTCCCTCCCACCGATTTGCGCCTTATGCGCAAGTCGTACGCTTATTAGTCAACGATTTCAATGCCCATGCTGCGAGCAGTACCTTCCACCATGCGCATACCTTGTTCTACGGTATTAGCATTCAAATCAGGCATTTTCAATTCAGCAATTTCACGAACTTTATCGCGACCTACTTTTGCTACTTTATCACGGTTAGGTACACCAGAACCTTTTGGAATACCTGCAGCTTTTTTCAACAATACTGCAGCTGGTGGAGTCTTAGTGATGAAGTCGAAGCTACGATCTTCATATACATTAATAACTACTGGAATAATCAAGCCAGCTTGTTTAGCAGTACGTTCGTTGAATTCTTTTGTGAAAGCAACGATATTAACACCTGCTTGGCCTAGTGCAGGACCAACTGGTGGTGCTGGAGTAGCTTTAGCGGCTTCAATTTGTAGTTTTACTTGTTTAACTAATTTCTTAGCCATGGGTAATTAAACCTCCTATGCTTATACTGTGGTGGTAACGGATATACATCCTCCCACTGGCAACCAAAATCGATTGCTCTTTTTAGAGTTATATTTATATATTAAAGAGCTTTCTCAACTTGAGAGAACTCTACCTCTACCTCGGTATCTCGATTGAACATTTCCACACTAAGTTTCAATGTTCCTTTTTCAGGGTTAAGTTCGGTAATAACACCTAGTTTATCTTCAAAGGCACCGGACGTAATGCGAACCGTTTCACCAACTTCTACATCAACGTTAATGGTTGGTTTCTTATCCAAGCCCTGAGACTTAAGTATATGTTCTACTTCGGAATCAGAAAGTGGAACTGGTTTTGTAGCAGAGCCAACGAAACCTGTTACACCTGGCGTATTGCGTACAACATACCAAGAACGGTCATTAACTTCCATTTCCACCAATACATACCCAGGAAATATCTTGCGTTTTACTACTTTTTTAACCCCATCTTTTTCATCTATTTCATCTTCAAGAGGCACCAAAATTCGGCTGATCACATCTTGTAGCCCCATAGATTGAATTTTAAGTTCAAGAGTGGTTTTTACTTTATTTTCGTAGCCTGAATAGGTATGAATTACATACCACTTCTTATCTGCTTCCATGTAATGGCCCCCTTATCCAACAAAGTGCAACAACGTATTAAAAAGTTGGGCAAAGAGTCCATCAAGCACAGAAATAATCAAAGCGATGAATATGGTCACTAAGAATACTACAATTGTGTAATTGATAAGCTCTTTTTTTGTTGGCCAGACTACTTTTTTTAGTTCAGCTTTCACACCGCGGAAGAATTTTCCAAATCCACCACGCTGCTGCACTGCTGAGTTAGACTTTGCCATTGTGTTTCACATCCTCAAATCAACAGGTAATGAATGATAAGAATTATTTTGTTTCACGGTGTAATGTATGTTTACCGCAGAATTTGCAATATTTCATCATTTCAATACGATCAGGATTGTTCTTTTTATTCTTGTTCGTTTGATAGTTGCGTTGTTTGCAATCTGTGCAAGCTAAAGTAATGGCATTACGCATCCGGATACACCTCGCTTTATATTTACTAAATCTGTCTCTTGTACTCGAAAACGCTCGACTACATACTAAAAAACTATATCATACGTAGCAAGCGATGTCAAGAAATTAAGCAACTCAAAAAAGCCAGGCACGTATGCCTGACATGGATAGTATAACAGACAATGGCGCCCTTTGTCTACCCAAAGAACGCCATGTCATATTAGCTTATAGTTAGCTTATATGTCTATATATTATATTTAATATTATATTTACATATTTACTATATTGCTTCGTTTATTACTGTTTCTTTGTGAAAGTTACTTTCACGATTTGCCAGAAGAAGGCCAATGCCCCCAATATCATGATGGTATCGCCAACCATGCGAAGCCAACGCAAATTTTGTAACAATGGTTGTTGCATAAAGTCTTCGCTGCGAGCAAGCCATAAGCCTTGTGTAACACTTGCCCAACTTTGAATCAAGCCGATTGGCAATAGGCTGATAAGAACCATTAACGCAAGGCCCCAATTCAATGCCCAGAAGCCAAATTTCAATAACTTGTCATTAAATTCCACTTCAGGTCGAATATAACGAGCAATGAGGAATACAAAGCCTAAGCTTAAGAATCCATATACGCCAAACAACGCCGTATGAGCATGAACAGCTGTCGTATTTAAACCTTGAATGTAGAATAAGGAAACCGGCATATTAATTAAGAAGCCGAAGATACCTGCACCCACCAAGTTCCAGAAGGATACGGCAATAAAGCAGTATACAGGCCATTTTAGTCGATGCATCCAAGGAGCACTATGAAGGCGTGTATAATTTTCAAACGCTTCATATCCCAAGAGAACAAGAGGCACTACTTCCAATGCGGAGAATGATGCCCCTGTGGCCACGATAGTCGATGTAACACCGGTGAAATAAAGATGATGGAATGTACCAGGGATACCGCCGATAAGGTAAATAGCACCGGACGAAATCGCTGCTATGGTACCTGCACGATATGATACAAGACCAAGAGTTACGAAAATAAAGGCCATCAACGTAGTAGAGAATACTTCAAAGAAGCCTTCTACCCAAAGGTGAATAACCCACCAACGCCAGTATTCCATGATTGCCAAATGGCTGTGTTCCCCGTAGAAAAGACCTGGGCCATAGAAAATACCGACCATCACAACAGAGAAAATAAAGGCGGCAATAAGGTTTTTATCCCCTTTATTTTTGAAAGCACCAATGATGCTGCGCACCATGAGTACAAGCCAAAATAGAATGCCGATATATTCAATCCATTGCCATACGCGGCCTAACTCAATAAACTCATAGCCTTGGTGACCCAAGTAGAAGTTTAGAGACGCCGGAATCTCATGAGCAACACCTAAATATGTACCTGTAAAGGAACCCACTACCAACACAACGAGTGCCCAGAACAAAATATTCACGCCCAATTTTTGGAACTTAGGATCTTTACCGCCATTAATAATCGGCGCCAAGAATAAACCGGCACTCAAGAATGCCATCGCAATCCAGAATAAGGATGCTTGAATATGCCAAGTACGAGCAATAGAATATGGGAAATACTGCGCCAATGGAATGCCATAGAAAGCCTGTCCTTCTACGGTGTAGTGCGCAATGATACCACCCATACCAAGTTGGAGTAAAAATAATGCCAAAATCGTAAATAAATATTTTCCTAAAGACCGTTGAGACGGTGTGAGATGCAATTTGGAAATTGGATCTTCCGCAGGCGGTGTTAATTCATGTTCATCTTGTTTGCGACCGAATGCCCACATCCATACGACAATACCAATACCACAAAGTAAAATAATAACACTCACAACAGACCAAGCTACGCTTTCCGGTGTTGGATTATGATCTAACAATGGCTCGTGAGGCCAATTGTTGGTGTATGTTGCATCTGTACCAGGACGTTGAGTCGATGCCATCCACGTAGTCCAGAAGAAGAATCGTGCCATATCAATACGATCTTTTAATTCTGGCAACGTATTGTCTTTCATCGCAAAATGATCGCGTGTTTCGGACAATTTAGGGTTATCACCATAAAGTTCAATAAAATATTGTCCGGTTAAATTCATCGCTGTAATACGTTCCGGTGAAAGCACAACAGTTCCATCTTCACGAACAGCACTGTTAAAGTACTCTGCTTTAACTGCTTCTTTAACAGCCGCTTTCTGCACATCACCTAACTGTTCATAAAGAACACCAAAAGCTTCCTGAGACTTGATATCAAGCATTACGGACACTTCTTTGTGCAACCAATCAGCTGTCCAGTCCGGGGCTTGATATGCGCCATGACCTAGTACGGTCCCTACAGATTGACCACCTGTAGATTGCCAAGCCGATTGACCATGTAAGATATCATCCTTAGTGAACAAAACCTGTCCATCTTGAGATACATACGCAGTTGGTACTGGTGGCGCTTGATGATATACATCAGTACCCAAATAGCCAAGAATAGAGAATCCAATAATAAGAACTGCTACTACGGCTATCCAATACTTTTTGTATTCGCCCATCACATTACCTCCTTTTCTATAAAAGCACAAAAAGAGAGCCTATGCTCTCCTTATATATAATATACACTAATTTTATAAATAAAGTTGTATCTACGGTTACAATATATTAAAATTTCTTCTCAATTTGTATCAATAGTATGATTATCCTTTGAAGCCTGAATACAACGTATATGTCACATTACAAAATCATCATTGTTTCAATATATTAGCGATTCAATCCTATACTCTTAATCATCAATATATACAAAATAAAAGGGACCCATTGGGTCCCTTTTATTGAATCTAAAATTCAATTATATAGCTAATGTATCGATACATTGAGCTATAAACTTGTATTAACCTTCGATTTCTGTTACTACGCCAGCGCCTACTGTATGGCCA
>NZ_QTMT01000008.1:0-4486 GCF_003603295.1 Veillonella sp. AF13-2
GTTGTTATCAATGGTAAAGACGGCTCTATCGGCTTGAATGGTAAAGACGGTAAAGATGGTCTTACTTTCAAAGGTGCTAACGGTCAAGACGGTGTAGACGGTAAAAATGGTACTAACGGTATGACTCGTATCGTTTACGAAGATAGCAACAACAACAAACACGAAGTTGCTACTACTGATGACGGCTTGAAATTCACTGGTAACAACGAAAGCGTTGTAAATAAAAACAAACTTAACTCCACAGTTAAAGTTAAAGGTGAAGGCGTTACTGAAGAGCAAGAAAAAACATTTGAATCTGCTGCAGGTAACATCGCTGTAACTGCTGATGGTAACGATACTTTGAACATTCGCTTGAATAAAAACATCAAAGGCATCGACTCTATCCAAACTAAGGAAATCCACTTAGGCACACCTGATAATTACACAACAATTAAGAAAGATGGCGACCGCATTAAATACGGCGACAAAACATTCGCTAACACTGACGATATCTGGACAATCCAAGCTAATGGCACAGATGTTCCAGCTAATGGCGGTAAAGTAAATGTTAAAGGTGCTGACGGTATCACAGTATCTAAATCTGCTAATGGCGAAATGACAATTAGCGGTGCTGGCCTTGGTACAATGAACAGCTTCAACGTTAAATCTACTGGTAATACTACTGCTGATTCTGAAACAGCAGCTAAGAGTATTACTGATGGTAAAACTGTTGAATTCTCCGGCGGTAACAACCTTAGTGTTAAACAAACTAATACTGCTGACGGAGCTAAAGTAGAATTTGCATTGAACAACAAAATCGACCTTACTGATAAAGGTTCCGTAACAATTGGCGATACTAAGATCACTGATGGTGGCTTGGTAATTAACAATGGCCCATCCGTAACTAAAGACGGTATCAATGCTGGTAATAAACAAATTACTAACGTTGACGACGGTGTAAACGATACTGATGCGGTTAACGTACGTCAATTGAAAGCAGCTAAAACTAACCTTACTGATGGTCAAAATACTAAAGTAACTGGCGATGGTTCTAAAAACAATCCTTACAAAGTTAATGTTGAAGGCGATTTGAACAAAATCACTTCCATCACTAACAAAGAAGGGGATGGCAAATTAGAATTCAAAGGTGACCAAGTAGTTAACGTAGCTGGCGACAACACAATCAAGCTTGATGGTAAAACTGGTGACATCACTGGCTTAACTAACAAAACTCTTGATTCCGCTGACTTCGCAACTAAAGGTCGTGCAGCAACTGAAGAACAATTGAAACTTGTTCAACAAGAAGCAGCTAAAAAATCTACTGAAAAAGTACAAGCTAAAGATGATGCTAATAACATTGCTAAAGTAGCTCCTAAAGCTGGCGATACATTCGGTGCAGCTGGTGCAACATACGAAGTATCTGTAGATAAAAATGACGTTAAAGACGCAGCTCGTGAAGCTGTTACTGTAACAGGTGACAAAAAAGCGATCACTGTAGACGTTCAACCAAATGCTACTAACCATACAACTAACTACCAAGTTAACTTCAATGGTAAGGAAGCAGCTAAACAAATTCCATTGACTTACAAAGAAAATGGTGGCAACGCTAGAACAGTAATGTTATCTGATGGTTTAGACTTCTCTAACGGCGTAAATACTACTGCTCACACTGATGCGAACGGTAAAGTATCCTTCGACGTGAAAGGCGACCTCACTAACATCACTTCCATCTCTAACAACTCCAATGGTCCGAAATTATCCTTCGGTGGAGATACTGTAAATATCACTGGTGGCAACTTCAACATGGGTGGTAACAAAATCACTAATGTTCAACGTGGCACTAATGATACAGATGCAGTAAACGTTAAACAGTTGAAAGATTCTCGTACTACATTGACATCTGATGACCAATCCGTAGTATTGAAGAAAACTGAAACTGCTGATGGTGGCTTAAACTATGACCTTTCCGTAAAAGGTGCAGTTGACCCTCGCGTTGATAAATTAACTGAAGAAGTGGGTCGTGTAGGTGCTCAAGGTGCAGCGTTGTCCGCATTGAAACCTATGCAATATGATCCATTGGAACCAACTCAAATCATGGCTGGTTACGGTAACTACCGTGGTAACTCCGCGATTGCAGTGGGCGTAGCTCATTACAAAAACGAGTCCACAATGTTCCATGGCGGCTTGTCCTGGGCTGGCGGTTCTAGCCACTTGATGGCAAACGCTGGTGTAACTTGGAAAGTTGGTAACAGAGATGCTGAAGCAGCTGTAGCAGATCGCTACCGCAAAGGCCCTATCAGCTCTGCATATGCAGTTCAAACTGAAATGGCAGCAATGAAAGCTCAAAACGCCGGATTAAAAGGTGAAGTATCTGACTTGAAATATGAAAACGAACAAATTAAAGCTCAAAACGCTGGTCTACAAAGTGAAGTAGAAGTATTGAAAGCTCAAATGGCTGCAATGATGGCGAAAATGGGTATGTAATATGTCTCCTGTGATGGTGAAAGCCCCTTCTAGGGGCGCCCATCCTAAGGCGTGTTCGAGTAATTAGGTCTTATGACTTAGTTATACTTTCAGAAAAACTAGGAATCCTAGTTAGCAAATGGATACAACTGGTAAGGGTTCCTTCGGGAGCCCTGAACCAGCACATTAATTCGACTATGAAAAGAGGAATAGATATGAAAAAATCTACAATGCTTGCTTTCACAGCAGCACTTTTAATGAGCGCAGCATCCATCACTGGTCACGCAGCAAGCGCACCAACATATGATGACAACTTGATCTTGCCTAACCCTGTATTCGCACCTGGTTTGAGCAATGTTGTATTGGTACCTGTGGCTAGCCCACAAGTAGTACAATCCCTTCATGATTATGTGAAAGCATGGGAAAATGCTGAACAAAAAATCGCTTTAGCAGAAGCTAAACGCGACAATCATGAGCAATTAACTAAAGCAGACAAAATCTGGTTACATTCCAAAGATAAACATAACTATGCTGATTACTTCCGTACGCACTCCCTTGGTCGCGTACATGGCTTTGAAACAGCTTTGAACTGGAACGGTGAAAGCCGCAACAAAAACGAATACGAATACTTTGAAATGCCTAAATACAACGAAAAAGATGGCTTTGTAAATAGCTATGGATTCAATGTATTGCGCGGTATGGTAGATCGTGTTAACGAAGTTGTACAAAAACAAAAACAAGTTGGCGGTCCTATGACTGACGACGAAGCACAAGTATTAGAAGATACAATCTTGGATATTCTTGCTCAAGAGCAAGAACATGTATCTAACGAAGAACTTCGTCATTACATGAACGAAACAATTTGGTTCGCGGCTAAACAAACCGTTAAAAATAAAGCGAGCGAAGAACCAACTGCTGCTGATGAGCACGTAGTAGACCTTCGTAAAGCAATTAACGAACCAGTGGGTAGTAACTACTACAATAAAGTTGACTTGCGTAGAGCGATTCAATAATAATTGATATCTATATTGATATAGATATCAAAAAGCCTTTGCCTTCTCTCGTCTTAAAGGCTTAGTTGATCTCTAATACATGTGGTATACGGATATATGTCCGCCATATATCCGTATATCTACAAAACACAATGGTCCTTATATTGGGTTTATAAGGGCCCCTAACACGTACCCTGGACCCCCGACTAGGGAACACAAATCCTTATTAAACAACGTCATCCGTTTGGATGGCGTTATTTTTATTATATATATACTATTAAAGGATAATTGCCTGTAAATAATTAAAGGGTTATTACGTGTAAAGGGGAATTTGTGCTTTATGTATCTATATAGGCTATCTAAAGTATTAAGCTATCCGAGATATATATTATTAAGTGTTAAGATATAAGCGCTATTAAGTATTAAGGTTTCTAAAGCATAACTGCTAAGGTATCTATAGTTAAACTATCTGAAATCTATAGCTTTACTAGAACTCTTATAGATGCTGTTGATTATGCTTCTAATAAGAGTTACGTAATATAAATAAAGAATAGAAGATTGTTGGTAACTATAATAGAAATAAAACAATATAAATGATTAAGTAGTAGCACTGATAGATTCATAGAGTACAGTTGATCATCTATATTATTGATAACTACTGTATATAGTATGTATTGTACTTGTTTATACCATATAAGCTAATTCAAAAAAAGTTTGCAAAATTTTAAAATTAGGGGTTGCGCCCCTCGGCTCTTTGTACTATAATAGCTATACAGTCGTTCGAAGCGACTGTTTATTAGTTAGCAAACACTAGATAAAATATATGTTTGTTGATAATCGTTTTAGAATAAAAACGTAATTCCTGGTTAAAACAGAAATTACAAAATTCTAAAAAAGATTATAAAAAGATGTTGACATGAAAGTGACAACATGTTATTCTAATCTAGTCGCCGGTTGACGAAACACTTTAATAAAAGTACTTCAAAGCTAGATAAAATCTGGTTTGACTGGTATAGATCTTTGAAAACTGAACAATGATAGGTAATCAATCA
>NZ_QTMT01000009.1:0-1935 GCF_003603295.1 Veillonella sp. AF13-2
TGGAACGGATGCTGTCAATGTGGATCAATTAAATGCTGCTATTGGCGGTACATCCAAAGCGACAACCGTAAAAGCTAAAGATGCTAACGTAACCGTTACAGAAGGCGTTAACGCTGCTGGTGGTAAAGAATATACAGTTGGATTAGGTGATAAGGTTACTCTTGGTTCAGATGCTGATAAGAAAGTTGTTATAGATGGCACTACCGGTACGATTACGGCCGGAGATAAGGTGACTATTAACGGTGCAACAGGTGATATTAAGGCCGGAACAGTTAAAATAACCGGCGCAGGTACGGTAAACGAATTGACTAACCGTACATGGGATATCGATAACCCTACAGTTGTACATGGTCAAGCGGCAACAGAAGACCAATTGAAACATGTTAGTGACGGTGTAAAAAATAACAAAACCGATATTACAAACATCAATAACACCATTGCAAAAGGCTTGAACTTCAAGGGCGATGATACAACTGTTATCAATAAACAATTAGGCGAACAGTTAGATATCAAAGGTGGTGCTGATGCAAATAAATTGTCTGATGACAATATTGGCGTAGTATCTGCAAATGGTGCGCTTAATGTTAAATTGTCAAAAGAATTGAAAAATTTAACTAGCGTAACTACCGGTAATACTGTTATGAACACTGATGGTTTGACTATCAATGGCGGTCCTAAGATTGTTAAGGACGGCATCGATGCAGGCGGTAAGAAGATTACTAATGTAGCAGCCGGTACTGATAACACGGATGCAGTTAACTTTGGTCAATTGAAAGACGTTGTTGCAGCAGGTAAAACTATCCTTAAAGACGGTAAAAATACAACCGTTGAAGGCGATGGTTCCGCTAATAATCCATACAAAGTTAACGTAAATGACGATTTGGTGCTTGGTAAGAAGGGTGCTGACGGCAAAGACGGCTCCATCGGAGTTAACGGTAAAGACGGCTCCGCTGTTGTTATCAATGGTAAAGACGGCTCTATCGGCTTGAATGGTAAAGATGGTGCTAACGGCATCTCCATTAAAGGTGGCGACGGTAAACCTGGCGTTGACGGTACAAACATCACTCGTCTCGTTATCGAAGAAAAGAATGGCGAGAAACATGATGTTGCTACTCTAGATGACGGTATGATGTACGGTGGCGATACAGGCGCTGTTATCAAGAAGAAACTTAACGGACAAGTTAATGTAGTCGGTGGCATTACTGATGTAAACAAATTGACTACTGATGACAATATCGGCGTTGTATCGGATGGCACAAACAACTTGAAAGCTCGTCTTGCTAAGGACTTGAAAGGTTTGAACAGCGTAACTACCGGCGATACTGTTATGAACAGTGATGGACTGACTATCACTGGCGGTCCTAAGATTGTTAAGGACGGCATCGATGCAGGCAGTAAGAAGATTACTAATGTAGCGGCTGGTACTGACAATACGGATGCAGTTAACTTTGGTCAATTGAAAGACGCTATCGCTGCAGGTAAAACTATCCTTAAAGACGGTAAAAATACGACCGTTGAAGGCGATGGTTCCGCTAATAATCCATACAAAGTTAACGTAAATGACGATTTGGTGCTTGGTAAGAAGGGTGCTGACGGCAAAGACGGCTCCATCGGAGTTAACGGTAAAGACGGCTCCGCTGTTGTTATCAATGGTAAAGACGGCTCTATCGGCTTGAATGGTAAAGATGGTGCTAACGGCATCTCCATTAAAGGTGGCGACGGTAAACCTGGCGTTGACGGTACAAACATCACTCGTCTCGTTATCGAAGAAAAGAATGGCGAGAAACATGATGTTGCTACTCTAGATGACGGTATGATGTACGGTGGCGATACAGGCGCTGTTATCAAGAAGAAACTTAACGGACAAGTTAATGTAGTCGGTGGCATTACTGATGTAAACAAATTGACTACTGATGACAATATCGGCGTTGTATC